>CAZHTS010000013.1:0-69395 GCA_964535315.1 uncultured Anaerolineaceae bacterium
TTTATCGGATATGGCGGCAACGCCAGGACGCCAGCGCGCTAAGCATGCAGGGTGTCATCTTTCGTCTATACAAGTGACACTCGACCCCCGCGGCTGTGCCGAAACACAGTAGGGAAAGCCCACATTCCCTGGTAAAATGCAAATGCAAAATCCCACCATCCCGCTTACCGGGAATTCGCTTCAACAGGATCGTGAAAAGGACAGGACATGACCGAGTACCGCGTCACAAAGCATCCAATTCTACCCATCCCTGAACGAAAGGAAGTCGAGTTCTACTGGAAAGAGCAGAAGCTGAAAGGTTACGAAGGCGAGACCATAGCTTCTGCTCTTTTTGCCAACGGCATCCGCATCTTTGGGCATCACCACAAAGACGGCTCGCCACAGGGCATTTTCTGCGCCAACGGCCAGTGCGCCCAGTGTATGGTCATCGCCGACCGGCATCCGGTGAAATCGTGCATGCACGTTATCCAACCCGGCATGCACGTGCAGCCGGCCGATGGGCTGCCCGAACTGCCCCAGGTTCCGGCTGTCACCCCCGTCACCCACCAGGCGCCCGAAATCAGCGTCCCGGTGTTGATCATCGGCGGCGGGCCGGCCGGATTGTCGGCCGCCATCGAGCTGGGCAAACTGGGCATCCAGGTACTGTTGATCGACGACAAGTATCGCCTGGGCGGCAAGCTGGTGCTGCAAACCCACCGCTTCTTTGGCTCCACTTCGGCCGTTTACGCCGGGACGCGCGGCATCGACATCGCCACCCGCCTGGAAGCCGAAGTGCGCACCCATGCCAGCGTTGAAATCTGGCTGGAAAGCACCGCCCTGGCAGTGTTTAGCGATCAGAAAGTCGGCATCCTCAAACAGGGCAGCGAGTACATACTGGTCAAACCCGGCATCCTGCTGGCCGCCTCCGGCGCCCGCGAAAAATCACTGACCTTCCGCGGCAACACCCTGCCCGGCGTATACGGCGCCGGCGCCTTCCAGACGCTGGTCAACCGCGATCTGGTGCGCCCGGCCGAAAAGCTGTTCATCGTCGGCGGCGGCAATGTTGGCCTGATCGCCGGCTACCACGCCCTGCAGGCCGGCATCAACGTCGTCGGCCTGGTGGAAGCCCTGCCCGAGTGCGGCGGATACAAGGTGCACAAGGACAAACTGGTGCGCATGGGCGTGCCCATCTACACCTCGCACACCATCCTCAGCGCCAACGGCGACGACTACGTCTCCTCGGTCACCATCGCCCGGGTGGACGAGAAATTCCAACCCATCCCCGGCAGCGAGCGCTCCTTCGAATGCGACAGTATCCTGATCGCCGTCGGCCTCGACCCGGTTAACGAATTCCACACCAAGGCCAAAGACTTTGGGCTGCCGGTCTACGCTGCCGGCGACGCCGAAGAGATCGCCGAGGCCTCGGCCGCCATGTTCTCGGGCAAGATCCGCGGGCTGGAAATCGCCCGCGCCCTGGGATACGACGTCGGCCAGATCCCCAAAGACTGGTACCGTACCAGCGAAATCCTCAAATCGCGCCCCGGTAAGAACGTGGATGCCGGAGAAGAGGAGCAGCCCGAAATCGCCGCCGGTGTCCTGCCGGTCATCCACTGTACCCAGGAAATCCCCTGCGACCCGTGCTGCTCGTTGTGCGCCCACGGGCTGATCGAGATCAACCCGCGCGACATCCGCCAGGTGCCGACCTTCATCGGCAACAACTACTGCTGCGAGGCGTGCGAACGCTGCGTGGCCGGCTGCCCCGGCCTGGCCATCACCCTGGTCGATTATCGCGAGAACCCCGATCTGCCCATCGTCTCCATCCCCTACGAGTTCACCCGCGAACGGCTGCAAAAGGCCGACGTGGTCACCGTACTGGACACCGAGGGCTGGGAACTGGGCCAGTTGGAAATCATCAACACCCACACCATCCCCAGCAGCGACCGTACGCTGATCGTCCAGGTGCAGGCCCCCAAAGAATACGCCCGCCGCATCGCCGGGCTGCGCGTCCAGGTCGAAGCGGTCACGGCGCCCATGGATCACTACGTGCAGCACCTCAGCGATGACATCATCGTCTGCCGCTGCGAACGCGTCACCGTCGGCGAAATCCGCGAACTGATCCGCAAGGGTTACCGCGACCTGAACGAGATCAAAACCGTGCTGCGGGTCGGCATGGGCGCCTGCGGCGCCAAGACCTGCAACGCCCTCATCCACCGCCTGTTCCGCGACGAGGGCATCCCCTACAACGAAGTAACCGACCAGACCCGTCGCCCCGTTTTCGTCGAGGTACCCCTGGGTATCTTCGCCGGCATCCAGGAGGAAGAGCATGGCTCGCACGAGTGAGATTCCCTACCATGAAATCATCATCATTGGCTCCGGCTCGGTGGGCATCCCCACCGCCTTTGCATTGGCGCAGGCCGGTTTCAAGCCGCTGGTCATCGATGACAACGCCAGCGTGGGCCAGGGCTCGAACAAGCGCGCCATCGGCGGCATCCGCGCCACCCACTCCGACCCGGCCAAAATTCGCCTGAGCCTGCGCAGCATCGAGCTTTTCTCCTCCTGGCAGGAAACCTATGGCGACGATATCGAGTGGGTCAAGGGCGGTTACACCTTTGTCGCCTACCGTCCACAGGAAGAGACAGCGCTCAAAGACCTGCTCGTCAAACAAAAATCCTTTGGGCTCAACATCGACTGGCTGGATAAAGCCGACATGCTCGCCGTGGTGCCCGACCTGAACCCCAACGACCTGCTGGGCGGCACCTATTCACCCGACGACGGCAACGCCTCGCCGCTGCTGGCCGGGCACGCCTTTTATACTCAGGCCTGCCGCATGGGCGCCACCTTCCATTTCAACGAGAAGGTGACCGGCGTGATCGTCAAGGGCGGCAGGGTGGCAGGCGTACACACCAACCGGGGCGAATACGCCACCGATCTGGTGATCAATGCCGCCGGCCCCTGGGCGCACGAGGTGAGCGAACTGGTCGGCGTGCCGGTTCCGGTACGCCCCGACTCGCACGAGGCGGCCATCACCGAGTCGGTCGCCCCCTTCCTCAACCCGATGATCGTCGACATCCGCCCCACCCCAGGCTCGTCGAACTACTACTTCTACCAGCACCGCACCGGGCAGATCATCTTCTGCATCACGCCTTCGCCCAACAAATGGGGCTACGACATCCACGAGACCAGCGAATTCCTGCCCATGGTCGCCCGGCGCATGGTCGAAGTCATGCCGCGCCTCAAGAACATTCGCGTACGGCGCACCTGGCGCGGGCTGTACCCGATGACACCCGATGGCCTGCCCATCGTGGGTTGGTCGAAAGAGGTCGCCGGCTACCTGCTGGCGGTCGGCATGTGTGGGCAGGGTTTCATGCTCGGCCCCGGGCTGGGCGAGTTGATTACCCGCCAGGTACAAAAGCAGCTCAACGCCCAGGACGAAGAGGTGCTGCAAATCCTCTCGCCCTACCGCGATTTCGGCGGGCAGGAAATGCTCAAGTAGGGGTATAATCTCCTGAAAACTGGGGGATGTTTGCGGGGTCTCCGCAAGCATCCCCTTTTTGTGGAGCATACATGATCAAAGGTTTAATTTTCGATTTTGACGGCACGATCATCGACACCGAAATCGCCGAATACCTCTCCTGGCAGGAGATCTATCACGACCACGGACACGATTTGCCACTCAGCGAGTGGGCCAAGTGCATCGGCGCATCCTTCGCCGCCTTCGACCCCATCGATTACTTGCAGGCCCAGACCGGGCAAAACTTTTCGCGCCAGCATCTGCTCGAAGATCATCGCCAGCGGGCGCACAAGATTATCATCAAACAACCGGTGCTGCCCGGCGTGAACAGTTATCTCCAGCGCGCCCGCAACCGCGGCCTCAAGCTGGCCGTGGCCTCCAGTTCGCCGTTGAGCTGGGTCAGTGGGCACCTCACCCGTCTGGGCATGCTCCATAGCTTCGACCTGCTCTGCACGCGTGAAGACGTCACCTGCGTCAAACCGGCCCCCGATCTCTTCCTGTGCGCTGCACAGCGCCTGGGATTGGAACCGCAGGAAGCCATCGCCTTTGAGGACTCGCCCAACGGCATCACTGCCGCCCGCGCCGCCGGGATGTATTGTGTGGCCATCCCCAACACCCTCACCGGCCAGCTCAACATCGCCCACGCCGATCTGGTCGTCTCATCGCTGGCGGATATCTCGCTCGACGCTCTCATCACCCGCTGCGAGATGGCGCAAACCCCGCAACAAGCGTAGGCCAGGAATAACTCGCTACCCCAGACCCCCACAGGAAAGCCGGTGGGGGTCTACTGATACCAGGGCGCCCTGCGGAGAGTATATTGACATTCAATCATGACAGTGTTATAATGTCACTGTCTAAAGGAGCCGCCTATGACCAGTGAATACACCATTCAAGAATTGTGCGAGCAGAGCGGGCTGCCGCGGCGCACCATTCATTTCTATTTACAACAGGGCATCCTGCCCCCGCCCAGCGGCGCCGGCGTCGGGGTACGTTACGGTGAAGAGCACCTGCTGCGCCTGCGGCTGATCCCGCTGCTGCGCCAACAGGGTCTGCGCCTGGACGAAATCCGCCAGCGCTTCGAGCGCAGCTCTCCACAAGAACTCGAACAACTTGCCCGCCAGAGCGAAACCGCCGCTCCGCTGCAAGAAACGTTTAGCGTCTATACCACCTGCCAGCATTACCTGCTGCCACACGGGATGACCCTGGTCGTTCCCGTCACCCGCAGCCCGGCCGACCGCCAGAAAATTCTCCAACTCATCGCCTACGCCCATCGTTTATGGGGCGAGAGCGATGATGCCCTGATCGACTGAAAGGAGAACCGTATGTCCACCCGTCCTGCAAAAGAATACATCTTAATGGGCTGCATTCGCTGCCTGGAAAGTGACTCGCAGGCTTCCGCCTTGCCGCTCGAACACACCCGCATGATGGCCCAGATCACCGGCCCGCTGGCGTCGGTGTCGGTCAGCCAGAGCTTTGCCAATCCCTTCCACAAAAAAATCGAACTGGAATATCTTTTCCCTTTACCCGAAAAAGCCGCCATCCTTGGCTTCGAACTGCGCATCGGCGAGCGTCTCGTGCGCGGCGATCTGCAAGAGATACAACAGGCGCAGCAGGCCTACCGCGAGGCGGTTGACCAGGGTAAGAAGGCCGGCCTGCTTGAACAACGCCGCCCCAACCTGTTCGCCGTACAAATCGGCAACGTGCAGCCCGGCGAACAGATCCAGGCCACGCTGCATTATCAGGAACGGCTCAAATACGACGACGGCGAATACGAGTTCGTCTTCCCGATGGGCATCACCCCCCGTTATCACGACCCGTCCCACCCCGAAGAAAGCGCCGGGATCGATCCGCTCTACACCGGGACAGATGCAGGCGTCGGGCCGGTTGAGATCAATATAACCGTCGACGCCGGTCTGCCCACCGCCGACCCACACAGCCCCTCGCACCTGCTGCAATTCCAGCGCCTGGACGAGCATCGCTTTCACGTCACGCTCGGGGCAGACGCCATCCCCGATCACGATTTCGTGATGCGCTACGCGGTCAGTTCCAGCCAGAGCGTGCTGACCTGTTGGCGTGCGCCGTCTTACTTCCTGGCCAGCCTGCTGCCGCCCACGCTCGAATCTTTCAGCGGCGAGCCGGCGCCGCGCGAATTTATCTTCGTTCTTGACCGTTCCGGTTCGATGAGCGGTGCGCCCATTGCGCAGGCACGCAACGCCCTGCGCGCCTGTCTGCGCGCCCTCAGCCCCGCCGACCATTTCCGCATCCTGCTCTTTGACGATGCCCTGGAATGGTACAAAAACAGCCCCAGCCCGGTCAAGCAAAAGGATATCGAGCGCGTTGACTCGTGGTTGGGAAAAGTGGAGGGGCGCGGCGGCACCGATATCATCCTCGCCCTGGACGCCGTCCTGGCGTTGCCCGCCAGCCCGCAGCGCCAGCGCTTTATCGTCTTCCTCACCGACGGCGCCGTCTCAGCCGAAGACCGCGCCCTCGACATGGTGCGCAAGGAGGTGGGCAACGCCCGCATTTTCACCTTTGGCATCGGGCCGGCCGTCAATCGCGCCGTCCTACGCCGCCTGGCCGAACTGGGGCGCGGCACGGCCGAATTTTTACAACACGATGAAGATATCGAGGGCGCCATCATCCGCTTCCAGGATCGCGTCACCTACCCCGTCCTGACCGACCTGCAGCTGACCTGGCGTAACGCCAAAGTCTGGGATGTCTATCCCTCCCGCCTGCCCGATCTGTACATCGGCCAGCCGCTCGAAATCGTAGGGCAACTGCTGCCCGCCGCAGATGGCGCGCCCGGCCTCACCCTGCACGGCCGTTACGGCCAGCGCCAGGTCGAACTTTCTGTCGACCTGCCCGACGACCCTCGCCCCGAGCCGGCCATCGAACATGTATGGGCCAGCGCCCGCCTGGATGAGATGTTGGAGCACTTCACCAACCCCAGCAAGGATCGCGCCGCCGCGATCGAGTTCGCCCTGCAACACAACCTGGTCAGCCGCTACACCGCCTTTGTTGCCATCGACAGCCAATCCGGCAGCCAGGGAGCGCCGGTGCCCATTCAGGTCGCCCAACCGCTGCCCAGGGGGCTGGATCCTCGCGGTTTCTTTGGCGCGCTCCCATCCGCCGCAGCCGCATACCGCAGCCCCGGCGCCCCGCCCCCCGTCAGGCAGCCATCCGTACCACAGCCCACTCTGCCCACCGCCGGCGGCCAGCCTCACCAGGCCCTCTTCCACCTCCCCGATTTGCGCAGCCTGCTGCCTGCAAAGAAATCGCGCCAGGAAACAACCGCCGCCCAACCCGAATCCATCAATCCGTCCGATGCCGAAAGCGTGTTGCACTGGCTGGCGCGCACCCAGAAGCTGGATGGTTCCTGGCAGGGGGACGTGGAACGCACCGCCGCCGCTTTGCTGGCCTTCGTTCGTCACGGACATACCACCCGCTCCGGCAATTACCGCGTCCAGGTGCGCCGCGCCTGCGAATGGCTGGCGCAAGCCAAAGCCTCCGGCTTTGCCGCCTTCGCCCGCCTGGCAGCCCTCACCGAACTGGCCAACGTCACCCGCATGGACGCTCACCGTCAGATCGTCCAGCAAATTCAGACCCGCATGCCCACCCCCACCACCGCCCTGGAACAGGCCGCCAGCGCCGCCACACCCCCTGCCGCCATCCATACCCTGGATGACCTGCGCCTGGCCGCACTGGCAAAAGCCCGCCTGGCGGTACCCGCCGAACTCTATCAAGGCGACGCAGGCGAACTTGCCTCAATCTGGGCCGCAACTCTGCCCTGAAATTACCCCAGCAGGCCAACGCCGGCATAAAGCAAACCTGCACATAAAATTGGGTCGTGATTTAACGACCCAATTTTTGCGCTTTGGTCTACAATGGGTTAAACTTTGACCGGCCACTTGCAATCCACGCCACACTGACGCTATACTAGCGGAATGATACCGGTATGAAAAACGATTACCTGATCGAAGGCATGATGGAAGTCCTGGCAGAGAACATCTCTGCGCCAGAACGTGAGCAGATTCTCAAGGCGTACCACTTTGCCGAGCAGGCTCACGAAGGGCAAAAGCGCGCCTCGGGTGAAGCCTACATCACCCATTGCGTGGCGGTCGCCACCATCCTGGCCGAAATGCGCGTGCCCGCCGTCGTCATCATCGCCGGTCTGTTACACGATACTGTTGAAGACACGCCGACCGCCATCCAGGACATCGAACGCGAGTTCGGCCCCGAGGTCAGCAACCTGGTCGACGGCGTCACCAAACTGGTACACCTGCCGCGTGTCGACCAGCTGGATCGTTCGTTGGGCGTTTCCGAGGAAGACGACGAAGAGCCGCTCAACCTGGGCGCCGATTTGAGCAAACGCCAGCGCGAACTGGCCTTTGAGACGTTGCGCAAGACTTTCATTATCATGGTTGAAGATGTGCGCGTGGTGCTGGTCAAACTGGCCGACCGGCTGCATAACATGCGCACCTTAGGGTACATGCCTGAGACCAAACGCCGGCGCATCGCTCAGGAGACCATGGACATCTACGCCCCGCTTGCCAACCGGCTGGGCATCTGGCAGATCAAGTGGGAACTGGAAGACCTGGCCTTTCGCTACCTGAACCCGGACAAATTCAAAGAAATTGCCGACCAACTGGCCGAACGCCGCACCGACCGCGAGCGCAAGGTGCGCGAGATCATCATCACCCTGCAAAGCATGCTCGAACAGGCCGGCATCCGCGCCGACATCAGCGGGCGTCCCAAGCACATCTATTCCATCTATCGTAAGATGATGGAAAAGGGCAAACCGTTCGAGTTGGTGCGCGACGTACGCGGCGTGCGGTTGATCGTCCCCACCACACAAGATTGTTACGCCGCCCTCGGCCTGATCCACACCCGCTGGCGCCCCATCCCGCACGAATTTGACGACTACATCGCCGCCCCCAAAGACAACCTCTACCAGTCGCTGCACACCGCCGTAATTTACGACGACAGCCGCCCGCTCGAAGTGCAGATCCGCACCCCCGAAATGCACCAAAACGCCGAGTACGGCATCGCCGCCCACTGGCGTTATAAGGAAAAACGCCAGCGTGACGAAATCTTCGAGCAGCGCATCAAACAACTGCGCGCCCTGATGGAATGGCGCCAGGACGTGGTCGACGCTCAGGAATTCGTCGACGGAATGAAATCCGATGTATTCCAGGATCAGGTCTACGTCTTTACCCCGCGCGGCGACATCATCGACCTGCCGGCAGGTTCCACCCCCATCGACTTCGCCTACTACGTTCATACCGAAATCGGCAACCGCTGCCGCGGCGCCAAGGTCAACGGCAAACTGGTCACGTTGGAGTACGTCCTGCGCACCGGAGAGCGGGTCGAAATTCTGACCGCCAAACAGGGCGGCCCCAGCCGCGACTGGCTCAATTCCAACCTCGGGTTGGTCAAGACCCAACGCGCTCGCAGCAAAATTCGCCAGTGGTTCAAACGCGAGAACCGCGAAAAGAACCTGGATCAAGGCAAGTCGATCCTCGAGCGCGAACTGCGCCGGCTGTGCATCCAGGAAGTGGATCTCGAAACCCTGGCGCACAGCTTCGACCTGCGCGCCACCGAGGATCTTTACATCGCCCTGGGCTGCGGCGACATCTCACTCGGGCGCATCACCAACAAACTTTCCGAGGTGTACAAGGAAAAGCAAGACCCGCTGCTGCAAATCCATTCCGCCGGCGAGGGCCGTCAAAGCAGCAGCGCCGTGACCGTCCTGGGGCTCAAGGGGCTGCTGACCACTTTTGCACGCTGCTGCAAACCGGCGCCCGGCGATGAAATCGTGGGCTACATCACCCGCGGCCGGGGCGCCACCATCCACCGTCAGGACTGCCCCAATGTGCTGCGCCTCACCGATCGCGAGCGCATCGTGCGCGTTACCTGGGGCGAAGTGCAACAGACCTATCCCGTACCGGTACAAATCAAGGCCTACGACCGTCAGGGGTTATTGATCGACGTCTCAGCCATCCTCAATAACGAAAACGTCAACCTGCTCGACCTGAACACCCGCGTCACCCACAACCTCGCCACCATCACCATGGTGGTCGAGGTCAACAACATTGCCCAACTCAGCCGGGTATTGACACGCATCGAAAATTTGCCCAACGTAATGGAAGCCCAACGCTTGAAACCCGGATAAGCAATGGTATAATAACCACCCTTCAGGGTTCGACCCGGAGATTGACTTGGCAAACCTGTTATCCGTTCGCGAAGCACAACAACGTATCCTGGCTACTTTTCAGCCGCTCCCTGCCGTCCAGACCCCGCTCGAGCAGACCATTGGATGTATTCTGGCGCAAGACCTGCTCGCCGCCAGCGATCTGCCGCTGTTTGACAATTCTGGCATGGACGGCTTTGCCGTGCGCGCTGCCGACGTACAACAGGCCACCCGCCAGTCGGCGGTGACGCTCAAGGTGGTGGCCGACATCCCCGCCGGAACGCAGCCCGCCGTCACCCTGTCCGCCGGCCAGGCGGCCCGCATCATGACCGGCGCGCCGTTACCTGCCGGAGCCGATGCGGTCGTCCCGGTTGAAGAGACCGGCTTCAGCAGCGGGGTGCAATCGCCCCCGCCAGCCGAAGTACAGATCTTTCTGGCGGTGCGACCGGGCGAATATACCCGCCCGCGCGGTCAGGATGTACACACCGGTCAGACCGTGTTACGCGCCGGCCATCGCCTGCGCCCGCGTGACCTCGGGCTGCTCGCCTCGCTGGGCACCGCCTGCGTGCCCGTGCATCGCCGCCCGCAGGTTGCCCTGCTCTCCTCGGGCGACGAATTGATCCCCATCGATGCTCCGCTGGAGCCCGGCAAGATCCGCGACGCCAACAGTTACATCCTCGCCGCCGAAATGGAACAACGCGGCTGGAATGTACTGCGCCTGGGGGTGGCGCGCGACGAACTGGCCGACGTGCGCCGCCGGCTGCAAATTGCCGTCGAACACGGCGTCGACCTGATCCTCACTTCGGCCGGCGTCAGCGTCGGCGCATTTGATTATGTCCGCAGCGCCATCGAAGAACACGGCGCCCTGAATTTCTGGCGGGTCAACATGCGCCCGGGTAAACCGGTCGTCTTCGGCAATTATCACCACATCCCACTCATTGGCCTGCCGGGCAACCCGGTCTCGGCTTTTGTGACCTTCCACGTCTTCGTCATCCCTGCCGTCAACCGGCTGGCCGGTCTGCCGCCCGATACCCGCCGCATGGTGCGCGCCCGCCTGGCGCACGGGATCGAATCGGACGGCCGCGAGAGCTATCTACGCGCCACGGTAACCTTCCAGGACGGCGAATGGGTCGCCAGCCTGACCGGCCATCAGGGATCTGGAAATTTGTTCGCCTTAACCCAGGCAAATGCTTTACTGATTGTCCCCTCTGGGGTAAAATCGCTCCCTGTTAGAGAGACGCTGGATGCCTGGATATTGGATGAATTTTAATTTGTACTCAAAGCCATCTGTCCATTTTTGTGTGCTCTCAGCGGTCGTCTTGCTAACCTTACTGTTTTTGACAATTGCTCGTATGGGAAGAAACCAGGTAGAAAATTAATTTTGAGGAGGATCTTATGCCCCGCATTCGATGTCGTTATATGGACTGTGTCTTCCTGGATGATGGTTTTTGCAGTGCCGCCGCCGTAGAATTCGACCCAGACAGCGGTTGTGTGACCTATTCGCCCTCTGCCGAAGCCGCCTCCGAAGATGCATGGGACGAAGAAGAAGAGATGGAGGAATGGGAAGAGATCGAAGGCGAAGACGAAGAAGATGAAGATCTGTGGCTGGACGAAGACGAGGACGAATACTAAACCTCGCCAGCCCCTGCGCCCCGTTCGCTGACAAGTGATCCTCCGGTCGTTTCATCAGGCGTGATGAGAAAACGCCTGGCATTGTTGACGGCTATTGACAGAAACCTGTGAAGGCCTGAATTGGTTTCGGGCAGGCCTTCACGGGTCTATGCCCAAGGAAGACCCTGTGGGTAACCCAACGACCAAAGATTTGAAACACAATTACCTCGTCAATGTCCTTGACGGAGGTTTCTTTGGCTTTGCCCTGGGTTTTGCTTCATTCTCTACCATCCTGCCGCTGTTCGTTGCCACCATGACCGACTCGGCCACCCTGATCGGTCTCATCCCGGCCATCCACAATATGGGCTGGCAGCTACCGCAGCTGCTCACCGCCCGGCAAATCAGCCGGCTGGAACGCTTCAAACCGATGGTAATGACCATGACCATCCTGGAGCGCCTGCCCTTCCTCGGGTTTGCGGCAATTGCCTGGTTCATGCCAACGTTGGGCAAGCAGGCCGGTCTGGCCATCGCGTTTGTCCTGCTCATCTGTCAGGGGCTGGGGGCAGGCCTGACCGCCAATGCCTGGCAAAACATGATCGGCAAGATCATCCCCAGCGATTACCGCGCCACCTTCTTTGGGCTGCAATCTGCCGCCGCCAACCTGCTCGCCAGCATCGGCGCCATCGTCGCCGGCTACCTGTTGGAAAGAACCGACTCGCCGCTCGATTTCACGTTATGCTTCCTCATTGCCGTCGGTTTCTTTGTCGTCTCGTGGATCTTTCTGTCGCTGACCCGCGAGCCGGCGCGTATCATCGAGGGCCTGTCGTTAGAACAGACCTCGTTCTGGCAGACGGTGAAACGTATCCTCCAAAGCGACCGGAATTTCACCTCGTTTCTCGTTTCGCGCCTGATCGCGCAATTCGGCATGATGGCCTTTGCTTTTTACACCGTCTACGCCGTGCAGCACCACCACATCAGCGAATCGCAGGTGGGTATCATGACCAGCGTCCTGTTCATGACCCAGGTGATTGCCAACCCGCTGTTCGGATGGATTGCCGATCGCTTCGGGCACAAATGGATCCTGGAAGCCGGCGCCATCGCTACCATCCTGAGTGTATTAATGGCCTGGCAGGCGCCCGGTATCGGCCTGTTTTACGTCGCCATCGTCCTCTACGGAGCGGCCAATACCATCTATTGGACCATTGGCATGGCCATGACATTGGAGTTCGGAGAAGAAAGCCAGCGCCCCACGTACGTCGGCCTGGCCAACAGCCTGCTCGCCCCGGCCACCATCCTGGCGCCCATCCTGGGCGGCTGGCTGGCCGACAGCGGCGGTTACCCTTTCACCTTTGTGACTGCGGCCGGTTTCGCCGCCCTGACCACCATCGTCTTACATTTCTGGGTACGCGATCCCAAAACCCGATCCTGACAAAACCGATAACTTGCAAAGCCAACAGTTCGGCCGGCCCAAAACGTGCTATAACCTTGTGTAAGCCCATAGCGCAGGAACGAACTGGATGGATATTACCCCCGCAGTGCTTTCGCCTCTGGTTGAAAAAATCGAGCGGCTGCCGGCGGCCGGTCGCAGAGTTCCTGTCGCGCTTGCAATGGGCCTGTACTGCCTTGTGTTCCTCGCCCTGCACCCCATCCTGGGCAACAGCGCCGCAGCGTTTAGCGTACTGCCGGTCGCCCTGGCTGCCTGGCTCTGTAGCACACGCCTGGGCATCTTCACCACCCTGTTGGTTTTACCGCTCAATCTGCTGCTCTTGCACCTGACCGGCCACACACAGCCGTTACTCTCGTCGATTAGCAACAACCTCCCCGGCACCGTGGCCCTGACCGTGGTCAGCCTCCTGATCGGCCATGCCAGCGGTCTCAGCCGCCGTTTGCGCAAGGAACTGGAGGCGCGCCAGCAGGCCGAGACCGCCCTCGAAACCAGCGACGAACGCCTGCATACCCAGGCGCAGCAGTTGGAACAACGGATCAAAGAACTGCACTGCCTGTATAACATTTCCAATCTGCTACAGAAAAAAGATCTCAGCCTGGCTGAGATTTTGCAAAGCACGGTCGATCTCATCCCGGCTGCCATGCACGATCCGCAGCGCGCCATGGCGCGCATCCTCTACGAGACCAACGAATTCTGTAGCGCCGGTTTTGAAGAAACCGCCCATCAATTCAACCAGGCCATTCTGGTCAACGACCAGCCCGCCGCCCTGTTACAGATCTGTGTACGTCCTGCCGGCCCACCGGCCCACCAATCACCCCATTTCTCCGACGAAGAACGCGATCTGGCCAAAGCGATAGCCAACCGCATCGGCAAGACGATCGAAACCCTGTTGCTACGCCAGGCAGAACACGACCAGCGCGTCCTCGCCGAAGCCCTGCGCGATACCGCCGCCCTCCTCACCAGCACGCTGTCGTTGGAAGAAGTGCTCGACCGCATCCTGACCAACGTCAGCCGGGTCGTACCGCACGATGCAGCCAACGTCATGCTGGTGGATGAAAGCCAGGGCATCACCCGTGCGGTGCGCGGCCAGGGTTACGCCCATCGCATGCCGGATGGTCGCACGTTGGACGACGTGCTCCTGCCGCGCCACATCGACCTGGTGCCGGGCTACCGTTGGATGGTGACCACCCGCCAGCCGCTCGTCGTTTCAGACGTTTTATTCGACCCCGATTGGGTTGTCATCCCGCAAACCGAATGGATCCGCTCGTACATTGGCGCCCCCATCATCGTTAAAGATCAGGTCATCGGCTTCCTCAACCTGGACAGCGAGACCACCAATTTCTTCCAACCCGAACATGGCAGCCGGCTGCAAAGCTTCGCCAATCAGGCCGGCATTGCCCTGCAAAACGCCCGGCTGCATACCGAAACAGAGCACCTGGCCGTCACCGACGGCCTGACCGGCGTGTACAACCGCTACGGGCTGATGATGATGAGCAAACGCGAGGTCGAACGTGCGCTGCGCTACAACCGGCCCCTGGCCACCCTCATGCTCGACGTAGACCATTTCAAGGCGTTTAACGACCGTTACAGTTACCAGGTCGGCGATTCCGTGCTGAGCGGGTTGATCGGACGTGTGCGCTCTTGCATTCGCGAGATTGACGTCATCGGGCGGTATGGGGGCGACGAATTCATCATCATCCTGGCCGAGTGCGACCGGCCCGTTGCACATCAGATCGCCGTGCGCATCCAGCAAAAGGTGACCGCCACGCTCTTCAACACCCCAATGGGTGACCTGCCGGTGACCATCTCGATCGGAATAGCCGTCCTGAGCCCTGACGCCAGCACCCTGGAAGCCCTGTTGGCCCAGGCTGGCGAGGCCATCCACCACGCCAAACGAAACGGCGGCAACTGTATCGCTCACATTCCCGCCGAAACCTGATAGAATCAAAGGTATGGACAAACCGCTCCTGGCAGAACGCTATCGCCTTGAAACACGCCTTGGCATCGGACCGCTGTCCGAAACCTACCGCGCCACCGACATCCAACAGAACACAGCCGTAGTCATCAAGGTACTCGAAGCAGGCCTGGTACCGACCCCTCAGGCCCACGAGCGGCTGATGCAAACCCTGCAACCATTGTTCGACTTGCGCCAGGCGCACATCGCCCGCCTGCTGAACGGCGTCCATGCCGCCGGGCGCACCTTCCTGATCAGTGAGTTCATCGACGGCCTGCCGCTCAGTCAGGCGCTCGGTCAGCGCGGGCCCATACCGTGGAAGCCGGCCCTATACCTGTTCCGCCAGCTGGCCGCCGCCCTGGATGCCGCCTACCCGCTGGCCGGTACGCATCGCAACCTCAAACCGGGCAATCTATTGATCAGCGCCCAACGCGGCGCCATCTTGAGCGATTATGGGGTGCTGCGCGCCCTGGTGCAAAACGGCCTGCTGCCGCTCGAACGCTCGGTGCACATTGCCCGGGCATATCACCCATCCGAAGTCTGGCTTGGCCGTCCGGTCGTGGCTGCCAGTGACCAGTATTCACTCGCCTGCCTGCTGGTAGAGGCTCTGCTGGGCCAGCCTTTATTTAACGCCCTGGAGCCCACCGCCATGTTGCAACAACACCTGCGCGGCGCTTCGTTGCAACGGCAGTGGCCGGCCAACGTGCCCGCCGAGATCGAAACCGTGCTGGCGCGTGCCCTGTCTCCGCAGGAAACCGGGCGGTTTGAAAACGCCGCCGCCCTGATCGCCGCCCTCGAGGCGCTTCCCATTCCACAAGCGCCCCCACCCGCACCGCCGCAGGCCGCCCAACCGCCCGCCCCCCCCCCGCCCCCGTCTCCTTCCCCCCGGGGCACCGGCCCGTTAATCCCCCACCTGCGCCGCACCGGGGCGCTCAGGCCCCCCCCCGGCGAGCCGCCGGCGCCAGAACCCGAGCCGGTTGCCCCTGAAACGGAGATTGTGGAAGAAGAACCCCTCATCGACGACGGACGGTCGCTCGACCGGCTGCGCATGTTCATCCCCGAAGAACCTGCCGCCGCGCCGGCCGCACCCCAGCCGGCTGCGGACAAGCCCAATGACGAAGACACGCTCAACCAGCTGCGCCATTTTGTAGACGAAGAATTCCGGCCTGAGCCGCCGCCTTCGGTTGAGAGCGAACCGACGGTCATGCTGGTGCCGGCCGAACGGTTACAACAATTTGCGCCTCCCCCGGCAGCAAAAACACCGCCGGAGGCGCCCGCTGAAACCTCAGGCGAAGAAGCCGCCAGCTTCGAGCGAGCAGACGTGTTGGGTACGGTCGACCTGCAGTCCCCGCCGCCGCAGACTGGCGACATCCAGGCCGAAGAACGCAGCGACCGCCGCCGCCGGCTGCGGGTCACCCTGCTGCTGATCATCGTCCTGACGGCTGCCCTGGGCATCCCCATCTATGCCTATACGCAAAACATGCTCCCCCTGCCGGTCAGCCAGCGCATCGCCCAGATCCCTACGGCAGTCGCCACCCGCTTCAACCCCGATACCCCCACCCCAGAAGCATCGCCGACGCCCCTGCCTACCACCGATCTCCCCACCCAGGCATTCGCCGCCACACCGGCCCCCAGCCTGTACCCCGCGCAGCTTGCCCCCCTCAGCGCACAAAACGCCCCCACTGCCGCCGCCCTGGCGCGTTGGGGCTACGGCGCGGTGCGCGCCATCGACTGGTCGCCCTCCGCTCAAATCTTTGTCATCGCCTCAACCAGCCATTTGATCGCCTGGAATGCCGGAACGTTACAACCCGAGTGGCAGTTAGAACTCAAACAGCCGGTTGAAATGGTGCGCTTCAGCCCCGATAGCACCCTGCTCGTCGTCAGTTACGCCAACGGACAGATCGATATCCTGGAGGCCGCCAGCGGCGTCCGCCGCTTTGGATTGCAAAGTGAGGGCCCGCGGTTCGATTTCAGCCCGGACGGCAGCCGTTTGATCGCTTACTCGCTCTCCAGCCTGCAAACCTGGCGCCTCCCCGACGGCGCGCCCGATAACAATTTCACCCCCAACCAGCAATTCCAGGGCGTCGTATGGCCGGCCGGACGCTCGCTGTCCATCCTCTTCGATGGCCTCAATTCGCTGGGGTTGGGCGACCCGACCACCGGCGAGGAAAAAATTACCCTGGGCAAAACCAGTCAGGCCGGCAGCAGCGCCCTGGCCCACAGCCCGGATGGCCGCCAACTGGCAACCGCCTACGACCGAAAAATTGACCTGTGGGATCTGACGAGCAACCAGCGGCGACACACCTTACAAATTGATGCCGACGCGGCGCATCTGACCTTTAGCGCCGACGGACGTTACCTGGCGGTCTCGCTCCAAGATGGTGAAGAAAACGTCTCTATCTGGGAAACCGGCAGCGGCACACAGGTTGCCCGCCTGAAAAGCAAGGTGCGCAGCGCACAGATAGCCTTTGCGCCCGAGGGACGTTCGTTGCTGCTCGCCGCAGGCGGCCAGATCGAAGTCTGGGATCTGCCAGAAGGCAAAAACCGGCGTGAACTGCCCGGCTACCAGGCGCCCATCACCGCCCTGGCGCTCAGTTCAGACGGTCAGTGGCTGGCCTGGAGCACCAGCGACGGCCCGGCGATCATCGTTCGCTCGCTTCCCGGCGGAGAAACCCGCCAGGAATTGACCGTCGAAACACCACCCGGCAGCAGCGCCGACCGGTTGGCCTTCAGCCCTGACGGCAAACTGTTAGCGCTCAACCGTTCTGGCGTGCTCAAACTGTGGACCGGCCACACCTGGCAGCCCGTCACCATGCCCGGCGCATCGGCCATCACCGCCTTTGCCTTCAGCCCCACCGGCGACCTGCTGGCCACCGCCAGCGAGGACGGCAATCTCAATCTCTGGCAGGTCGCCGGCGAACAGATCAGCGCCAGCCGCCTGTTGAGCGCAGACGCCGCCGGGGTGCGCTCGCTGGCTTTCAACGCCGATGGCAGGCAGCTGGCCGGCGCCGGGAGCGAGAAGACCATCCGCCTGTGGCATGTCGCCGGCGGCGCCGCTGCCGGTACGCTGGAATTGCCGCAGGCAGCCACCGTCACCGGCCTGGCATTCTCCCCCACCAGCGGACGGTTGGCCGCCGCACTGGACGAGAACAAACAGGTGCTGGTGTGGGACCTGACCACCCAAAAGATCGAACAAACCCTCGAGGGCGCCGACGCCCCGTTGACCTTCAGCCCCGATGGCAGCCTGCTGGCCGTACGGATTGGTTATGGAGACGTCGCCAACGTGAGCGGCGGCGTTATCGTGCTCTACCAGGCTGGCAGCGCCGAACCCATCGCCTGGCTGCGCGGCCACACATTCGCGCTGACCGGGCTGGCCTATCGCGCCGATGGCAGCCTGATCGTCAGCGCCGGGGAAGACGGCAATATTCTGTTCTGGGGTCTGCCCACCCCATGAAATTCGAGTATACTTAGCCGCGTTTGTGCATTCATCTTCCCTCGGAGGTCTACACATGTTCATCCCCCCCATCATCCCTCCCCTGGATGCTGAGGCCGCCGCGGCTGCTCGCACCCGCCAGGACACCCTCACCAAACCCCAGGGCAGCCTGGGCCGGCTGGAAGAATTGTCCATCCAGCTGGCCGGCGCCACCGCCAATCCACGCCCCAGCGTGGCCCGCAAAGCCGTCATCGTCATGGCCGGCGACCACGGCGTCGCCCTGGAAGGCGTCAGCGCCTTTCCACCCGAAGTCACCCCGCAAATGGTAATCAACTTCCTGCATGGTGGGGCCGCCATCAACGTCCTGGCCCGCCAGGCCGGCGCCCGGGTTATCATCGTCGATATCGGCGTCGCTGCCCCGCTGGAACCTCAGCCCGGGCTCATTTCGCGCCGGGTCGCCAACGGCACACGCAACATGGCCGCCGGTCCGGCCATGACCCACGCCGAAGCCGGACAGGCCCTGCAAACCGGCATCGAAGTCGTTCAGGCAGAAATCGACCAGGGTCTGGATCTGGTCGCCACCGGCGACATGGGCATTGGCAACACCACCCCCTCCACCGCCATCCTGGCCGCCTTTACCGGCCTGCCCGTGGCGCAAATCACCGGGCGCGGCACCGGTCTGAACGATGATGGGTTGCAGCATAAGATCAAGATTATCGAACAGGCCCTGGCGGTCAACCAACCCAACCCGGACGATGCCCTGGATGTGCTCTGCAAGGTCGGCGGGCTGGAAATCGCCGGGCTGGCCGGTGTCATCCTGGGCGCAGCCGCCCGGCGCGTGCCCGTGGTCATCGACGGCTTCATCTCCGGCGCCGCGGCGCTGGTCGCCGCCGGGCTGGCGCCCGGCGTCAAACCCTATCTGATCGCCTCACACCAATCGGTCGAGATCGGCCATCGCGCCATGCTCGAACGGCTCGGGCTGCGCGCCCTGGTGGATATGAACCTGCGCCTGGGCGAAGGCACCGGCGCCGCCCTGGCCTTCCACCTGATCGAAGCTTCCACCCGCATCCTCAACGAAATGGCGACCTTTGGCGAGGCCGGTGTGAGCGATAAAGCATGAAGACCCTGCGGCTGGCGCTCGGCTTCCTGACCATCCTGCCGGTGCGGGTCAACGACCCACTGCAACCCGGCGATCTGGGACGCTCGGCCGCCTGGTTTTCCGCTATCGGTTTGTGCATCGGCGCCATTCTGGCCGCAGCCCACTGGCTGTTCAACCGTTTCTTCCCGCCGCTGGTCGGGGCCGCCCTGCTGGTCGTCTTATGGGCCGTCCTGACCGGCGGTCTGCACCTGGACGGGCTGGCCGACTGCTGCGACGGCTTGCTGGCCTCCGCCACCCCCGAACGCCGCCTGGAAATCCTCAAAGACTCGCGCATCGGTTCGTTTGGCGCCAGCGGATTGATCCTGCACCTCCTGCTCAAGTTTGCCTGTCTGTGCGTGCTGCCCTCGGCGCTGCCCCTGCTGCTTGCCCCCAGTGTAGGCCGCTGGCTGAACCTGATCGTCGCCCGCCAGCCCCCGGCCCGTCCGGGCGGCATGGGCGCCGATTTTGCCCTCGGCCTGACACGGCGTCACCTGCTGCTCGGCTCGTTTGTTCCCCTGCTGCTGGTCGTTATCGGCGGCTGGCAGGCCGCTCTGGCCGTCGCCTGCGCTGTTGGGGTAGCCGTGGGCGTCCTCCTCCTGGCGCGCGCCCGCCTGGGCGGCGTCACCGGCGACGTGCTCGGCCTGACCATCGAACTGGGCGAACTGGCCGTCTTACTGGTTTACAGCGTACGGATATAACATGCTCCCAACCCCCTACCGCATCGGCACCACCTCTTACATCCTCCCCGACGACATCCTCCCCAACGCCCGCTATCTGGCCGGCAGGGTGCAGGACATTGAACTGGTATTGTTTGAGGTCGACGACGGCAGCAACAATCTGCCCGGGCCCGAGGTCATCGCCGAACTGGCCGGCCTGGCCGGCAGTCACGACCTGAGCTACACCGTCCATCTGCCGCTCGATCTGCGCCTGGCCGAAGACGGCAGCGCCGGCGACCGTTCGCTGGAAAAGGCCCGGCGCGTCATCGCCGCCACCCGTCCGCTTGCCCCGTGGGCCTACGTTTTGCATCTGGACGGCCGCGCCATCCTGAGAGAGACTTCGGCCGCCGCCCTGGCCCGCTGGCAGGATCGCGCCGTGCGCGCTCTGCAACTCGCCGCAGACTGGGCCGGCGCCCCCGAACTGCTGGCGGTCGAGAACCTGGAAAACTATCCCCCCGACCTGACCTGGCCCGTCCTGGAACGCATTCCCGCTTCATACTGCGTGGATATCGGTCACCTGTGGCGCGACGGGCACGACCCGCGGCCCTACCTACAGGCTACCCTCGCCCGCACGCGCGTCATCCATTTGCATGGCATTGGCGAGCGCGACCACCAATCGCTGGCCCACATGCTGCCCACCCAGCTCGACCCCGTGCTGGAACAGTTGCACGCCTGGCCGTATCGCGGCGTGCTCACCCTGGAAATCTTCGGACAACCCGACCTGGAAACCTCATTACAGGCCCTCCGCCACAGCCTGGAGCGCCACACACCCGATCTATGAACCCACACCTGACCCTCATCCTCGGCGGCGCCCGCAGCGGCAAGTCGAGCTACGCCCAGAACCTGGCCGGGCAGCGCGCCGGGCGCGTCCTGTACATTGCCACCGCCACCGCCGGCGACGAAGAAATGGCGCAGCGCATCGCCGCCCACCGCGCCTCACGGCCGGCGACATGGGGCACACTCGAAGCCCCGCGGCAAGTAGCGCAGGCGCTGCGCGCCCACCCCGATCCGGCCCCGCTCATCCTGCTCGACTGCCTGACCGTTCTGACCAGCAATATCTTGATGACCTTACCCGAAGATGTCCCCGCCGGCCAGGCGCAGGCCGCGTTGGACAGCGAACTGGAAGACCTGCTGGCCGCCATCGCCGCCGGGCCGGCCGATTGGATCATCGTCTCCAACGAGGTTGGGCTGGGTCTGGTGCCCCCCTACCCATTGGGCAGGCTGTACCGCGACCTGCTCGGCCGCGCCAATCAACGCCTGGCCCAGGTCGCCGACGAGGTGCTCTTCATGGTCGCCGGGCTGCCGATGAAACTCAAGTAATCATTCTTTTTAGAAAGGAAAATCAACATGACACTTTACGGGGCAATCGAAGCAGGGGGTACCAAATTTAACTGTATCATCGCCAGCGGGCCGCAGGACATTCTGGCCGAAGTGCGCATCCCCACCACCACACCGCAGCACACCGTCGAACACACCGTGCGCTTTTTTCAAGACGAAGGCGCCCGCCTGGGACAGCCGCTGGCCGCCATCGGCATCGGCAGCTTTGGGCCGGTAGACATTCACCCCGGCTCGCCGACCTACGGATACATCACCACCACCCCCAAGCCCGGCTGGCAGAACGCCGATCTGGGCGGCGAAATCCAGCGCCGGCTTTCTGTACCGGTTGCCTTTGACACCGACGTCAACGCCGCCGCCATCGGTGAGGGACTGTGGGGCGCCGGTCAGGGGTTGAGTGATTTTCTCTACATCACCATCGGCACCGGCATCGGCGGCGGCCTGATCGCGAACGGGCGCCCGCTGCACGGTCTGGTACACCCCGAAGTCGGACACATTCTCCTCCCCCACCAGGAAAACGATCCTTTCAGCGGCTCGTGCCCCTATCACGGCTGCTGCTTTGAAGGCCTGGCCGCCGGGCCGGCCATCAAGAGTCGCTGGGGCATCTCCGCCGAACAACTCCCCAACGACCACCCCGCCTGGGAATTGGAAGCGCAATACATCGCCCTGGCGCTGCACGATCTGATCTGCGCCTATTCACCGCAGCGCATTATCCTGGGCGGCGGCGTGATGCAGCAGATGCATCTGTTCGACCTCATCCGCGGCCGCACGCTCTCGGCGCTGAATGGCTACGTCCAATCGCCGATCATCCTCAACCAGATCGATCGCTACATCGTTCCACCGGGCCTGGGCACCCGTTCCGGCGTACTCGGCGCCCTGGCGATGGCCCAGCAGCTTAACGCCCGCCCCGCCTGAAAACGCTGCGCCTCAGAGTAAAAAGCAGGCCTCACAGGTCAAAAACCCTGTGAGGCCTGTTGGAACCACTCTACAAACTACCCCCAGCGCTACAGCAACTCTTCCAGGCTGGCATCCACCAGATGAACGCGGATCGCCCGGCGCTGGCGCGCCAGCAAGGCTTCCAGATCGCCCAGGGCCTGAGCGCGTTCCAGCGTGCCAAACGTCATTCCCTGTCCGGGGATGGTCACATCCTCGTTCGGGTCGGCCGTAATCTGCAAGAACAGGCCGTTATCGGCGCCGCCCTTGTGCAGTTGGCCGGTCGAGTGCAGGAAGCGCGGACCAAAGCCCAGTGTCACCACCCGCCCGGTGCATTCCTGGATGGCCAGGCGCAGGCGTTGCAGACGGGCCTCGATGCGTTTGTTGCGCGGCAGATAAGCGTTGATCGCGATGTAATCGCCTTCCCGGTTCAATTCCAGGAAACGCGCCACCACCTCCGCCAGCGACGTGGCCGTCTCCAACCCGGGCAGCGCCATACCGTACACACGTCCCCCCTTTCCCTGCCAGACCGGCTGTTCTTCCGGCAAACGACCGAGGCGGGCATACTCAGCGATCTTGGATCGGGTGCGTTCCTTATTGTCCTGTACGTCCGGTTGATTGAAGGCGTTCACGCCCAACAGAGCGCATACCACCGCCGTAGCAAACGCCCAGCGGTAGAACTCCGCCCCCAGGTCGTAGGCGTCGGTCGCCGGCAGCACCAACACCGGCACACCTGCCGCCCGCAGCCGGGACGCGATGCGGTCGTAACGCCCGTTCTGGCGCAAATAAACATACAAACGGTCGCCCCCTGCCAGCGGCTTGCCGCCGTCCACCGGGATAATGCCCTTACCATCCTTACCGCTGCTCTCGGCCACCAGTTGCTCGAGCCAGGAGCCAAAAGACGCAAAACCAGGATCGGCCATGAAACACAACTTGTTGCGCCCCTGCTGTTCTGCCTGGCTCAAGATGGCGCCCAGCACCAGACCAGGGTTGCGCCCCGCCGGCAGATCCGCCCGGCACTGCCAGGCCATATCCTGCGCCCGGCCCAGCAAACGGGAGACATCCATTCCGAGCAAGGCCGCCGGCAGCATGCCGAACACAATCAGCGCCGAAAAACGTCCGCCCACACTGGGATCGGCGTGCAGGATGCGGCGGAAACCGCGTTCCTGCGCCAGTTGTTCGAGCGAGGTGCCGGGGTCGGTGATGGCGATAAAATGCTCGCCGGCCCGTTCTCCCACCTGCTGGCGTGCACGTCCCCAGAAGAAGTCGATGAAGGCGCTCACCTCGGCGGTCGAACCGGACTTGCTCGCCACAATATACAACGTGCGCTCCACGGCAGACCGCCGCCCTGCGGCGCGCACCTGTCCGGGGTCGGTCGAGTCCAGAATGGTCAGATCGAGCGCCGGCCGGCCGTTGATCTGCCCGACGCCAAACGTCAGACGCAGCACCTCGGGCGCCAACGACGACCCGCCCATGCCCAACAGCAGCACCTGGGTGTAACCGGCCGCCTGACATTCGCTCGCCACCTGGTTCAGGTCGGGGATCAACGCCATGCTGCGCTGCGGCGCATCCAGCCAACCCAGGCGGCGGCGGATCTCCTCTTGTTGTTTGGCGTCCTGGCTCCACACGGACACTTCGTGAGCGTGAATGCGCTCTACCAGCTTCTGTTCTCCCAGCGCCGCCACCCGCTCCGCCACGCCTTGCAGCGAGCCCAGTTCGGCCTGCATGGCGCTGCGCCGTTCTTCGATCGATTTAAGCAGGGCGGTGAAAGCATCGGCAAACGAGCGAACGCCTTCTTCTTCCAGCTGGCGCGTCACCTCATCCATGTGAATGCCCAACTGCTCCAGCGCCGCCAGCTGCTCGCGGGCCGCGTCCACGCCCTGTGTCAGACTCGGGCGCGCCTCGCCGTGATCGCCAAAGGCCACCAACGTCTGCGGCGGGACAGTGTTCACCGTATCGGCGCCGATCAACTCTTCTATATAGATTACGTCACGGTAGGCCGGGTTCTTGGTGCTGGTCGAGGCCCACAACGGGCGCTGCAAACGGGCGCCCTTGGCCTGCAAGCGCTGGAAGCGCTCACCGCCAAAGGTCTCCCGGAACAATGCGTAAGCCAGTTTGGCGTTGGCAATGGCCGCCTTGCCACGCAGGGCACCGGCCGCATGCTCGCCGGCTTTATATTTGCTTTCCAACAGCGGATCGATCTTGCTATCTACCCGCGAAACAAAGAACGAGGCTACCGAAGCAATGCCATCCACCGCCAGCCCGGCGGCAGTGCGCTCCTCTAGCCCGCTCAGGTAAGCATCCATCACCGCCGCATAACGCTCGAGCGAGAAGATCAGGGTCACATTGACGTTAATCCCCGCCGCAATCGCCTGGCGAATGGCCGGGATACCCGCCGGCGTGGCCGGGATCTTAATCATCAAATTGGGGCGATTGACCCGCGCCCACAAACGTTTGGCTTCTTCCAACGTACCCTGGCTGTCGTTGGCCAGATACGGGCTGACCTCCAGACTGACGTAGCCATCCCCACCCTGGCTCTGGCGGTACAGATCTTGAAACAAATCGGCCGCGTCCTGAATATCCTCCACCGCCAGCTGGTAAAAAATCTGCTCGGGCGTCCAGCCAGCCCAGGCCATCGGCTTCAACGCCTCGTCGTAATCCTGGCTTTTGGCAATGGCATTATTGAAAATAGTCGGGTTGGACGTCACCCCGCGAATCTCGCCGCGAGCGATCATCCCCGCCATCTCGCCGTTCCTGAGCAGCTGGCGCTGGATATTGTCGTACCACAGCGACTGGCCCAGAGAGATTAAAGGTTTAAATCGATCCATCAAGCACCTCAGCGCATAGAATTAATAATATCGAAATCAGCCGTTCTGTTCGAGCGTCTGCACTTTGCGGAAGCGGCGCATCAGCCGTTCCTGATCGCCCTGAAAACTGGCGCTCAAATAGGCCAACACGACCTCGCGCGCCAGCTCCACCCCAATGATGCGCGCCCCCACGCACAGCACGTTCATGTTATCGTGTTCGACGCCCTGATGCGCCGAATACGTGTCGTGACACACCCCGGCGTAAATCCCCTTGAGCTTATTGGCGGCAATACACGCCCCCACCCCTGAGCCACACAGCACGATCGCCCGATCCACTTCACCACGCTGCACGACCCGGCCGGCCTTTTCGGCAAAATCGGGGTAATCGACGCTCGCCGGCCCATCCGTGCCCAGATCGAACGCCTCATGTCCGGCCTGGCGCACCCATTCGAGCACGCTGGCCTTGAGCGGAAATCCACCATGGTCACTTGCTACTGCGATACGCATAACCTGCTCCTGATAGACCGCCTCACCGTGGGGCGGTGAGGCGGGTATGTTTAATCCTGCGGTTGACCCTGCACCAGAGAAGCGGCTTCACGCACCACGTCGTCCACGGTAAAGCCGTATTCCTTGAACAGCGTCTGGTATGGCGCCGACGCGCCATAGCTGTGCATACAAATCACCTTCCCCTGGTCGCCAACCCAACGTTCCCACCCCATACCGACGCCGGTTTCGACCGCCAGGCGTGCGGGCACATCCGGCAGCAGGACCGCGTCGCGGTATTCTTGATCCTGTGCGGCGAACAACTCCCAGCTCGGGAAAGAAACCATACGCACGCTGACGCCTTCCATCGCCAGTTTGAAACCAGCATCGACGATCAGACTGACCTCCGAGCCGGACGCCATCAGGATGATCTGCGGTTTCTCATCGCCCACATCGGCCAGGACGTAGGCGCCGCGCGCCACATCTTCCGCCGCCCCCATCAGGCTGCGATCCATCACCGGCAGCGCCTGGCGCGTCAAGGCCAGCACGGTCGGGCCATCCCGCCGGGCAATCGCCACCTTCCAGGCCTCACGCGTCTCGTTGGCGTCCGCCGGGCGCAGCACCACCAGGCGCGGCATGACACGCAACGCCGCCAGGTGCTCCACCGGCTGGTGGGTCGGGCCGTCTTCCCCCAGTCCGATGCTATCGTGCGTAAATACCCAGATGCTGGGAATATGCGAAATAGCCGAGATGCGAATCGCCGGACGCACGTAATCCGAAAACACCATGAAAGTCGCCCCGTAGGGCATCACACCGCCATGCAGCGCCATACCGTTCATAATAGCGCCCATGCCATGCTCGCGCACGCCAAAGTGGAAATTGCGCCCCTGACGGGTGGCCGGCTGGAAGTCGGGCAGACCCTGCAACCAGGTATTGGTCGAAGGCGCCAGGTCGGCCGAACCGCCCATCAATTCGGGCAGGCGCGCCGCCAGGGCGTTTAATACCTTACCCGAAGCCACGCGGGTGGCCATACCCTTCGCATCGGCGGGGAATTCGGGCAAATCCTTATCCCAATCCGCCGGCAGTGTCCCGGCCATACGGCGTTCAAAATCGGCTGCCAGTTCGGGGTAAGCGCCGCGGTAAGCCGCAAAACGCTGCTGCCATTCGGCCTCCAACGCCGCACCGCGGCTCTGCGCCTGGCGGAAGAAATCCAACACATCCTCCGGGACGTAAAACTTGGGTTCCAACGGCCAGCCCAGATTCTGCTTGGCGCCCCGCAGTTCTTCTTCACCCGGCGGCTCGCCGTGCGCCTTGGCCGTATCCTGGCGGGTGGGCAGGCCGTAACCAATGTGCGTGCGGCAGATAATCAAGGACGGCCGGGGATCGGCTTTCGCCTCCTGCAGGGCGCGGTCAATGGCTTCGACGTCGTTGCCGTCGGCCACGTGCAGCACCTGCCAGCCGTAGGCCGCAAAACGCGCCCCACGATCCTCGGTAAAAGCGCAGTCGGTCGAACCTTCGATCGAGATGCGGTTATCATCGTAAACGTAAATGAGCTTGCCCAACTGCTGGTGACCGGCAAACGAGGCCGCCTCGGCCACCACCCCTTCCATCAAATCCCCGTCGGTCACCAGAGCGTAAGTGTAATGATCGACCAGGGTATGCTCCGGCTGGTTGAACACGCTCGCCAGATGCGCTTCGGCCACCGCCATCCCAACCCCATTGGAAAAACCCTGCCCCAACGGGCCGGTGGTCGTTTCTACCCCCGGCGTCCAGCCCGCTTCGGGATGCCCGGGCGTGCGGCTGCCCCACTGGCGGAAACGCTTGAGTTCCTCCAGCGGCAGATCGTAACCGGTCAGATAGAGTAATGAATACAGTAACATCGAGCCATGCCCACCCGAAAGGATGAACCGGTCACGGTTCGCCCAGGCAGGATTGGCCGGGTTGTGGCGCAGATGGCGCGTCCAAATGGTGTAAGCAATCGCTGCCGTGCCCATTGGAAGTCCGGGGTGCCCAGAATTGGCCTGTTGCACCCCATCTGCGGATAAGAAACGGATTGTATTAATGGAACGAGTTTGAAGATCACCGCTTGCAGACATTTTTCGCCTCACCGCAAAAAATTTTTGTTATTGTACCATGCAGCACCCAAATGCGAGGCGATTCGCACAAGAAGCTCCAATGCAATCTCTTGCCTGGGCTCAATAAAAATCCTGCACCCAGAAGGTGAGCAGCGTCGTGGCTAATTGCACCGCTGCCGTGGCGTAAAAGGCGATTTGTGGCCTGTGCGACAGTCGTTGTAACTCATCGGCGGCGAATAACATCATCACCGGCAGCAGGAACAACCACAGGCGCCCGACCTCGCTGCGCGTTTGCCCGAGCACGTTCAGGGCCAGGTATACCAGCAAGAAGGCCAACGCCAGGGCATCCAACGGGCGCAGCCCCTTTTTCTTCAGCACGTGGCCCACACTGCGCCCTACGCCCACAAAAGCAAGCACAAAAACGGGAATCCCCGTCCAAAACGCAAACTCCACATTATTAATCAGCAACATATTCCCCAACCGCTCCAACGGGTTGGGCAAAATCTGCTCGTATAACTTGACGGCGCGGTGCAGTTGCATGGCGTGCTGGTAACGCGTCCAGGCATCGTAACCGATCAGCAAAAAGAGCCCGTACAACACCGCAAAACCGGTCAGCATCCCGCCCCAGGCCCACAGCGTCGTCTTCCACCCATCGGCGCGACGCGTTGCCCACGCCGTCAACAAGACACACAGCCCGCCCATCGGGATCAACGCCAGCAGTGAGAAAGAGATAAAAATTCCCACATACGCCATCCCGCCAAACAAAACACCGAGCCAAAACGGACGTTTTCCGCCGGCAAGCACGGCGAGATAGGTACCCAGGGTGAAGATCAGTGGGTAGAGAAACTGATCCAGGTGCAAGACGATGAGAATCACGTTGGGGGAAAAAACATAGAGCAATGCCGGCAAAACCGCCGCATTCTGCGCGTAACGGGCCGCCAGGGCAAAAATCACAAACAGCACCAGATAAGTGACCAGCGGAAACACATAGGCGCCAAACTGGGTGATGTGGGTACAGCGCCCGCTAAAAGTATCCACCGGCTCGATAAAATTGGTCAGATATTCAACACCGACATAAAATAACAGCATACCCGGCGGCTTGGTGCCCAGCATGGTGACCGTACGCAAGGTCTCATCGTAAGTTCGCAGTGTATCGAGCGCGTCGGGGGTGCCATCACAGGTATATTCAACGATGCGATAATGGCCGGTGATCAGAAATTTCTGACGTAAAGATTCGCTCCCCTGGCCTGCCATCAAACCAAAACCGACCTGCAGAGCCACGCCCAGGGCAAAAATGGGCAGCAGTATCCGCCATCTCATTTTCCCAGACGACGCCTTCAGCGTTTTAAACACCCACCAGATCACCACCATCGCCGCCGCCAGCAGCGGGACGAACCACAAAAACGTGATCGAAAAGGGTTTGGGACGGTATTGCCAGTACCAGCCATCAATGGCGGTAAAGAAGGAGTCCTGCCCGATGAAAATGAGCCATTGAAAAGCGGTCGCCCCCAGGATACAAAGTACAAGGACGATCTTTCCAAAGGGCTGCGGATGGAAAAAATCGGGGCGGTGAAAATTGAACCAGAGCAGCCCGATGGCCTGCAAGAGCAGCAGTTCCAACCAGATGATCAACGACACCCCACGGTGGATGACCGCGCCCAGCATTTCCAGGTGTTGATTGTAGGGCGAATAAGCCAACAGAACGAGCAGGCCCAGGAACACAACCATCCCAGCCAGAACCGTCATGAGATATAGCAGCCCATTCCCGACCTGCCATTGCTCCAGCCGGGTGTGTACCCGCATAACCCAGGCAGGGTCGAAAAAAGCACGCCCCGCGGCAATCAAACAAACCAGCGCCAGGGCCAACACCACGGTACCCAGAGCGATGCGCACCGCTGAGTAACCCAACAAAAATTGATTGCCCTCTTCCGAACGAATTGCAAACAACAACACAAAAGCCGCCACCCCCTCGATCCAGGCAGCCGACCAAAACAAAACGTAGCGCAATCTCAGCATGCAGGTATTATATGCCCCTACACGGCATTACACCAGATAACGTCTGGTTTGTTTCACTGTATTTACACGCTCACCCTGCGCAAACGCAAACTGTTGCTCACCACAAAAACGCTGCTAAAGGCCATCGCTCCGGCTGCCAGCATGGGGTTCAAACCACCCAACGCCGCCACCGGGATCAGGATTACGTTGTAGAAAAACGCCCAGAACAGGTTCTGGCGGATGGTTCGCAAGGTATGCCGTGACAAAGCAATCGCCCGCGGCACGCCGCGCAAATCGCCGCTCATCAACGTAACCGGTGCAGCGGCCATCGCCACGTCCGTCCCGGTACCAATCGCCAGGCCCACATCGGCCTGCGCCAGCGCCGGAGCGTCGTTCACACCATCCCCGACCATTGCCACCAGCGCCCCATCTGCCTGCAAACGCCGGATTTCAGCCGCCTTCATCTCCGGTTGGACTTCGGCGCGCACCCCATCCACCCCAACCTGAGACGCAATGGCCTGCGCCGTGCGGGCATTGTCGCCGGTCAACATCACCACCCGCAGCCCCATACGCTGCAGGGTAGCGATGGCTTCATCCGAACCCGGTTTGACCGTATCCGCCACCGCAATTACCCCGGCCAACGCGCCATCCGTCGTCACCAACATGGCCGTACGTCCCTGGTTTTGCAGCCTCTCGACCCGTTCCGCCAGCCCCCCGGCCGGCAGCCACTGCGGGTTACCCACCGCCACCTGTTGCCCATCCACCTCGGCCAAAACACCCTGCCCGGCCCGCGCCTGAAAGCCCTGCGGGGCGCTCAAACGCAGCCCGCGATTGCCAGCCTCTGCCACCAGCGCTTCTCCAAGAGGATGTTCGCTGCCTTTTTCCACGCTGGCCGCCAGGCGCAACAATTCATTTTCGTCGCCGGCAAAAGCAGGGGCCGGAAAAATATCCGTCACTGCCGGCTGCCCGCGCGTCACCGTGCCGGTTTTATCCAGCACGACCGTTTTGATTTTCCCTGCCCGCTCCAGCCCTTCGCCCGAACGAAACAGGATGCCCATCTCGGCGCCCCTGCCGGTGGCAACCATGATGGCGGTCGGCGTGGCCAGCCCCATCGCACACGGGCAGGCAATGACCAGCACCGCCACCATGTGGATTAATGCCCGGGTAAAACTATCCACTTCTCCCACGGCGGCCGGCGCCAGCCAGTACCATCCGGCGAAGGTCAGCAGCGCCACCCCAATCACCGCCGGGACAAACACCGCCGAAACCTGGTCGGCCAGGTTCTGGATCGGCGCCTTGCTACCCTGCGCCTCTTCCACCAGACGGATGATTTGCGCCAGCGCCGTTTCTTTGCCCACCCGCGTTGCCTCAAAACGGATCAGGCCATACTTGTTGAGCGTTGCGCCGGTCACTGCCGCCCCCGGCCCCTTTTCCACCGGCAGCGACTCGCCGGTCAACATCGATTCGTCCACCGAAGTATGCCCCTCGACCACCACGCCGTCGACCGGTATCTTCTCGCCCGGCCGTACCACCAGCCAATCCCCCACGCATACTTCATCCACGGCGATGTCCTGCTCGACGCCATCGCGCAGCACCCGCGCCGTTTTGGCGCGCAGCCCCATCAATTTCTTAATCGCCTCGCTGGTCTGGCCGCGGGCGCGCGCCTCCAGGAACTTTCCCAGACGAATGAGGGTGATGATCACCGCCGCCGTCTCAAAATAGACGTGTCCATGCAACAGGCCCAACGTCACCGGCAACGAGTACAGATAAGCCACCGACGATCCCATGACGATCAGCACATCCATGTTGGCCGACCGGTTGCGTAACGCCTTATAAGCGCCCAGGTAATACGGCCCGGCCACATAAAACTGCACGGGAGTGGCCAGCGCCAGCATCAACCAGTTCGCCCAACCGGCGTGAGCGATACCCGGGATCAACCCCAGATCACGCCCCATCGAAAACACAAAGAGGGGCACGGTAAACACCAGCCCAATCGCCAACAGGCGGCGCTGCTGCGCCGTCTCGGCTGCCCGGGCCGCAGCCTCGGCATCCTCGGCCTGTCCGCCCAATTCTAACGCCTCAAAACCGGCCGCCGCCACGACCCGCCGCATCTCGGCCTGGCTGATAACGGTGGGGATATAACGCAGCCAGGCGCGCTCGCCGGCATAGCTGACGCGCGCCTCCAGCACCCCCTCCAGGCGGCTCAACGCGCTCTCCAGGCGGCGAGCGTCGTTATCATCGCTCATCCGCCGTATGCTCAGATCCGCCACGCCTTCGGCCACATCATAACCGGCGCGCCGCACACGGCCGACGATATCATCCAACGTCAGGAGCGCCGGATCGAAGGCCACCGTCGCCCGTTCGGACGATAGATTGACCGCCGCCTCGCTGACCCCTTCCAACTTCTTTAAGTTGCGTTCGATGGTCGCCACACAATTGGCACAGGTCATCCCCGTCACCGGCAAAATCACCTGTCGCGATGCACTCATACCACCTCGATTTTCCGACCCCTTCGCCAGACTCAAACTCGTCCTTCTCGCTGCCGGGAGAAGGACGGGCCAGATTGCTTACGCCACCGGATAATTGATCTCGGCCAGCAGCGCCTTGATCTTTTCTTCGCTCGCCGGCGGCTCAAACGTCACCACCACATCCTTGCGTTCGGCGCTGGCCTGCACCGACTTGACGCCGGCCAGCTCGCTTAATTCAGTGGTGATGGTATGCACACAGTGCTTGCACGAAATATTGGGAACCTGGTAGGTAACCGTAATCGACATGTCTTCCTCCTGAAGATAAGCTAAACTTTGGTGGCGGTCTCAAAAATCTCGCCGATCTCGTGCAGCACGCGCTCGCGCTCGTTTGGGTCGTCGCCGCGCACCGCCGTGATCAAGCAGGTTTGCATGTGATTCTCCAGTACGATGGCGCTGACTTTATTGAGCGCGGCCTGCACCGCCTGGATCTGGCGGATGACATCGATGCAATAGGCATCCTCTTCCACCATGCGTTGAATACCGCGCAGATGGCCTTCTGCACTTTTCAAGCGGTTGAGAACTTCGGGATTATTCATGAGGCTCCTTACCCCACCCCCCAGGGGGTGGGGTAAGACAATCATAGCAAATCGAACCGGATTTGTCAAGTACAGCCGCCCGGCTTACGAGCGCAGATTCTCGGCCGTGTGCACGTGATTCACAAAGAAATACAGCCGATTGTAGAAATTTACCTCGCTTACCCCGGCGTCCGAATCGAGAAACAGAATGTTCAGCTGCGGGAAAGTCTCCTTCAGACGCTTCTCAATCCCCTTGGCAATCACGTGATTGGCCAGACAACCAAACGGCTGTAAACACAACACGTTGTTGACGCCCTGCTCCACCAACGAGCCGATCTCACCCGGGATCAACCAGCCTTCACCGAACTGGTTGGTCAAATCCACAAACTCCTGGGCATGCCGGGCAATCTGATCGATGGTGTGCCCGGGCGTATAGTAACGGAAGCGCTCCATCACCCCATCGACCTCGCTCTTGGCTCTCGCCACCATCCCTTTCAACGTCCGCGACAACATCCACAACAGGTCATGATGGGCCACGTGGGCATTAACGTTGGCCTCCTGACACAAAAACGATGAGGTAAAGAACTCTAACAACGGCGGCATGACAATCTCGATGCCCTGTGAGGTCAACCAATCCACGGCAAAATTATTACCGAACGAGTTGTACTTGACATAGATCTCGCCCACCACCCCCACTTTGGGGAAGGCGCCCTCGTGCAAACCCAGCTGGTTGAAATCATCCACCGCACAGCGCAGCGTACGCAAAACCGACTTCCTGTCCAGCGCCAGCCGGCCGTCTTCCAGCATTGCCATATAATATTCCGCCGCTTGCAGCGCCGTCCCCGCCACCCGTTCGCGCACCGCACTGGCGTAATACATGGCCGAAAGCGAGTCGGCATACAACAACGAAGTAAAGATACGCGGCGCCAGTTTGAGATAATTCAAAGAAAAGCCCGGCTGCTCGTTGAGCGGTACAAACCCCGAAGACACCGAGACGACCGGGATATCGGCAAAGCCGTTGGCGACCATGGCCTTTTTTAACAGCGAGATATAACAGGTGGCCCGGCATTGACCGCCCGTCTGGCTGATACCCACTACGACTTCGTTCGGATCGTAACGCCCCGATTTGAGCGCCCGCAGCACATCCCCGACCACCACGATGGCCGGATAACAGATTTCATTGTGGACGTATTTCAGCCCTTCATCCACCGAAGAACGCTGTGGTGAGGGAAGAATCTCGACCCGATAACCCTGGTCGGCCAGCGGGCGTGCGATCGGCGCCGTACAGAAACGCGAGAATTCCGGCACGATGATCGTCTTGCGCCGGTCGCTCTTCTGATACAGGCGCGTCGTCTGGCGCGGGCTAAACGTCGCCGGTCGTTTCTCTCCCCCTGTCCAGGCCTCAACCATCGAGCGCAAGCGTAAACGGGCCGAACCGGTGCTCTCGATCTCGTCGATGCGGATGACCGTGTGGCCCTTGCCATATTGACGCAAGATACTCTTGACCTCATCCATGGCAATCACGTCTGGCCCACAGCCAAACGAATTCAACTGCACGACCTCGACGTTCTCCTGCTCGCCGGCCCAACGCGCGGCATAATAATAGCGGTTCGGGTACTGCCATTGGGTGACGATGTGGCGATCGTTTAAGGCTGCGCCCGCCTCATACGGAATGGCATCCTCGGTGATGACATCCACGCCAAAATCGGCCAGAATGTCCGGGATCTTGTGATTGATCAATGGATCGACATGATAGGGACGGCTCATCAGCAATACCACTTTGCGCCCATCCCGGCGCGCCTCATCCAGCAGCGCCTGCCCTGCCGCACGCACCGCCTCTTTATATGCTTGCTGCGCCTCCAGCGCCTGCTTGAACGCCCGGGCAAACACCTTGCGGCTCACCCCCAGCGAGGAGAGATAGGCGTAACACCCCTGGCGCAGCAGGCGCTCGTCGTGAAAGGTCACCACCGGGCGATCCAGCGGGATGTGATATTGACTATGCGGATCGATGGCGCTGCGCATCACCTCGGGGTAACCACTGACGATCGGGCAGTTATAACTATTGGTCGCATCCTTGAACTCGCCGCGTTCGTAGATCACCAACGGGTACAGGATGCGCTCCACGCCGGCCGCCACCAGGTTGAGGATGTGCCCGTGCGCCAGTTTGGCCGGAAAACAAATATTTTCAGACATGATTGTCGCCGCGCCGCTTTCGTAGAGTGCGTTACTGGAACCGTCCGAAAGACGCACTTCGAACCCACAGCCGCGCAGCAGCGCATTCCAGAACGGGTACTTTTCATACAGATTCAAAACGCGCGGAATGCCAATCGTCAGACAGCGCTCACCCTCGGCCTGCGTCGGGCGATCAAACAACAACTGGCCTTTGATCGCCAGCAGGTTTTTCCCCTTCTCGCCGCGTTTACCGGCGTTGGAAAAGATCTTTTCGCAGCGATTGCCGGTATAAAAAATATTGCCGTTGGGAAAAGTCAGACGGGTGATGGTGCAATGGTTCTCGCAGCCGTGGCAATACAGTTGCTTACGCGCATATTCACCGGCTGAGGCAGCCTGCCCCAAACCGACAAAACTGCTGGCGGAACGCAACCCGCCCGCCCGAAAATGATCCAACGCCGTCAACGCTGCCCCGTAGGCGCCCATCAATTCGGCAATATCCGGGCACACCACCGGGCGCTCGAGCAAGCGTTCAATGGCCTTGTGCACCGCCGGGTTACGGAAGGTGCCGCCCTGCACCAGGATGTGATCTCCCAACACGGCCGTATCGGTGATCTTCAATACCTTGTGCAAGGCATTCTTAATGACCGAATAAGCCAACCCGGCCGAGATATCACCCACCGCAGCGCCCTCACGCAGCGCCTGTTTGACCCTGGAGTTCATGAACACCGTACAGCGCGTGCCCAGATCGCACGGCGCCTGCGAGTCGCACGCCTTACGGGCAAAATCACCGACCGTGTGTCCCATCGAACGGGCAAACGTCTCGATAAACGAGCCGCAGCCCGAGGAACAGGCCTCGTTGATCTCGATATTCTGAATGCGCCCGTTCTCAATGAAAATGGCCTTCATGTCCTGGCCGCCGATGTCGAGAATAAAAGACACGCGGGGGTCAAAGGCGCGCGCCGCCCGGAAATGCGCCAGCGTCTCCACCAGCCCCTCATCGCAGCCAAAGGCCGCCCGGATCAAATCCTCGCCATACCCGGTCACTGCGCTGCGAGCGATGTCCGGCGGGACGGCGCAGCCGGCCAACGCCTCACCCAGGCGCTCCAGTCCCTGACGCACCGCCTGAATGGCGTTGCCGCTGTTGCTGCCATAATGGGTAAAGGCCACCCGGCCCAATTCGTCGACCACAACCAGCTTGGTCGTCGTCGAACCCGAATCGATGCCCAGGAAACAATTTTTACCCGCCAGTTGCACCAGATCCACCCGCCCGACGCGGTTGCCGGCGCGACGCCGCTCCCAATCTTCAAATTCGGCCGGAGTGGAAAACAGCGCTTCCAGGCGGTTCTTGAGTTCCTGTTCGCCCACACCGCCAGCCAGGACGGCGAGCAGCCCATCCAAAGAAAAAGATTGCCGGCCCACGCCGCTCAAGGCTGCGCCCATCGCCGGCAGCAATTCGGCGTGCTCCACCTCCAACACATCTCCCTCATCCAGCTGCAGGGCCTGCATAAAGGCGCGCCGCAGCGCCGGCAAAAAGGTCAGCGGCCCACCGCTGAATAACACCTGCGGCGCCGGGGTAAAGCCGCGCGCCAGCGTTGCCAGCGTTTGATACACCACGGCGTTGAAGATTGAGGCGGCGATATCCGTCCGCTCGATCTCGCGGCTGATCAGGTTCTGTACGTCGGTCTTGGCAAACACACCGCAACGCGACGCCATGGGATATACCGTCCCGGCAGCCAGCGCCAGATCGTTCAATTCGTCGATTGGGACGTTCAACAACGCCGCCATCTGGTCGATGAAAGCGCCCGTCCCGCCGGCGCACGAACCGTTCATGCGAATGTCCGGCATACAACCGTCTTTAAAGAAGATCATTTTGGCGTCTTCACCGCCAATGTCAATCAATGTGCGCACCTGCGGATAACGGCGGTGCACCACCTCGGCTGAGGCCACCACTTCTTGAATGAAAGGCAGGCCAAATCGCTCGCTCACCCCCAATCCCGCCGAACCGGTGATCAACACGCTGCAATCCACATCACCCAGCGCCTGCCGCGCCTCGCCCAGAATGGAACGCAGGGTGGCTAACGTCTCGGCATGATGCCGGCGATAGGCACAATAAGCCACACGCCCGGCGCCGTCCAACAGCACAACCTTCGCTGTCGTCGAACCGATATCAATTCCCATGCAGTGGTGCAGCCGGTCCACCCCCGTCTGCACACCGGGGAGAACTCGTTCATCCTGTTTCATATGTACGTTAACCCTTCTTCCGGTCGTTGGTTTCTGTGTCGAGCGAAAGATGCGCCCCCTCCCTGGAAAGACGCAAACCCGCCCCACCCCGGTGTTAACGATACAAAAACAAACCGAGGATAGCCGCCGCCAGAATGATATATACCGGATTGATCGACGTAAACGTCAGCAGGGCAAACGAAACCAACGCCAGCGCCAGTTTGTCCCAACCCTGCATCAGAGCCTGCCCCCACCCCAATTTGCCCGCCCCAAACACCGTACGGCCCATATCATACGCCGTCCAGACCAGCAGCCCCACGACCACAGGCCGGACAGCTCTCAACATGGACTGCACTGCCTTGCTATCCTTGACGCCAAAGAAAGCCGCTACCATCACCAGCATCAAAATCGTGGTCGGCACTACGGTTCCGCCGGCGGCAGCAATCGCGCCGGGCACCCCCGCCAGTTTATAGCCCACGAAGGCAGAAACCTGCGGGGCAATTGGACCGGGCAGGGCATTCCCCACCGCCACCGCGTCGGCAAATTCGTCGGCGGTCACCCATCCCACAGCCGTCACTTCGCGCTGCATCAACGCCAGCGAAGCCGGCCCGCCGCCCCAGGAGAAGATGGCCACCCGTGTGAATAAAACAAAGATTTGCCAGAGCAAAGCCATGCCCACATTTTACTACAATCACCCGTTTTCAAAGATGCCGGGTTTGACATCTCCTCTCATCTGATTTAGACTCACAATGTATGTTCACCCGTCACTGGACCCTATTTACCCTGCTTTGCCTGCTGCTCGCGGCCGGTTGGATCGCGCTGACGCCGGTAGTGAACCAAACTTCCCCCATACGGGCGATGGTGCCGCGCCCCGGCTTTTCCGCTCCCGATTTCGAACTACCCACCACCAGCGGTGAAACCGTTCGCCTGCAACAGTTGCGCGGCCAGGTGGTGCTGCTCAACCTGTGGGCCAGTTGGTGCCCGCCCTGCAAGGCCGAAATGCCCGCCATACAGGCCATCCATCAGGCCTACCAGCAGCAGGGGCTGGTCGTTCTGGCAGTCAACAGCACCTTCCAGGACGAGCGCGGTCGCGCCCTGGACTTTGCCGATCAGAATGGCCTGACCTTCCCGATCCTGTTTGACGAGCAAGGCGCCGTCACCCGTCTCTATCAGGTGCGCGCCCTGCCCACCACCTTCTTCATCGACCGGCAAGGCGTCATTCGCTATGCAGATGTCGGCGGGCCGCTGCCCGAAGCGTTGCTGCGTGTCCGCCTGAGTGAGTTGCTGGCGGAGGCGCCCTGATGTTACCCACCCTGCAACTCGGCCCGCTGGTGCTGCCCATACCGGCCCTGCTGTTACTGGTGGGGTTATGGATCGGTATCAACCTGACCGAGAAGCACGCCCGTTTCTACGGTGTGCCCGTCGGGCAGTTAAATAACCTGTTCGTCACCGGCCTGATCGCCGGCCTGCTGGGCGCCCGCCTGGGATACATCCTCAGCCATCTCGACGCTTTCTATTCTGCCCCATGGAACGCCCTCTCGCTCAACGCCGACATGCTGCACCTGCCCTCTGCCTGGCTGGCCGGCGTGCTCGCCGCTCTGATCTACGGCCAGCGCCGCCAGATGGCATTGTGGCCCACGCTCGACGCCACCACCAGCCTCGCCGCCGCCCTGGCAGTCGCGTCAGGGCTGGCACACCTGGCCTCCGGCGACGCCTACGGCGCTCCCACCCGCCTGCCCTGGGGCCTGTACCTGTGGGGGGAAATCCGCCATCCCACCCAGGTCTACGAAACCATCCTGACCGAGCTGGTCGCCATGGCCACCTGGCCCCGTCCGGCGCACCGGCGCGCTCCGGGGGTACGTTTCTTGAGCTTCAGCGCCCTGCTCTCGGCGGCCTATCTCTTCCTGGAAGCCTTTCGCGGCGACAGCACACTCATCGCCGGCGTTCTCCGCCAGAACCAGATCGTCGCCTGGCTGATCCTGGCGCTCAGCCTGGTTCTGCTCGGCCGCCGTCGCCAGGCGGCTGCTTATGAGGAACCCACATGGACCAAATCCTGATCAACGATCTGCTCGTCCACGCCATCCTGGGCGTCAACCCCGAAGAACGCACCCAACCGCAGGACATTTGCATCAACATCGCCCTCTTCACCGATACACGCAGAGCCGGCGCCAGCGACGACATCGCCGACACGGTGAGTTACAGTGCAGTCGCCAAAAAGGTGAGCGCCCACACAATGCAGGCCGCCCGTTTCACCGTTGAGGCCCTGGCCGAAGATATCGCCCGGTTGTGCCTGCAAGAACCGGGGATTCAGAGCGTGCGGGTGCGCGTCGAAAAACCGCAGGCCGTGCGCGCCGCCCGCTCCGTGGGGGTCGAGATCGAACGCAGTCGTTAAAAATGCCAGGGCTGGGTGCCGCGCGAAACGTTGTCCAGAAACTCCAGGCGGTTGCTCAACTCGCTGCGAAATACCCCCAGCATGGCCGAGGTCGTCATGCGCGCCTCGTGTTGCTTGACGCCGCGCATCATCGAACACAGGTGAAAGGCTTCCATCACCACCGCCACACCCTTGGGATGCAGCAACTCATCGATAAATTCGGCAATCTGGCGCGTCATCCGTTCCTGCACCTGTAACCGGCGGGCGTACATCTCCACAATGCGCGGAATCTTGGACAGGCCGATCACCCGCCCGTTGGGAATATAGGCCACGTGCGCTCGCCCAACAAAGGGCAGAAGGTGGTGCTCGCACAGGCTATAAAACTCGATGTCGCGCACAATGACCATTTCATCGTACGCCACCTCGAACAACGCATCATTGACCATTGCCACCGGGTCGATGCGATAACCAGCCAGCAGTTCGGCGTACATGCGCGCCACCCGTTCTGGCGTGCGGCGCAGTCCCTCTCGGTCGGGGTCCTCGCCGAAGGCGCGCAGCATTTGCTCCACCGCCCCCTGGATTACCGTCTGATCCAGGCCACTGTCCTGAATGAGTTCTGCCGTTTCATACAGCGAGTCGTACTGATCCATCATTCGTTAAACTACCTCTCCAACCAGACTGGCTTGAATATCATTTATTTCGTCGCAGGAGCAGGCGCGCCAGTTCTTCTAGCGCCTGTCCGGCTTCATTCTTGCTTCGCGTGCGCTCCAACGCCTCCAACGCCTCGGCCGTCAGGCGGTCGGCCGTTTCCTGCGTATACGCCTGGGCGCCCTCATCCGCCAGACACTGCGCCAGATACGCCACCTCGTCACCCTGGATTGGAGCCGGGTCGGCCCAACGGCGTGCAAAGGCCCCGCCGCGTTCGAGCGCATACAACACCGGCAGTGTCTTCTTACGGGTCAACAGGTCGCTTTCGGTCGATTTGCCCGTCAGAGCGCTATCGCCCCAGATGCCCAACCAGTCGTCCTGAACCTGGAAGGCCAGCCCCAACGCCTCGCCGAACTGGCGAAACACATCCTGGCGCTCCTCGCCGGCTCCGCCGGCCAGCGCCCCAAGCCAGGAACAGGCGCCCAACAGGGCCGCTGTCTTCCCGCCCACCATCGGCCAATATGAAGCCAGCGGCAAACTGTTTTCAGCTTCATAATGAATGTCCAGATATTGGCCTTCGGTCAGACGAACACAGGTGCGGTTGAGAATCCATTCGGCCTGCAAGGCGCGCTCGGCCGCCAGAAAACGACGTTCATCCAGCATGGCCAGATGCGCCAGGGTGAACATCAGGTCACCGGCGTTAATCGCCTGTGGCATCCCCCACTTGACCCACACCGTGGGACGCCCGCGCCGCAGCGAACTTTGGTCCTGGATGTCATCGTGGATCAACGAGAAGTTGTGCAGCAGTTCTACCGCCGCCGCCGCCGGCAACGCCACCCGCCAATCGGCGCCCACCGCAGCGCTGCACAGCAGCACCATCGCCGGGCGAATCCGCTTACCCTGCGCCTCAACACCGGCGCCCTCACCCTCCCAGCCCATGTGGTAGGTCAGCATGGCGCTAAAGCCGTCAAACCCCTGATCCATCTGTTGATAAACCACCCGGCGGAGTTCATCCTCAATCGCCGGCCGCATCGCTTGCAGAAAAGTTTGCAGAGTCATCGTCGTTTTATCCTCAGGAAATTTTGACCAGGGGAGCCTGGCTCAACTGTTGTAGATTGGCCGCGCCAACGGCAAACATGGCAATCTGCAATTCGCGGCGGATCTCATCCAACGTGGCAAGGGTGGCCTCCAACGACTGCACCGCCGCTTTCAAGAACGGTCCGGCCATGCCCGCCAGGGTGGCGCCCAGGGCAATACACTTGGCCACATCAATGCCGTCTCGGAGGCCGCCCGAGGCAAACAGCGGCAGGCCCACCGCACCGGCCCGCGCCACACGGAGCGATTCGCTGGTCGGGATACCCCAATCGCGAAAAGCCAGCGCCACGCGGCCCAGTCGTTCGTCCTGAATACGGTAGCGTTCCACCTGCGACCAGGAAGTGCCGCCCGCCCCGGCCACGTCGATGGCCGCCACACCGGCCGAAGCCAGCATACGGGCAGTACGCTCTGAGATGCCCCACCCCACTTCCTTAACCACCACCGGCACCTCCAACGCGTGACACACCTGCTCGATCCTGGCTAACAGGCCGGCAAAACGGGTGTCCCCTTCCGGCTGAACCGCCTCCTGTAAGGCGTTCAAATGCAAAATCAAGGCATCCGCCTGGATCATCTCCACCGCCCGGCGGCAATGCTCGACCGTGTAGGCATAATTTAGCTGTACCGCGCCCAGGTTGGCAAACAATAATACATCCGGCGCCACGCGGCGCACCTGAAAGGTCTCCACCAGTTCCGGCCGCTCCAGACCGGCGCGCTGCGAGCCCAGCCCCATGGCCACCCCGGCCTGCTGGGCAGCCTGCGCCAGAATGGCATTGATGGCCGCCGCCTGTGGTGTTCCACCGGTCATCGACGAAATGAGCAGCGGCGCCCGCAACTGCCTGCCAAACAATGAAAGCGACAGGTCAATATCGTCGAAATTTACCTCCGGCAACGCCTCATGGACAAAACGGTAGTTCTCCAACCCGGTGGTCAGGGTCGAACGCACGTCCTCCTCCAGATTAATCCGGATATGGTCCGCCTTACGCGTGGTCAATTGTGAGTTATCCGGCATGCAAGCTCTCCTTTTCGGGATCAGGGCTGCTGTTCACTGGAGTATACCAAAATTAACCGGGCAATGCGAAACCCGGAGAGATTTACTTGACAGATTGAGCAGGCAAGTTACAATTCAATCATTGGTGAGATTTTATTCTATTCAGGAGAGCCCCCTATGAGCGATACCCTAAGCGATGTGAAGGCCGTCATTGCCGAGGTCATGAAGATCGACGCCAGTGAAATAACCGCCGAAAGCCGCTTCATTGAAGATTTGAAGGCCGATTCGATGGATCAATTTTTCCTGATCGATGGTTTTTGCGAAAAATTTGGCATCGCCATCGGCGACGACGACGCCCGCCAGATTAAAACCGTGGCGGATGTCGTCAAATACGTTGACAGCCACAAATAACCCCTCTTAGCGCTCAATGATAAGAACAAAACAGGTTGGGAAACTGGATCACCCAACCTGTTTTTCTTTATGAATTCTGTTAGCTGAACGCTCAGCGGCTCAACAAATCCGGGATTTCTTCGGGGTGGCGCGCCACGCGCACGCCGGCCGCCTGCAAGGCGCTGACCTTATCGCTGGCCAGGCCCGAACCGCCCTCAATGATCGCCCCGGCATGCCCCATGCGCTTACCCGATGGAGCGGTCTGACCGGCAATGAACGCCACCACCGGCTTGGTCATGCGCCGGGCAATAAAATCGGCGGCGTTTTCTTCGTCGCTTCCACCAATCTCACCGATCAACACCACCTGGTCGGTATGCGGGTCGGCCTCGAATAATTCCAACACATCCAGAAAAGAAGTACCCGCAATCGGATCGCCGCCAATGCCCACGCACGTACTGGCGCCCAGGCCCACCCGTTTTAAGGCATACAGCACCTCATACGTCAGCGTACCCGAGCGCGACACCACCCCCACGTTGCCCGGCATGGCGATATCACCGGGGATGATGCCAACCTTGGCTTCGCCGGGTGTCAGCAGGCCGGGGCAATTGGGCCCAATCAGGCGTACCCCCTTATGATCCAGATAATCGCGCACACGCAGCATATCCGCCACCGGGACGCCTTCAGTGATGCACACAATTAATGGAATGCCGGCGTCGGCGGCCTCAAAAATGGCGTCGGCGGCAAAACGTGAGGGCACGAAAATAACGCTGGTGTTGGCGCCGGTCGTTTCGGCCGCCACACGCACCGAATCAAACACCGGCACTTTGCCGTCCAGCACCCACTCGCCGCCGCGCCCGGGGGTCACCCCCGCCACCAACGTGGTCGGGTTGTAATGATACATCGCCTGGGTGTGAAAAGAACCCTCATGGCCGGTCACGCCCTGTACCAGGATGCGGGTGCTTCGATTGATCAAGATGCTCATTGTGCGCCTCCTGCCGCCTCGACCGCTTTTTGGGCCGCATCCACCAGTGTCTCAGCGGTGGACATATGTGCATCGGCCAGCAAACGTAAGCCCTCGGCCGCATTGGTACCCACCAGCCGGATCACCATCGGCACTCTGGGCTTCACCTCTCCCATCGCGGTGAGGATGCCACGCGCCACCTCGTCGCAGCGTGTAATCCCGCCAAAGATATTGATCAACACGGCCTTGACGCTGTTATCAGAAAGAATGATGCGAAAGGCAGCCGCCACCTTTTCGGCGCTGGCGCCGCCGCCGATGTCCAGAAAATTGGCAGGCTCGCCGCCGCACAATTTGATGATGTCCATCGTCGCCATCGCCAGCCCGGCGCCGTTGACCATACAGCCAATCTGGCCGTCCAGCTTGATGTACGACAGGCCATATTTCCGCGCTTCGATCTCTGCCGGCGCCTCCACGTCCATGTCGCGCACATCCGCCAGGTCGGGATGACGAAACAGGGCGTTGTCATCCACCACCATCTTACCGTCCAGGGCAATCAGGTGTTGGTCGGCGGTAATCACCAGTGGGTTGATCTCCGCCAGGGTGGCATCGGTCTCCTGATAGGCGCGCCACAGTCCATGAGCAATGCTCATGAACGGCCGCCACAACGACCGCGGCAAATCAATGCCCGCCACGACATCCCGCGCCTGATAATCCTGCAATCCCAGCAGCGGGTTGACGTGCATCTTGATGATCTTCTCCGGAGTGTTCCGGGCGATTTCCTCAATATCCACGCCGCCCACCGCTGAAGCCATGATGACCGGCCTGCGCATCGAACGATCGTTGGTAATCCCAAGATAAAGTTCTTTGGAAATGCTGACGGCCTCGTCGATCAGCACCCGGCGCACCGGCAACCCCTTGATCTCCATGCCAAGGATGAGTGTCGCCTGTTCTTCGGCCTCCTTTGGGCTCTTCGCCAGGCGGATTCCTCCCGCCTTGCCCCGCCCACCGACCAATACCTGCGCTTTGACCACCACCCGCCCGCCCAATTCTTCGGCGATCGTCTTGGCCTCGCTGGCGCTGCTGGCCACCCGCCCCTTCGGGATGGGAACGCCATATTTTGCAAAAATCTGTTTTGCCTGATACTCGTGGAGTTTCATCCGCTCCCGTCCGCTGAGAGATATAAGCCCTGCACCAATTTGATTATATCATCGACCGTTTAACAGCGGATCCGCCGGCCCCAGCAGGTATACTTCTCCCGCCGGGTCCGGCGGACCCGAGTACGTTTATTGCGTAGAAAAGCAGCGCCTTCCTCACGCCCTATCGGTCGACTATCCTTTCAGGAAAGCTTCCAGCGCCTCACGGCTGATGCGATAGGCGTTGCCAATCTTGCGCGCCTTGAGATCACCGGCCTGAATGGCCGCGATCACGTCTTCTTCCGACACGCGCAGCACCGCCGCCGCCTCACTGGGGGTCATGATGTCTGTCATGCCGTTAGTTGCAGCCGGAGCTTTTGGCGTGCCGGCCGCCTGCTGCCCCACGCCAACCCCCTGCATGGACTGCGAGATGACATTCCCCAAACCAATCCCGGCGCCGATCCCGGCCGTCAGGCCAGCCCCGCCGCTGGGGTTCTGCGCCGCCTCGCGCAATGCATCCGCCGCCTGCAGTTGGGTGTAGGTCTGCATGTCCAGCATCCCCATGGCGCGTAGTTCCTCGGCCGACTTCTCGGAAGGCTTGAGATTGCCGATGTAGAAAGTCTTGAGCGTCAACCCGATGGCCGCAAAATCATCCTGGGCCTTGGCGCGCACCCCGGCGCCCAACTCCTCAGTCAGACCGATCAATTCAACCACGCTGTGTTTGGCAGCCGTCTCGCCCAGCAGGTCCTGGAGCTTGGAAAGCAGCATGGTGCGCAGGCGGTTCTCGATGTCCGAGGTGCGATAAATACCCTGTGCGCCGCAGATCTGCGTGACGAACTGCTGCGGATCGCTGACCTGGAAACTGTAGCTGCCAAAGCCCTGTAACAAAGCCACACCCAGCCCCATCCCTGGGTTGCGCACGATGATCGGCTGTGGGGTGCCCCACTTGCGGTCGGCAAACTCGCGCAAGGAGACATAATACACTTCCGCGGTAAAGGGGGTGCGGTCATTGAACGCCTGACCGATAAAATCAATTACTTTCGGAATGTTGGCGGTCACGATCGTGTGACGCCCGGCGCCAAAAACATCCAACGCCCGCCCATCGCGGAAAAACACGGCGCGTTGTGACTCGCGCACGATCACCTGCGAGCCCATGCGCAAATCTGCCACGCCGGCCTCCGGGAAACGATGCACGATCTCATCCAACATCTCGCTGGGATATTCAACAACATCAAAGATTCTAGCCATCTTCACGCTCCTCAAGAATGACTACCCGAATAACCTGCCTGATTACTGCGAGGCACTGGCCACGCCGCCAATCATCACTTCCGACCGCTTGTTGAACGCTTCTACATACTTCTGCGCCAACGAGGTCACATTGCGGATCGCCGCCGGCAGTCCATCGCTGCCCAACGAGGCTTCCACGTTATCAATCGCCCGGCCCAGTTCGTCCACCCCGTTCAACAGGGCCAGATCGTACTGATAAACCTGGGCCAGTTCTTCTTCGTTGATCTTTACTGCATCAAAGAAACCTGCGTAGCCATAAGAAGCCGTGCGCACGCGATCGATAAACTGGCGCAGCTTGATCGCCGCGGCCTCGAGATCATCCACATACAGGATGCCGCCCTGGCTGATCAAATCTCGTTGCAACCCCGAAATACGCTTCCACTGCTCTTCGTAACGGTTGGCAATGGCATCACGAACGATCTTATCCGCGTTGCGCCGGTTTGCACGCTCGATATAGCCGCTGAACCCGGGGATTTTACTCAACAACTTGGAAAAGATATCCTGGTCACCCGTTACACGATCGAACAGATCACTCATCTTGTTTCCTCCGTTTGACATTGAGAACGAAACTGACGATTCCGTTTATCTCCTCAGCCTGAAGTACATTATAGCCTGAATCGAATTTCAAAACAATATACGCAAGAGGGCTTTGGCGGTCGCGCCGCCGTCCTGGGGATCACTTTTAACGCAAAGCGATTGTAAGGTTCCTGTAATGTTTTTCTATTGCAATTCCCCTCATTATCCATATAATAAGTATAGGTCAGTCAATCGACCGCATTCTTGAGCAGAGAGGAGGTGAAAACCATGTTATTCGCTCCGAAAGAAAAAGGCCAGGGCTTGGTAGAGTATGCGTTGATTCTTGTTTTGGTGGCCGTTGTCGTGATTGTTATTCTCGCCCTCTTAGGCCCCGCGATCGGCAAGATCTTCTCGAACATCGTGCAGGGTGTCTAATCCAATAAGCCGCAAGGCTTTTCCGATCTAGATGAGCAAGAAGGCCTCGTTTCGGGGCCTTCTTTGCATATCTCGCCCATTTTTTCAAAAAATTTCGACAAAATAGACCCACCTTTCATAATCATAAGGTCTAATTAGCCACATGGTTTTATTTTTGCCGTATAATTAGAATAAGTATTCAAGATTTCGAATCGGGTCAAGCAAATCTCAGGAGGCATTTTATGGCCGATGGTAAACGCCGTCGTAGTGGACGCATCTTCATCGTTGTTGCATTGATCTTGATTCTGTTGGTCGTCTTAGGGTTTGTGTTGTCGCAGCTGGCCAGCGGGATCATTGGCGCATTACCCATCCCTGGAGGACAACAACAGGAAGCAGTCACACTCCCCACCCCTACCGCTCCCCCCATTGAGATTGCCATCCTTACACAAAATGTGGAACGCGGTAAAACGATCACCGAAGAAATGATCGTGATGGTGCCTTATCCTTCCAATCAACCTTCACAAGGGCTGTTCATCCTCGATAAAAAAGAAGCGATCGGTAAAAAACCGCTGGTTTCGCTGCGCGCCCACATGCCCCTGACCAAAGACCTGCTGACCGAAGGGGACGTCGGTTCAGACGCGTCCTTCCTCATCCCCAAAGGCAAGGTGGCGATTGCCATCCCCATCACCCGCCTGACTTCGGTGGCTTACGCCCCGCAAAACGGCGATCACATCAGCATCCTGGCCTCGCTCTACCTGGTCGACCTCGACCCGAGCTTCCAGAGCAAATTGCCCAACTATACCGCCAAGGTGACCATCCCCGGGCCGACGGGCGAAGATGGCGCAGTCACGTCCGCCGCCAGCGAGGTCATTTCTGGCGGGGCGACTTCGACACAGGGACGCGGCGAGGTGGACTCGGTGCTCAATCAGCCCATCTACGCATTGCCGTCCGAAGCGCAGCGCCCCCGCCTGGTCAGCCAGACGCTGATCTACGACGCCACCGTTTTGCGGGTGGGCGACTTCAACACCGAGCCGGTCCCGGCCGCCTCTACCGACCTGGCCCAACCCGCCCCCCCTCCAGCGCAGGGTGAAGCCACCCCCACCCCGGCCCCCGACAAAACCAAGCCGGACGTCATTACTCTGATCGTCGACCCACAGGATGCCGTCACGCTCAACTTCCTGATGTTGGCCAAGGCGCAACTCAACATGGTTCTGCGCAGCGCCGGTGATACCCCCGAAAACGCCAAGGTCACCGAAGCGGTCACCTTGCAATTCTTGATGGATCGCTATAAAATCCCCCTGCCCGCCAAGCAACCGTACGGATGGGAGCCGCGCATCGATACGCTCAATTACCCGCAGCTGACCAACGATCCGCCCGCCCCTGCGAGCGGCGCCCCCGCCCAGTAACCTTGAACTCGTCACAAACCGACTTTTACAGGGAGTATCTATGGCAGGACAAGAAAAAATTCGGGTGTTGATTGTAGACGACATCGCAGAAACGCGCGAGAACCTGCGCCGGCTGTTGCAATTCGATAACAGCATCGAGGTGATCGGCGCCGCCCGAACGGGTCGCGAGGCCATCGACGTTGCCCAACAGGCCAAGCCCGATGTCATTCTGATGGACATCAATATGCCGGATATGGATGGCATTACCGCCACCGAATCGATCCGGCAAAAAGTGCCCTTCGCTCAGGTTATTATCCTCTCCGTGCAAAACGATGCCAGTTACATGCGCCGTGCCATGTTGGCCGGCGCACGTGACTTTTTGACCAAGCCGCCGATGATTGACGAACTGACCGCCGCCATCCGGCGGGCAGGCAAGATGGCCGGCGAAGAACGCGCCAAGATCGCGCAGGCTCTTCCCGCTGGATCGCCCAGCGCCGGCGGCATTGCTCCTGCCACCCCCATTTCCTCCGTCCAGGGCAAGACCATCGTGGTCTACAGCCCCAAAGGCGGCACCGGCTGCACGACGATCGCCACCAATCTGGCCATCTCGCTGATCGCCGAAAATAGCAAGGTGGCTCTGGTCGACGGCAGCCTCCAGTTTGGAGACGTGGCCGTCTTTCTCAACGAACAGGGCAAGAACAATGTCCTCGACCTGACCCAACGCGTCGATGATATCGAGGCAGACGTCGTAGAAAGCGTAATGGTGACCCACAATGCCAGCGGTTTGCAGATTCTGGCCGCCCCCACCCGCCCCGAAATGGCCGACAAGGTCAGCGGCGAACAATTTGCCAAACTGCTCAAGTACATGCGCCAGCTCTACCATTACACCATCATCGATACCGCCTCTTACCTGACCGATGCCGTTCTCTCGGCCATGGAAGTCGCCGATCTGATCATTCTGATTACCACCCAGGAAATTCCCGCCATCAAAAACTGCAACGCCTTCTTAGGCCTGGCTGACGCGGTCGGCATCGGCCGCGAGCGTATCCTCTTCATCATGAATCGCTACGACAAACGCATCGCCATCACCCCGGAGCGGGTGGGTGAAAGCCTCAAACAAACGGTATCCACCGCCATCCCCTTCGATGAACGTATCGTCGGTAATTCGGTCAATCGGGGTGTTCCGTTTGTGGTCGACAACAAGGCACAGCCAATCAGTAAAACGATCTTCGCCCTGGCCGACAGCGTGCGCGAGCGCGTCAATGCCAGCGAGGACGTACGCCCCCCCGCCAAGAAATGACGGCGGGATAGAGGAGTAGACGTATGGGTATTCTCAAGCGCATTCAGGGTGGGGAACCCGGCAAACCCGGCAACCAGCCCGCTACACCAGCCGCACAACAAAACGTTCAGGCCCGGCGGGTAGCGGTGGGACCCTCAAGCGCTGCTCAGGACACCTATCAGGATCTCAAGCAGCGAGTGCAAAACAAATTGATTTCCGGGCTGGATCCCAGCATGGATGTCAAAACTTCGGACGTGCGGCGCACCATCCAGGAGCTCTTCGAACAGATCCTGAACGAAGAAAACATCGTCCTGTCCCGCCCCGAGCGAGCCCGGCTCTTCGAACAGATCACGGCCGAAATCCTCGGCTTTGGCCCACTCCAGCCCCTGTTGGAAGACGAAACCATCACCGAAATCATGGTCAACGGCGCCAAGAATATCTACGTGGAACGCAAAGGTAAGATCGTGCGTGCCCCGCTGACGTTCGAAAACAACGACCATGTGATGCGCATCATCGAACGTATCGTTGCGCCGATGGGCCGCCGCATCGATGAATCCAGCCCCTATGTAGACGCCCGTCTGCCCGACGGCTCGCGCGTCAACGCCGTAATCCCGCCGCTTTCTCTGGTGGGGCCCGTCCTGACCATTCGTAAATTCTCCAAGAGCCCCATTACCATCGAACAACTCATCCAGTATGGCTCCATCAGCCGCGAGGCGGTCGATTTCCTCAAAGCGTGTGTAGAAGCCCGTCTGAATGTGGTGATTTCAGGTGGTACCGGCTCCGGTAAGACCACCCTGCTGAACGTACTCTCCAGCTTCATCCCCAGCGATGAACGGATCTTGACCGTCGAAAACGCGGCCGAACTTCAACTTCGCCAGGAACACGTGGTTACGCTCGAGTCCCGCCCGGCCAACATCGAAGGTAAAGGCGAAGTGACCATTCGCGATCTGGTGGTCAATGCATTGCGCATGCGCCCCGATCGCATCGTCGTCGGTGAAATTCGTGACGCCGCCGCCCTGGACATGTTGCAGGCCATGAACACCGGTCACGATGGTTCCATGACCACTGCCCACTCCAACAGCCCGCGCGACACGCTTTCTCGTCTCGAGACCATGACATTGATGGCCGGTATGGATCTGCCCGTCCGTGCCATTCGCGAGCAAATCTCGTCTGCGGTCGACCTGGTGGTGCACCAGGCGCGTATGCGCGACGGCACCCGTAAAGTGGTCAACATCACCGAAGTGACCGGCATGGAAGGTGAGGTCATCACCATTACCGATATCTTTGTCTTTGAAATTGCCGGCTACGAAAACGGCAAAGTGATCGGGCAGTTGCGCCCCACCGGCCTGCGCCCCAAATTCATGGAAAAAATCGAGGCAGCCGGCATCCATCTTTCACCGACAATTTTTGGCGTCGGAGGCAGGCGATACTAAACCGCAACGGCTCCAACGCCTATTAGGAAACGGGTGACGCATGTCATTCACACTCATTCTCTGGATCGGTGGCGGCCTGGCAGTAATTATGCTCCTGATAGGGGTGGCTGTCACCGTCCGCAGCGAACGATCCGTCGTTGATGAACGCCTGGGCCGTTATGTAGAAGGCGAAGTTGAACAAATTTCGGCCGCCAACCGGCCGCCGCCCACCCCGGTCACCGACTGGATCAACCAACGGGTCGCCGGTTCTTCGTGGGGCGAGGGCGTTTCCAGGAATCTGGCGCGCGCCGATCTCAAGCTACGTCCGGGTGAATATTTTGCCCTGATGGTGATCGCCGCTTTCGGCGTGGGGGTGCTCGCCTGGTATATCAGCGGTCAGAGCATCATTGGCGGCCTGGTCGGCGCCGTGATCGGCCTGTTTTTGCCCAATTTCTACGTCAAACGCCAGCAAAGCAAGCGTCTCATTCGTTTCAACGACCAGTTGGGCGATATGCTCAACCTGATGGTCAACGGTCTGCGTGCCGGTTACTCCACCATGCAGGCCATGGAGGCCGTCAGCAAGGAACTCCCCGCTCCGATTTCCGATGAATTCCGTCGCGTCGTCCAGGAAATGCAGTTAGGCGTCTCAATGGAAAAAGCGCTGGACAATCTCTTGCGGCGCATCCCCAGCGACGATCTGGATCTGGTCGTCACGGCCATCAACGTTCAGCGCGAAGTGGGTGGTAACCTGGCAGAGATCATGGATACCATTTCCTATACCATTCGCGAACGCGTCCGCATCAAAGGTGAAATTCGCGTCATGACCTCACAGGTGATGTACTCGGGCCGTTTTCTGTCGATGATGCCGCTATTCGTTATGGCCATTCTGTATCTGCTCAATCGTGAATATATGATGATGTTCTTCGACCCCAGAAGCAATTCTCCTATTCCCTGCGGTTATTGTGCCCTGGTGCTGGCTGCCGGGTTGATCATCGCCGGGTATTTCGCCATGAATAAGCTGGGAGAGATCGAGGTCTAACTCCGGAGGCAGCCATGGGAACGATTTTAATTGTGGTATTGGTAGTGGCCGTGTTGGGCGGAGCTGCGGCTCTGGTCTACATCGGCGTACGCGGCCCGCAGCAACAAGACGACGGCGTCTTACTGCAACGCCTGGAAGAATTCAACCAGCGCGGCGAGACGGTCGACCTGGAAAAAATTGAACTTTCACAGCCTTTCCGCGAGCGCATTATCTTCCCGCTGGCTCACAAGTTGGGCGAACTTGCCATCCGCTTCACCCCACAAAACGCATTGCAAGGGATCTCGCACCAGCTCGAGCTGGCCGGCAGCCCGGCCAAACTGGACCCCACCCTGTTTCTGTCGCTGCAATTCATCGGGGCCGGGCTCTTTGGCGGCCTGTTGACGCTGGTCTTCCTTTTTGCCAGCGTCGATTGGGGCCTGGGACAAAAAGCCCTGATCGTGGTGGTGCTCAGCTTCCTGGGCTTTAATTTCCCCAAGTTGTGGATCCGCAGCAAGATCGGCAAACGGCAAAAAGAAATTCGCAAGGCCATGCCAGATGCGCTCGACCTGCTCACCATCTGCGTGGAAGCCGGCCTGGGTTTCGACGCCGCCATGGCCAAGGTAAGCGAAAAATGGCAGACCGAACTATCGCTGGCCTTTGCCCGCGTCATCCAGGAAATCCAGTTGGGCAAGCTACGCCGTGAGGCCATGCGCGACATGGCCGATCGTATCGGCCTGGCAGAAATGACCAGCTTCGTTGCCGCCGTGATCCAAAGCGAGCAGTTGGGCGTCAGTATGGCCAAAGTGCTGCGCATCCAGTCCGATCAAATGCGCATGAAACGCCGCCAGGCAGCCGAAGAGGAAGCGCACAAGGCGCCTATCAAAATGCTGATCCCGATGGGGCTGTTGATCTTCCCGGCGCTGATGGTCGTGCTGCTCACCCCGGCGGCGCTTAAACTGATGGCCTCTGGCATGTTTGGCGGTGCAGTGGGAGGGCAATAAGGGCGACCAGGCGGCCTCCCCGCTGGCCCCGGTTCAGGGCGCAGCCAGACCTCTGGCTTACAACCTCTATCACCTGTTCTGGGTGGCGTTAGACTGGCTCTATCCGCCAGAATGCGGCGGCTGTCGCAAACCCGGTGAACGCTGGTGCCCCGATTGCCAGGCGCAGATACGCCTGATCCGCGCGCCGCTGTGTTCTATTTGCGGCGAACCGCAAGAACACGAGGGCATCTGCTCCCGTTGTACGGCTGCGCCGCCGCCCTATCGGGCGTTGCGCTCCTGCGCCTTGTTTGATGGCCCGCTGCGGCTGGCGCTGCACCGGTTGAAATACAGACAGGACGTAGGTCTGGCCGAGGCATTGTCCATCCACCTGATTGATTTGCTGGCCGGGCTAAACTGGCCCATCGAATTGATCACCGCCGTGCCCTTGAGCGCCAACCGAATGCGCAAACGCGGGTATAATCAAGCTAGATTATTGGCACGCCCGCTGGCGCTTGCGCATCATCTGCCCTACCGGCCTCAGGCCATCCGCCGTACCCGTGATACCCAATCACAGGTCGGGCTCTCGGCCAAAGCACGTTTACAAAATGTATCCGGCGCTTTCTGCGCCCAACCGGACCTGGTGAAAGGGAGAACCGTTTTGCTCATCGATGACGTCGCCACCACCGGATCGACCCTCCAGGCATGCTGTGAGTCTCTATTCCAGGCAGGCGCCGTCCAGGTCTACGGTTTGACCCTCGCCCGAGCCGGCTTTCGTTCCTCTGTCCAGGCGACCGGGCCCGTTCGTGCAGACGACCCGATTGTGGGAGATGTCGTGTCCGATAATCTACCTTAACTTCTCTATAGGAGGAAACCATGCTCAAAGTAGACATCTTTGCCAGGAATTTAGAAGTAAGCGATCGCATCAACGAATACGTTAACAAAAAGGTCGCCAAGCTCGATCGTTTCCTCAACTCGATCGAGGAAACCCGGGTGGATTTGGCCTACGAGAAAGCAGCGCGCAGCGCCGCCGATCGTCAGGTGGCTCAAATCACCATCAGCGGCAAAGGATACATCCTCCGCACTGAGGAGCGGGCCGACGACCTGTTCGCCGCCATCGACGCCGCTGTGGATAAGATGCAGCGCCAGATCGAGCGCCTCAAGGGCAAACGGACGCGCGGCCGCGGCGATGGCACCCCTGCCTCTGAAGTGGCCCCCGAGATCCCACTTCCCGAGGAAGCAGAAGAAGCCGCTCCGATCATCGCCCGCCGCAAGACCTTCACCCTGGTTCCCATGGACGAAAACGAAGCCCTGTTGCAGATGAGCCTGCTCGGTCATGAAAACTTCTTTATCTTCTACAACGTCGATACCAACGCCATCAGCGTGTTGTATCGCCGCCGCGACGGCAGTTACGGGTTGATCGAACCCAAGATCGGTTAAACGACACTTCAGTGGGAATCAAGTCCTGTGGGCGGCGTACAGCCGCCCACAGCCTTTAAATGAACATTTCTGTATCTTGTCATAGCATTTGCCCTGCGCTATAATCACCATGTTAATTTTTCGAACCACAAAAGCGAGGCAAATTCTCATGATCGACGTAAATGATTTACGCAAAGGTGTAACCTTTGAACTGGACGGCAAACTTTATAAAGTTCTGGACTACAGCCATAACAAATCCGGCCGCGGCAACGCCAGCATCCGCATCAAGGCCCGCGATCTGCGCTCGGGCACTACCCTGGAAAAGACCTTTCAATCCGGCGACCGCGTACAGGACGTGCGTTTAGAGTTCCGCACCGTGCAATACATGTATACCGACGGCGATGCATACTATTTCATGGACACCGAGACCTTCGAACAACCGGGCATCGACAAGTCTGTATTAGGCGATGCCGTTGGCTTCCTCAAAGAAAACATGGAAGCCAAGCTCACCCTGTATAACAACGAACCCATCGACGTCGAACTGCCCACCTCGGTCGATCTGAAGGTGGTAGAAGCCGAAGCCGCCGTGCGTGGCGACACCGCCACCGGTGTGACCAAGCGCGTGATCGTCGAAACCGGTTACGCCGTGCAGGTGCCCTATTTCGTCGAGTCGGGCGACACGATCCGGGTGGACACCCGCACCGGTCAGTACGTGACGCGCGTCTGATCCGCCTGTCCCGTTCCTTGCCCGGTTCGACGGCGGGGTTGCGGGGGCGTTGTAAAATCTTCAATGTCTGTCCCCACCTGGGGACAGTTTTTTACCCACAGGTGCCCAGTGCGTACTCCCAGTGGCGTTGAGTGTTCCTTCTTTTACGGCGATTATTTTCGCGGCAAGAACCGTGAAGAATGCCGCCTGCTCGGCCCCGACTGGCGCCCCGAGCTGTGTCGCAGCTGCCCCGTCCCCGGCATCCTGCGCGCCAACGGCTGCCCGCACATGCAAATCAGCGCCCGGGTGGAAAAGAAATTTTTGGGGTTAAAAAAGCAAGTCAAAGTAACTGCATTTTGCAGGCACAGCCAGCAAAATGTCGCCGAGCCGCACATCGGCTGCGGCCAATGCCATACCCTGCCTCCTTTTTCGATCGAAAAATAAACCGCCATGACCCTCACCCTGCTGCTCGACCTGGATGACACCCTGCTCACCAATAGTATGGATGGCTTTCTGCCCTCCTACTTAAAAGCATTGGGCAAACACCTGAGTTCGTACGTGCCCGCCGAACGCATGATCCCGCAATTGCTGGCTGCCACCCAGGCGATGGTTGCCAAACAGGCTCCGGGTGAAACGCTCGAAGCGGTCTTCGACGCCGGTTTCTATCCGGCGTTGGGCCTGCAAAAAGAAACCGTGCGGGATGTGATCGAGCGTTTTTACCAGGAAGCCTTTCCCGCTTTGCGTTCCTTAACGCAGCCCCGGCCTGAAGCCGTGGCATTGATCGAAGAAGTCTTCCGGCGCGGCTACCGGGTGGTCGTGGCAACCAACCCGCTCTTCCCGCGCACGGCCATCACCCAACGCCTGGCGTGGGCCGGGCTGCCGCTCGAGAACCACCCGTTTGCCCTGGTGACCTCCTTTGAGTACCTGCATTACTGCAAACCCAGCCCCGCCTATTACGCCGAAATTCTGGCTCAATTAGGCTGGCCAGACGCCCCGGCGGTAATGGTCGGCAACGACTACGAACAGGATATCCTCCCCGCTGCACGGCTGGGCCTGGCAACCTTCTGGCTGGCCGACGCGGATGCGCCGCGCCCTGCCCCGCTGTCCACCCCTGCCGGCCGCGGCAGCCTGTCCGACCTGCTTCCCTGGCTGGCAGAAATTGAAAAAACGCCGGCCGAATTTTCCTTCTCCTCCCCGGCTGCCGCCCTGGCCGTTCTACGTTCGACCTGCGGCGCGCTCCAGGTGCTGGCGCAGCGCACGTCTGGCGCCAGCTGGCAAAATCGCCCCGCCCCCGAAGAATGGAGCCCGGCCGAAATCCTCTGCCATCTGCGCGATGTAGATTGCGAGGTCAACATCCCTCGCCTGGAACAAATCGTCCACGAGGATAACCCCTTCCTGCCAGCAGTCGACAGCGACTCGTGGGCCAATGAACGCTGCTACGGCCAACAAGACGGCCTGGCCGCCCTGCAAGCGTTTTGCGCCAATCGCAGCAACATGCTGGCCTTCCTGGAAGCCCTCTCTCCCGCCGACTGGCAGCGCCCGGCACGTCACGCCATTTTTGGGCCCACCCGGCTGGACGAACTGGTAAGCTTCATGGCCACCCACGATCGCTCTCACATTCAACAATTCGCCAAGACGATTGCATAATTTCTGTCGCAGCGCCACGATTTACACAGAACCTAAATGTTTTGTAAGAATTTTGCATAACATTATCCAAAATATGGCAACCACAGATAGAGATTGGTATAATCGTACATAGAAAGTCTGAGTAGCGTCTTGGACAGATATTGGAGGCATCTGTGAATTCACGAAACCAATCGTATATCATTTACTTCTTGCTGTTTATTGCCATTATTGCTATGCTGATCTATCAGTTTGGGCCGCAGAGTGGTTCGCAAGAAGCATTGACTATCAATGAACTGGCTGCCGATATTAAGGGTGGGCGTGTCAATCGAATTTTAGAGGATGAAAACCGGCTCACCGTAACCTACGGCGATGGTTCACAACGTAAATCGACCAAGGAAGCCGAGTCCACGCTGGTTAAACAACTGCTCGATCTGGGCGTTACCCAGGAGCAACTCGTCCCCGAAAAGGTCAAAATCGAGATCAAGCCCCCCAGCGCCTGGTTGAACATCATCACCCTGCTGGGCTACATCCTGCCTTTCCTCATCCTGGGCGGCGCCTTCTTCTTCATCTTCCGTCAGGCGCAGGGCAGCAACAACGCCGCCATGTCGTTTGGCAAGTCGCGGGCCCGCATGTTCAGCGGCGACCAGCCGACCGTGACCTTTGACGACGTCGCCGGTATCGAGGAATCGAAAGAAGACCTCAAAGAAGTGGTCGAATTCCTGCGCGAGCCGCAGAAATTCATCTCGCTGGGCGCCCGCATCCCCAAGGGTGTGCTGCTGGTTGGCCCGCCCGGAACCGGTAAGACTCTGCTGGCCAAAGCCGTCTCCGGCGAAGCCGGCGTACCCTTCTTCTCGATCTCCGGTTCGGAATTCGTCGAAATGTTCGTCGGCGTCGGCGCCAGCCGCGTGCGCGATCTGTTCGACCAGGCCAAGCGCCATTCGCCCTGCATCATCTTTGTCGACGAAATCGACGCCGTGGGGCGCCAGCGCGGCGCCGGCCTGGGCGGCAGCCACGACGAGCGCGAGCAGACCCTCAATCAGATGCTGGTCGAAATGGACGGGTTTGACACCGATACCAACATCATCATCATGGCCGCCACCAACCGCCCGGACATTCTCGACCCCGCTCTGCTGCGTCCCGGTCGTTTTGACCGGCGCGTGATCCTCGACCGCCCGGATATGCGTGGGCGCGAAGCCATCCTGAAGGTTCATGTCAAGGGCAAACCCCTCGCCCCCGAAGTCGACCTGGGTGTGTTGGCCCGCTCGACCCCCGGCCTGGTGGGCGCCGACCTGGAAAACCTGGTCAACGAAGCCGCCATCCTGGCCGCCCGCCGTAACAAGCGCGTCATCGGCCAGAGCGAATTCGAAGAGGCCATCGAGCGCATCATTGCCGGCCCGGAACGCAAGAGCCGCCTGATCAACAGCGAAGAGAAACGCATCGTCGCCTACCACGAGGCCGGTCACGCCGTGGTGATGAACGTGATGCCCGAGTCCGATCCGGTGCAGAAAGTCTCCATCATCGCCCGCGGCATGGCCGCCGGGTACACCCTCTCGCTGCCGGTCGAAGACCGCACCCTGATGCCCAAAAAGAAAATCCTGGCCGACATGGTCGGGTTGCTGGGCGGACGCGTGGCCGAAGAACTGGTTTTTGACGACATCACTTCGGGCGCTTCCAACGACATCGAACGTGTCACCCAACTGGCTCGCACCATGGTCACCCGCCTGGGGATGAGCGATAAGCTCGGCCCGATGGTTTACGGGCAGAAAGAAGAATTAATCTTCCTCGGCCGCGAGATCTCAGAACAACGCGATTACTCCGAATCGGTGGCGCAAGAGATCGACAAAGAAGTGCGCGAAACGGTCAGTTGGGCGCACAAGACCGCCCGCCAGATTCTGACCGACTATCGCGACAAACTGGACGAGGTGGCGCAGCGCCTGCTCGAGGTCGAAACGATCTCACGCGAAGAGTTTGAGAAGATGTTCCCGCCCCCCAACCCCAAGAAAAATGGCATCCCCAGCCTGTTGAATAACAACTGATCGGTTCATAACGAGGCCCAGCGCAAGCGGGCCTCGTTTCTTTTATTCTCCGGCCGGCAGCCAGCCCGCTTGCGCCTGGATACAGGCCAGCGCTTCCTCGACGGTGACCGTACGGGCGTCAAACCAGTGAATGCTGGCATCGTCCTCTTTGAACCAGTTCGCCTGGCGGCGCACAAACTGGTGGGTCAGTTGCTGCATACGCGCCACCGCCTGCGCCAGGCTCATCTCGCCGCGCACATAGGCGCTCATCTCACTATAGCCGATAGCCGAAAGGGTCGGCAAAGCAGGATCGTACCCCCGCTCCAGCAAGGCGCGCACCTCATCCACAAACCCCGCTGCCAGCATGGCCTGAATGCGCTCGTCTACACGCGCATAAACCTCGGCGCGCGGCCGCTTGAGCCCGATCTGCAACACAGAATACGGCCGCGGCTGCCTGCGGCGTTGGGCCGAGAAACGCTGCCCGGTGCGGAAGATGACTTCCAGGGCGCGCACCGTGCGGCGCACATTATTGACCTCGATGTGGGCAGCGGCCTCCGGGTCGAGCAGCGCCAGCCGCCGGTGTAAACCAGGCGCCCCCACCTCGGCCGCCCAACGTTCCAACACCAGGCGCAGCCCCGCATCGGGCTGTTGGGCGGGGATCTCCCAGCCCTCGATCACCGCGCGCACATATTGCCCCGTCCCACCCACCAGCAAGGGCAGCCGGCCGCGCTGGTGAATGCCGGCAATGGCCTGCGCCGCCGAACGCTGGAACAGCGCCAGACTCCAACACTCATCCGGGTCGGCCACGTCGATCAAATGATGCGGCACCCGGCGGCGCTCTTCCACACTGGGTTTGGCCGTACCGATGTCCATCCCGCGATAAAACAGGCGCGAATCGGCCGAAACGATCTCCGCCCCCAGCCGTTCGGCCAGCCGCAGGGAAAATTCGGTCTTGCCCACAGCAGTAGGCCCGACCAGCACCACCAGCGGGGCGGGAAGATCAGGCCACAGCATTTTCAAACCACTCAATCTGGACGTCCGGCTGGCCGGGGCGGCCGCGAATCGCCACCACATCTACACGCCAGTCACCCTCTTCGTTGTGCGCCTGCAAATAAGCCTGGGCCGCCTGCAACAGGTGCACCTGTTTGCGGGCAGTGACGGCGGTTTCAGGCGGGCCAAAGGCGTCGCTGCTGCGCGCCTTGACCTCCACAAACACGATCACCCCGCCCTGGCGCACGATCAGATCAATTTCACCGTAGGGCGTCCGCACGTTCCGGTCAATCAATTCACAGTCGTGCGCCTGCAAATACTGCGCCGCCAGGTCTTCCCCCCACCGGCCGACTGTCTGTTGTCTTGTCATGGCATCTCCGTTTGAATCGGACTTTACTTTTGATAGATTCGTGTTAAACTAACCACAAGCAAGGAGGGCCGGGCGGGCAGTTTTGCCGTTTAAACGCTCGCTCTTCATTAAAACTACATCCTGCGGAATTGTACCTCATCTTGTGCGCCACGGTAAATACCCGGCCCTGAGTTTCGAGGGCCAGCCGGTCAGGCAGCGCAAAATGCCAGAGGGAAACAAGGAGAAAGAATGCCTGTTGCTGAGATAATCGCCATCGGCACGGAACTACTGTTAGGCGAGATCCAAGACACCAACACACGCTTTATCACGCGCAAACTCCGAGACATCGGACTGGATATCTATCGTTCCACAATGATCGGGGATAACGTCGAACGGATTGCCCTCGTATTGCAAGAGGCCATGCAACGCTCGAATATCATCGTTACCACCGGCGGGTTGGGCCCAACCGTAGACGATCCCACCCGCCAGGCAGTCGCCAGCGCCATCGGAGTAGAAACCGAATTTCGCCCCGAACTGTGGGAGCAGATCCAGAATCGCTTTCAGCGCTTCAATCGCCAGGCGACCGAAAACAACCGCCGCCAGGCCTACGTGCCGCAGGGTGCGCTGGCAGTTGAAAACCCGGTGGGGACTGCCCCGGCCTTCATCGTCGAACGGCCGGGTTTGTCGATCATTTGCCTGCCCGGAGTGCCCCGCGAAATGGAGCACCTGCTGGAAAACACGGTCATTCCCTATCTACGCCAGCGCTTCGACCTGCAAGGGATCATCAAAGCGCGGGTGTTACACGCCGCCGGAGTAGGAGAATCGCAGGTGGACGAATGGGTCGGCGACCTGGAAACGCTTTCCAACCCCACGGTAGGTCTGGCGGCGCATGCCGGTCAGATCGACATTCGCGTCACCGCCAAAGCCGGTTCGGAAGCCGAAGCCGACGCCATGCTCGCCCCGCTGCTGGCAGAAATCCGCACTCGTCTGGGCGACCACATTTACGGCGCCGACGCCCAAACCCTCCCCGATGCACTTTACGAACGTCTGAACGGCATGGGATGGCGCATGCAGGCCAGCGAACACGGTCTGGGCGGCGAACTGGTCAAACGTCTGTCCGGCATGCCGCCCGAACAGATGTGCGCCCACCCCCTGCCCTGCACGCTCGACGAACTGCGCCAGGAAGCCGCACAGATGCTTGCCGGCGCAGCGACCGATTTCGTCCTGGCGGCCAGCCTCTTGCCAGGCGCCGAGAAACAGACCCTGACGCTGCTGGTTGCCGGGCGCCAGTTCATGCAAGAAACCACCCGATCTTACGGCGGGCCGCCGGCCAACGGCCCCATCTGGGCCGCCAACACCGCCCTGGATTATGCCCGCCGTAACATCCCCACCCCACCGATTAAGGAGTCCTGACCCATGCAAACGATCGATCTGCTGTTGAAGAACGCCCTCGTGCTCACCATGGACGAGCACTTTCATCTATACGAACCCGGCGCGGTGGCCGTCAGTGGTGACAGCATTGTGGAGGCCGGCCCCGAAGACGACCTGCTCCAGAAATACGCTCCGCTGCAAACGCTCGACTGCCAGGGCAAGGTGCTCATGCCCGGCCTGATCAACGCTCACACCCACGTACCCATGACCCTCCTGCGCGGCCTGGCAGACGACCTGCGCCTTGACGTCTGGCTGATGGGCTATATGATGCCGGTGGAACGCGAATTCGTTTCCCCCGACTTCGTCCAGTTGGGCACCAGACTGGCCTGCGCCGAGATGATCCGCAGCGGCGTGACCTGCTTTGCCGATATGTATTACTTTGAAGAAGACATCGCCAAAGCCACCGCCGAAGCCGGGATGCGCGCCGTCTGTTCGCAGAGCGTGCTCAAATTCCCCACCCCCGACGCGCAATCTTTCGAAGAGTCGCTTGAGGCGGCGCGCGGCTTCATCCAACGCTGGAAGGGCCACGCCCTGATCGTCCCCTCGGTGGCGCCCCACGCCCCCTACACCTGTACCCCCGAAATCCTGCGCTCCTGCGCCGCACTGGCGGCAGAGTTCGACGTTCCCTTGCATACCCACCTCTCCGAAACCAGCTTTGAGGTTGACAATATGCGCAAGGAACAGGGCATGCCGGTCATCCCTTACGTCAAGAAGCAGGGGCTGTTTGAGGCCAAAGTATTGGCGGCGCATTGCGTACACATCGACGAGGGTGAGATACGTACCCTGCAGCACCTCAATGCCGGGGTTGCGCACAACCCAACCTCCAATCTCAAGCTGGCCTCGGGTGTGGCGCCGGTCAAACGCATGCTCGAACTGGGCGTCGCCGTCGGCATTGGCACCGATGGCCCGGCCTCCAACAACGACCTGGACATGTTCGAAGAAGTGCGTCTGACCGCCCTGCTGGCTAAGGGCACCAGCGGCGACCCCACCGCCCTCCCGGCGCGCACCGCCCTGCAAATGGCCACCCGCTTGGGCGCCCAGGCGCTGCACATTGGCCACCTGACCGGCTCGATCGAGCCCGGCAAGCGCGCCGATCTCATCCTGGTCGACATTTCTCCCCTGCACAACGCCCCGCGCTTCCTGCGCGACCCACACAACGCCTACGCCCAGATCGTCTACGCCGCCAAGGCCACCGATGTCAGCGACGTGATGATCAACGGTCGCTGGGTGATGCGCGAGCGCCAGCTGCTCACCCTGGATGAGAAGGCCCTGTTAACGGCCAGCATCGAGTATGCCCGCAAGATTGACCAGTTCCTCATTCAGCGCGAGCAATCCGTCCTCTCCAAGCTCATTGCCATCGGCGGCACGGTGGAAGAGGAAAGCTTCGAGGTGCAGGCCAAGGTACAGATCAGCGACCCCAACATCGTCCTGGCTGCCCTGCAAAAGCCCGAGATCAAGATCATCCGCACCCGCCATTACCGCCAGTACGACACCTACTTCAACTTCGAGGATGCCGAACAGGGCCGGCTGCGCTACCGTGAAGATGACTTCATCGACGAAAAGGGCCAGGTTACCGGCGTGCGTTCCCGCCTCACCCTGCTCGGCCAGGCGCGCGAGCGCTCCTTCGACCAGCAGGTCTTGCTCTCGCGCAGCCGCTATCTGGCGCCGGCCACACAAAACATCCGCTTTTACCGCGAATACTTTAAGCCCAAGAGCATTGAAGAGATTGAGAAAGACCGTCTGCGCTATCTGGTCAGCTATCGCGACATCGAATTCTTCATCAATGTCGATCACCTCACCAGGCCCGCCCTGGGACATTTCCTGGAGATCAAGAGCCGCACCTGGAGCCGCCAGGACGCCGAGCGCAAGGCGCAACTGGTCGCCGAACTGGTTCAATTCCTGGGCGCCGTGCCCGAGAAGACCATCTCACAGGACTATATCGAACTGTCCGGTACAGTTCAATCATAACTTGTGCATATAAGGACAAAAACATATGCCCAGCCTATCACACGATCCGCTACGTATCTTGTTTATCGCCGCCGAAGCGGCGCCGTTAATCAAAGTCGGTGGGTTGGGTGATGTCGCCGGCTCACTGCCGCTGGCGCTGCGCGCCCTGCCGCCCGAAGAACTGGGCGGGCGCAGCCTGGATGTACGGCTGGTCATTCCCTTTCATCCGATGATGCGTTCGCGCCTGAATACAGCCTCGCTGGTGGCCAGTTTTGCCGTGCCTGCCACCAGCGGGCCCATCGCCGCCAGCGTATACCAGACCAGCGTTGACAACATGCCCGTCTATCTGATCGCCGGCGCTCCGGTCGACCAGGAAACCAGCGTGTACAACTTCGAAACCAGCAAAGACGGCGAGAAATACACCTTCGTGGCGCTGGCCGCCCTGCAGCTGGCCGAGAAACTGGGCTGGCAGCCCGACATCGTCCACGTCAACGACTGGCATACGGCCGTGGCCGCCTACGTTCTGGCCCAACGGCGCAAGCAAGAAACCTTCTTCGCCGAGACGCGCACCGTCCTCTCGGTACACAATCTGCCCTTCATGGGCGCCGGCGCAGAAGCAGCCCTGCAAACCTTTGGCATCTCCCCCACTCAGGACGAGCGTCTGCCGGTCTGGGCGCGCCAGATGCCCCTGCCGCTCGGGCTGCAAAGCGCCGATAGCATCATCGCCGTCTCGCCCAGCTATGCGCAGGAAATCCTCACCCCCGCCTTCGGCTGCGACCTGCAAGACTTCCTCAAAACCCGCGCCGACCGCATCACCGGCATCCTCAACGGCCTGGATAGCGCCGCCTGGAACCCGGCCACCGACTCTGCCCTGGCGGCGCGCTTTGACCGCGACCATCTGGAGGCCCGCCAGCAAAACAAACGGGCGCTGCTGGACGAATTTTCCCTCGATCCCGGCGCGGTCTTCGGCCGCTCTGCCGAAGATATCCCGCTCATCATCCTGATCAGCCGCATGGATCAACAAAAGGGGGTGGACGTGGCCGTCCAGGCGTTGAGCCAGATGGCCGGTGAGCCCTGGTTTGCCATCCTGTTGGGCAACGGCGATCCCGTCCTGGAAGGGCAATGCCGCCAACTGGAAGCCGACCTGCCCAACCGGGTGCGGGCCGCCATGCGTTTCGACGTGGCGCTCTCACGCCGCATGTACGCCGGCGGCGATTTATTGATCATGCCCTCCCGTTACGAACCCTGCGGTCTGGCACAGATGATCGCCATGCGCTACGGCTGCGTGCCGGTTGCCAGCGCCGTGGGAGGGCTGCGCGACACCATTCAAAATGTGGTCATTCGCCCGTCCCGGACGCCGCGTCCGGTCGGCACAGGCTTTTTGTTCAAACGACCGGCCAGACAACCCCTGCAAAAAGCCTTACAGCGCGCCCTTGCGCTGTACCCGCAACGGGCCATCTGGCAGTCGATCCAGCGCCAGGGGATGCAACTGGATTTCTCCTGGCCACGTTTTGCCCTGGAGTATGCTAAGATTTATATCAATTTAAGGGAGCAGAAATCATGAAAGTCCGCGCAATCATCCTGGCAGGCGGTGAGGGCACCCGCCTTGGTGTGCTGACGGCCAAACGCACCAAACCGGCCGTTACCTTCGGTGGCAAATACCGGATCATTGATTTTCCCCTCTCCAATTGCGTCAACTCCGAAATTTTTGACGTGATGGTCGTGGCGCAATACCGGCCTCAATCCCTGATTGAGCACATCGGCGCCGGCGGCCCGTGGGATCTCAACCGGGATTTTACCGGCGGCGTGCGCATCTTCACCCCGTACAAGGCCCGCGGCGCCGGCTGGTTCGTGGGCACGGCCGACGCCATCCAGCAAAACTTCAGTTTCATCAAGCGCGGCAACCCCGATCTGATCCTCATTCTGTCCGGCGATCACGTCTACACCATGAACTATGAGGAAATGATCCGCTCGCACCTCGAGCGCAACGCCGAACTGACCATGGCCACCATCCCGGTGCCCATTGAAGAGGCATCCCGTTTCGGCATTGTCGGCATCGACGATCAACAACGCATCACTTCCTTCGTCGAAAAACCGGCCAATCCGCCTTCCAATCTGGCCAATATGGGCGTCTATCTATTCAACAGCAGCCTGCTCGACGAAGCCCTATGGGAAGATCATCTCAAGCAAAATTCCACCCACGATTTCGGAAAAGACATCCTGCCCTCGCTGATCAGCCAGGGCCACCGGGTGTATGCCCACCCCTACCACGGCTACTGGGTCGACGTCGGTACGGTGGCTTCTTACTGGCAGGCCCACATGGATCTGCTCGAAACACCGCCCAAACTCGATCTGACCAACCGTTCCTGGATCATCCACACCCGCACCGAAGAGCGCTCGCCGGTCAGGCTGCGCAAAGGCGCCATCGTGGAAGACAGCATGATCTCGGATGGCTGCATCATCGAGAACGGCGCCCAGGTGATCCGCAGCGTGCTCTCCCCAGGCGTCGTCGTCCGCTCCGGGGCAGTGGTCAACGAATCGATCGTGCTCACCGACGCACAAATCAACAGTGGAGCGCGTGTGACGCGTTCCGTCCTGGATAAATACGCCAATATCGAGGCCGGTGCAGTGGTCGGCGGCGTCAGTGAGGGCGAAATGCTCTTCTCCATGGTCGGAAAACACTCCACGGTACCTTCAGAGGCGATCATTCAGCCCGGCGGCGTGGTGGGCACCGACGTCATCCCCTCAGATTATCCTCATCTGACCGTGGCCAACGGCCAGATGATACAAACCCGGAGATTACCCTATGAATTATAAACGTTCTGCAGGCATCATCCTGCACCCCACCAGCCTGCCGGGCGCCGATGGCATCGGCGACCTGGGACCCGAGGCCTATCGCTGGATCGATTTTCTGGCCGAGACGGGCTGCACGCTCTGGCAGGTGTTGCCGCTGGGCCCCACCGGTTACGGCGATTCGCCCTATCAGTGTTTCTCGGCCTTTGCCGGCAACCCGTATTTGATCAGCCCGGCCTTGCTGCTAGACGAAGGGCTGTTGACCCGCAACGACCTGTCCGACCGTCCCGATTTTCCCGCCGGCGGCATCCAATACGGCGAGGTGATCCAGTGGAAGGTCACACTGCTCGACCGGGCCTTTGCTCATTTCCAAAAAAGCGCCGGCGCCGCTTTGCGCGCCGAATTTGAAACTTTTCAACAACAGCAGGCCCACTGGCTGGTCGATTTCGCCCTGTTCATGGCAATCAAAGAGGCCAACGGCGGCGTGGCCTGGAATAACTGGCCGGTAGGGCTGCGCCAGCGCGACCCCGAGGCGCTGGCTGCCTTCCGCCAGGAGAACCCCGAAGCAATCCTGCGCCACACCCTGCGCCAGTTCCTCTTCTTCCGCCAGTGGCAGGCCGTCCACCAGTACGCCAACCAGCATGAAGTAAACATCCTCGGCGACATCCCCATCTTCGTCGCCTTCGACAGCGCCGACGCCTGGTCTCATCCCGAATTATTCTTCATCGACGCCGATGGTCAGCCCACCGTGGTCGCCGGCGTACCGCCGGATTATTTCTCCCCCACCGGTCAGTTGTGGGGCAACCCGCTCTATCGCTGGGAGGTTCACAAACAGACCGGCTATGCCTGGTGGGTCGAACGCCTGCGCGCCACGCTGCAACAGGTCGACATCATCCGCCTGGATCACTTCCGTGGTTTCGCCGGGTATTGGGAAATTCCCGCCGGCATGCCCACCGCCGAACACGGACGTTGGGTGCCCGGCCCGGGCGCCGACTTCTTCACCGCCATCCAGCAGGCGTTGGGCGACCTGCCCATCATCGCCGAGGACCTGGGCGAGATCACCCCGGACGTCAACGAACTGCGCAAGCAGTTCAAACTGCCCGGAATGAAAATCTTCCAGTTTGCCTTCTCCACTTCGGCCGACGACCCCTTCCTGCCACACAATTATCCGGTCAACTGCGTGGCCTACAGTGGCACGCACGATAACGACACTGCCCTGGGCTGGTACCAGAACGCCACCGAGGGCGAACGCGACCTGTGCCGCCGTTATCTGGCCCGCTCCGGCGATGACATCGCCTGGGACATGATCCGCGCCATCTGGGGATCGGTGGCCTGCATGGCGCTGGCTCCGTTGCAGGATTTCTTACGCCTGGGCAACGAAGCGCGCATGAACTACCCCGGCCGCGCCAGCGGCAACTGGACCTGGCGCATGCCGCCCGACGCGCTCAGCGGTTATCTGCTCAACGGCGTCAAGGAATTCAATTTCCTCTACGGTCGCCAACCCGAAAGCCAGAAACCCAAGGCGCCGGCCCGCCATCTCTAGCGTCGTTCCGCCCGTGAGGCGATAAAAATCCCCGCCAGAATCAGAATGCCCCCCACCAGTTCCAACGGTGTGGGGGCTTCTTGCAGCAGCACGTATGCCAGGATCACCGTGCCCACCGGCTCGCCCAACATAGAGACCGAAACATAAGCGGCCGAGAGATAACGCAGCGCCCAGTTGAAAGTGGAATGCCCCAACAACTGCGGCACCAGCGCCAGCGCCAACAGTAAGAGATAACTGCCCGGTGCGTAGCCGCCCACTGGCAAACCGGCGACCGCCACGCCCAGCCACAACGCCAGCGCCGCCGTGCCATACACCAGAAAGGTATAGCTCACCAGCGACAGCCCGGCGCGCAGACGACGCCCTACCAGCAGGTAGCCGCAAGCCGCCAGCGCCCCGGCCAACGCCAGCAGATTGCCAAATAACGCCCTGCCCCTCACGAGTTCAAGAGAGAACCCGCCCTCCTGACCGCCCACCAGCACACTGCCCAACAGCGCCACCACCAGCCCCACCACCACCGGGCGCGGCAGCCGTTCGCCCAGAAAAAGCGGGGCAAACAGCGCCACCCATAAGGGCGTGGTCGAGACCAGCACCACCGAACTGGCTACCGAGGTGTACGCCAGCGAACTGATCCAGGCGGCAAAATGCACCGCCAGGAACAGCCCGGAAAGCGCCAGCAGCGCCAACGCCCGCGGCGCAAGTGCGCCGATTTCGCCCCGGCGGCGCCAGGCAAACGGCGCCAGGATGAGCGTCGCCAGCCCTAAGCGCCCGGCGGCAATCAGCAGCGACGGCATGTCCTGCTGGGCGAGGCGGATCATCACCGAGGCAGTGGATACGGCCAATATGGCAAACAACAGGCCCACGAGGGGCGGCACCGGCGGAGGGTTTTGAGGTTCTGGCATAGGGCTCACGGCTACTTGACAAACACCGGCGTACTGGCTACAATTTTGACAGACAAAGTGTAATTTACATTGCCCACTGTGTCCGGGTATAGGGTAGTTTGATTATACCAACCCACGCAAGCCCTCAAACATTTCAGTATCCACATTTCTACTTTCGACCGGAGGAAGCCATGCCCCACGTAATTACCAGCCTGTGTTTGCGCGACGGCGGTTGCCACAGCGTTTGCCCGGTGGAATGCATCGTCCCTGGCAAACCCGAAGATCAATGGCCGTGGTACTATATCGACGCCGAGACCTGCATCGACTGCGGCGCCTGCGTCCCCGAATGCCCGTTTGCAGCCATCTTCCCCGAAGACGAAGTGCCCGGCGCCTATAAGGCCAAAGGCGGGGAACACCTCTCTCAGCCGGTTGGTACCCCCGGTTTCGCCGAAGTATACGACGGCAGCAATCACGACGGCGATGCAGTCCACCTGGAAGGCACCCGCACCCTGGCCGCCGGCGAAGTGGTGGATTTGACCCCGGCCATTGCCGCCAACGCCGCCTTCTTCAAGCAGGGCCCCGGTTACGACGCCAGATAGACCGCAGCCGCTATCCTGTGCATGTACGAGGACGTACGGGCGAGGCGCTGCCTCGCCCGCTTCCATGACCGCCGGACTCACCCGGTCTGGTTGTACGGGCAGGGTACAGTTTGGATGTACGGTCTGGTTGTACGGGCAGAGTGTACGGTCTGGGTGTACGGTCTGGGTGTACGGGCGGGGTTC
>CAZHTS010000013.1:69495-76730 GCA_964535315.1 uncultured Anaerolineaceae bacterium
TGTACGGGCAGAGTGTACGGTCTGGGTGTACGGTCTGGGTGTACGGGCGGGGTTCACCCTCGCCCTCCGTGACCGCCGGCCAACCCGCCGGCAACCGCATGCCGTGCACCGGGCAGGCCCGCCCCCACATTCGCGGCTGCGTGCCAGGATGGCCCCTGCTTCTCACGGAGGCATGATTGAATATCCATTCTGTTTCTTACCGCATCGAACACGACTCGCTGGGCGATGTCCAGGTGCCGGCCACGGCCCTGTACGGCGCCCAGACCCAACGCGCCGTGAACAACTTCCCCGTCTCGGGGCTGCGCCCTTACCCGGCCTTTATCTGGTCGATGGCGCTCATCAAACGCGCCGCCGCCGAAGTGAACGCCGGGCTTGGCCTGCTCGACCCGGAACTGGCGCAGGCCATCGCCGGCGCAGCCGGCGAAGTGATGGATGGACGCTGGAACGACCAGTTCGTGGTCGACCCCTTTCAGGCCGGGGCGGGCACCAGCCACAACATGAACGTCAACGAGGTCATCGCCAACCGCGCCAGCCAGTTGTTGGGCGGCGCGTTGGGCGAATATCGCGTCCACCCCAACGATCATGTCAACATGTCGCAGTCGACCAACGACACCATTCCCACCGCCATCCGCCTGGGCTGTCTGTGGCGCCTGGATGAACTGCTCGACACCCTTCAGGCCCTGGTTGACGCCCTGCGCCAGAAAGCCGCCGAGTTCGACGACGTGGTCAAATCCGGGCGCACCCACCTGCAAGACGCCGTCCCGGTGCGCCTGGGCCAGGAATTCGGCGCCTACGCCTGCGCCGTAGAACGCGACGCCGGACGCATCCGCCGCGCCGCCGCCGGGCTGGGACGCCTGGGCATCGGCGGGACGGCCACCGGCAGCGGGCTCAACGCCCACCCGCACTACCCGCAGCGCATGGTGCAGCGTCTGGCCGAACTGAGCGGCCTGGAATTATCCGCCTCCGACGACCTGTTCGAAAGCATGCAATCCATGGCCGACATGGCCGACTTCTCGGCCGCCCTGCGCACCCTGGCCATCACCCTCACCCGCGTCGCCAACGACCTGCGCCTGCTGGCCTCCGGGCCATCCACCGGCCTGGACGAAATCCGCCTGCCGCCGGTGCAGCCCGGTTCGAGCATCATGCCCGGCAAGGTCAACCCGGTGCTGGCCGAAATGCTCAACATGGCCATGTATCACGTCATGGGCTGCGACACGACCGTGGCGCTGGCCAGCCAGGCCGGCCAGTTGGAACTCAACGTGATGATGCCCATCATCGCCCACAACCTGTTTGAAAGCATGCAGGTGACCATCGGCGCGGTGAGCGCCTTTACCCGTTTCTGCGTGACCGGCATCCAGGCCAACCGCGCCCGCGCCGGCGCCTGGCTCGAACGTAACGCCATCATCGTCACCGCCCTCAACCCGCTCATCGGCTACGCCGCCGGCGCCCGGCTGGTCAAACTGGCGCAGGAGCGCGACATGACCGTCCGCCAGGTGGCGCTGGAAAAAGCGCACCTGGGCGAACTGCGCCACATCCACAGCGGCCAGCCGCTCAGCGAGGCCGAGATCGAGGCCACCTTTGCCGATTTGCGCCGCCTGACCGAAGGCGGCATCGCCGGCGGCAGCCTGGGCGGCTAACCCGCCCGGCTGGCGTACAACGCCGCGCCGACGATCCCGGCCTGATTTTGCAATTGGGCCGGGATAATGGGCGCATTGGTTTTGATATACGGCAGAAAACGGTCCGGTTCTTTGCTGACCCCGCCCCCCACGATAAACACGGTCGGCCAGAACAGGCGCTCGAGCATTTGGAAATACTGCTGCAAGCGACCGCCGCCCCATTCGCTCCAGCTCAGGTTTTTGCGTTTGCGGGCGGCGTCCGAGGCGCGCACCTCGGCGTCTTTACCGTCCATCTCCAGATGGCCCAGTTCGGTGTTGGGCACCAGGTACCCGTCGGTAAACACCGCTGTACCCAGACCGGTGCCGATGGTCACCATAATCACCACCCCCTTGGGGTAGGCCCGCCCTGCGCCGAAAGTCATCTCGGCCACCCCGGCCGCATCCGCGTCGTTGACCACGCGGGTGGGACATCCCGTCGTCTGACTGAACAATTCTTCAGCATGGATGCCAATCCAATCCTTGTGAATATTGGCAGCCGTCATCGCCACCCCACCGCGCACCGCCGCCGGGAAGCCGCAGCCCACCGCCCCCTGCCATTGGAACTGCCGGACGAGCTGGCAAACCGTGTTCGCCACGTCCTCCGGCAACGCCAGTTCTGGCGTCGGCAGGCGCAGCCGCTCTGAAAGCAGGGCCCCGGTTTCAACGTCTACCAGTGCACCTTTAATTCCCGAACCGCCAATATCAATTCCTAACACAGACATAGTTTCCTCCTGATTCAGGCTGACAGAGCTATTCACAGTCTTATACCGGCTCACGGGCAACCATTTTGCAAATGCTGTTCGTATGTTTCGGCAAAATTATGCTGGCCGGACTGATCGCAACGGGCGCGGAAGTAATAATACGGGGTCTGCGCCGGGTAAGCCACGGCCTGCAAGGCCGGCAGCCCCGGGTTACAGATCGGGCCGGGTGGCAGACCTGGATTTTGATAGGTGTTATACGGTGAGTTAATTTGCAGGTCGGCGGCGGTCAACGGATTGCTCCACCATACACCCTGTACTGTATTATATCCGATGGCGTACTGAATGGTTGGATCGCTGGCCAGGTTAATCCCGGCCGCCAGCCGGTTGTAGAAGACCGAGGCAATGATGGGCTGCTCATCCACCAGCATTGCCTCACGCTGCACCAGCGAGGCCATCGTCACCGCCTGGCGCACATCCAGCCCGTTGCGCTGGAAGGCCTGGCGCATTTCGGGCGTCACCTGCTGGTCAAAGCGCTGGACGAACAGCGAGACAACATCCTCCGCTTTGGCTTCCCGGCGCAAGGGATACGTGTCGGGCAGGAGAAAACCCTCCAGCGAGCTGCCCTGCAGCCAGTCGCCGGCCGGCAGCGACCGGGTATTGGGGGCGTGTACGCTGCGCAAAAAATCCTGCTCGCTGATCTGAAGCCCATATACCGGCAGCGCTGCGGCAATCTCCTCCACCCGCCAGCCGGGCAAAATGCGGAAGCTCACATCCTGCGGGGTGGCATCTTGCAGGGCGCGGGCGATCTGGATGGCGTTCATCGCCGGGCTGAGCTGGCGCTGCCCGGCCTGCACGCCGGTATCCAGACCGGCATAGGTCAGATACAGGCTGAAGGTATCGGCGCTGTGCACCAGCCCCAGGTCCTGCAAGCGCATGGAGATCGAAGATACCGATTCGCCGAACTCGATCACAAATGGCATGGGCTGCCCGAGCCGGTCCACCGGGTCGAGTAAATCCGTCTGGTTCCATAACAAACGCAGCGAATAGGTAATACGCTGTGTCTGGCTCAGGCGGGCGCTGGGCGGGCCAAACCGCCGCGTCGCCACCTCGGGGGCCTGATCCAGGATGAAGAAAAAGCTGCTGACCAGCAGGCACAGCAGCAGCAAAAGCGCCAACACAGCCAGGCGAGGAGCGTTGGAGCGGCGCGCAGCGGTCATGACGATCAAACCTTTCTTTTTAAATGATTTCGGGGGCTTCGCTCACGCCGGGGCTCGCCGGCGGCGCATGAGCATCCAGATAAGATTGCAAGATAACCACCGCGGCGATCTCATCCAGGTGGCCGCGGCGCTTACGCCGCGAAACACCCATCGCCCGGCGCGCCTCCTGGGCGGCGTTGGTGCTGCCGCTCTCGTCCCACAACATGATTGGCAAGGTGGTCAGAGCGCGCAGGGCTTCGGCCAGGTTGGCCGCCCGCCGCGCCGAAAGGGTGAGTTCGCCGTTGGCGCCCAACGCCTGCCCAATGACGATACATACCGCCTGCCGTTCCCCGGCCAGGCGCACGATCGCCTCTGCATCTGCGGCGCGCGATACGTGTTGCAGCACCTGCCAGGGGTTGGCAATGGTGGCGCTGGGGTCGCTGATCGCCAGGCCAATGCGCTTTTCGCCCGGATCAACGCACAACACCCGCCCGCTCACCTCTGCACCTCCACCTGAATGCGGAAAGGCAGATACGGCAGACGCCCCCACCAGCTCGGGAAAAGCTCGATCTGCGGCGGCCGCCGCAGGTCGAGCATGGCCTGCAAAGCCTGGCCGGCTTCGTCCGGGCGCTTGCCCAACAACGCCTGAATGACGGCCTCATGCGACCAATCGGCGCGCAGGCGGCGGCTGGCGGCAATTTCCCAACGCACCTGCCCGCCTAATACCTGTCCGGGCTCGCTGATCTGTTCCACCACCAGGCTGTCGGCCAGCGGAACATAGCCGGTCGGGACGCCGGCGTCCAGGGCAGCGGCAGCCGAGCGTTGGATATCTTCCTGGCGCACGTACCAGGCGGAGAAACTCACCCGCAACGTCAGCCGCAGCCGGTCGGCGGGTTGTCCCGCCGGCGGGTCGCGCTGCTCCTCGAGCATCTCTTCCTGGCGCAGGCTGGATATCAACACGCTCTGTCCGGGGGCCAGCTGGCTGTTAATCTCCTGCAAGGCGGTCTGGCGCAGCGAATCGAGCAGGCGCTGGCGCACCTTTTGATAATCCGCATCATCCGGCGCCGGTCCACGACGATCGGCGCCGCCCTGCATGGCGTCGGGGTTGGTGACCGTCAGGCTCAACCCAAGCGCGCCTTCCAGGGCGTTGATCGTTTCAGCCGCCACATTGCCCTGTGTACCGGGCGTCAGGGCGCGCGCCTCAACCAGCACTGCCTGTCCGGGCCCGGCCGGCACCGTAGCGGTCTGGAGAGTCTCAAAACGCACCGGCGGATCGGACAGGGTCAGCGCCACCAGCCCGGCCGGCGCTTCCACGGCGCGATCGCTCAGATTGGAAAGTTTGAGCGTCCCGTGCGCCGGCTGATCGGGGACGGTGGCATAAGCGCTGCTGGGGGTCTCATCCTTGCCTTCCACCGTTACCGTGAGGACGTTAGCCGGGAGCGCCCCGGCAAAATTGGCCGCCAGGATATCCGGGGCGGCATACACCGGCAGAGTCAGCGCCTGAGTCTGTTCGCCGGGCGCCAGCACCACCCGCGCCCCGGGCAGAAAGAAGAACACCAACGCCAGGACGGACAGCAAGCCCAACGCCAGCAGCCCCAGACGCCGGAACGGATGCGCTTCCAACGGCTCCGGACGAGGGCGCAAGGCGCCGCGCTGTGCAGCCAGTTCATCCCAAGCGGGCCGGCCGCTGCGCCGCCCCAACCTGCGGCGGACGCGCACCCGCCGCCATGCACGGCGTTGCGCCTCGGCCGCACCGGCGAATACCGGCACACCCAGCGCCTGCGCCTGGACGATCACTTCCGGGTTGTGCGTCACCAACGCCAGCTGGATGGCCAACGTCTGGCTGTAACGCAGCAAGAGCAGCAACTCCAGCCGGCGTTGCAGGATTGCGTCCCGCGGCGCCGGCCAGACGAGCACAACGCGTCCCTCGCCACAACGGCGTATTTTTTCCTGCGTCGAGGCCACATTATCGGTGCTCTCCAGTTGGACGACGGTCGTGTTCATGGCTATTTCTGATTATACTAGAGAGTCGGCAATTGGCATTTTAGAGAAGGATTGTAATCCGGCAAATAGCGATGGATAATAGAACAAGACACTCTTGCACTTGTGTGAAGGAGCATGATGGACACAATCCCTTCTCATGATACCCCTGAACCCATGCCGGTGTTGTTCGTCGGTCACGGCAGCCCGATGAACGCCATCCAAAGCAACCGCTTCTCGCAACAATGGCGCGCCATAGGCCGGGAACTCCCCACCCCAAAAGCTATTCTGTGCATTTCGGCGCACTGGGAAACCCCTGGAACCTGGGTGACTGCCATGCAGCAGCCGCGCACCATCCACGATTTTGGCGGTTTTCCGCGAGAATTGTACCAGATCCAATACCCGGCGTCCGGCAGCCCCTGGCTGGCGGGCGAAACCCGCGACGCCATCACCAACACCCTGGTCGGGCTGGACGAAAAATGGGGCCTGGATCACGGCTGCTGGAGTATACTGGTGCACCTGTTCCCATTGGCCGATATCCCGGTGGTGCAGTTGAGCCTGGATTATACTCAGCCGGCCAGCGAACATTACGCCCTGGCCCGCCAGCTGGCGCCGCTGCGCCGCAAGGGCGTGCTCATCCTGGGCAGCGGCAACATGGTGCACAACCTGCGCCGCGTCGTCCTGCGCAACAATGACCCCGCCACGTTTAACGAACCGTTCGGACTGGATTGGGCCCTCGCCGCCAACCAGCTCTTCAAACAATTGATCGACGAAAACCGGCATCCGGAGCTGATTGATTACCCCAAGCTCGGCGAGGCCGTACAACTGGCCGTACCCACCCCCGAACATTATCTCCCTCTGCTGTATATCCTGGCCCTGAAAGAAGAGCAGGAGGCCATCACCTACTTCAACGACCTGCCCCTGGCCGGCTCGTTGACGATGACCTCGCTGCTCATTGCCTGACATGCACCTGTAAGCGCTTGCCGTCTGGCGTTTTACCGCTGCCCACCGTCCCAGACGATAAAACGGCATGTTCACTATCACGCCCGGTTTTTTAGACGACAACTGCCCTTCTTTTTCAGCCTGAAGCACCTCGGCAGCCGATTTCAAGTCACGCCCCGTCACGCCGTCCTGCCAGCGCACCGGCACGATCTGGCGCAAGGGCGAGTAGCCGGGCGTTCCGGGTGGGTTATTCTTTAGATCTCCTCGCCGCGCAAACGCAGGCTGTTGCCGACGACAAACACGCTGCTAAATGCCATGACGCCTGCCGCCAGCACAGGGATGAGATACCCCAGCGCTGCGGCCGGAATGAGCACCACGTTATAAAAGAAAGCCCAAAACAGGTTCTGGCGGATGGTGGTCAGCGTGGCGCGTGATAACCGGATGGCGCGCACCCCCTGCCCGGCCACGGCGCTGAAACCCTCGATGGAGGCCAGAACAGTTCGCACTCGCCGGCCTCAGCCACGATGGCCTCCGCCAACGGATGTTCAGAACTCCGCTCGACCGATGCCGCCAGACGCAGCAATTCGGCCTCCCCACCGGCAAAATCGCCGGCAACGATGTCCGTCACCGCCGGTTGGCCGCGGGTGATGATGCCGGTCTTATCCAACACGACCATCTCGGCGCCCTTGCCGCTGCCCACCATGACCGCCGTGGGCGTCGCCAGCCCCATGGCGCACGGGCAGGCAATGACCAGCACCGCC
>CAZHTS010000014.1:0-73186 GCA_964535315.1 uncultured Anaerolineaceae bacterium
GCGTCATCCTGGGCAGCATGGGCATCGGCATGGCGGTGGTGCAGGCCCCCGCCGGTCACCTGGCCGACCGCGTCGGTTCTCGCCCCGTCATGTGGGCCTCCTGGCTGACCGGGCTGACCGCCGCCGCCGTCATGGCCTTTGCCAATTCTTTAGAGGCGTTCGTCGTCGGTCTGTTCCTGTACGGCCTGACCTCCTTTGTGGTGGCGCCGATGAACAGCTACGCTACCAGCGTGCGCGGCAAATGGAGTGTGGCGCGCGCCCTGACCATCATTTCGGCCTTCTTTAACCTCGGCGCGGTGATCGGCCCCATCCTCGGCGGCGTCATCGGCACCCGCTACGGCCTGCGCACCGTATACGGCATCGCCGCCGGCATTTTCGTGGTTTCCACCCTCATCATCCTCGCCACCCGCCGGCCGCCGCTAGAGGAGCACACTGGCGAACAACACGTTTCGTCCAGCCTGTTTCGCTATCGCAGTTTTACGTACTTCTTGCCGGTAGCCTTTCTCATCATGCTGGCCACCTACATGCCCCAGCCGCTCACCCCAAATTTCTTGCAAGAGAAGGGGCTGTCGCTGGAGCAAATTGGCCAGCTCGGCGCCGCAGGCAGCCTGGGGAATGCCGTTGTAATGCTGGCGCTTGGTTTTCTACCTGCCTTGCGCGGTATCTATACCGGCATGGGGCTGGTCGCCCTGTTCATGCTGCTGCTCTGGCAGGGCAACAGCCCGCTTGTCTTTGCCATCGGATACTTCTTCATCAGCGGCTACCGCCTGTGTCGTTCGATGGCCCTGGCCTTTGCCCGCCCGCTCATCCCGCCCAACCGCACCGGGCTGGCCTACGGGCTGGTAGAGACGGCCAACTCGCTGGCAATCATCGCCGCTCCACCGTTAGCTGGCGTCCTCTACGATCACGACCCGCGCCTGATGTACAGCGGCGGCCTCATCCTGATTGCGGTCATCTTCCTGGTCAGTATAGTTGCACTGCCCATTCTGCAGCACAGCCAACCGCAAAAAGCCGTCCTGCCGGTATCCCCTCAGGAGTAAATCCCCATGCCGCTACAGATCGTCCCCTTTGTTCTCGGCCCGCTGCAAAACAACAGCTACCTGCTGGTGGAGCCGGTCAGCCGCGAGGCGGCGGTGGTCGATCCCTCTTTCCAGTGCGAAGAGATCCTGAATACAATCCAGCGCGAACAGTTGAAGCTGACGCATATCCTGCTCACCCACGCCCATTTCGACCACCTCGCCGGCGTGAATGTCATCGCCGGCGCCGTGCAGCCCGCCCCCAAAATCGGCCTGCACCCCGACGATCTTCCTCTCTGGCAGTCCGGCGGCGGCGCCGCTGATTTCGGTTTAAGCCTCGATCCCGGCCCACGCCCGGCCCTCTTCTTCAGTCACGGCCAACAACTGGCTATCGGCGATCAAACCATCGAGATTCGCCATACACCCGGTCACACGCGCGGGCACGTGGTCTTTTACCTGCCGCAAAATGAAGCCGTGCTGTGCGGCGACCTGATCTTCTGGCACAGCGTCGGGCGCACCGATCTGCCCGGCGGCAGCGCTGCGGCGCTCTATAACAGCATCCACACCCACATTCTCAACCTGCCGCCCAACACTCGCCTGCTCAGCGGCCACGGCCCAGAAACGACCGTGGCGGAAGAAGCCGCCAACAATCCCTTCTTATAAACAAAAGAGCAGAGGAGCTACTGTCCTCTGCTCTTTTTCAAACTTCCGCTAGGGTCGTTTTACTTGGCGTAATCCACCGCGCGGGTTTCGCGGATAACCGTTACCTTGATCTGACCGGGGTACTGCATCGTCTCCTCGATCTTCTTGGCGATGTCGCGCGCCAGGCGGGTTGCCGCCAGGTCATCCACATCTTCGGGACGCACGATAATACGCACCTCGCGCCCGGCCTGAATGGCGTAACTCTGGCTGACGCCCTTATACGAATTGGCAATATCTTCCAGCGAGCGCAAACGTTTAATATACTGCTCCAAATCTTCACGACGGGCCCCCGGCCGCGCTCCAGAAATGGCATCCGCCGCCTCAACGATGACCGCCTCAACGCTTTCCTGCTCCACTTCGTGATGGTGGGCGGCAATGATATTGACCACCGTCGCCGGTACACCGTGCCGCTTGGCAAATTCAGCGCCGATCATGGCATGGGTGCCGTCCGTATTGTGATCCATGGCTTTACCCAGGTCGTGTAACAACGCCCCGGCCCGCGAGACTTCGACACTCGCGCCCAATTCGGCCGCAATCACCGCCGCCAGTTTGGCAACTTCCACCGCGTGCGCCAGTTGATTCTGACCGTACGAAGAACGGAAACGCAGACGGCCCAGCATACGGATCACCTCAGGATGCAAACCGGTAACCCCCGCCTCAAAAGCCGCCTGGTCGCCCGCCTCAACAATCGCCCGCTCAACTTCGCGCTGCTCTTCATTGAGGATTTTTTCGATATGCGCCGGATGAATTCTGCCATCCAGGATCAGGCGCTCCAACGAACGCCGGGCAACCTCACGCCGCACCGGCTCGAAACACGAGATCATCACCGCCTCGGGGGTGTCGTCTACGATCACATCTACGCCGGCCGCCTGTTCAAACGCCCGGATGTTGCGCCCGTTACGACCGACGATGCGCCCTTTCATTTCTTCATTGGGCAGCACCACCACCGAGGTGGTAACTTCGGCCACGTGGTCTGACGCCACCCGTTGGATCGCGTCCGCCACCAGTTCGCGCGCCCGCTTCTCACCTTCCTGGCGCGCCTCGGACTCGATCTGGCGAATGATGCGCGCCATGTCGGCGCGTGCCTCTTTCTCCGCCTCGGTCAATAAAACGGCCCGGGCCTCTTCCACCGTCATCTGCCCGATGCGCTGCAACTCAACCATTTGCTGCGAATAGGCCTTTTCCACCTCGTTAGAACGGCGATCCAGCGCGCTCTGGCGTTTATTCAACGTTTGTTCGCGCTGTTCGAGGCGTTCAATGCGGTTGTCCATCTCGGCGCGTCGTTTCTGTAAACGCTCCTCTTCTTTGGTCAGATCCCCACGTCGCCGTAGAGTCTCTGCCTCGGCCTGCTGCAAGACCTTTAAGGCTTTATCCTTGGCCTCCAGCTCAATGGCGCGCGCCTGTTCATTAGCAACAGCCACAGTGTTATCGGCGCGCATCTGCTGCTCCCGATAAAATCGTTTCATCAGGTAGCGGGTGACGAAGTACACCCCCGCTGCACTCAGCAGGATGACTCCCATCACCATCAAGATGATACTAATCGTCGTTGATCCCATCTTCACCCTCATTCAATTCGTAATGTAGCCCAGACTCCGCCCGCACTTCCTCCCACACCTGACGTACCAGAGGGGCGAACGTCGCATAAGCAAAACCACGCCGCCCCAGATAAGCGCTCAGGCGTTGACGAAACACAGGCCATTCTAACCCTGCCCAACGCCGGGCGTGGCGCGAGGCAGCCTGATAAGCCAGCGTATCTTCATCTGCCATCTGCGACAGGGCGGTCTGGATAGCCTCTTCACTGACGCCTTTCTGGCGCAATTCCATTGCCACCAGGCGCCGGCCGCGCGGCCGGAATTCAGAACGATTTTCTGCCCAGCTTTGAGCGAAAACCGCATCGCCAACCAGTCCGTTCTGGCGCAGCCGCTCCAAAACATGCGCAATGACGCCTTCTTCAAAACCTTGCCCGTTCAACCGGCGCTCAATCTCGCTCTCCGAGCGAGGGCGATACCCCAACAATAGCAGCGCTTTCTGGTAAGCCTCTTCCAGGGTATCTTGCGCTTGCAGGCTGGCGATTTTGTCCTCGCTCAAATCCTGTCCGACCTGCAACCAGGCAGCCACAAGTCGCGCCAACCCAAAGGCAAACTCGCCATCCAGGTAAACGTTAATTCGATTAGGGTTACGCTTTTGCGCCTTCAGCGCCGTGACTCGTCGTTCCATCGCATCAATACAGCCGTAAGATACTGCCCAGACCAACCACGGCTGTGATGGAGAAAAGCTGAAGACCGGTACCAGCGACCCGCCCTGCTAACAATAAAACGAATGTAGTAACAGGACCTGGCTTCGCAAATAAATCGGTTGAGAATGGCGAAACAGAGGGGATGTACCCGCGGCTTGATCAACGCCGACATCCAGGTTTAGGATTATTCCAGGATTACCTGCCTGTAACCAGACCCTGGGGAATTGATCCACCACACGGATCATTTTGCTCGTCTCCAACACCACTTCTCACAATTAACACTCAGCAAGAGTGCAAAAACCTTTCCAGCTTTCAATTCACATCTCAAGGCCATGACTGTCTTGTGCCATTTAAGGCACTGGCAGTTGTATAAACCAGCTTATCAGGCTTTATTATACATTAAAATGTCAATTTTGACCATAAATTGCGCCTGCAAACGATTTGGAAAGCAAATCTGATACAAAATTACGCTTTACAAGGCAGTATAATTGCTTCTTGAAAATCACCCACCACTACTGGAGGTCGAATGCAAAACGTCCTGGTTACAGGCGGCGCCGGTTTCATCGGTTCCAATTTCATCCACTTCCTGCTCAGGGGCGAGCCTGACATTCACATCGTCAATCTGGACGCGCTCACTTATGCCGGCAGTCTGGATAACCTGCGCGCCCTGCCCAATGCCCACCGCCATACATTCATCCAGGGCGACATCTGCGATGCCGCCCTGCTGCGCCAGATATTCAACGAACACAACATCGACACCGTCGTTCACTTCGCAGCCGAAACCCACGTAGACCGCTCGATTACAGACCCATCCATTTTTATCCACACCAACATCAACGGCACGTTCACCTTACTGGAAGCGGCCCGCCAGCGCTGGCTCAACACCCCACTCGCACAGACCGCCCGCTTTCACCACATATCGACCGATGAGGTGTTCGGTTCGCTCGGCCCCAACGACCCACCTTTCTCCGAGACCACCCCTTACGCCCCCAATTCACCTTACTCGGCCAGCAAGGCTGCCAGCGATCATCTGGTACGGGCTTACTTTCACACCTATCACCTCCCGGTCACCCTCAGCAATTGCTCGAACAATTATGGCCCTCGCCAGTTCCTCGAAAAACTCATCCCACTGATGATCCACAACGCCTGCAACGGTTTGCCGCTGCCGGTTTACGGCGACGGCCGCCAGATTCGTGATTGGCTCTACGTCGAAGACCACTGTGCAGCCATCTTCCACATCCTCCTGCACGGCCGCCTGGGAGAAACCTACACCATTGGCGGCAACAACCAGCCCCCCAACATCGAGGTCATCCAGACCATTTGCGCCATTCTGGACGAACTTCAGCCAGAAGAAAGCCCGCACAGCCGCCTGATCCAATCTGTGCGCGACCGCCCCGGACACGACCGCCGCTACGATGTGTCCATCGACAAAATCAAAACCGAGTTGGGCTGGCAGCCTTCTCAATCGCTGCACAGCGGATTGCGCAAAACCGTCGACTGGTACTTGAGCAATCCGGATTGGGTGGAAAAAATTCGTTCTCGCCCCGACTACCAGCATTGGATGCAAACCAATTACACCAATCGAGGAGCTTCCCAGTCATGAAAGGTATCATTCTGGCTGGCGGGCAAGGCACCCGCCTGTACCCGCTGACCATCCCGATCAGCAAACAACTCCTGCCCGTTTATGATAAGCCGATGATCTACTACCCGCTGTCGACGCTGATGCTGGCCGGCATTCGTGAAATCCTCATCATCAGCGACCCCGTCAACCTGCCCTCGTTTCGCCAGCTTTTGCAAGATGGCAGCCAGTGGGGAATGCGTTTCGAGTACGCCGGGCAGCCTGTCCCCCGCGGCCTGGCCGATGCCTTTATCATCGGCAAATCCTTCATCGGTCAGGATCCCGTGGCGCTCATCCTGGGCGACAATATCTTCTATGGCCGCGGCATGATCGAACTGCTGCAAAACGCCGCCCACATCACCGCAGGCGCCGAGGTTTTCGCCTATCCGGTGCGCGACCCGGAACGCTACGGCGTCATCGAACTGGACGCCAACGGCCAGCCCGTCAGCCTGGAAGAAAAGCCCAAAAAGCCGCGCTCCAACTACGCCGTTCCCGGTATTTACTTCTACGACAACCAGGTGGTCGAGCATGCCGCCGCCCTCAAGCCTTCGGGGCGCGGCGAACTGGAGATCACCGACCTGAACCAGATCTATCTACGCCAGGGAAAATTGCAGGTCGATATCCTCGGCCGGGGTATCGCCTGGCTGGACGCCGGCACGCACGAGTCGTTGTTGCAGGCTGCCAATTTTGTTCAGGCCGTAGAAGATCGCCAGGGGTTGATGATCTCGTGCCCCGAAGAAATTGCTTATCGCATGGGCTATATCAGCGCCGATGAGCTGCGCAAGCTGGCCCAGCCTTTGAAGAGCAGCCACTACGGCGCCTATCTGCTGGAAACCCTGGCCGATAGCCTCGCACACCTGTGACCTGCTTCCGTCAGTGTGCTTGGCAAAACCCCTATAGTGCAATATACTTGCGCCAGCCCACTTTTCTGGATACTGCATGAAAAACATCGTCTTTCGCATTCGCTCACTCCCCGTAGCTTTCCTGGCGCTTTGCTTCATCAGCTATGGGTTACTGATTCCCTGGTTAGGATTTTACTGGGACGATTGGCCGTATCTATGGTTCTCACACGTGTTGGGCCCACAGGGTTTGGTCAACGCCCTGGCCAAAGACCGCCCATTTCTGGCCGTCATCTATATGACCACCACCTCGATACTAGGGGCCTCCCCACTCGCCTGGCAAATCTTCGCCATCCTGTGCCGGTGGGTCTCGGTCCTTGTTTTATGGTGGACGCTGCGTAAAATCTGGCCCAACGCCAGCCGGCAAACGACGCTGGTTTCACTCCTGTTCGCCGTTTATCCTGGTTTCGGGCAACACTGGATTTCGGTCATTTACAGCCAGGCTTATCTCCTGCTGGCGGCCTCCATTGCATCTTTGGGGCTGATGATCTGGGCCATTCGTTCCCCACGCGGTTTCTGGCCGCTGACCATCGCGTCCTTGCTCGCCTCACTCTTTAGCCTGTTATCCACCGAGTATTTCTTCGGACTGGAAATGCTGCGCCCGTTGTTCATCTGGTTTGTGCTCAGCGAGCAGGGCGAACGCTGGCGCAAACGGGCCAGGCGCACATTGCTATCCTGGCTGCCATACATTGTTGAACTGGCCGGCTTCTGGGTCTGGCGCACCTTCTTCTTTGAATCCAATCTCTACACGGTTCAGGTCATCGACCAGTTCAAGACCAATCCGGTCGATCTGATTTTCAAATTCATCCAATCAATTTTGACCAACAGCCTGATGGGCGGCTGGAAATCCTGGGGACAGACTTTTGAAGTCCCCCACGCCCTCGAGTTCCAGGTTTTCGGCACACAACTGTATTGGCTGGTCACCCTGGTCGGTCTGGCGCTGACCCTGTTCTACCTGCTCAAGCTCGATTTCACCTCGTTCTCTCCTCAGGCAGAAGATGCCACCGTGCACGGGGTTGAAATTTGGGCCTGGCAAGCCGTGGCCGCCGGTGTTTTTGGCTTGCTGATCGCCAGCATGCCCTTCTGGGCCGCCGGGCTGGAATTTGGCATGGATTTCCCCTGGGATCGTTTCATGATGTCCACCATGATCGGCTCCTGCCTCACCCTGGCCGGAATTACCGAACTGCTCATTCGTACCACGCGCCAGAAGCTGGTCGTCGCCGGCATCTTGATCAGCATGGCAATCGGCCTGCACTTCCAAACGGCCAATGGCTTCCGGCGCGACTGGAACAATGTCCAATCTTTCTTCTGGCAATTGAGCTGGCGCATGCCCAACCTCAAGCCGGGCACCATGATCCTGACCCATGAACTACCGTTCAAATACTATAGCGATAATTCGCTCAGCGCCCCGCTCAATTGGATGTACGACCCGGGTAATCACTCCACCCAGATGGCTTACATCCTGAATTACGCCACAGTACGCAATCGCACCAGCGCCTTCCCCGAGGCCGCCCCCAACCTGCCCACCGAGCAAGATTATCGCGCCCTCAAGTTTAAAGGAAACACATCCGATGTGGTTGTGATCTCCTACGCCCTTCCCGGGTGCCTGCGGGTGCTTGATCCTGTCTACACCAACGAGGTCTCCCTGCCCGACCAGCCTTACTGGAACCGGGTCTCGCTCTCACTGACCAACTTTGACCGTATCATTGCCGATGAAAGCCAGGCGATTGATCCGCCTACGTCCCTCTTTGGCCCTGAACCGGCGCATACCTGGTGTTATTATTTCCAGAAAGCCGAACTCGCCCGCCAGCAAGGCGACTGGCAAAAAGTGGCCGCGCTGGGGCGAGAGGCTTTCGATCAACATCTCGAGCCCGTTTCACCCGCCACCTGGTCAGAAATCTTGCCATTCGTTGAGGGGTTTGCGCGTACCGGTGACTGGGAAGAGGCAGCCAGCCTGACCCGATCCTCCAAAGCCGTACAATTCCAGGCCGGTTTGTGTCAGGTATGGAAACGGTTGGATAAAGATCTGAACCCGCCCAAAGAATCGCGCGAGCGCCGGATCATCACCTCAATTTATGAAAGCAGCGCTTGTAACAGCCTGTCCACACAATAAAAAATCTATGTACGCATCTTGTTCGATTGTAGTTCCGGTTTACAACAGCGAATTGACCCTGAAAGAACTGGCGCATCGCCTGGGACAGGTACTCCCCACCCTGTGTAACCAGTATGAACTGATCCTGGTCAACGACGGCAGCCGCGATTCTAGCTGGCAGGTGATCTGTGAGCTGGCGCAGCAATATCCCTGGGTGCGCGGTCTGAACATGATGCGCAACTATGGACAGCACAACGCCGTGTTGTGTGGCGTTCGCTCGGCCCGTTATGCCATCACCGTAACCATGGACGACGACCTGCAGCATCCCCCTGAAGAAATCGGCAAATTGCTGGCCCGGCTGGAAGAAGGTTTCGACGTCGTCTACGGTTCCCCTGCCCGTCTGCCGCACTCGTTCATCCGCAATCTATTCTCGCGTTTCACCAAACGCACGTTGGCGCGCGTCATGGGCATTCCAACCATTCGCGACATCGGCGCCTTTCGCGCCTTTCGCACCCACCTGCGCCGGGCGTTTGAGAGCTACCAGAGCCCCAGCGTTCTATTGGACGTACTGCTCTCCTGGGGCACCACACGCTTTGGCGTCGTTCAGGTAGAAGAGGCCCCGCGCCAGATTGGCCATTCGAATTACAATTTCTTTAAACTCGCCACGCAGGCCATGCTGGTGCTGACCGGTTTCAGCACCCTACCCTTACGTTTTGCCAGTTGGGTCGGCTTCAGTTTCACCATTTTCGGTTTCGTCCTGTTTTTTGTCGTTCTCTTTCAGTATTTCTCGGCGGGCAGCATCCCTGGCTTCCCATTTCTGGCCTCCGTCATCACCGTCTTCAGTGGCACACAGTTATTCGCCCTGGGGATTTTTGGAGAGTACCTGGCGCGTATCTTCGACAAAAGTATGGATCACCCCCCCTACGTTGTCAACGAAACCACCGATACCCCTACGGTCGAATAATCATGAAATGTGTCATCCTACAACCTTCGTATATCCCCTGGCGCGGCTTCTTTCATCAAATCTACAAAGCCGATCTGTTTGTCTTCTACGATGATGTTCAATACGACCGTCGCGGCTGGCGCAACCGCAACCAGATCAAAACTGCCCAGGGCGTGCGCTGGCTTTCCATCCCCGTTTATAATAAAGGCGCACAGGTCGACCGACTGCCCATCAATACCATTCAAATTTGCTGGGACCGGCCCTGGATGCAAGATCATTGGGCCACAATCGAACTGGCCTACCGCAAGGCGCCCTTTTTCGCACAATACGCTCCCCTGGTCGAACCTTTCTATCGTTGCCACCCCGAATATCTGGCGGATTACACCATCGAGCAGACGATCGCTCTTGCCAGAGCCCTTGGCATCGAGCACACCCGTTACGAACGTTCATCGCAGATGCCTGACATCGAAGGTACAAAAACAGACCGGCTCATCGCCATTCTCAAAAAAGTCGGCGCCGACCATTACATTTCAGGTCCCTCCGCTCGAGATTATATCGAAGCCGAAAAATTTGAAGCGGCCGGTATCGGGTTGGAATACATGGAATATAATTACCCTGAGTATCCACAACTCTATCCGCCGTACACCGGGCAGGTCTCTATCCTTGACCTGCTGTTTATGACCGGACCCGCAAGTCTGGACTATATCCTCAACCCAACAGGACCGAATGGAAACGAAACCCGTGTCTCAACAGACCATTAACATGGACGAAATCCGCGCCTACTTTGCCGGCAAATTGCTCACCTACGGCAATACCCCGCGCGGTGTAGATTGGAACTCTCCGCAATCGCAGGAAGTGCGTTTTGCTCAGCTCGCCAGAGTCATCGCCCATCCCGAACAGCCCTATAGTTTGATCGATTATGGCTCGGGATTTGGCTCGCTGTATGACTATCTGCACACTTTGGGCCACACCGTGGAGTATTACGGCTACGATATCGTAGAAACGATGGTCACCGAAGGCCGGCGTTTACACGCCGGGCAGGCAAACTGCAAATTCACGGCCAACGAAACCGACCTGAATATCGCCGACTACGCCATCGCCAGTGGCATTTTCAACATCAAACTGGACAGCGATTACGAAACCTGGACGGCCTATGTCGTCGAGACCATTACCCGCATGGATCAGCTGAGCAGCAAAGGTTTCTCCTTTAACTTACTGACCAGCTATTCCGATCCTGAATATATGCGCTCCGATCTGTATTACGCCGACCCCTGTTTCTTCTTCGACTACTGTAAGCGCCACTTTGCAAAAAATGTGGCCATCTTGCACGATTACGGCCTGTACGACTTCACCATCATCGTGCGCAAGCAACTATAAACCGCCATGACAAACCCAATCATCGATTTCAACAAACCCACCCTGGCCGGTGACGAATTAGCCTACATGGCCCAGGCCGTCCAAAACGCCCATCTTTCAGGCGACGGCTATTTCACCAAAAAATGCCACACCCTGTTAGAGCAAACCTTTGGCGTATCCAAAGCCCTGTTGACCACATCCTGTACCCACGCCCTGGAAATGTCGGCGCTCTTGCTCGATATTCAACCGGGGGACGAGGTCATCATCCCGTCCTTTACTTTCGTCTCGACCGTCAACGCTTTTGTGTTGCGTGGTGCACGTCCGGTGTTCATCGACGTTCGCCCTGATACCCTCAACCTGGACGAGCAGCAGCTTGAGCGGCTGATCACCCCACGCACGCGCGCCATTGTTCCGGTGCATTACGCCGGCGTGGCATGCGAGATGGATACCATTCTGGCTATCGCCAATCAGCACCACATCCCGGTGGTCGAAGACAACGCCCACGGCCTTTTTGGAAAATACAAGGGCCGCCCGTTGGGCACGTTGGGCGTCATGGCCACACAAAGCTTCCACGAAACCAAAAATATCACCTGTGGTGAAGGCGGCGCCCTGCTGATCAACGACCCGCAATACATCGAAAAAGCCGAGATCATCCGCGAAAAAGGCACCGACCGCAGCCGTTTCTTCCGCGGTCAGGTAGACAAGTACGGTTGGGTCAACCAGGGTTCCAGCTACCTGCCCTCCGAAATGCTGGCTGCCTTTTTGTACGCCCAGTTGGAACACTGGCAGGAAATCCAGGCAAAACGCAAACGCATCTGGGAGTATTATTATCTCAACCTGCACGATTGGACGGCGCATTTCGGCGTGCGCATGCCGATCATCCCGCCCGAGTGCGAACAGGCATACCACATGTTCTACCTGCTGCTGCCCAACCTGGATCAACGCCAGGCGTTCATCGCCCATCTCAAAGAGCGCGGCATCTGCGCCGTCTTTCACTATTTGCCGTTGCACCAATCGAAGATGGGGCTCGAGTACGGCGGCAAACCCGGCGACTGCCCGGTAACCGAGCGCATCAGCGATCAATTGGTTCGCCTGCCATTCTATAACACCCTGACTGAAGCTGAGTTGGGGAAAGTCGTTGAGGCAATCGAGGAGTTCAAACCCTGAAACTCATCTCAATGCCCTAAACGGTGCTCGTATCCTAAATAAGGAGGCCTGTATGCTTCGCATCACGCGTGAAGATGCGCTCGAATACCACCGGCTTAACGGCCGGCCGGGAAAACTCTCTGTAGTGCCGACCAAACCGCTCGAAACCCAGCGAGATCTAAGCCTGGCCTATACCCCTGGCGTGGCGCATCCGGTGCTGGAAATCGAAAAAGACGCCAGCCTGGCCTATGAATTTACCGGCAAGGGCAACCTGGTCGCCGTCATTTCAAACGGCACCGCCATCCTCGGGCTGGGAGATCGCGGCGCATTGGCCTCCAAACCCGTTATGGAAGGCAAAGGCGTCCTGTTTAAAAAATTTGCCGACATCGACGTTTTTGACATCGAAGTCGATACCCACGACCCCGAGTTGCTCATCCAGGTGGTTGCAGCAATTGCCCCTACCTTTGGCGGCATCAATCTCGAGGATATCCGCTCCCCCGAATGTTTTGCCATCGAGACCCGCCTGCAAAGTATGTTGGATATCCCGGTCTTTCATGACGATCAGCACGGCACAGCCATTATCCTGGGCGCAGCGCTGCTCAATTCGCTTGAGCTGACCCACCGCAAAATCGACGAAATCAAGATCGTGTTTTCTGGCGCCGGCGCCGCCGGGATCGCCTGCGCCAACCAGCTCGTCAAAATTGGCGTCCCCCGTCAGAACATCTGGATGACAGACATCGCCGGGTTGGTCTACCAGGGCCGTAAAGAGTACATGTTTGCCGAAAAAGAAGTCTACGCTCAGGGCGATCGCCCTGCCACGCTGGCCGAGACCCTGGCAGGCGCCGACGTTTTCATTGGCGTCTCGGTGGCCAATCTGGTCAATGCCGACATGCTCAAAACCATGCGCAGCCAGCCAATCATTTTTGCTATGGCCAACCCTGATCCAGAAATTCCATACGACACCGCCCGCGCCGCTCGCCCGGATGCCATCGTCGCCACCGGACGTTCGGACTATCCCAACCAGATCAACAATGTCCTGGGGTTCCCGTTCATCTTCCGTGGCGCACTGGATGTACATGCCAGCGCCATTAACGACGAGATGAAGATCGCCGCCTCACACGCCCTGGCAGACCTCGCCAAACAGCCCCTGCCCGCCAGCGTCTTGAAGGCCTACAACCTGGAACACCTCGAGTTTGGCCAGGATTACATCGTTCCCAAGCCGCTCGATCCGCGCGTCTGCCTCTGGGAAGCGCCGGCCGTGGCGCAGGCCGCCATGCAAAGCGGCGTCGCCCGCCGTCAGATCGACCTGGACGCCTATCGCCGCCATCTGGAATCCATCCATCAGAATAGCTTAATGTAGTAACAAAGCACATCGATATGAAGTTCTTCAAACAATATCTGCTGCATCCTGTCCTGTTGGCGGCTTATCCCCCACTGGCAATGTTCGCCGCCAATCTGAGCCAGGTCGTTTTTGCTGTCCTCTATCGCCCGCTAATCGCCTCGCTGGCCTTGTGCCTGCTCTTCTGGCTGCTATTTCGCCTGATCTTTAAGGATTGGCAGCGCTCTGCGTTGGCTGCCAGCCTTACGATGATCTTGTTTTTCTCGTACGGCCATCTGTACCAATACCTTCGGACAGTGGTAGGCGATTGGAGCAAACACAGCCTGCTCCTGGCGGCCTACGTTGTCGTGTGGTTGGTCGGGTTATGGTTCCTCGCGCGCCGGAACAAACCTATGCCTGCTTTGCACCAGACGTTAAATATCGTCACGTCTCTGCTGGTGCTGTTTTCTGCCGTGCAGATATCGGTTTATTACATCCGCTATGCAATCCTGGCCGCCGGCAATCACCCTGCAACCGCCGAACTGAGCGTCAACGATCTCAGTCAGGCGCCGGATATCTATTATATCGTCCTGGATTCGTACTCGCGTGCCGATGTCCTGCAAGAAAATTTTGGGATGGACAACACCCCGTTCTTGAACGAGCTCAAACAGATGGGGTTCTATGTCGCTGAGTGTGGGCGCAGCAACTATGAATTTACTGAATACTCGATGGCCGCCACGCTCAACATGGACTACATTCAAAAGTATGGCGCCGATTTTCGCGAAAAAGGTCAGGACTTTCCCCTGCTGGAAAACCTGATCAAAGAAGGCAAAGTGCGCCAGCAATTGGAATTGGTCGGCTATCGTACCGTTGGCCTGGCCACCGGTTTTCCGTGGGGCGAGTGGGACGACGCCAGCATCTTTCTGAAACCCAACACCGATAACCTGATGCTCCAGCGCTTCTCTCCCTTTGAAGCCATGTTCATCCGTAGCACTGTGCTGCGGTTTGTCACCGACTTGCAGGCGCTCAAAGTCTGGCTGAACCTGGACGATCTCAACTTTCCTTACAGCGAGTTCGTCAAACGTGAGCGTTTCGCCCTGAACCAGCTGGAAAATATCGCCTCCATTTCCGGCCCCAAGCTTGTCTATGCGCATATCATGACCCCCCACGACCCTATCATCTTTGATGCCCAGGGAGAAATTTTGACCGACCCTGGTTTCTACCCCGCCGACAATCTCTCGTTAACCCCCGGTTATTTTAAAAAGGGCGCCGTAGGCGAGTTTGAATATACGAATAGCCGCATACTGCCCATTCTCCGCAATATCCTCGCCCAGTCGCGCATCCCGCCCATCATCATCGTACAGGGCGACCACGGACGCATGAACCCCAAACACCCCATCCTCAACGCTTACTATCTCCCCGCACAGGGCAGCGCTGCGCTTTACCCCACCATTACGCCGGTCAATACCTTCCGCCTCATCTTCAATCAGTATTTTGGCGCACACTATTCACTCCTGCCAGACATCAGTTACCACATCGATCCGGATATCGCCGGAAAATTCAGCGAAATACCCGAGGCTTCACCCGCTTGTATTCACAAATAAAATCATGCTACAATAATCGCATGAGCGCCAGACCTTTATCCCCCCTCCCTTTTCTCGAAATAGATCCATCTGTGAGCCATCGCAAACAGACGATCTGGCAGATCATCGTGCCTGTTGCCTTGAGCGTTCTGGCCATGCTGGCAACGACCCTGTTGATCATTCTGTCGGCTACACGCGCTCCCGAGCCGGTATCCCGCTGGGCGGATATTTCGCTGATCTGGATCATCCTGCCATCTCTGCTAACCAGCCTGATTTTTCTGGCGATCCTGATCGGATTGATTTATGGGCTGTACCGCTTATTTGCGGTACTCCCCGGTTTCAACCGCCGCCTGCAAGTGCTCTTCTTCTATGTCAGCAGCATCATCCGCTACCGCGCCGACCAGATTGTCCGGCCTGTGATCGTAACCCGCGGCTGGTGGGCTGGCTTCCAGGCGCTGCGCAAACCAGGCCGGCGAGCATAACCGGTATCATCACGGAAATGAGGTTATCATGGAAAAAAGTGATCACTGGAAAACAAAAACCATCTTGATTGGGATTGGCCTCGGCGCCTTAGCCGGTCTGGCCGCAGCTTACATCCTGGTCCAACGCAGCGAGCAAGAAGAAAACCATCCGCAGCTCACCGCAGGCGACGGTGTTAAGATTGGCCTGGGCGTTCTTGGCATCCTGCGCCTCATCTCTGACGCAATCACCAAATAACCCAATACTTTCATCAACCATTCAACCCCACTGGCAAACCGGCGGGGCATTTTTTCACACTGGCTAGGGTACCCTGCATGAACAGCGCCCCATTGTTACGCTTCATCCTGGCAGGCCAATTGCGCCGGGAATACATCATTACCCCCGATGGGAAAGCCTACCTGGATATCCCTGGTGGCAATTTACTCTACGCTGCCGCCGGACTGGGCATCTGGGAAAAAGATGTAGGGCTGATCGCCAGAGCCGGTGAAAACTATCCCCACGAATGGTTGTCCCAAATCAGCCGGCGCGGCTTTGATGTGCGCGGGGTGCGCGTTCTACCCCAGACTCTCGAACACCGCTCCTTCATTGCCTATACGGATTTTGAGACTCGCCACACCGATAACCCGGTCTCACACTTTGCCCGATTACAAATCAGCTTTCCTAAATCACTGCTTGGCTACACCGGCGACGCCCCACAACTGGACAGCCGCACCCAGCCGGCTTTGCACACCATCCGCCTGAACGATTTCCCTCCCGATTATCTCGATGCCACCGCCGCCCATCTGTGCCCCATGGATTTCATCAGCCACAGCCTGCTCCCTTCCGTGCTACGGCAGGGTCACGTCAATACCATCACCCTCGATCCACCCGCCGGCTACATGAACCCAACCTTCTGGGATAACGTGCCCTCGATCTTACGCGATGTCACCGCCTTCCTGTGCTCAGAAGAGAAAATTTGTCATCTTTTCCAGGGACGCAGCACGGACCTGTGGGAGATGGCCGAAGCATTGGCTTCGCAGGGCTGCGAGTTGGTGGTCATTAAACGCGGCAGCCGCGGACAATATTTATACGAACACGCCAATCATAGCCGCTGGATCATCCCGGCCTACCCGGCGCGCGTCAGCAACCCCACCGGCGCCGGAGATGCCTTCTGTGGCGGTTTTCTGGCCGGTTTTCGCTCAACCTATTCTCCGCTGCAGGCTGCCTTACACGGCAACATCTCATCTTCGCTCGTCATCGAAGGCACCGGCGCATTTTATGCCCTGGGAGCCTTACCAACCCTGGCCCAGGCCCGCCTGGAAGCCTTGCAAAATATGGCCCGCCGGGTCTGAACGATCAGGCCAGCCCCACAACCTCATACACCACCAACGGTTCGCGCTTGCCCTTGGCCTGCACGGGGTCATGCGGGATTACCCTTACCTGCGCGGCCACCATGTCGTAAATCTGCTTGGTAATCAGAATCTGCCCGGGGGCGGCATTCTCTTGAATGCGCTTTGCCGTGTTCACCGAATCGCCAATTGCCGTGTACTCCAGACGTTTCTCCGTACCCACCAGACCCAATACAGCCTCGCCCACATGCAAACCAACCCCGAACGAGAGGCGAGTATTCCCCGGGGTGCTCAGGTGCAAGGTCTGCAAACTGGTCTGAATGGCCAACGCCGCCCGGATAGCGCGCAGGGCATGGTCAGGTTGTGGAATGGGCGCATTAAACCACGCCATCACCGCATCCCCCAGGAATTTATCCACAGTGCCTTCTTCGTTCAACACGGCTTCCGCAGCCGCCGCCAGGTAACAGTTCAACACCGACACCAGTTCTTCTGGCTGTACCGTTTCGCTGTAACTGGTGAAACCGCGAATATCCGCAAACAAAACCGAAATCTGCGTACGCTTGCCGCCCAGGGCCAGACTGTTGGGATCCAGTTGTTCGATTACTGCCGGTGAAACCATACGCTCAAACAAACGGCGTTGCGCCTCCAGGCGTTTCTTCTCGGTCAGATCCTCGAGCACAATCGCCACGCCCTGTGTGGTATCTTGTACATCCTTGAGCGGCGTCAGGCTAAAACGCAAATCCACCTGGCCGCGCTCGGGCAAAATCGAAACCAGTTCCAGGCCAAGCACCGGCTGATCGGTACGCAATACCCGCTCCAGATAAGGGCTGAGTGTAGGCGCCAGGGGAGAAAGAGTCTGTTGGATCGCAAAGCCCACCAGATCGTTTGACGCCCGCCCAAGGATCATAGCCGCCGCCCGGTTACACATCAACACGCGCTCCTCTACATCAGCCGTAAGGACGCCGCTGGCAATAGAGGCAAACACGTTGTCCATCAGGTTCTTCAACTCGGTAACTTCGGCCAGTGTACGCCGCACAGAAGCAAATAGACGGGCGTTCTCAATTGCCACCGCCGCCTGGTTGGCAAAGGCGGTCAACAGATCCAACTCCTTATGCGTAAACAACCCGCTACGAATACGGTTATCGGCGTAAATTACGCCGGTGATTTCGTTCTTCACAATCAGCGGCACGCACAAAATAGAACGCAAATTATAAGCAACCACACTCTCCTGGCGGCCAAAACGCGGGTCCTCCTGCGCGTTGGTCGTCAGAACCGGCTGGCCTTCGTTGGCCACGCGATCGATGATCGTGCTGCTCACCGCAAATTCCGAGGGGTCGATCGATTCTTGCACCCAGTTGCGCGCCACCAACATATCCAGCTTGCCTTCACTGTTGCGCATCATCAAAAAGCCCCGCTCGGCGCGTGTCAGGCGAATAATGGTATCCATCACAATCTGAAGCACAGTGTCCAATTCCAGCGAAGAATTGACCACCTGCCCAATCTGCGCCAGAGCACGCAGGCTGCGGCGTTCTTCTTCCAGGGCATTTACCTGGCGCTGGATCTGATTTAAAATGCCGGCGAGTTGAAAAACACCTTCATAGATAAACTGTGGCACAGCCGCTGGACGATTTTGTTGCAAATAGCTCTGCATTTGCTGCACCATTTGCGTAAAATGCGCCAGTTGTTGGTCCAGGGTGATGTAGGTGGAAGAATCTGAAATGTTGGGCACAATACACCTCAAAATGAAAAAATGAGCGATCGCTAACCGAATTTACGACGCAGCCAGGCACGATAGGCCTGAGAACGGATCCGGCGTGCCGCGGCATAAAAACGCTTTACATCAGCCGGATAAGGGCTATACATTGCGCGCTGGTACTCCTCCAACAACACTGCAACCGGACGAGATGTTTCGGGTAGAACCGCCAGGAAAATGTTCACCTGCTCCGCCGGAGTCTGTGATGGATGAACATTCTTCCCAAATAATTGTATCAACTTCATCGAATTATTGAAAGTGTTTTCGAGTGGGCTAAGTTGCTGGCGATGTAACCAGTTTCGCAAGGCGCGCGGGATCGGTATCTTGCGCTGCTCCAGGGTATTTTCCAGTAAGAACGCAAATGCCACATCGGGCTGACGCGAACGCCAGAGGTACCCCAGCAAACCCAGGAGGATCACCATCCCCCCCGCCGCGATCAACACAATCTGCCCCCACGATAAGCGTTGCGGCTCAGGAGGTTGGTCAACCGGCACGTCTGCTTCCAACAGGCTCTCGGCGCGTTCCTCGCCCAGCCTGCGGCGATCCGGGTCAATATCCCACAGGCCTGCCAGCCCGGCGTAATCACCATTTGTTGCGCTCCGCGGTTCGCCCTCTGGAATTTCACGAGGCGGAAACGCTGCGGTAGGTTCAAACTCGACCCAACCCACACCGACAAAATACACCTCAGGCCAGGCATGACTATCCGCCTGGCGCACCAGGTAAGCCGGCTTTTCAGGGTCCGCCTCACCCTGAGCGTAGCCCACCGCCAGCCGGGCCGGGATGCCCAGATACCGCAACAGGATCACCTCAGCCGTCGCATAATAATTACAAAAACCCTGCCGGTCTTCAAACAAGAACCAATCCAACGGATCATAATCGGGCGGCGGCGCCGAAACAACCGGTTGGTACTGGTAATTACTGCGCAAATAGTGGGTGACCGCCACAACCTGATCGTAAGGTGTGTTTGCGTCGGCGGCAATCTTGCCCGCCAGATCCCGTATCCGCCTGGGCAGATGATCGGGTAGCTGCAAATAGCGCTCAACAACCCAACTGGGATATTCCCGCCCGCTGCCACGCAGCAGCCGCACCGTAGGCGCGACCACGATCGTATTCGCCCGATACGCCTCCCCAACCGGCACCGGCGCCTCTACCACCAGCGAAATGATATCAGTCTGCTTATTACCTCCCGAATCATGATAAAAAAGCCGCGTCGGTCGGCTGATCCCCTTGGGCAAACCCGGAACATACAAAGTATTGACCAATGGCAAATAGGGCGTCACCTGAACAGAAATGGGTTGGTACCCACTCCAGGCAGGATTTGCGAAAGAGTCATCCCACGCCGGCATCTGGCGCACCAGGCCGGGCGTAGAACGCCAGATACCATCCTGATAGACATCATATACCCGCCCACGCCAGTAATAACGGCTCCCCTGAGGCGGCGCAACATCCACGTCGACGCGAAATACCGGGACGTTATTTAGCGGGGAGCCAGTTCCCAACGCCATCTCCGATCCAAAAGAGCTGACCTCGGTAACGTATTGTCCCTGCAAACCGGCAAACAGATTCGAGATGCGCCCGCGCAGCGTTTCCCAACTGCGTGTCAGGCTGCTTGAATCGGCGGTGGCGATTGTGGAAATCAATATCGGCAGATTCCAGGCAATCAACACCAACGACAACCCGGCTACCACCGCCCCGCGGGTCAACTCGAAGCCCACCCCCTCATCAATCGTATACCCGCTGAGCGACCACAACCGCTGCGAATTCAAATAATACATCCGCCCAATTAACGCGACCGCAAAAACTACAAACGCCCCCATATACAAATCGCTGCGCGTAAATCCGGGATGATAAAACTCGATCAGCCCCATGACCAACGTACCAATCCCTACGGGAACCCAGGGTTTTCCGTAACGCACCAGCAAATAAGCGGCGGTGACTGCCGTAAACCAGAATGCCAATGAGATGACCAGCAAAAAGAGCAACGGGTCGCTGATCGGTTCGTTGTTCACAAACATCCATACGCTGCGCCCCAGGCGATCACCCAGCACCCACAGACGCTCCAGCCAGTTGTAACGATAATCCAACGTGGTTCCTAATTGCCAGGGAACCATATACAGGCTGAGGATAGCAGCAAACAACCACACCCAACGCTTCCGGAAAAAGCTGCGCCCCATCAACAGCCCCAGCAAACCACCCACGAAGGTCAGCACCTCGACGATCCCCAGATTATCGGTCCACTTGGTCGCCTGCAAACGAAGCACGATAATCTCCAACAAGACCATCAAAATCAAGGCCGCCGGCCAATCCCACCAACGTTGGTTTTCTCGATTCATATTTTGAGTGTACAATAAAAGTCATTCTTTCGTCAATCGCCCGGAGGCGCCAATGGATTCACTGCACCAACTCGAACTGGTTTTCATCTTATGGCTACAATCGCTCGGCACCTGGCTGGCCACGCCAATGGAGTTCTTCTCCTTTCTCGGAACCGAAGAGTTTTACATGATTTTGATCCCTGCGCTGTACTGGTGTGTCGATAGCACCATCGGCCTGCGCGTCGGCATGATCTTAATGCTCAGCACAACATTCGACCACTACCTCAAAATGGCATTTCACGGCCCACGGCCCTATTGGGTGGAACCCAAATTACATGCTTACGCCGCCGAAACCTCGTTTGGCATCCCATCTGGACACTCGATGAATGCAGCCAGTGTGTGGGGGTTGGTCGCCAGCGTTTTTCGAAGCCGTTGGATCAAAATTCCGGCCGTGGCCCTCATCTTCTTGATTGGCCTCTCGCGCCTGTATCTGGCCGTTCATTTCGTCCGCGACGTATTGACAGGCTGGCTGCTGGGTGGATTGTTCTTGTGGCTGTTCCTTCGCTATCAAGACCGTATCAGCGATTGGGTGGCAAAACTGGGGTTCAAAAAACAAATCCTCATCTCCCTGGCAAGCGCATTGGTTTTTATCTTGGGCTGGCTGCTCTTCGCCAGCATTCAGAATACCTGGCAAATTCCGGCCGAGTGGATTGCCAACGCTTCGGCCGCCTGGCCCGACAAACCGATTACCCCATTTGAAGTAAGCAGTGTCTTCACCGTTGCCGGGATGTGGACCGGCATCACTTGTGGCGCCGCCTGGTATAAGCATCGCTTCGGCCGATTTAACGCTCAGGGCAGCCCCCAGCAATTAATCTGGCGCTATACCCTCGGCTGGATCGGCATCCTCATCTTGTGGAGAGGCATAGGGCTCATCCAGCCGCGCAGCGAATTTCTGTGGGCCTATCTCTTCCGCCTGGTGCGTTATATCCTGATCGGCGGCTGGATATCTTTTCTGGCGCCCTTACTCTTCTTGCGCCTCAAACTGACCAAACCCGGTGTATAATAGAAAACATAACCGTATCACCTGGAGGAACACGATGCGCAAATTTGCCAGCTTCATTCTGGGCGCCGCCCTGGGCGGATTGATTGGGGGCATGACAGCCATTTTGCTAGCTCCTTCTTCCGGGAACTGTACCCGGCAGCGCCTACGCGAATATGTCGAACACATCCAGTTGGAAGTAAAACAGGCCGCAGAATTACGGCGCGGCGAACTGCAACAGCAGCTTGCGCAGCTGCGCGAGCCCATCCAACTGGAGTAAAACGGCCCCCACCTGCACATAAAAAAATCCCAGGGATGACCCTGGGATTTTTTTGTTCATCAGAGAACACCGTCGTGGGCGGTTATGGCTTAACCAACCGGAAACGATAAGTGGCTGCCTGGCGGGTGTAACGTGCCGTCCCGTTGATGATCAGCGTAGCCCCATCGCGCAGATCGATCTCCTGGCGCAATTGTTGGCTGGCGTCAATCGTCAGGTATTCTACTTTGCCGGCGTCTGGCTCCACCAGCGTGACGCGGTACGTCTGCGGCAAACTATTCTCGATCCGTACAAAACCGGCGGCATCCCAGCCATCTTCATCACGCTCAAAATCAGTCTGATACCCGATTTCAGGAATCTGGATGTCATCCAGCAGAAGCCCTTCACCGTTCACCGCCGCATCGGTCACATACTCAAAGCGAACCTGCACTTTCTTACCCGCATACGCAGACAGATCCACACTTTCCTGGATCCAGCCCTCGCTGCTGCCATTATATCCCCAACCATAGCTGTTACCCGAAGGGTCTTCATCCGTGCCGGAGGGTGTCTTCAAAATAGTCCACTTCTGCCCATCTTCCGAAGCCAACACATACAGGTAATCAAAATCCTTCTCGAGGTCGTACCAGGTCCAATACGACAACGTTGCTTTGCCAGACGCATTGCTCAGGTCAAACGAACGCGTCAGCGTCATGTCCGATTCATCCCCCTTATTTGACCAGAAGTAATACTTGCCGGAGTGCGGTTGTGCAGCCAGAACGCCGACCTGCTGCGTGCCCTCGAATTCAAGCACGAACTTCCCATCGCAAGCGATTTCGACGTAATCGGTGCCATATTGGTATACAGAACCCGATTGCCAGCTGCTCGGGCAGTCAGAAATTGTATCTTCTGCATAAAACTCGGGGACGCCATTATACCGGCTATAAACATAGCGGCCATCTCCCACAGAAGAATCGTTGACCAGATTGGCCACCGTCCAGTCAACAAAGACGTCGTCGGCGTTCACCGGTTTCTTTGTCTGTGGATCCTGAACGTTTAACTCACTCAAAACCGCGTCCACGCTGGCCAGGCCATTTTGAGGGTGCGCCACCAGGGCCTGGGTAGCCTTCTCGCCAAAACGATCCAGAAAATAGGCGGTAAACAGGAAACCGGCGCCATAATGCGGTGGGGTGGCATTATGATCGGACGGCCAATCGGTGAGTTGCAAATCAGGGTCGCCGGCAAATTCATAATCAAAACCCCCGGTGGAATAACCATTCAACAATACCGCCAGTTCCGAAAAACCCTCATTCAACCACGATTCTTCATTCCGATCGCGATACCAGTGAATCATGTGCTGAAATTCGTGCGCCAGCACCGAATAGGCATAATCTTCATTAAGCACGACATTGTCCGCACTGAGGAAGAACATCTCATGTGCGTTTGAATATTCATGCGCCATGGGGTGAATGGCGTCGGCCGAGGAAAAATAACCGGCAATCGAGCTGCCAATGCCGCGCGCAAACAGAATATACAGGCGAGGATCACTATCGATGCCCGGCGACCATTCGCTGCCGAAAAATTCCCGATCTGTTTCATAGATGTGATCGCTAAACGTATCCGCCAGTTTCTGGAGATCACGCTCATTATACGTAACGCCGTCTTCCACCCAGAAATAGGCATGCTCGCTGACGTGACGCAGTGTGGCGTCCACCTGAAAATTCTTGTTGGTATCCGTATTACTGGCCCAAAACTTCTGGCGGTCTCCCAGTTTTGGCTGCGCCGGCGGAGGGTCGATCAATTCCGGGATGTTCGTCTTCCCTGCCAGACGTTCGGCCAGTTTGGCCATATCGGCTTGCGGCACTTCACATTGTTGCAATTTTTCCAGTGTGTTCACCGCCGCGGTAACTTCGCTTGAACTCAACGTAGGTTGAGGCACAAACGTAGGCGCGGGCAAATCAGCAGAAGGGTTACCGGATTGGCTGCTATGCGGCGGCTCAAGTGTCTCCGTAGACCCCTGCGAACCAGGTAAGAAGTCAGGGTCTTCGTAAGGCTCTTGCACGCTGTTGCCAATCGACCAGAACCCCACCCCGGCAAACAGCATACAACACAAAGCGACACAAAGGCAGACCACCAGTACAATCACCGCCCAAATTACACATTTTCCTGTATTCGTTTCCATATCCATTTATTCACCTTGTATCATTCACACAATCTCGGATCCTGCCAGCTATTAAGACAACAAGACCCCGTCCATCCACACATTGTATCGCAATTTTTAGCAACGGCAACCTGTTCAGGAACAAGATCAGGCTTCACCATTACACGACCGGCCTACCATCGTACAGGCAGCCGTGACCAGCCCCATCGAAATCCAGTAATAGGGTATCGCAAACGAGTCCAGGCTAAAACCCTCGATCACAAAAGCAATCAGCACCAATACTCCTGCCAGACCAATGGTGCGCACCAGCGCCTCAGGGCGCGTGCGCAAATAGTGGGCCGTACGCCACAAAACGTACATCCAACCGGCAAAGAAAGCAAAACCGACCAGCCCGGTTTCAGCCAACAGGCGCACCCAAAAACTCTTCACGTTGGGCAGGCTGGAGGAACGGTACATCAACCGGCGCACTTCAATATAATTCCAACCATCAGAGGCAATGGCTTTCGGGAAAAAGTAGCCCGAATTCCCAGGCCCGACGCCCAACCAGGGATGATCGCCAAACAGTTCCCAGCCAGCCTGCCAGTACACCACCCGCTCGGCAAATACCAGTTGCTTCGAAAAACGTTGTACCACGTTCTCGCCGGCAAACGAAAAATTGAACAGGCTTTGCATTCGCGGATCCACCCGGCTCAGGCCGTAGGCAAGCCCCAGGAGCACACACAGATAGCCACCCAGTAAAACGATAAACAGCCCGGCCGACAAAACACTGCCGCGCAAACGCTGCGCCCAGGCAAAATGCTTCCAGTCGACCAGGTGCGACCGCAGCCAGGCCACCAGCCACAAATGCCCCCGCCACAGCAAAAAGGCCACGGCCAACAAGAACGCCAGCAATCCAACCCGAGACAACGACAGCAACAACACCACAACGCCCAACGCCAGCAATCCGTTTTCAAATGTCAACTTCCACACCCGAAAACGATGCACCGTGTTGCCCTGGACACTGGCCGACAACCACAACGGCAGATACAGCATGTTCAACTGATGCGCCAACCAGGAAGGCTCTAACGCAAAACCGGTAGGACGTTGGCGATACAAAGGCCCCAGCGAGATCAGATCTTGAAAATCGCGCAAAAAGTCTGGATAGCGCCCCACACCATACCAGACCGCCGCCTGAATCAACGACCAGGCCAGAATCGCTGCACCGCTCCAGTTGATCCAGCGCAGGGTTCGTTCCAGATGAGACCGCTCCGTCGGGAAAGTCGCCGCAACCAGATAAAAACTGATGCCAACGATCAGCGTCACCACCGCCATAATTTCGTTACGCAGCGGAGATACCTCTTTAAACGCCGGCAACACCGCAAAAGCCGAAAATAGAGCAGAGAACACAAAGACGGAAAAGAAAGCCAGCAGCGGGACAACCTGCGGCGGTAAACGCCGGCCCATCAGCGCCAGCGGTACGAGCCAGATCAACACCAATATCCCCAGCATTACCCCCGAAGGCGCCGCGACCGAATCCGAACCGACGAGCTTCCGTATCAACGGCATGCTGGTGATTGGCAGCAACCATACCAGGCCTGCCCAGGTGCACCAGCGCGCCAGATCCAATACCCTGCGCATCATAAACCGCGCTTCTTTCCCTGGGACAGCGGAATGACCCAGCCGGCGACCAATAGACCGAGCAAAGCCCCCGCCAGGATCAACGTATTTCGCTGAAATCGCACCGGGCGCTCAGGGCGCTCAGGGGTCTGGCTGCGCTCAAACAGCAACGCCGGCATAAGCCCCTGGCTGGCCAGCTTCTCCGCCTGTAACGCCTCGCCGGTCTTTGCCAGTTCTTGTTGGATGGCGCTCAAATTATGCAGATTGCACACCGCATGCACCGGCTCAACGGCCACAGCGTTTTGCATACAGCCCACCAGCGTATCACGGTAACGGCGCAGCCCCTCGGCCTGCAAAGCATGCCGGTAGGCGTCCTGCAATACTGCCTGCGCCTCATCCGCCCACAAACCGGCCAGAATATGGGCCGCCGCGGCGTCTGGATAACGCACCCGCAGCACCCAGGTTTGATTCCTGCGTTCGATGAAAAACACCTCTTTGCGCTGCGGCGTCGAAATGACGATCCCCTGCGCTTCAGCCTGCTTCACCACACGGTCGAGCACCGCACTGGAACCCAAGATATCGCCGGCGATACCCAACGCAAAGTCCTCTTCGATATCGGTCAACGCACCGGTACGCGTGAAATCAATGGTAAAAGTAAACTCCGCCCGGGCTTCGTACACTGGCGCCAGGAAAAATTGGGCCCCCCATCCAATTCCCCCTCCCATCAAAACCAACAGCACCACCAACCACCAGCGCCGCAAAGCCAGACTCAACCCAAAACTGCCCGGGGCCTCTTGCGATTGCATCTGTGACATCATTGAATCCAGAATGGTTCCTTTCCTCGAAAGAGTACAAACAGGCTCCATTATACCTTACACTGCTGGCCCTTTAAATCAACAGAGCTTTGCCGGCGCGGCAAAGCTCTACCCTTGACCGGAGAAAATACGGGATTATTTGGCCTGGAAATTAATCAACACCAGATTCCTGTTGCAATCCCCTTGCGTATCAAATGGGATGCGGCCAGAAAGTTCACGCCCGCCGACGTCAAAGATTTGAATAAACAGCGTCTGTTGTGAGGCCAGTGGTTTTGAACCGATTTGCATCTCAAAACCGCCGGGGCCGTACGCCGTGGCAAGCCCGGTGAAAGCCAGGGCATCCACCGCAGCGTTATTAAGCTGCCCGTCCACCACGATCACCAGATTCTTGACCGCCGTTCCCGTCTTGTTGAACACCTGACCGGCGACCCCCAACCAGTTACAACCCAGTTCGGGATGCGTAAAGTTTTGGGCGTAGAGCGGAGTGTTCGGCTGAACGCTATAGATTCGCGGGTCGGGCGTCGCCGTCGGCGTCCGGCTGGGGATGGGGGTGCGCGTCAGCGTGGCCGTGCGGGTCGGGATCGGCGTGCGCGTTGGAGTTTCCGTACGCGTGGGAGTGGCCGTTTTGGTTTCTGTAGCCGTCGAGGTGGGGGTACGGGTGGGGGTCAAAGACTTTTCAGGCGTACTGGTCAGCGTGGCGCTCGGCACGATGGTCGCCGTCGGCGGACAAACCGGGCAGGGAGCGCTGGTGGGGCATTGTTGCACGACCTGTTGTTGCAGGGTGGCAACCGGTGTCTCACTGGCAGCCGCCACCGCCAGGGCCGCCTGGGGTGGTTCAGGGGAAACCACGGCCTCTCCATCGCCTCCGCCGGGCAGCAGCCCCTGTAAGCTGGCGCAACCCGTCAACATCAACAAAACCAACACCCCCAACCAGTGCAATCCTCTTGGCATACCCAACCTCCCTGACAGAGCGGCTTAATTTCGTCTTAATAAATTATATCACTGCTCTGCGTTGCAGGTTTTGTGCCAGCCGGGCAATCTATTCGGCATCCGGGCGGAAATGCCCCCACCGGCCAAGACGCCATAACCCAACCAGCCCCCACACCACGATCGCCAGGATATTGATCGCCTGAGCCGCCAGGATCAACAACAACGCCTGGCTCTCACTCAAACCGAAGGCCGGCAACACCGTCACCGCCACAAATTGGTACACCCCAACATACCCCGGGGTAGAAGGCACCGCACTGGACAACCCCAACGCCGACAGGAACAACAACGCCTGCGGCAGGGTCAGAGTCAGGCCAAAGGCGGCAGCCATCGTGATCGAACCCAGCGCATCCACCAACCAGATGGCCGCGGTCAACCCAATAAAGCCCCCAGCCCGGCCAGGATGAACCAGTGCCTGGGTGCCGAGCAGGAACTGCTCGAGCAAATGATTTGCAGGCTGGCGCCATCGCTCGGGCATGGGGAGAAAAGCCAGGATGCGCTTGAAGATTTTCTCCAGGCGCGGCGCCAACACCACCAAAACGATCGCCGCCACACCCAGCGCCGCCATCACCCGCACCGCACCAGGCAGCCACTCCGGCAGTCCTTGCAGCGAAGGTGTAACCATCAGGACAATTAACACCAGCGCCAACACGTCCATCACCCGTTCGGTCAGGGCGGTTGCCAGCACATAGCTCATACTGACGCCTGTTTTGCGCCCCAACGTCACCGAGCGGATCACCTCGCCGGCCCGGGCCGGCAAAAAGGTGTTGCCCATATAACCGATGGAAGCAGCCCAGAACATCGTCCAGGGAGAGATCTTCTTTTCGGCGCTCAGCAGCACCCCCCAACGAACGCCCCGGCCAAAGATGGCCAGGCTGTTTAAGAAGAAAACCACCACAAACAACTCAACCCGCCCCTGGCGGAACGTCGCTGCCATCTCGGCCCAGGAAACCTCACGAACTGCCAGATACAACAACACGGCGGCCAGCGCCACCACCAGAACGACATACCAGCGCGACTGGCGCGGTCGCTTCGGAAAAGTGTCTTTCGAATCCAATTTTTACTCCTGCCAGCGAATGCGATAGACCTGTACGTAGCCGTATGAATCGCTTTCAAACTCGGTCAGCAGTTCAGCATGCCTGTCCAGATAGGCCAACAACTCCGTACGCGGAATATGGTAATAATACCAGGGTAAAGCCGGATCGACCACGTCCAGAACCACCGTCTGGCGGTCCAGAATCAGGATGTCGCCCTGATAGTGGGCAAAAGCGTCCCCAATCGTCCCGCCGTAAACGCGCGGGTAAAGGAACAACACTTCCCACGAAGCGTAAGGATGGTCGTAAAGCCCCAGCCAATGGGTCTGTGAACCGATCAAGCGTTCGCCAGGCCGGACGACCGCCTCGATCCGCCCAATCGTCTGCTGAAAATCCTGATAGCGATTTACCTGCAACTGAGCAGCGCTCAACGCCAGCGCACCCGCACAGGCCCCCCACACAATCACCCGGCTGGCATAATCCCGCCATCCGCCGCGCCACGGCTGGCGCACAAAACGCAGCAAGAACCAGGCCGCCATCATCATCATGACCGGCGTAAGATAAATGGCGTAACGCGCCGGTTTATAAGGCATGACAAAAAAAGCCGCCACCAGCAGCGCCCCATTCAATCCCAGCAGGTGCCAGGAACCACGGCTGCGCTCACGCGCCAACCCGGGGATCGCCGCCAGCACCAGAATCAACAACGAGGAAGCCACCACCAACAAATAGGGGCCAGTTTCGGTAAACGATCGCTGCCACAACATGGGAGAATTCAGCCCCAACAACAAAGGCTGCTGGGTATTGCCAAACAGGAACAAATTGGCCTCAAAGAAAGTCTGCGGGTACTGCACCACGTGCAGCCAGGCAAAAATGGCCAGCCCCACCAACCCGCCGCTGGCAAAACCCCAAAAATGCGCCCGGCGCAGTGTAGACCAGCGATTATCCATCCAGTACAGCAGCAAAATCGCCGGGATGTAAATGACGCTGTTCATATGCGTCTCCACCGCCAGCCCAATACACAACCCGCTCAAAAAGCCAATCAGATAAGGCCAACGCCTCCGATAATAATATAAAGCAATTCCACCAAAGCCTAATAAAGTAGCCAGAATATCGTACCGTACCAGGTGCGCCGAATAGAAAAACGGGATGGAAACTGCCAGCAAGAGCGTGCTGAGCCGCGCCAGCGCATACCCACCCAGGCGGCTGGCAATCCAGAAGTTCACCGCCAGCAGCCCCACACCCAGAAGCAGCGAAAATACCCGCAGGGCAATAAAATCCGGCGAACCCACCAGGCGCAAGACGAGCGAGTGCAACGCCGTAACCAGCCACTGGTTCAACGTCCAGTAACCGTCAAACTTTTCAACAATGCCGCCATCCAACACCCCAAACTGCCTGCCCGTTTGAATAAACGCCCAGGCGCGCGCCGTCAGCCAGCCCTCATCACAAAACGGCGCCGGGTAACGCAACGGCGACCAGATGTGCACCACCGCCACAAGGCCATAAGCCAGCAACCAGCCCCACCAACGTCGTAAAAAGTCTTTAACCAAGCGCCTCACCCTACCCAATAGCCCAGATAAAAGATTGAAAGAAACAAAATCTGGCTGCCCACCGCAAATGCAAACCACAACATCTGCCCCCAGCGGTTACGCCACAAAAGCGCCTGGCCGATGAATAACGGCAGCCACAAAAGTGCATACCGCGACACGCTGAGTAATAAATTCCCCTCGGTCATTTTCATCAGCGCCGAGAGCAGCAACGGCCAGGCGTAGGCCAGATACACAGCAGGCACGCGGCGCGTCATGGCAATCATCATGCCCAACCCCAGCAGACCCAATCCCAGGTCAAACAACGTCGTTCCTAACGGGATCGAGTACCCTTGAATATACTGCACCAACGCAACGATGTTCCCGACCAGGCCCTGCCAGGGCAGGCCAAAACGCTCCTGCCAGACACGCCCCACCAGTTGCCAATACCACGGCGCGCCCAACCCATAATGCGCAAAAAGGACATATCCGCCCCAGGCCAACACCGGCAGCCCGGCAGGGATAAAACGCAGCGCCAGCGCCGGGCGCAGTGGCCGCTCCTGCCATACACATCGACCGATCTCCCAGGCCAACACGCATACCAGTGTAAGCCCCTGGTTGCGCGACAGGGCCCCGATAGCAGCCAGACCACCCGCCAGCCACCAGCGTTTCCGGCGCAGCGCCCACAACGTCCCCACCGCCAGCAGCAGGAACAACGCCTCTGTATAGATGGCCTGCAAAAAGAAAGCCGTGGGAAAGATCGCCATCAAAAACAGCACCCGGCGCGCAACCGCCTCGCCAAAGTCCTCGCCAAGCAGGCAGTACAGCCCATAAAATGCAGCGATCAACGCCAGCAAAGATACGACCAACCCCGCCAACAAAGGACTGGGGGAAAACACATCGAAAAAACGGGTCAATAGCGGATAAAGCGGCGGCCAGACTGCGTTTTGCAGGTCCGCTGTATACCCATACACGGCTATCTTGAGATAATGGATGCTGTCCCAGCGATACCACGGTTCTAACAAGATGCGCTCAATCTGAGTGCCGGCGCTCATCGCCGCCGGCAGCGGCTCATACCCATCGCCGGCAACAGCCTGTGCAGGCAGAACCATTGCCAGAACAGCCACCCATACCGTTATAGCCAGGCGCGCACCCCCCGCGGTCAATAACGCATACTTCCACGCATTGCGCTGCAAATCGTTCATCGGTTAGAAGTTAATGCGTTCTTTTTCAATCACCAGCGGGCGCTTGAGCACCTGGGTATAGATCGACCCAATGTACTCGCCCACAATCCCCAAGAAGAACAACTGCACCGAAGAAAAGAAAAACAGTCCCACCACCACCGGCGCAGACCCCAGCGAGAAGTTCTGCCAGAAAATCAACTTATACACCAGGTAAAACAGCCCCACTACAAAACTGGCCACCCCGGCCACAAAACCGAACATCGTTGCCAGGCGCAGAGGGATTTTTGAATGGTTGGTCAGGCCCAACATGGCCATGTCGTACAGCGTGAAGAAATTATTTTTGGTAATGCCACGCTTACGGGTGGGCTGCAAAAACTCGATCCTGGCGCTCTCAAAACCGATATCGGCAATCAGGCCGCGGAAATAAGGATAGGGGTCGTCGATCTGGCGCAAAATACGAATCACTTCCTGATCGTACAGGCCAAACCCGGTAAAGTTCTCCACCAGTTCAATGTCCGATAGGGTACGCAGCGTACGATAATACAACGTGCGCAAGGCGAACAATACGACCGTCTCTTCGCTGTGCGACTTAACCCCCATCACCACCTTATACCCCGCTTCCCATTTCTGGACAAAGTCGCGGATCAAATGTGGTGGATCCTGCAAATCCGAAGCCATCGAGATGACCGCATCCCCGCTGGCCTGCAACAGAGCATGATACGGCGAACGGATGTGCCCAAAGTTGCGGGCATTGACAATCACTTTCACCCGTTCATCCTGCGCGGCAATTTCACGCAAAATCGGCACGGTGCGGTCTTTTGAAGCGTTGTCAATATAAATATGCTCGTATTCATACCCCGCCAAGGTCGCCATTACGTTCTTGACCTGCTCGTACAGTTCACGAACGTTCTCTTCCTCGTTATAGCACGGACTGACAATACTGATCCGTTTCATGCGTCACCCCATTTCTTTTGATAAGAACCAATCTCCGGGAATTTCTCTCCCGCGCCGATTTTTTCAGCGCAGAACGATCCTTCTCATTTTACTTCGAATTGTCCAAAACAATACCCAACAAATCCGCAAAGGCGTCAATCGTCGCCCAGGCACAGGGCAGATCATCCATACGACCATATCCATAACGCGCCAACACAAATCGTAACCCGCACTCCTGCGCTGCCAGACCATCGTTTTCCGTATCGCCCACCAACAAGGTTTGCTCAGGTGCCAGACAATGCCGCTCCAGCAAATCTCGAATGCATTCCTGTTTGTTGGCAAAACGCGGCGAACGCGAGTCGGGGCTGAGCACCTCAACAAAATACGAGGAAAGACCACTATGCTGCATAATCTGTCCCGTAGGCAAACTGGGCTTGTACGTTACCACAAAACACCGCATCTTCCCATCGACCAGTGTCGTCAGGGTCTCTCTCACCCCCGGATACACAGCACTGAGCGCCCATCCTTCATAATCATAAACTTTACGAAACCCGGCTTCTAACTGCCCCAAGACAGCCTCGTCCAAATCTGGAAAAGACTGTAAAAAAATCGTACGCATCGGAGGGCCAATACGTTCTCGCAAACTACCCAATTGACGTCCAGGCAACACCCCGTCCACTGCCTGTTGGGCGGCATATTCAATTCCAGCCCGGCTGTCGATTAATGTCCCATCCAGGTCAAACAATACAGACGCGATCATCTATCCTCGCAATTTAGATCTCTCATATCCACACCGGTACAAATAACAAAAAAGAGGTCGCTCGGCTGTTAATAGTGCCAGGCAGAGCGACCCCCATTCAGATAGCTACAGAATAACAGGCGCAGCCGGTTGTCGGAGGTTCAACATCATTCGTATACGCCGCCGGCCTCTTCAATCAATGCCTTGTACCGTTTCTCCAACATAACGATACGTTGATCATCCTCGGTCGAAATCAGTTTATAGTAATCTCGTTTGTTCTTCAACCAGAGCAATTCAAAACCGACCGCCTTCAAAATGCCTTTATCCGCATTCTCATTCAACGCCCCTGGACACTCGAAAATTACTTTCCGGGTTTCGTAGCGATCGATTGAACCGGGAGGTAAATTACGGAAGAACGGCAACGAATGAGCAGAAACGCCTCCGCCAATCGCATTTTCCAACGACCGCTGTTTTGATTTCAAGAAGAGCTCTCGGGTGATCTCAAAAACGGCCGGTGTATTAATGTCCTCGCGCGAAAGCCCCATGGAACCCGTCAGGTCAACCCGTCCCATGACGACACCATCCAACGCATCAATTTCAGGCAAGGCGAGCATCTCATCAAAATTCTTGCAGGCCTGTATGGTTTCAATGTTAACCGCAAAACGAATATCCTTGCGCTCCTCCTCAGGAAATGCCAGGCGCGTCGCCAACAAGAACTTCTTCAAAGCATACGCCGTCTCAACCATTGGAGCAACCATGCGTTCCACGCCAATCGTACGGCACTCATACATGTCGCGCAGTGCCTCGCACCCCCCAATTTTTATAGTAAGTGCCAGTCCTGCTCGCATCACAACCTCTTTGAGGCGTAAAACCTCCTCCAACCGGGTGCCCTCCGCTTCAAATTCTGCTTTGATCCCAGAAACGAAATGATTCTCACGGAGGTCCTTTAAGACGTTCAACATGCGATGTTCAAGATTGTTCATTGCGATACTCCTTTGCAGAATAGGCTTGCCGGGAGAGCCACCTATGCCTCCCAGGGAGCAATAATCATATTGGAGAGAAACTCTTCTCTATCCAAAAAAGGATACATGTCTTCCAGAGGACTGGAAACCATCTTGCCGTCAGCCAATCGCCTGGACGCTATCCTGGGCTCAAAAGCCTGTTCGACATCCACCACCACATCACACAGGCATGGCCCTGGACGATCCAGAATATCACCCAACTGATCGAGATCCGTCAACCGTTCCATCCGAAACGCGGTTATTCCATACGCTTGAGCCAACCTGACCATATCTGGGAAGCTCACCCCACTTTGGGGGCTTTCTCCCACAAAATTTCCTGCAAAGAAATTCTTTTGCGTCGAATGAATGGACAGATAACCATTATTATTAAAAACAAAAATCTTTAACGGCAATTGATGGTGTACCACCGTCTGCAATTCCTGAATGTTCATCTGAATGCTTCCATCCCCCTCGAGGCAAATCACTCTATTTCCAGGGCGGCCAAAACACGCCCCAATGGCAGCCGGCAAGCCATATCCCATCGACGCGCAACCGGAATTGACGATATGTCTTTGCCCTTCTTTGATTTCCATCGTCTGAATCGGGATCACACACGAAGACCCATTGGAACTGACGATCACATCCGCCGCCGTCAGTTTTTGAGACAGGCGCTCACAAAAAGCATACGGATTTAAGGGATGATCGCGATACTGACCCGCAGATACCGGGGGATAACGTTTCAAACGCTCCCGACACCAACTCAGCCATTCTGGCGCCACCGTAATGCCAGCAGCATCCACTTTAGCCGCCAGTTCTCGCATAAACACTTTTGCATCTGCACAGACAGGTAGATCTATCTTGATGGTCGGCTTTTTCAATTCCTCCGGGTCTATGTCGACAACCACTTTATAAGCGGCGCGAGCGACAGACGCAAACGTATATCCAATCTGGCGCACGTTCAAACGGCAGCCAATCGAAAGCAGAAAATCACTGTTCTGAAAGATAAAATTGGCCGCTCGCTGGCCCACCGTACTCGGCCGGCCGGCATACAGTGGGTGATCTGTTGCCACCAGGTCGATGGCATCCCACGCCGCCTGAACCGGGAAGCCCAATTGATCCATCAGGTTTTTCATTTCACCCGTTGCCCCCGCCAGACGTATCCCGGCGCCAACGAGCAACACCGGTCGTTTGGCCTCTTTCATTCGCCGCACCACCTCATCCAACAAGCCCCCCAGCTCCCCGCCGCCAGCCGCGTCGACCTCGGCGTCCACTGCTGACAATTCCAACGGATCGATCTGTGCAGCCTGCACATTGAGCGGAACATCCAGCCATACCGGGCCAGGTCTGCCAGACAACGCCAGCTTCCAGGCCTTTTCCAGGTGATGCCGGATTGTCTTAGGATCGGTGACCATCACTGCATATTTTGTAATCGGTTTTACGATCTCGACAATATTGGCTTCCTGGTCTCCCAATTGTCGCAAAGACAGCCCAGTACTTGCCACAGTAGTATCGAAACGTACCTGCCCCGAGATATAAATTGCCGGGATCGAATCTAGCCATTGTCCCAGAACCCCGGTCAGCGCATTCGTGCCACCCGGCCCGGTGGTTACACACACCACCGCCGGGATCCCCCCCACGCGCGTATACCCCTCGGCGCCCACTGCACACGCCTGCTCATGATGATTGCAAACGATTTTTAACCGGCTCTCTCGCCCAAAAGCATCGTTCAGATGCATGGCTCCGCCACCCGTTACCATAAACACATGCCGGCAGCCTTTTTCTGCAAAAAAAGACGCAATATAATCAGCAACCCTGATCATCATTGATTCATCCTGGTAAATTCAACTTTTGTCCATTATCCGCTAAACCCAGGTAGATGTCAATCAATCGTCCTTTGGGCGATCCCTCAGTCCACCGATAACCCGCGCTACATTGACCACCTGACAGGATTGTGAAGTCGGCCTGCCACAACCCGGCGATAATGTCCTGTATAATATCCCAAAATACTCAGGGTCAGGCTTGATATGCAATTTGTCCCCACAAGAATTCCAGGTTGTATCAAAATCATCCCCCAGGTGCAGAGCGACTCACGCGGCACCTTTGTGAAAACGTTTGCCTCGAGCGCGTATTTTGCCCAACACATCGATCTGAATCTGGCCGAAGAATATTTTAGCGTCTCGCACTACGGCGTGCTGCGCGGTTTGCACTTCCAACTCCCGCCGGTGGATTACCATAAGCTGGTCTATTGTATCCAGGGAGAAGTTTTCGATGTGCTGGTTGACCTGCGGACAGGCTCTCCGACCTACGGACAATTTGAAACCTTTCAACTCAACGGAGAAAGCGTCCACATCCTCTATATCCCCTCAGGGATCGCTCACGGCTTTCAAGTCACCAGCGCTGCCGCCACGCTGGTCTACAAAGTCAGCGCCGAATATTCGCCCGAACACGACCACGGCATACGTTGGGACTCACTGAATATCCCCTGGCCAGTTGGCGCTGCGACCCTGTCCCCGCGCGACCAACATTTCCCCGCGTTCGAATGCTTTGACAGCCCATTCTATTTCGACTCAAAACCGTCCGTACAGGTCGAATGGCAGACCCTGTCCCCGCAGCAATCGCAGGGAAACGCAGGATGAACGCGGCTTTCCCCTATGACAGTATCCTGTTGACCGGCGCCTCAGGTTTCATCGGCGCCCACCTGCTCGAGACGCTTACCCCCACGGGAACGCAAATTCATCTGGTAGGGCGAAAGCCACCCGGCGAACACCTCAAAACCCAATTAACCTCGCCCAACGTTCGGTGGCACACCCACGATGGCAGCACACAGGGGCTGATTGATATCCTGGCGCAAGCCCGGCCACAACTTGTATTCCACCTGGCATCTTGCTTTCTCGCTCAGCACACCAGCCAGGATATCGAGGCGCTGATACAGTCGAACATCCTTTTTGGCGCCCAGCTCCTCGAAGCGATGAGCCACAACGATGTGCGCTTTCTGGTCAATTTTGGCACCTCATGGCAAAAATACCACAACGCCGGCTACGATCCAGTCTGTCTCTACGCCGCCACCAAACAGGCCTTCCAGGACATCCTGTTCTTCTACACACAAACGACGCCCTTACGCGCCATTAATCTGCTGCTGTTTGATACCTACGGCCCCCGCGACCGGCGCAGGAAATTATTCGGCCTGTTGTTAGAAAACATGCGTTCCGGTCAGACGCTCAATATGTCTCCCGGCGAGCAATTACTGGATCTGGTATATATCAGCGATGTAATCGCAGCCTGCTTCGTATCCGCCGGCCAATTGCGCACCTTTGCCCCCGGTGATATGCAAACCTATGCGGTTTCTTCCGGCTGCCCCGTATCGCTAAGAACGGTCGTCGCCCGTTTTGAAGAAATAGCCGGGCGGAAACTATCCATTGCCTGGGGCGAACGGCCCTATCGCCCGCGCGAGGTGATGACCCCGTGGAACACAGGCGCCAACCTGCCAGGCTGGCGCCCCGAAATCGACCTCGATCAGGGCATTGCCCTGCTCTTAAACTCGGAAAGGCCAGGAAACGGCATATGCTGAAAACAAGCACCCCTCCTCTCGTCTCAGTATGCATTCCCGTTTATAACGGTGGCGAGTTTATCGGCCCGGCCATCGAATCGGTGCTCGGGCAGACCTTTGAGAATTTCGAACTGGTGATCGTCGAAAACAGTTCCACCGACCAGACGCTGGAAATCGCCCGGCAATACGCCAAATCAGACGCTCGCATTCGGATAATTGTCAACGAGCGTAACATCAGCATGGAGGCTAACTGGAACAAAGCGCTATCCGAGGCGCGCGGCGCATATATCAAATTGCTGCCCGCCGATGATCTGCTCTACCCCAATTGCCTGGAGCGCCAGATGGCTATTTTTGAACACCCCGAACACAGGGACGTCTCACTGGTTTGCTGCGCCCGCGACATCGTCAGTTATAAAGACAAAAAACTGATGGTGCGCGGCGCCACCCGCCGTCCGCAGAAACTGGAGAGCGTGACCGCCATCCGCAAAATCGTCCGTTCCGGCACCAATCCCCTGGGCGAACCGGGCGCCATTCTTTTCCGCGCCGCTATCTTGAAAAAGACCGGCCTGTTCAACGGTTCAATTCCTTACGTCATCGACCTCGATCTATGGCTGCGCATCTTACGCCACGGCAGCGCCTTTCTCCTGCCCGATATTCTGTGTGCCTTTCGTCTTTCGCAATCCTCGTGCAGCGTGAATATCGGCACCGCCCAAAGCCAGGAGTTTGACCGTTTTATCCGTAAACTATACGCCGACCCACAGTACAACGTTCGCTGGCTGGATCAGATCATCGGTAGAAGTATGTGCCGCATCCTCAGCCTCTTACGCGTCCTGTTCTACCGTCTGACCAGTCTCAAACCAGGCTCATCTACCGGCCAATAGGGAAACCTCATGAACCAACGCAACTTTCTACCCGATCTATCCGACCGCCAGCAACGCATCGAACTGATTGGCCTGATCATCCTGAGCGGTTTTATTCTGGCTGCTTTCTTTCATTATATCCAGGGCTATTATCTGGAACGCGGCTACCCTTTTAACACCTTTCTGTTTTACGAACCCTTTGACAATTTCAAAGATTATCTCAACCCCATTCGTGGTTCGGCGGATTTAAACCCCTATGAACCCATTCGGATCACCTACATTGGCGGCTATTTCCCTTTTGGGTATTTTGTCACTTTTCTCTATTCACTCATCCACCCCTGGCCATTCGGTCTGCAAGTTTTTCTGTTCACCTTTCTTGTCTTCCTGGCAATGTACACCAAGATCAATCTGTTTCCGGATCAACAACCGCTTACCCGCCAGCTATTGTATATCCTCATCTTTACCTTCCTGACCTACCCGGTTTTTCACCTGATCGATCGCTCGAATTTTGACACCGTCATGTTCATGTTGATCGTTCTGTCTTTATACGCCTATCGCAAACAAAGATATTCGCTCAGCGCCATCTTACTGGCCTGCACCATTGCCATGAAAGCCTACACGGGTATTTTTCTGGTGTTGTTTATTTGCGACCGGCGCTACAAAGAACTGTTGCTATGTGTGCTGACAGTATTCCTGCTGACCCTTGGCAGCCTGGCAGTATTTAAAGAGGGCCTGGTTGCAGAATATCAAAAGATGCTGCTGTCCTTTGGCAATGCTTTTAAAATCAGCGTTGGCCGGGGCAGTAATTTGCGCTTCAGTTCATCCCTTTACACCCTGATCGTCATGATCCTAAATCCGCTTCGTCCCGGGATACACGCCGAAAAACTTTTCCAGCTTGGTTACATGCTGCTGGCATTCACAGTGTTCGCTGTCGGCGCCTTGCGCGTCTTACGGGAAAAAGTTTTCTGGAAACGGGTCGCTATTTTAATCTTATTGATGATTTTGTTACCGTTCGCCTCGAACGATTATCGCCTGGTTTTCCTGTTCATCCCGATGTATATGTTTATCAATGCCGGCGTAAAGACACCCGCCGACGCGGCCCTCACCGTTCTGTTTGGCCTGCTGTTGATACCCAAAAACTACTTCGTCTTCTACAATGATCAGAACATCGGCATGGTGCTCAACCCATTGCTGTTATTGGCGCTGCTGGCGCTGTTAGTCACCCCCGCCAGCCGGCCTATCGCAGAACCGGCAGCCAGCCAGCCCGGCTAAGGCCGGCAGGATTGCAATACCTGCCCGGCTGACATTTCCCGTGCATCCACTGCCAGGGCCTGCTGTGCAGCAAGCACGGCGCTCCGGCAATCCCCCTGCTGCCGGTAAACCTCGGCCAGCCGCCCCAGCGCCAGGGCGCTTTGCGGCGACCGGGCGAGGATTGCCTCGTATTGCACCGCCGCCTGCGCCGGCTGGCCAGACTGCACGAAAGCATCCGCCAGCGCCCATAAAACGGCCTGACTGTGTACCCCCTGGCCCGCAGCGGATTGCAACTCGGCCGCCGCCTGCTGCCATTGGCCGCTGCGATAGGCGCACAAACCGTCATACGCCTGAATATTAGGATCGGCCGCGCTCAACGAACGCCAATCCTCAAGCGCCGCGTTCACACCCGCACAATCCCCCAGGCGATAATACGTCGCAGCCAGGCCATGATACGCCCACCCCGAAGGGCGCAACGCCAGCGCCTGCTGAAACCGCGCCAATGCCTCCAGCAAATCACCGGTCTGTAACGCCGCCCACCCCAGCAAAGGCAGCCCATCCGCCTCACGCCGGACATCCACCTGCATCCATTCCCGCATCTGGACTTCGGCCATGCGCCAGTCCAGCCCCTGTAAGTATTCCTCAGCCTCCGCCGGCGCAGCGGCATGCCAGCGCTCGAACCACTCCAACGCCGGGCCCGGCGCACCGCCCAACAATGCGGCCTCACTGGCCCCCTTCAAGCCGGCCGATGCATCCGGGTATTGCGCCAGCAGTTCCTGATACAACGCCGCGGCGCGGGCGTACTGTCCCTGTACCAGCCAGTCATGCCCCCAAAGCGTCATCGCCTGCAAGACACCCTGGCGGCTCTGCGTTTTCTCCTCCGCACTCAAAGACGGCAGCCCGCCCACCTGACGATATTCCCACAGCGCCAGCGAATATTTTCCTTGCTGTGAATAAGTCTCCGCCAGGCGCAGGCGGGGTGTGGCGGCTTGCGGGCGCAGCCGCTTCCACTGGTCATAATAACCGCCAGCCTCATGCCAGTCCTTGAGCGCCTCTGCCTGGCGGCCGCGCTGTTCCAACTCGGCGACGACCCCATCCACCAGGCTTGCGTCCACCTCCGCCGGTCGCCAACGCATCGCCCCCCAACCCAAAACCAACACAACCAACACCGCAGCCCCTGCGCCCCACGGCAGCCAGCGCTTCGATCTCATTTGCGCCCATGCCGCCCGCCAGTCAAAGGCGACCAACCCTTCCCCTACGATTGCCGCGGTCAAAACCAACATCAACAACGGGTTCAACAGCACGCCGCTGTTCGCCTGTGGGAACACCTCCAGGTGGGTATAGGCCTTGGGGATCAACAACAGCCCAAACAAGCCCACATACAGGCGGTCGGAACGCTGCGCCGGCCCGTGATTGACAAACAAATACAACGGCGCCAGCAAATGCAGCAGTTTGTAATCTCCCGAAACCGCCGGCAGCAAATTCATCAAACCTACCAGCAAAGCAATCCGCTTCCAATACACCTTCTCGATCCATACCACATACGCCCCCACACCTGCCAGCAGCGCCAGCGAAACCAGGTGATAGGGCAGGCTGATACGGCCAACAAACGCCTCCAGGCTCAAAGAAGGATCGATCGTCAACGCCAGATACTTGAGCGCCCCCATCAGGCTGTGCCCAAAATACAACCCCATGCTGCTATCCGAATAGAAACGGCTGATCAACAGCAGATTGATTGCATGGATGCGGATATTTTCTACCAGGCCGCCGGGGTACAGCGCATACCCCAGCAGTGTCACAGCCAACACCCCGGCCGCCGTTATGACCAACTGGCGATAGCGCCGGTCGGCCAACAAGATAAGGGCAAAAACCGCCGGCACCACCTTCATCGCAATCGCCGCCCCCAGAAACACCAGGCTCCAGCGCGGCCGGCGAGGATACAGCATGGCAAACCCGTATAAGAAGATGAACAGAACAATCTCAAAATTTGAGCGATCGAGCGTAAATAATACCGGATAGGGCAGCAGTGTAAATACCAACAGATTACGATATACCTCAGGCCGGGTCGCCCCACCCAGTTGCGCCCGGTTGGCAAACACCAGAAAACCCAGCCCAAGCAGCCAGAACACCAGCAAGGCCAGCGCCGCCGGAAAAAGCCGGAAGACCCCGGCCACCCAATAGGCAAAAGGAAAGTACAGCGGCCCCCGGCGGGCATAATCCCACACCACACCGTCGATCACCGCCGGGCGGTTGGCCAGCACCACCGCCGGGTCTATTTCGCGCACCAGGGTATAGGGGTTATCGGCGATCACATATGGATAAAAGAAATCTTTAAAACTGGCGGTGGGGTCAAACAAAAAAGTGTTATACGGGTACGGCCAACCGGCATAGATGCCCCAGGCATAATGAAAAAGCACCGCAAAGACAAAGCCACCCAATACGATGACAACCAGCCATTGAATACGCTGCTGCCGTTCCATCCTACCTCACCCCAGACTTCGACGACTCAAGCGCGCCCATTCCACCGTACGGGCAATGGCCGCATCCAATCCAATCCAGGCTTGCAGGCCCAGTTCGCTGCGGGCGCGCCGGGTATCCGGCACATAACGCTCGGCCGGTTGTCCCGCCAGCGGAGACCGGGCAATCTCCACCGCACAGGGCGGCGTAAACGCCCCCGCCACCCGGCCCGCCAGTTGAGCAATGTTAAGCGCCTCTTCCGAGCCAACGTTATAGGCCCGCCCACCCTGTCCACGCAGCAGAATCGTCCACAACCAGACCGCCAGGTCGGCGGCATACAGGTAAGAGCGAAACGGGCTGCCGTCGCCATTTACCCGAATCGGCCCCCCGGCCAGTCCATCTCGAATGAAATTGCCAATGGCAAAATGAATATCGAGGGGCAAATAGGGGCCCACGAACGCAAAACAACGCGCAATCTTGACTTCGCAGGCGCTCTGCCGGGCGTAGAGCGCACAGAACTGTTCCGCCAGGCGCTTCCCCTCACCATATACACTGCGCACATCCAGCGGGTCGGGCCCTCCACCATAGGTTTCCGGCAGATGCGTACATTCCGGCGGCTGGCGCCCATAGACCGCCCCTGAACTGGTAAACAAGAGACGCCGCGCCCCGCACCGCTGCGCAAAATCCAAAACGCGGCGCGTTCCGGTCACAATGGTATCCAACATCGCCAATGGCGCCTCGGTCGACTGGCGAGCGCTGGCCTCGGTGGCGGCATGAACGATGTGTGAAAAAGTCCCCGGCGGAGCATCAAACGTGCGCACATCACCGGCATACAATCGCACGGCAGAGTGACCGGCCAGATGCGGCGCCTTGCGCCCGAAGGCCTGCGGGTCGCGCGTCAAAACCCAGGCTTCCAACCCCAATCCCAGGCGGTCGCTGCACCACGTCAGGCTCTCTAACAACCAGCAGCCAAAAAAACCGGTGCCGCCGGTAATAAACAATCGCTCGCCGCGCAACTCCGTCCACAACTCGCGGCTATGTTCCAGGACGTGTTCCAGATCGCGCTCCAGCGGGTTAGACATTAACGTCCCTCGTGGGCGGGATTCTGATAGACGACAATCTCTCCAGAACGATAAACCAGCGGCCAGCCTTCGATTTCGTCCAGAACGTCTTCCAGGTCCGGCAAAATTTTGACCGCAAAATTGCGCGCCAGCGGGTCGACTACCGCATAGGTCACCCGCTGCAAGTGGCTGTCGTAGGCAAAGCGTTCTTTGGAAAAGTTCTGTGGATACCCCGAATCCTTGCCTTCGGCAAACAACATCACCGCCCATTCGGTCTGGCGGGCATGCACCGCCCAAACCACCTGGGGAGATGCCAGCACCACATCCTGCCCATCCACCCGCTCGTTCAGGTATTGCGCCACCCGGTCCACATCCACCGCCGGCGACAACCCCAGCTCATCGCTGCCGCTAAACAAAACGTACACGCCATACAACGACTGCGCCGTACTGGCCAGAAGCATCCACACCAATGGGCTGGCAAGCAGCAAGAACAAGGTCAGCGTCACGCCCGTGCGCCGCACAAGCGACCACAACGCCCCCCCCCGCTGAGGCAGAAAGGGAAAGCGCCCTTCGACGACCACCGCGCCGCACTCAAGCATCCGGCGCAGGGCGGCAAACGTCCGCAGCAGCAGCGCGGCAATCCCCAGCGCCAGCCAGGGGTACAGGTGGATCAGATAATGCCGGCCAATGCCCACCGGCGCAAACGTGCGCACCGCCAGCAGCATCGTCATTCCCACCAACAACAAAACCAAACGCCGCGAACGGGGCGGCTCCAGGAAAAACAAACCTGCCAGACCGATCACCACCCAGGCCTCACGGCGGATCAATTCACCGTAATTGACAATCAGGTTCACCACCTGCATCAACAGCGAGAGCCCCACCTTGGCGGATAGCGGCGTAAACCAGTCGGCAAAGAACTGCGCCGGGTTGGCCAGATAAGCCGGCAGCAAAGATAACGCCATCACGAATGCCATCAAGGCCAGCCCCGGCAGCAGCCAGCGCCAGCCTTTCCACAGCAGCACCAGCGCCACCAGCGCCGGCGCCACCACCCCAACGTAATCGGTGCCAAAAACCAGCCCGGCCGCCACACAGGCCACGACGAACCAGCGTGTCTGCCCGGCGTTTAAAAACTTCCAGCAGGCATACACCACCACGATCAGCAGCGGCGCCATCTGGTTATAACTGAACCCCAGGCGATGATAAGCGACCGCCCAGGGCCAGATTGCCAGTACCCCGGCCGCCGCCAGCGCCAGCTTACGCTCAAACATCTCACGAACGGCCAGATACAACAAGCCCACGCTCAGCGCGCCGTAAAAAGCGGTCAGCAAACGCAGGCCGAAGATATCGGCGCCCACCATCCTGAAAACCCCCGCCAGCGCCAGCAAGAAGAGCGGCGGGCGCTGGATCAGCATGGGCGCATCCTGTACAGAAAAAATTTGCCAGCGCCCTTCGGCCAGGTTGGCCGCATAACTGACGAATACTCCTTCATCCGTGTACCAGCCTGGGCTGGCGCGCAGATTGGCAAAGCGCAAAAAAACCGCCAGCGCCAGGATGATCAGCAAAGCAGCACCGCTCAACAGGCGGGGGGTATCAGGCGCAGCCAGCCGTTTCATCTTTAGCAACGCCCACAAAACTCGTGCAGGCTTTGCAACACATACGCCAGCATTTCGTCACTCAAACCGGGATAGACGCCAATCCAGAAGACCTGATCCATCACAAAATCCGAATTGGGCAGATTGCCGATCTGGCGGAATGGCTGTCCCCGGTATACCGGCTGGCGCACCAGGTTGCCGCCAAACAGCAGGCGCGTTCCAATCTTACGCTCATCCAGGAAGCGCAGCAATTGCTGGCGCTCAAAGGGCGCCGTGGGACGGATCGCCAGCAAGAAACCAAACCAGCTGGGTTCGCTGCCAGGCGTCGCTTCGGGCAGAATGAAATATTCCTGCAAATCCAGCAGGCCGGTGCGCAGCGTCTCAAAATTCTTGCGCCGGGCAGCGATAAACCCGGGCAGCTTATCCAGCTGCGCCAGCCCTACCGCCGCCTGCATGTCTGTCGCCTTGAGGTTGTAACCGATGTGGGAGTAAGTATATTTATGATCGTAACCAAACGGCAGGTCGCCCAATTGCCAGTCGAAGCGCTTGCCGCAGGTGTTATCCTTGCCCGGCTCGCACCAGCAATCGCGCCCCCAGTCGCGAAACGACTCGACCAGTTTCTTGAGCGCCGGGCGGCTGGTCAGCACCGCCCCACCTTCACCCATCGTAATGTGATGCGCCGGGTAAAAACTGACCGTCGCCACGTCGCCAAACGTCCCCACGGATTGTCCGAGATAGCGCGCCCCGACCGCGTCACAGCAGTCTTCGATCAACCAGAGCTTGTGTTGCCGGGCAAAAGCCTGTACGGCTTGCAGATCAAACGGATTGCCAAGCGTGTGCGCCAGGATGATTGCCCGGCTGCGCTCGCTCAACGCCGCTTCCAATTGATCCACCGCTACATTATAGGTAGGAACACTCACATCCACAAACACAGGCACCAGCTGGTTTTGCAGGATGGGGTTGACCGTCGTCGGGAAGCCGCTTGCCACGGTAATCACCTCGTCCCCCGGGCGTAACTGGCGTTCACCCAACGTTGGCGAGGTCAGACACGAAAGCGCCAGTAAATTGGCCGACGAACCCGAATTAACCAGGATGGCGTGCCGCGTCCCCATGATCTCGGCAAAACGTTTTTCAAACTGCGCTGCAAACCGCCCGGTCGTCAACCAGAAATCCAGCCCCGATTCGACCAGAAATTGCAGTTCGGCGGCATCGAACACCCGCCCGGAAACCGGAACGGGCGTCTGACCGGGAACAAACGGGCGCGGGGCAAATGCAGCCTGGTAATATTCGCCGACCAGCGCCAGGATCCGTGAGCGTAATTCATCTGCGCCGGTCATCACACCCCCAAAAATTTCTGATACCAGTCAATCGTCCGGCGCAGACCGTCTTCCAGTTCAAAGAGCGGCTCCCAACTCAGCACCTGGCGCGCCTTGGCCGCGCTCAGACATTGTTCACGGATCTCATGACTGACCTCATTGCGCACATCCGGCAGCAGATCCGAGCCCATCAACGTCAGAATCCGGGCGACGATATCGCTCACCGTGATGCGTAATTCGTTCGAGAAATTGAAAGCCTCGCCGTATAACTCAGGCCGTCCGGCCATCTTTTCCGCCAGCAGCATATATGCCAGGGCGCCATCCTCAACGTAAAAATAATCGCGCACGTACTGCCCGTCCGAGCGGATCACCGGGCGCTGCCCACGCAGCACCGAACGGATGGTGCCGGGAATGATGCGGTTCCAGTTCAAATCGCCGCCGCCATAAAAATTGCCGCAGCGGGTGATAACCACCGGCAGTTCGTAAGTCACGGCATAGGTGTGAGCGATCAAATCGGCGCAGGATTTGCTGACGTCGTAGGGATGCTGCCCCTGTAAGGGCGTGTTCTCATCATACGGCAGCACGTCCTGGTCGCCATAAGCCTTATCGGAGGAAGCGATGACGATCTGAGACACCTTGGGACTGCGCCGGCAGGCTTCCAGCAGGCTCCACGTTCCGCCAATGTTGGTTTCAAAGGTTGAAATTGGGTTACGGTTGGCAATCGTCACAATGGTCTGCGCCGCCAGATGGATCACCGTGTTGACTTCGTACTCCCCCAGGATACGCTCCAACAACGCCTGGTCGCGCACGTCACCGCGCACCACCCGCACCCGGTCGATGTCTCCCGAACGCACCAGTTCGGATTGCGGCAGCCAATCGCGCACCAGGCAAACCACATCGGCGCCCGCTGCCAACAGTCGTTTGATCAGCCAGCTCCCGACCAATCCGCTGGCGCCGGTGACAAAGGTCGGCCGGTCCTGCCAAAAGTTCGCGTTCATCACCACACCTTCCAGGGAGCGCGTCCTTCACTCCACAACGTTTCCAGCAAACGCACATCGCGCACCGTATCCATACACTGCCAGAAGCCCGAATGCCGATACGCCACCAATTGTTCGTCGCGCGCCAGATGCTCCATCGGCGCCAGTTCCCACAAAGTGGCGTCGCCCTCGACGTAATCAAAGATTTTGGGTTCCAGCACAAAAAAGCCGCCGTTGATCCAGCCTTCTCCCGCCTGTGGCTTCTCGGCGAAATTAGCCACCAGATCGCCGCGAAAATCCATGCCGCCAAAGCGCGCCGGCGGGCGCACGGCGGTCACCGTCGCCAGTTTGCCGTGGCGATGATGAAAATCGATCAGATCGTTGATATTGACGTTAGCGACTCCATCGCCATAGGTCAACAGGAACGGCTCATCGCCCACCCACGGCGCCATGCGTTTAATCCGGCCGCCGGTCTGCGTCTGCAACCCGCTGTCGACCAGGTGCACGACCCAGTCTTCGCGGTCCGAATGATGCACCTCCACCGCGCCCGAATTCAGGTTAACAGTGATATCATTGACCAGATAGTAATAATTCAAAAAATAGTTCTTGATAAATTCGGCCTTATAGCCAAGGGCAATATAGAATTCTTTGTGGCCATAAGCAGCATAAATATTCATAATATGCCACAAGATCGGCAGTCCGCCGATCTCCACCATCGGCTTTGGGCGTACCAGCGTCTCTTCCTGCAAGCGAGTTCCCATTCCGCCGGCCAGAATCACAACTTTCATGGTTCACCACCTCCCAGGTTCAGGTTCATTTTATCGACAAACCAGGGGTGCGTCAACCTCGGCTACTTAACAATTGCGTTATAATCCAGTTAATCACCTGCGAGGTCAAACCAACCCATGAAGCAACTTTTACAGAACATGCGCGATGGCCGCACCACCGTGGCCGATGTCCCCCAACCTGCACCCCGACCGGGTATGGCGCTGGTCCGCACCGCCGCCTCGCTCGTTTCCGCCGGCACCGAGCGCATGGTGGTCGAATTTGCCGAAAAAAGTCTGTTGGGCAAAGCGCGTTCACGCCCCGACCTGGTACGCCAGATCATCGACAAGGCCCGGCGAGAAGGATTGCTGACCACCATCCAATCGGCTTTCAACCGCCTGGATCAGCCCATGGTGCTTGGTTATTCTTCTGCCGGCACCATCGTGGATGTCGGCGCCGGGCTCAAAGGCTTCCAGCCCGGCGACCGGGTCGCCTGCGCCGGCGGGAACTTCGCCGTGCACGCCGAATACGCCGTTGTACCGCAAAACCTGTTGACGCCTTTGCCGCCGCAGGTCGATTTTGAATCGGCTGCCTTCACCACCCTGGGCGCCATTGCCCTGCACGGTTTTCGCCTGGCCCAACCGCAGTTAGGCGACCGGGTTGCCATTATCGGGCTGGGGCTGTTGGGCCTGTTGACGGTTGGCATTGCCCGCGCCGCCGGTTGTAAGGTGTTCGGCGTCGACCTGGACGAACGCCGCGTCCACCTGGCCGAACAGATGGGCGCCGTGGCCGTCCTGCGCCCCGATGCTGTGGCTGCCGGCCAGGGCTTCACCCAGGGTCAGGGCTTCGACGCCGTACTGATCTGCGCCGACACCGCCTCGCAGGACCCCGTGCAACTGGCCGCCCAACTGGCCCGCGACCGCGGCTACGTGGTCGCCGTTGGCGCCGTCGGGCTGGATCTGCCGCGCAAACCGTACTATGAAAAGGAACTCCATTTCCTCGTCTCTCGTTCCTACGGCCCCGGCCGTTACGACCCGTTGTACGAGGAAAAGGGCGTGGATTACCCCATCGGCTACGTGCGCTGGAGCGAAGGGCGCAACCTGGGTGCGATTGTCGATCTGCTGGCCAGCGGCCAGTTGGATGTGCGCCCGCTGATTACGCACCGTTACCCCATCGAGCAGGCCGCCGAAGCCTACGAGTTAATCACCAACAAACGCAAAGAACCTTTCCTGGGGGTTTTGCTCACCTACCCCGACCAGCCTCCGGCGCAAAAAGCCCACAAGGTAACCCTTACCCCCTCCGCGGCCCGGTCTAGCGGTGAACCGGCGCTGGGGGTGCTTGGCGCCGGGAATTACGCCACCGCCGTCTTCCTGCCCATCCTCCAAAAGGTCTCCGGAGCGCAGCGGGTGGGCATCGCCTCGGCCGCCGGCGTCACCGCATTACACGCCGCCAAACGCTTCGGCTTTAGCTACGCCAGTTCGTCCGAAGACGAGATACTCAACGACGAACGCACCAACACCCTTGTACTGCTCACCCGGCACCAGCATCATGCCCGCCAGACGCTGACCGCCCTCCGTCTGGGTAAGCACGTCTTCTGCGAAAAACCACTGGCCATCCGCCCCGCCGAACTTCAACAAATTGGCGCGGCATTGGTGGATGCACGCTCGTTGGTGACGGTTGGCTTCAATCGTCGCTTCGCCCCGCTCGCCCGGCAGATGCACGCTTTCTTCCAGCAGCGCGCCGAGCCGCTGGCCATCCATTATCGCGTCAATGCCGGTTACCTGCCGTTGACCCACTGGCTGCACGACCCCGAGCAGGGCGGCGGGCGGATCATCGGCGAAGGCTGCCATTTCGTCGACTTCCTCACCTTCCTGGTCGGCGCGCCGCCGGTTTCGGTCTCCGCACAAGGACTGCCCGACGGCGGACGCTACCGCCTGGATAACGTACAACTGACCTTTACCTTTGCCGATGGCTCGTTGGGCACCGTCACCTATCTGGCCAACGGCGATAAGGCCCTGGCCAAAGAACGGGTCGAGGTCTTCTGCGCCGGCCAGGTAGCCGTACTGGATGATTTTCGTTCGCTGGAACTGGTCAAGGATGGCAGCCGCCGCGTCTCGCGCTCGCTGTTGAGCCAGGACAAAGGTCACCGCGCCGGCTGGGAAGCCTTCCTGACCGCCATCCGTCAGGGTGGCCCGGCGCCCATCCCTTACGAACAATTGTTGGGCGTCACCTGGGCCACATTTGCCGCGGTACAATCCCTGGCCGAAAACCGGCCTGTTGCCATACACCCCCAGGAGGATTGATCATGGCCATACTTGCTTCGCTTGACCTGAACGGCTACGGCGACCGCCCGCTGCCCAATCGCTACATCACCCACAGCCAACCTTCTTCATGCCTGGCGTTGATGCTGCCCGGCAAGGGATACAGCGTCGAGATGCCCTTCCTGTACTACGCCACCCATCTCCTCATCCGTCAGGGCATAGACGTACTCCAATTGCGCCCTGATTACAGCCAACCCGATTTTGAGAAAGCCGGGCAGGAACAGCAAAGCGAATGGCTGTATAGCGACGCATCAGCCGGATTGAGCGCGGCGTTGGCCGAATACGATTACCGCAAGGTACTGCTGATCGGCAAATCGCTGGGCACGCTGTCGATGAGCCTGCTGATGCAGCGCGAACGTGTCCTGGCGTCGGCCATCACGGTCTGGATGACACCGCTGCTCAAGCTGGCGCCCGTCGCCGAAACTGTCCAGCATTGCAAGGCGCCGGCGCTGTTTATGCTTGGCACGGCCGATGAGGCTTACGATGCCCACATCCTGGCGCATATTCTCGCTATCCCCACCTCGCAGGCCTGGGTCGCCAAAGGCGCCGACCACAGCCTGGAAATCCCGGACGATCCCTTCCGCTCGTTGACCGCCCTGGAAGATGGAATGCACTCCTTATCCACCTTTCTGGAACAGGTACTCTAAGACATGGCCTGGCTTGCACGCCTGCGGCTGGCGTTGGCGGCCGGGCGCGAGTTGGGCGTACGTCCACTGGCGTTATATGGGCTGTATCGGTTTGGATTACGCAGCGGTTACTGGCGCAGGTGTACCCCGGCCCGACCGGATTACCCTTCCTTAACGGGGGGGCTACAATCGCCGCCCGCTCCATCCGGTGTACAAAACTGGCTGCTGTCCACCCCCCAGGTCGCCCAACAGGTGTCAAACGAAGCCGCCGAAATTTGCGCCGGCCAGGTGCGGCTGTTTGGTGGTGGACCGCGCCCGCTGGCGTTGGCGCCGGCACAACCGCTCCAACATTGGAGCGCCTACGAACAGGGGCGGGCCGGCTGGGGCGCCGAAGACCCAAAGCTGATCTGGGAACCGGCGCGCTTTGGCTGGGTGTTCACCCTGGGACGCTCCAGCCTGTGCACGACCGGCGGCGACTACGCCGCGTGTTTCTGGCAACAATTCGAGCACTTTTTGGAAACCAACCCGCCCAACCAGGGCCCCAACTGGGCTTCGGCCCAGGAGGTCGCACTGCGTCTGGTTGCCTGGCTGTACGCCGCCTGGGTGTTCGCCGCTGCGCAGGCCACCACGCCCCAACGCATCGAGCGCCTGCGCGGCGCCGTTGCGCTGCACGCTCAACGCATCCTCGCCACTCTGGTGTATGCACGCTCGCAAAACAACAATCATTTGCTCACCGAAGCGCTGGGATTATACGCCGCCGGCCTGGCCCTGGCAGACGTTGACGAAGCTGCGCACTGGCGGGAGAGCGGCTGGCGCTGGCTACACGAAGGGCTGCAAAATCAGATCGAGCCCGACGGCACTTACAGCCAGCACGCCAGTAACTATCACCGCCTCATGCTGCAAACCGCCCTGTGGGCCTGGGCGCTGGCTGCCCGCACCGGGCAAACCTTCCCACCCGCTTCGCTGCAACGCCTGGCCGCCGCCACCCGCTGGCTGCTCGCCCAACTCGACCCCCTCTCCGGGCGGGTATCCAACCTGGGCTCCAACGACGGCGCCTATATCCTGCCCCTCGCCGCCGGCGGCTTCTGCGACTATCGCCCCGTCATCCAGGCCGCCGGTCGTGTCTTCCTCGGCCAGGCCCCTCTCCTCCCCGGCGATTGGGACGAGTTTAGCCTGTGGTTAGAGGCGCTCGCCGGCCAGCCCCTGCCGGCTGCAACAGAGAAGCCGTTCGTACGACCGGCCAGCGCCAGCGAGCCCTACCCCACCCTGGGCGCCGGCAGTACCTGGGCCAGCCTGCGCGCCGTGCAATTCCGCGGCCGTCCGGCCCACGCCGATCAGTTGCACGTAGAGTTGTGGTGGCGCGGCCACAACCTGGCCGGAGACGCCGGTACCTATCGCTACACCGCCCCCGCCCCATGGGACAACGCCCTGGCGCACACCGGCGTCCACAACACCATCACCATCGATCATCAGGCGCAAATGCGTCGCGCCGGCCGTTTTCTGTGGTTGGAACGCGCCCAGGCCCGCCTGCTCGCCGCCAGCGCCAACGAACTGGTCGCCGCCCACGACGGCTACGAACGCCGCGGCGTGCGCCACATCCGCTACCTGCGCCGGGTAACAGACACCCACTGGCAGATCTACGATCTGCTCACCGCCTCCGAACGGGGCCCGGCGCAACCGCACACCTGCTGCCTGCACTGGCTGCTGCCGGACTGGCCCTGGAGGATCGACAACCACACCCTCACCCTGACCAGCCCCGAAGGTTCCACTCTCACCCTCGCCCTCACGATCACCAGCCCGACCGAAGGCAAACCGGTTGTGCAAATCATCCGCTCCGGGCTGGTATTGTACGGCCCGCACCAGCCCCTGCCCATCTTTGGTTGGCGTTCTGACGCCTACGACGAGCGCCGGCCGGCCCTTTCACTGCGCCTGAGCCTCCACGCCCCACTGCCGGTAGAACTCTCCAGCAACTGGATCCTGCCGGAGGACGAATTTCTTAGCAAAAACATAACCGGGCGTTAACCTGACATTGCCGGTTCGTTAAAGCAGATCGGGTATCCTACACACGGCATCCCCTATCTCTTTTCACGCGAACCGACCATGACACGTTTACCGTCCAAACTTTACCAGCGCCTGACCTCAATCGCCCGTCAGATTTTTCAACAATGGCAGCCACACAGCCTGAGCGCCCGGTTGTTGATCCCCAGCATCGGCCTGGTGGTCGCCGCACTGCTCGGCTCGACATTGTTTTTTATCTACGGCACCCGCCAGACGCAAAAAGGCATCCTGGATAAAGAGATCGCCGCCGAGGCGCAGCGCGCTCAAAATGTACTGGCGCAGCGGGCCAACGATGTGGCCACGACGGCGCGCATCCTGGCCAATGACCCCGATATCATCACGGTTATCAACAGCCCCGTGCTCACTACGGATACCGTACTCTCCACACTGAATGGGCGGGCAGTCATCGTCCGCCAACGTTTTGAATTGGATCTGATCCAGATCTACAATCGCCGGGGCGAAGCACGCACCAATCTGGTCGTCTCCAGCCTCTACCGTCAGTCCTCCCTGCTCTCGCAAGTCAGCCACGACGGCGCCACGATTCTCTCCGCCGATGGCCGCTTGCTGTTGATCCAACGTACTACAATCGCCAAAGACCAGGGGTTCGTCCTGACTGGCATCGATCTGCAAAGCGAACTCCAACGTATCATGAAAGAAGAGTTCATCCCAGACGATCTGGGACTGCGCTATGGGGCATTTCAAATCAGCACGATGGCCGGTTTACCTTTCGACCGGGCAGGTGAGCAGGGTAACCTGTATCTCCACCACGAGCCATTTGAACTGGGCGGCGTCCCGGTTGAGTTGATCCTGGGGCGCGACATCACCGCCATCCAGGAGGTCACCCGCGCCGGCCTGAACCTGATGATTGCCAGCATGCTGGCCACAGCCAGCCTGTTGGTGCTTGCCGGCGTCGCCTTGACCCGTTCGCTGGCGCGCCCGATCCAGACGTTGGCCCGCGCCGCCAGCGCCCTGGCAGACGGCGACCTCAGCCAGCAGGTACACCTGACCAGCCTGAACGATAGTTTCACCATCGGGCACAGCGACGAAATCGGCGACCTGGGGCGCGCCTTCAACCATATGATCATTGAGCTGCGCAGTCTGTATCAAGACCTGGAAAACAAAGTCGTCCTGCGCACCCAACAACTCACCGCCGCATCCAACGTCGCCCGCGCCGCTTCGGCCAGCCTGGACGTTCAGGAAGTATTACAAATCTCGGTCGACCAGATCAGCCAGCTATTCCAGTTTTATCATGCCGGAGTATTCATCATCGAACGCGGCTCGCAATCCGCCACCCTGCGCGCCTCTTCCAGCGCCGGCGGCAAAGTCCTGGTTGAACACAGGCACCGTCTCAAGGTTGGCTCACGTTCACTGGTCGGCCTGGCCACCACCCTGCACACCCCCGTCATCGCCCAGAACGTCTTTGAAAACCCCAATCATTACAAAAACCCATTCCTCCCCGACACCCGCTCTGAGGCGGTCTTTCCACTGGTGGTGGCCGATACGGTTATCGGCGCTCTGGATGTGCAAAGCGAGCGGAGCAATGCTTTTGCCCCGGATATCATTTCGATCCTCACCACCCTGGCCGACCAGCTGGCCATCACGGTGCGCAACGCCCAGTTATACGAAAAACAACGCAGCGACGCCGCCCGCCTATCTGAAGTCGAAAGCTTTAAAAACCAGTTTCTCGCCCGGATGAGCAATCAGTTGAAACAGCCGCTGAATGAAATCATCAACTACAACCACACCCTCGCCCGCGAATTACAGGGACGCCTGAGCGCTCAGCAGATGGAAGACCTGGCGCACATCGACCAGGCCAGCCAGCACCTGATGGGCATGATCAACGACATCCTGGACATCAACCGCATCGATTCGGGCGACATCGAACTCAAACTCGAACCGGTGGGGTTATCGATGCTGATTGAAAGCGTCATGGCCACCGCAGCCGCCCTGGTAAACGACAAACCCATCAACCTGCTCAATACGGTCAGCCCCAACCTCCCTACCCTCATCGCCGATAAGATGCGCATCCGCCAGGTATTGATTAACCTGCTGTCCTACGCCATCAAAACCACCGCCAGCGGCTTTATCATTCTGCGCGCCTGGCCGGTCGACCTGCTCAACCCGCTCACCCACGAACCCGAGTCTTATGTGGAGATCAGCATCTCCGACAGCAGCGCCACGGCGCTTAAAGAAGACATCGACCATCTCTTTCAACCCTTTAGCGAGTTGGAAACTTTCAGCCACAACAAACAGGATATCGGCCTGGGCCTCAACCTGGCCCGCAACTTGGTCAGGCTCCACGGCGGGCGTATCTGGGCCGAAAGTTCGCCCGGACAGGGTTGTACGGTCACATTCGTCCTGCCGGTGGCAAACAAAGCCAGCGTACCTCAGTCATCCATCACCACACCGTATGAGGAGACACACCATGTGGCCTAAAACAATCTCTACCCTGTTGTTGTTCACCTTCTTTTTGGCAGGCTGCGCAGCCCCAACACCGTCCCCCACCCCAACCCGGCCGCTCATGAGCGGTAAACTGACCTTTGCAGGTTCCACCACCGTCCAACCGCTGGCCGACCGTCTGGGCCAACAGTTCCAGGCGCAGAACCCGCAGGTCAGCCTGGAAATTGCCGCCGGCGGCAGCGCCGTGGGCATTAAGGCTATCCACGAAGGTACCGTCGATATCGGCATGGCCTCACGAGCGCTGAAACCCGAAGAGCAGGAAGGAATCCAGAGCTACGTCATCGCCCTGGACGTGCTGGCCATCATCGTCAACCCGGACAATCCGGTGAATAACCTGAGCCACACAGAACTGAAAAAGATCTACCTGGGTGAGATCCAGAACTGGAAAGAAGTTGGCGGCAAGGATGAAGCCATCGTAGCGGTCACTCGCGATAAAAACTCCGGCTCGCGCAGTGCATTTGATGAGATTGCGTTGGAAAAGAAAGAGGCCGCCGCCGCAAAGCTAAAAACGGTCATCACTGCCGGCGATATGGCCGCCGAAATCGCCAAAAACCCGGCTGCCATTGGCTATGTTGGCTTTGGCAATCTGGACAAAACGGTCAAAGTGCTGTCCATTGATAGCATTTCCCCCACGCAGCAAACCATTCGAAATGGGAACTACAAATTGTTCCGGCCGCTGCTGCTGATGACCGGGCCTTTATCTCAGCCGTTGGCCGATCATTTCATCCAGTATGCCCTGAGCGGCGAAGGGCAGAAAACCGTCGAGGCGCAGGGCTGGATCCCGGCGACGCCTTGAGCGCCGCTGTTCACCAGGTCAGCGGGTAAAGGTCATCCACCATCCAATCTTCCAGTTCAAAACAGTTGGCGTCTTTTGCCCCGCCGGTGACAAAACGGATGAACGCCGTGGTCAGGCACGGGTCGAAATGCCGCCCGGACTGGTCTTCAAAATATTCCACCACGCGACCGCGTTCCCACGCCTGGCGATAACAGCGACCCGAATGCAGGGCGTCCCATACATCCGCCAGAGCGCACAGGCGCGCCTCCAACGGAATGTCCTCTCCCTGCAAGCGACGCGGATACCCGCTGCCATCCCATTTTTCATGATGCCCGTATGGAATGGTCAGCACCTGCCGGGCGCAGCCAAAGGATGCCAGCCATTCATAACCGTATACCGGGTGCATCTGAATACAGCGCAACTCGTCTTGCGTCAGTTGGGTGGGCTTGAGCAAAATTGCCTCCGGAATGGCAATCTTCCCCAGGTCATGCAGCAACGCTCCCTGGTAGATCAGGCGCACGGTTTGATCTTCCAGACCGTACCAACGTGCAAAAGAGACTGTCAGGGCCGCCACCCGGCGAGAATGCCAGCTCAACTGCACCCCTCCATATTCCAATACCCGCGCCAATCCAAACATGCATTTTGCTCCTGGGCTTCGATTTTTTTACAACCGATTCGATGAGAACGCCGCTAAAAATACACTGCAAACTGTTCCATACAAACGATCTCTCGCAACCCCATCCATGATGATGCAAAAAGCATGCCATTTTTGCTAAACCTTTAACAAACCTTAACAGCCCATTAAAGCTGAAATGGTATAGTAGGATACACAAGATCAAAATTGGCGAGTTTTAAAAGAAGGTTATGAACAGCCCAAAACGCAACTGGATCCTATATGGATTATACAATGTATCAAGCATTATCATCTTTGTGGTTGCTCTAATTTTTCCGGCTGTGCGGTATCAAATCGCCCCTGCCCCGCTACGCGATTTTTTTCTGCCACCGCCGGCGCCTGTCATTGTTCCGTTACTCTACTCCACCGAAAAAGAAGCCTGGCTGAAGCAGGCCATTAAAGATTTTGAAGCCAGTGGGGCACGCAGCGAAGGGCACCCCATAAGAATCGAGCCCAAAGAAATGGGCTCGCGCGAGATGTATCTTTCCATCTTAAACGGAAAAGAAAAGCCGGTGCTCATCAGCCCGGCCAGTTCACTGCAAGTTAACCTGTTACAAGAACTTTCCACAAACAAATTCAGCCGCCCGCTTATTTCCAATACCGGTCGCCCGGCATGCCAGTCTGTTCTTACCACCCCCCTCGTTCTGGTTGCCTGGCGCGAACGCGCCGCCATCGTATGGGAAAATGTCCCGCGAGAACAATTGTGGCGTCAACTCCATCAAGCAACGGTCAACCCAAAGGGTTGGGGCGAATACGGGCATCCTGAATGGGGGTTTGTAAAATTCGGCCACACAAACCCGCTCACTTCGAACAGCGGATTAATGACCATCTTGTTGATGGCGGATGAATACTTCGGAGCAGCAAAGCCGTTAACCACAACAAACATCCTTGCCGATTCGGAATTCAAAACCTGGTTTATCGACATCGAAAATACCATTGCTTCCTTCGGCGATAGCACCGGCACCTACATGAAAGACATGGTAGCTTATGGCCCCAGCGTTTACGACGTGATTGCCGTGTATGAAGCGACCGCTATCGAACAGGCAGACAATGCGGTTGGGCGTTACGGAGAATTACGCGTATATTATCCCACTCGCACCATTTTGAGTGATCACCCATTTTGCATTTTAAATGCCGAGTGGGTCACAAACGAACAAACCCAAGCCGCTCAAATTTTTGTCGACTATCTGCTCAGTAAACCGGCACAAGAGAAAGCATTGCTCGAATATGGTTTTCGGCCTGTGGATGCAAGTATTCCACTCGATCAGCCCGGCAGTCCGTTAAACCGTTATGCCACTAATGGGTTAAAAATTCAATTACCGCCTCAGATAACGCTCCCGCCAGGAGATGTGCTGAACACACTCTTGGAATTCTGGGATCGCAACGTTCAACGTTAGTAGAGGATAGCGACCAATGCATATTATTTGCTTCAAACGCTTTCTTTCGTCATTGCTTATCACCTCTTTATTACTTTCCGGTTGCTCCACCTTGCAAGGTATTGGGAGAGGACAAAAGAAAATTACCATCCAGATCGTCTACGGCTCCGAAAAACAGGAATGGTTACAGCCGCTAACGGCTGCATTTAACGAAACACATTCTCAAACTCCCGATGGAGCGCTCATCGAGGTACAGGCTACTGCGATGGGTTCGATAGAATCCATCGAGCAAATTTTGGCCGGTCATCTTCAGCCCACTGTTTGGAGCCCTGCATCCTCGCTATATATCCCTATCGCCAACTCAGAATGGCGCAAAAGCCACAGCGATGACCTGATCAATGGAACACCCAAAGACTTGGTGCTCAGCCCGGTCGTCATTGCCATGTGGAAGCCCATGGCAGAAGCGCTTGGCTGGCCTGATAAAGCCATCGGTTGGAGCGACATTGCCAGATTAGCAACGGTCAATGAAGGCTGGAAGGAATTCGGATATCCAGAATGGGGCGACTTCAAATTTGGGCACACCCATCCTGATTTTAGCAACAGCGGCATTGTTGCCGTGATCGCACAGGCTTACGCCGGCAGCGAAAAACAGCGCGATCTCACCATTGAAGATCTCAAAAAGGATGGGGTTCGCGATTTCATGGCTAACGTACAAACAAGTATCATTCATTACGGTACAAGCACCGGTTTCTTTGCCGAGCGCATGTTTGAACGTGGCCCCTCTTACCTGAGCGCTGCTGTTTTATATGAAAACCTGGTAATCAGCCAGGAAAACAAACGTCTGGCAGGCAGTAGTTCGCAACTGGCCGTAACAGCCATCTATCCCAAAGAGGGTACCTTTTGGGCCAATCATCCTTACATCATGCTTAATGCCCCCTGGGTTACTCCAGACCAACGCCAGGCCGCTGAGATTTTTCAAAACTATTTACTCGCCAGACCACAACAGGTGCGCGCAATTGAGTTGGGTTTCCGTCCCGCTGACCCGGCAATTCCCCTGACCGCTCCATTAGACGCCCAACATGGTGTGGACCCCAAACAGCCCCACACAATCCTCCAGATTCCTAAAACAGAGGTTATCTACGCTATCCAAGAATTATGGAAAGAGGTCAAAAAACCGGTTGACCTGGTAGCGGTTATTGACACATCAGGCAGCATGAAAGGCGACAAAATTAGTTCCGCGCGTGTCAGTTTGCTTGACTTCATGAAGCGGTTGAGCGATCGCGATCGGTTGGGTATTATTACCTTCAATGATACCCCAATCGTTTTGAGCGCACTCTCTCCTCTGGGTAAAAATCGCCTGGAGCTTAGCCGGCGTGTTTCCGCCATTTCCGAGGCAGGGAATACCAGTTTGTACGACGCGACCGATATGGCCTACCGGCATTTACTTGAAAATGGAGACCCGAATCATATTCGCGCCGTAGTAGTGCTCAGTGATGGAAAAGATACCGCTTCCCTGACCGATTTACAAAACATCATCAGGCAAATCGGCGTCAATAGCGAAGAAGGCGGCAATGCCATCAAAGTATTCACTATCGCATATGGCAGCGATGCGGACACACAGGTGCTCCGGGATTTATCCGAGACCACCGGAGGAAAAATGTTCGAGAGCAGACCCGACACTATCCAACAAATCTATGCTGAAATTGCCACTTTCTTTTAATCGATGTCTATGCGCTCACTTTGGATAATTGCCCTGTTTAACCCACTCAATTTGCTGATGCTGGTCAGCGCGATCATCTCCGGCCTGCTTTCTGCCTGGTGGATGCTCCCTGCCGGCCTGGTCTTATGGCTGATCATGGTGCTTGGCATCGCTCTTGATCCGGCCTTACGCATCAACCAGGCCATCCGTAAACGGCAAGCCCTTACCCCGCGATTCCAGACTGCCTTCACACAAATTGAACGCAGCCAGATCAGGTTATTCAATATGTTTGCCGCCGCCAATTACCGCACCCGGAGTGCTATGCGCCCCATACAAGATGCCTTCAACGAGTTGGTCGAAGAAGTTTATCAACTTTGCCAGCGGATGACGCCGTTGGAAAATTATCGCATCATTACCGATAACTCCAGCACCTTACAGAGTGATCTCAACTGGCTAGATCGACAAATCGCCCAGACCGAAGATCCACGCGCCAAAGATGAATATCAACATGCAAAACAGGCTCTCCAGACCCGCTTCGACAAACAAAAAAAAGTTTCTACCTCACTGGAACGGTTAGATGCGCAGCTCACCGGCTTGAACAACACACTACAAGGTTTTCTGGCAGAGGTCGTACGAATTCAATCGATGGGTGTAAAAAAGGCGGGCGTCGACGTTGACAATCTGGTACAAACCATCCGGCTGGAAGTGAACCAGATCAAACACTTCGACCAGGAAAACCCGGCAAATGATTAACGTTACGAGGATGTAATTTGCCAGTATCAATGAGGCTCGAAACACGCACAACACAAAACCAAGAATCGAGTAGAATCAGTGGTATGCACATTCTGCTGATCCACCAGGCCTTCGCCGCGTTGGACGAGGCTGGCGGCACTCGTCACTACGAAATGGCACGCTACCTTTGCCGGCGCGGCCACCGCGTGACCATCATCACCAGCCCGGTCAGTTACCTGACCGGCAAACGTCGCAATTCCCCATCGGGCTGGATCGAAAGCGAGCAACCCGAACCGGGCATCACCATCTTACGCACCTATACCTACGCTGCCCTGCACCGCAGTTTTGTGCACCGCGTGTTCAGCTTTATCAGCTTTATGATCTCTTCGTTCCTGGCCGGGTTGGGCGTTCGCCAGGTAGACCTGGTATGGGGCACCTCGCCGCCCATCTTTCAGGGCGTCACTGCCTGGCTGCTGGCCCGGCTTAAACGCGCTCCCCTGCTGTTTGAGGTGCGCGACCTGTGGCCGGCGTTTGCCATCGCCGTGGGCGTGCTGCGCAATCCGCTGTTGATTCGCGCCTCGCTCTGGCTGGAACGCTTCCTGTACCGCCACGCCGACCGGGTGATGGTCAATTCGCCGGGCTTCATCGCCCACGTTACCGGGCGCGGCGCCCGCAGAGTAGAGCTAATCGCCAACGGCGCCGACGTCGATCTGTTCGTTGCCACGCAGCATACGACAGATTGCCGCCAACAACACGGTCTGGACGGCAAGTTCGTCGTCCTGTACGCCGGCGCCCACGGCATGTCCAACGATCTGGGCGTGGTATTGCAGGCCGCCGGACAGTTGCGCCAGCAAAAAGATATCGCCATCGTCCTGGTCGGCGACGGCAAAGAGAAGCCTGCCTTGCAGGCCGAGGCCCAGGCAATGGGGCTGGAAAACGTGCTTTTCTGGCCTCCGGTCGCCAAAACCGGCATCCCGGCTGTCCTGGCCGCCGCAGACGCCTGCCTGGGTATCCTCAAACCACTTGAACTGTACAAGACCACTTACCCCAACAAGATCTTTGATTATATGGCCGCCGGCAAGCCGGTCGTCCTGGCCATCGATGGTGTCATCCGCCAGGTGGTCGAAGACGCTCAGGCGGGCATTTTCGTGCCGCCGGGCGACGCCACAGCCATGGCCGAAGCCATCCGGTCGCTGGCCGCCCACCCTGAGCAGGCCAGGCAGATGGGTCTTGCTGGACGAGAATACGTTTCCCGGCACTTTAACCGCGCCGGGTTGACCGAAAAACTGGCCCTGCTGGTCGAAGATATGCGGAGCGCTCATGGCTGAAAAAATTTTAATCGTTGAAGATGAGGTATCCCTGCAAGAAACGCTGGCCTACAACCTCAAACGGCAGGGGTATGAGGTCGAAACCGCCGGCGACGGCCAGGCGGCGTTGGAAGCCGCCCGCCAATCGCCCCCCGACCTGATCCTGCTGGACATCATGTTACCGGGTATCGACGGTTTTGAAGTCTGCCGCATTTTGCGCCAGGAGATGAACACGCCGGTACTCATGCTCACCGCCCGCGACGACGAGATCGACCGCGTCGTCGGGTTGGAAGTCGGCGCCGACGATTATCTGACCAAACCGTTCAGCATGCGTGAACTGATGGCGCGCATCAAGGCCATGCTGCGCCGGGTGCGTATGATCCGCGACGAAGTCACCACGGCTGCCGCCAGCCAGCCCGCCGTCCTCGCCAACCAGACGCTCACCTTTGACGACCTGGCGCTCGATCTGACTCGCCGCGAGGTGCGTCTGAACGGCCGCCCGCTGCCGCTCAAACCCAAAGAATTTGAATTGCTCGTCTTTCTGGCGCAGCATCGCGGCCACGCCCTGTCACGCGAATACATCCTCGAACACGTCTGGGGCTGGGAATACACCGGGGATAGCCGCACGGTCGATGTACACGTCCGCTGGCTGCGCGAAAAGATCGAACCCGACCCGGCCGAACCGCGCCGCATCATCACCGTGCGCGGCGCCGGCTATCGCTTCGAGGGCTAATCCATGCGCCACTCGCTCGTCTGGCGCATCGCCATCCCCTACGCCATCTTGCTGCTGATCGCCACCGGAGGACTGTGGTTCTACCTGTCCGTCTATGTCCGCCAGGGTTATCTGGACGAGCGCCGCGCCAACCTGTTGGTGGAAACCCAGGTGCTCGCCGACCACGTCGCCGAAAACCTGCTGCCCGGCCCCCCCTACACCCGCCTGGAAGAGGCGGCGCGCTATTATTCTGAGACGCTCGGCGTGCGCATCACTATCATCCTGCCCGATGGCGCCGTCATCGTTGAAAGCAACAAAGACCCCAACCGCCTGGAAAACCATTTCAACCGTCCCGAAATCCAGCGCGCCCTGCAGGGAGAGAAGGCCACCGAAATGCGTTACAGCGACACGCTGCAAACGCAGATGCTGTACGCCGCCATTCCCGTCCGGCGCGACGGGCAGACGCTGGCCATCGCCCGCATGGCCGTGCCGCTGGAAACCATCGACCAGAGCATCCTCAACATGGTGCAGGCCGGGCTGGGTGTCACCGTGCTGGTCACGCTGCTGGTCATCGCCGTGGCAATCGCCATCACCAATTACACCATCCAGCCGCTCAGCGCCCTGACCAGCGCCGCCCAAAAAATGTCCTCCGGCGATTTCATCGAGCTCGAACCTCCTAACCGCCTGGACGAGATCGGCCAGCTCAACCTGGCCTTTCAACGTATGGCCGTGCAGCTCAGCACCCAGATCCACGAACTCAAGACCGAACGCAGCAAGTTGACCGCCGTGCTGGCTAACATGACCGACGGTATCCTGATCGTCGACGAGAACGGCCAGGTGGCGTTGACCAACCCGGCTACGGCGCGCATCTTTGAGGTCGACGAGAACAGCAACCAGAGCCTGGCCAACGTTTTGCGCAACCACCAGATGGTCGAGCTGTGGCGGCGCTGCCGCGAGCAGAACGAGCAGCAAATCGCCACCATGGAAACCGTCCCCGAGCGCCTGTTCGTGCAGGCCATCGCCACCCCCTTGCAGGGCGAAATGGCCGGCAGTGTGCTGATGGTCTTTCAGGATCTCACCCGCCTGCGCCGCCTGGAGATCGTGCGCCGCGACTTCGTCAGCAATGTCTCGCACGAACTGCGCACCCCGCTCGCCTCGCTCAAGGCGTTGACCGAAACGCTGCAAGAAGGCGCCCTGGAAGACCCCCCCGCCGCCCGGCGTTTCTTGCTGCGCATGGAAAACGAAATCGACACCCTGACCCAGATGGTACAGGAACTGCTCGAACTCTCGCGCATCGAGTCCGGCAAGGTGCCGCTGCGCCGCCAGCGCCTTTCACCACGCGCCCTGCTCACCCCGGCGGTAGAACGCATGCAGCTCCAGGCCGAGCGCGCCGGGCTGAGTCTGCGGTTGGAATGTGACGCCCGCCTGTCGGACGTTTACGCCGACCCCGACCGCATGGAACAGGTGCTGGTCAACCTGCTGCACAACGCCGTCAAGTTTACCCCGCCCGGTGGAGAGATCGTCGTCTCGGCCAGCCGGCAGCAGGAACAGATCGTTTTTGCCGTGCGCGACAGCGGGGTGGGCATCTCGGCCGAAAACCTGCCACGTATCTTTGAGCGCTTTTACAAGGCCGACCGCGCCCGCAGCGGACGCGGCACCGGGCTGGGCCTATCCATCGCCCGCCACCTGGTCGAAGCCCACGGTGGGCGCATCTGGGCTGAAAGCACGGTCAACCTCGGCAGCACCTTTTTCTTCTCCCTCCCCATCGCCTGAAACACAACCGCTTTTCGTAAAGCAAAAAACTTAACGCCAGGGCGCCAGGACGCAAAGAAACCCCTTTAAATATCCCTTTGCGCCCCGCGTCTTTGCGTTAAAGCTCTTGCCCCGCGCTCACCTCAAGCCCGAAAACCGGCCTCACCCCATTTTCATTAACCAAACCTTTACGCGCGCTCCCATGATTGTTAACAAGCCCTTGTCCGGCGCTTAAACTGCGGATGATAGGATTGTATTGGTTATAGACCAGAAAACAATCTTATTCTTATCAACCCTGAAGGAGAGAAGAACATGCGTCGTATCATCACCACCCTATTTGCGGCCACCCTGGCCACCAGCCTGTTACTGGCTGCCTGCGCCCCGGCTGCAACCCCCACCGCAGCCCCCAAGCCCGTCGAAGCGACCAAAGTCGTCGAACCCACCAAGGCCCCCGAACCCACCCAGGCGCCTGAAGCCACCAAAGCTCCCGAAGCCACCCAGGCTGAACCCACCCAGGCGCCCGAAGCGGCCAAACCCGCCGGCGTTGAACTGCCCACCGTAGACGTTGCCAGCCTGAAGGGCGACATCTACTCCGCCGGAAGCTCGACCGTCTACCCGCTCAGCGAAGCGCTCGCCGAAGCCTTCAAGGCGGACGGATTTACCGGCGAAATCAAGATCGACTCGGTCGGCACCGGCGGCGGTTTCGAGCGCTTCTGCAAGACCGGCGAGACCGACATCGCCAACGCCAGCCGCGGCATCAAGGACGCCGAGAAGGAAAACTGCACCAAACTCAGCCCGGCGCGCACCCCCATCGAATTCCGCGTCGGCACGGATGCCATCGCCATCGTCGTCAGCAAGGAGAACACCTTCCTCACCAACCTGACCATCGAAGAACTGGGCAAGATCTTCACCGGTAAGGCCGCCAAATGGTCGGACGTCAACCCCGCCTGGCCCGCCGAAAAGATCCAGCTCTTCACCCCCGGCACCGACAGCGGCACGTTCGACTTCTTCGTCGAGACCGTCATCCAGAAGCCGATGAAGATTGAGAAGCTCGACGAAGCCAAGAAACTGGCCCTGGTTGAAGGCATCCAGACCAGCGAAGACGACAACGTCCTGGTGCAGGGCGTCGAGGGCAGCCCCTACGCCATCGGTTACTTCGGGTTTGCCTACTTCAAGAACAACGAAGCCAAACTCAAGGCCATCTCGGTCGAAGGCACTGCCCCGACCTTCGAGACCGCCGAAAGCGGCAAATACAAACTCTCCCGCCCGCTGTTCATCTACTCGGATGCCAGCATCATGAAAGAAAAACCCCAGGTAGCCGCCTTCATCAACTACTACCTGAGCAATGTCAACGAATACATCGACGAAGTTGGTTACTTCCCCGCCAGCGAAGAAGCCCTCAACGGCGCCAAACAGGCCTGGCTGGATGCAAGCAAATAACTGACCTCATCGCATCCCATCATCGTAGAGACGCCCGCTCATCGGGCGTCTCTACCCCCTGATTAGAGGAATAGCTTCGCCTATGGAAACACCCCTCATCGACCGGCAAATTGCCAATGTACACCCGCGGATGGCGCAACGCCCCGTCAGCCCCAATCTACGTAAGAAACCCCGGCTGGGTGAAACGCTGATCCAGTCGTTCTTATTTTTCTGTGGGGCGGTCTCGATCCTTACCACGCTTGGCATCGTGTTCGAACTGGGCAAGGAATCCTGGTTGTTCTTCAGCAAACCGGAGGTCAATCTGATCGATTTTCTCACCGGCACGACCTGGCAGCCTTCCATCGGCGAGTTTGGCGTCCTGCCATTGCTGAATGCCACCCTGATGACCACTCTGTCTGCCATGCTGGTTGCCCTGCCGTTGGGGTTATGCGCCGCCATCTACCTGAGCGAGTACGCCTCGCGCCGGGCGCGCAGCATCCTCAAACCGGTGCTGGAAATCCTGGCCGGCGTTCCCACCGTCGTCTATGGCTACTTTGCCCTGACCTTCATGACGCCCCTGCTGCGCACGTTGTTTGGCAGCGACAACGTTCAGATTTACAACACGCTTTCGGCCGGGCTGGTGATGGGCATCATGATCCTGCCGTTGATCTGCTCGATGAGTGAAGATGCCCTGAGCGCCGTACCGCGCTCGCTGCGCGAAGCCGCCTACGGCCTGGGCGCCACCCGCCTGGAAACGGCGCTCAAGGTCGTTGTCCCCGCCGCCCTGTCCGGCATCATTGCCGCCTTTATCATCGGCGTGTCGCGCGCCGTCGGCGAGACGATGATCGTCGCCGTGGCTGCCGGCTCGGGGCCGGCCTTCACCTTCAACCCATTTGCCTCGGCTGAGACCATGACCGGCTACATCGCCCGCATCAGCGGCGGCGATCTGGCCTACGACACGCCCGACTATAACAGCATCTTCGCCATCGGCCTGCTGCTCTTTTTGATCACCCTCGGTCTGAACATCCTCAGCCGCCGTCTGGTCGCCCGCTTTCGCGAGGTGTACGAATGAACCCATCCAACCTCTTCCAGGACAATCGCGGCAACCTGGCCGCCCGCCACCGCACCGGCAGGGTGTGGAGCGGCGTCTTCTTCGCCTCCACCCTGATCGCCATCCTGGCGTTGGTGGCCCTGTTGGCCTCGATCACCAACCAGGCCTTCGGGCTGGTGGTGCTCCAGGACAAAATCGACCCGGCCACCCTCTCCGACCGCCCGCTGGCTGACCTGCCCAAGGATGAGTTGGTCGACATCCTGCGCCAGAAACTGACCGCCGCCCGCTTCAAAACCATCCAGCGCGACACCCCGTTTGAAACACTCAGCCAGGCGGACGTCTACCAGCTGGTGGTCGAGAAGGTCGTCCAGCCCAAAGTGCTCAAAACCTACCTGCTCAGCGACAGCCTGCTCCACCGCCAGCAGATCGAGGCGCAGGCCGCCCAGGAGTACCCTGGGGCGCATGTCGAGTTTCGCGCCTGGCTCAACGCCGACTTCCTCGGGCGCACCATGTCCAGCCAGGCGACCCTGGCCGGAGTCCGCACCGCCCTGCTCGGCTCGCTGATGCTGATCCTGATCACCATCACCTTCGCCTTCCCCATCGGCGTCGGCGCAGCAGTATACCTGGAAGAATACGCCGACCGGCGCAGCCGCATCAACCGCATCATCCAGACCAACATCGACAACCTGGCCGGCGTACCCTCCATCGTGTACGGCATCCTCGGCCTGGCCATCTTCGTGCGCGCCCTCAGCCCGCTGACCAGCGGCGCAGCCTTCGGCGCCGAAGGTGACAGCGGGCGCACCATCCTCTCTGCCGGGTTGAGCATGGCGCTGCTCATCCTGCCGATCCTGATCATCAACGCCCAGGAGGCCATCCGCTCGGTGCCCAACTCGCTGCGCCAGGCAGCCTACGGCCTGGGCGCCACCCAATGGCAGACCATCTGGCACCACGTCCTGCCCAACGCCCTGCCCGGCATTCTCACCGGCACCATCCTGGCCCTATCGCGCGCCATCGGCGAAACCGCCCCGCTGATCGTCGTCGGCGCCTCAACCTTCATCACCTCCGACCCCAGCGGGCCATTTTCACGGTTTACGGCTTTACCCATTCAGATTTATAATTGGACTACCCGTCCTCAGGACGAATTCCGCAATATCGCAGCCGCGGCCATTCTGGTCTTACTCATTGCGCTGCTTTCACTGAATGCCGTTGCCATTATCCTCCGTAATCGTTTTAGCAGGCGTCTGACATGAGCGAAACAAACTCTCAAACCTCAATTATCGAAGCGCGCGACATGAGCATCTTTTACGGCAGTTTTCGCGCCGTGAAGAACGTCAACTTAAAAGTAGAGCGCAATAAAATCACCGCCATCATCGGCCCATCCGGCTGCGGCAAAAGCACCGTGCTGCGTAGTTTCAACCGCATGAACGACTTCATCCCCAACACCCGGGTCGAAGGCGAGATTCTTTTCCACGACCAGAACATCTACGCCAACGACGTCGACCCCGTGCGCATCCGCCAGATCATCGGCATGGTCTTTCAAAGACCCAACCCCTTCCCCAAAAGCATCTACGAAAACGTGGCCTGGGGCGCCCGTATCAACGGCATCAAGGGCAACATGAACGAACTGGTGGAGCAAACGCTGCGCCAGGCGGCATTGTGGGACGAGGTCAAGGACGACCTGCATAAAAGCGCCCTGTCTCTCTCGGGTGGGCAGCAGCAGCGCCTGTGTATCGCCCGCGCCCTGGCGGTCAGGCCCGAAATCATCCTGATGGACGAACCCTGTTCGGCGCTCGACCCGATCGCCACGCTTAAGATCGAAGATCTGATGCGCGAGCTTTCGGACAACTACACCATCATCATCGTCACCCACAACATGCAACAGGCGGCGCGCGCCTCCGATTACACGGCATTTTTCACGATGGACAGCGATCGCGCCGGGCTCATGGTAGAATATGGTGTCACTACTCATCTCTTTACCAACCCGCGTGATAGACGCACCGAAGACTACATTACCGGCCGCTTTGGCTAACTCACACCAGCGAGGATCCTCATGACTCGTGAAAACCTGAACCGCCAGATCCGTCAACTACAGGACGAGGTCTTATTACTGGGCAGCATGGTCGAACAGGCCATGCTCAACGCCATCGACGCGCTGAAACGCCGCGACCTGGACGCCTCGCGCCACATCCTGGCCGATGACCAGCTGATCAACGAAAAACGCTTTGCCATCGAAAACGCCATCCTGATCACCATCGCCACCCAACAGCCTATGGCTCACGATCTGCGCCTGCTGGCCGCCATGCTGGAGGTAACCAACGAACTGGAGCGCATGGGCGACTACGCCAAAGGCATCGCCAAGGTTAACGTTCACCTGGGTGAGAGTGTGATCCCCATTCCAATCCGTGAGTTCGGCCAGATGGCCGATCTGGCGGTGGGGATGCTCCACCGCGCTCTGGGCGCGTTCATCGCCGAAGACCCCAAGACCGCCTACACCATCCCTGCCGAAGACGAAGCCGTCGATCACCTCTACAACCAGGTCTACCGCACACTGGTGCAGAACATGATTGCCGACCCCGGCATCATCGACCACGCCAATCTGTTGATGTGGGTGGCGCACAACCTGGAACGCATGGCCGACCGCGTCACCAATATTTGCGAACGCACCGTCTTTATCGCCACCGGCGAACTGATGGAAATGGACTCCAGCGACGAAGAAGACAGCGAATAACGTTAACCGAAACGTCCTTCGACGTAATCCTGCGTACGTTTATCGGCGGGCCGGGTGAAAATCACTTCACCTGGCCCGTATTCGACCAGTTCACCCTGCAAGAAGAACGCAGCATAATCGGCCAGGCGCGCCGACTGCTGGGTGTTGTGCGGTGCAATCACCACCGTGTAATTCTGCTTGAGTTCCTGAAGCAATGTCTCGATCTTGGCGGTCGAAACCGGGTCGAGCGCCGAGGTGGGCTCATCCAAAAGAATGACCTCGGGCTGCAAAGCCAGCGAACGCGCCAGGCACACACGCTGCTGCTGCCCGCCCGAGAGCGCCGTGGCCGGCGCAGTGAGCCGGTCGTGCACCTCGTCCCACAACACCGCCTGGCGCAGCGAACGCTCGACCACCTCATCCAGCACCGCCTTGCGCCGCTCGCCGGCCACCACCAGGCCATAGGTAATATTGTCGTAGATGCTCAACGGAAGGACAACCGGTCGTGAAAAGACCATCCCCACCTTGCGGCGCAGTTCGGTCACGTTCACCTGCGCATCCAGCACATCCTGGCCGTTGAGCAGCACCCGCCCCTGCTGGCTGGCAACGTCGGCCAGATCGTTCAGGCGGTTGACGGCGCGCAGCAACGTCGATTTACCGCCCCCTGCCGGCCCAAACAAAACGGTGATGGCGTTGGCCTGGATCGCCAGGTTAATATTGCGCAGGCTCTCGACCCCGTCGGAATAGCGGATACTCAGGTTCTCGATGACAATCTTATCCATAGGCCCTTACCATTGGCGCCGCGCCCGCGCCCGCGAGCGGATCACCGTAGCGATCAGGTTCATGCCCAACACAAACGCCAGCAGCACCAGCACCGTGCCGTATTGAATCTGCACCGGCATGCCCGGCACCTGGGTCGAGATGACAAACAGATGGTAGGGCAGCGCCATAGTGGCGTCGAAGGGTGAATGGGGCAAACGCGGCAGGAAGAATGCCGCACCGGTAAACAGGATGGGGGCGGTCTCTCCGGCGGCGCGCTCCAGGCCGAGGATCACCCCGGTCAAAATACCCGGCAGCGCCTCGGGCAGCACAATCTTCCACACCGTCTGCCAGCGGGTGGCGCCCAGCGACATACTCACCACCCGGAACGAATTGGGCACCGCTCGCAGCGCCTCTTCGGTGGTGCTGATGATCACCGGCAGGGTCATAATCGCCAGCGTCAGCGAGGCAGCCAGGATGCTGGTGCCAAACCCGAGAAAGACGACAAACAACCCCAAACCAAACAGCCCGTAAACCACCGAAGGGATCCCCGCCAGGTTGACAATGGTGATGCGGATCAGGCGCGTCCAGCGGTTATCGGGCGCATATTCCGAGATATATACCGCCGCGGCGATGCCCGGCGGCACGGCAAACAGGGCTGTACCCAACGTCAGCAGCAGCGTGCCGATGATGGCCGGGGCAATGCCGCCCGAACGCATCCCGTTGCTGGGCATGGCGGTCAGGAATTCCCAACGGATGGCCGAAAAACCCTGGGCAAGGATATAGATCACCAGGGCAATGATTGGCAGCACGGTCAGGACGCTCAACAACGCCAACAGGGCGGTGCCGATTTTCTCCCTGCCACGCGCAGAGATCAACGAACGCACGACCTGCATCCTTCCTCCTTACGAAAGTACCCGCTCGGAGCGCTTCATCCGCCGCGCCGTAAGCGTGACAACGGCAATGTTGACCGCCAGCGAAAAGGCAAACAACAAGATGCCGATAAAGAACAGAACGTTATAGTGCACACTGCCGTTGGCGACCTCGCCCATCTCGGAAGCAATGGTTGCCGTCATGGTGCGCACGGGCAGGAAGAGGGCCTCCAGGCCAGCCGGCAAAACCGGAGCATTGCCCGTGACCATCATCACCGCCATCGTTTCGCCGATGGCCCGTCCGATGCCAAGCATCAACGCCACCAGCACCCCCGAACGAGCCGCCGGCAGCGTCACGCCCCAGATTGTCTGCCAGCGCGTGGCCCCCAGCGCCAGGGCAGCATGCCGGTAGGTCATGGGCACGTTACCCAAAGCATCCTCGGCAATCGAGACGATGGTCGGAATGGAGATCCAGCCCAACAACAGCGCCCCGCTAAAGGCGGTCAGGCCGGTGGGCAGGTTGAGAAACCGGCGTAAAAAGGGCGTCAACACCAGGATGCCGACAAAGCCCAACACCACCGAGGGCATACCCGCCATCAGTTCGACCAACGGCTTGAGAACCTCGCGCACCCAGCGCGGGGCAATCTCGGAGATGTAGACCGCCGTGCCGATCCCCAACGGCACCGCCACCAGGGCGGCGCCTATCGTGACGGTCAACGAGCCGGTGATGAGCGGCAGAATGCCGTAATAGCCTTCGATCGGGTACCAGCGCGTGCCGAACAAACTGGACAGCGATACCCGCGACAGCGCCGGCAGCCCCTCGATCAACAAGAACAGGCAAATCAGGGCCACAAACAAAATACTCAAATAGCCCGAAAGCTGGATCAGACGGGTGATCAGGCGTTCGCGCCGGGGAAGATGAGAATCTCGATTCACAGGGATACCATCAAGGACTGGAATGGATGGGGACAAAACCCAGGTCGCTGACGATTTGTTGCGCTTCGTCGCTGACGACCCAGCTCAGATAAGTCTGCACCAGCGTGCTGCTGGCTTCAGGCGCATACATATACAAATCACGTGCGATTGGATAAGAACCGTCGTTCACCGTAGCGATCGAGGGCAGCACGTACTGACCGCCCGTTTTGGGCGCCACAGCCAGCATCTTGACCGTGGGGGTGATGTACCCCAAACCATCGTACCCGATGGCATTGGGGTTGTCGCTCACCTCGGCGATGATCCCCTCGGAAGACGGCAGCAGCAGTGTATCGGCCGAGAAGATCGTCTCATCTTCGCTGTTGCCCAGTCGAATGACCGTCTCAAGAAAATACACGTGCGTGCCGGAATTGGTCTCACGCGACAGGCGCACGATGGGTCGGTCCTCGCCGCCCAGTTCGCTCCAGTTGTTGATCTCGCCGCGGTAAATGGCCGAGACCTGTTCCAGGCTCAACTGCTGCACCGGGTTTTGCGGGTTGACGATCACGGCAATGGCGTCGCGTGCCACGACGTACTCCTTGACCTGTACCCCCTTGTTTTGCGCCTGGGTCAATTCTTCGCTTTTGATTGCCCGCGAGGCGTTGGCGATGTCGACCGTGCCGTCAATCAGCGAGGTTAAGCCCGTACCCGACCCCCCGCCGGTAACGGAGATGCGCACATCTGGATGGCTGCTCTGGTAGCGTTCGGCCCAGGCCAGCGCCAGGTTGACCATCGTGTCCGAACCCTTATTTTCAATGTACACCGAAGCAGCGGAATCGCCGTCACCCTGGGTTGAACTGCATGCGCTCAACCACAGCACCAGGATCAGGAACCAGCACAACGTTTTCTTCATGCCGTTGGAATTATACCCGATTCGATAAAAAATTTTTCGAATTGACTTTCGCCGCGTTTCCAGATGAAAGCCGAGAGGAGACCGCCCAATTTTTGGGCCAACCTCACCGCCATCACCGCACCGCAACACACATTTGCTATAATTATAAAGAGGTACAGAAAAAGCCGTGAAAAAGAAAAGCGAAACTTCGAT
>CAZHTS010000015.1:0-17791 GCA_964535315.1 uncultured Anaerolineaceae bacterium
TCGCCGGCTTCCTGGCGGGACTTGGTGTAGTCGGGCTGCACCACCGGCTCGACCAGGATGACGTCCGCATCGTGGATCGCCTGCTCGACATGCTCGGCTTCCTTGAAGTCCAGGCTGTACTGCTTCAGTTCTTCCTTGAACTCCGGCTTGAGCGACATTTCGGGCGGGGCCACGAAGGTGACCGGGCAGTCGAACTGGCTCAGCGCGTAGGCCAGGGAGTGCATGGTACGCATGCGCATATCGCCCACCGCCAACCACTTCAGGCCATCGATGCGGCCCTTCTCGCGCAGCACGGTATACAGATCGGTCAAAATCTGGGTGGGGTGCTCGCCCCAGCCATCACCACCGTTGATGATGGGTACGCTCGACCACTTGGCGGCTTCTTGCGGGGCGCCCTGTTGGAAGTGGCGCATCACAATCACGTCGCCGTAGAACTCGAGCATCTTGACCGTGTCTTTGATCGATTCCTGGTACCAGTCACCGGCGCGGGTCATCTTGGCATCCGAGAAACCGGTCACGTGCCCACCCAGGCGATGCATGGCGGCTTCGTGCGCCAGGCGGGTGCGGGTCGAAGGCTGGTAGAAGGCAGTCACCAACGTCTTGTCGGCGCACAGATCGCTGTTGCGGCGATTGCGGGCGATCGGTTCCAATTGTTCGGCAATTTCGAAGACCCGGAAGAACTCCTGGCGTTCGAAATCCTTCAGCGAAAGAATATCACGACCAGCAAAACTACGCATTTCGAAAAACCTCCTGATAGATATAGTGAATTGAGTTGCTTAATTCGAAGTTTGCTTCATCGGTTGGAAACGCACACAAAGTGCGATTTACCCACATTCAACGGCGCTCGGCCATCACAGCCGCGCCCACACTGCGTACCACATGAAAACGGAAATAACCCGGCAGAAAATAACTCAACGAGTGATCGATCACCCGCCCGTCTTCGTTGTACAAACGCGCCTCAAAGAACAACAACACATCCCCACGCTGGATCTCGAGCGCCCGGGCAATTTCGGGCGCAGCCGCCACGGCGTTGATCTCGGTCAACGACCGGGATAACATGGTCGAACCGCGGCGCAGCAGGAAATCTAATACCGAACCGGTAAAACCTTCCTTGAGTTCCTCTAACGACAACACATCTTCCGGCAAAACGTCGATCAGATACGCCACCGGGCGTCGGTCGGCCAGGATGGTGCGCGAGACCTGGATCAAGACATCACCGGGCTCCACCTGCAAGATGGTCGCCTGTTCTGGCGTCGCCTGTATCTGGTAAATGTGCAGGTCGCCCATCGAAACGTCCAGCTGCGTCTTGCTCGCCAGCGTCTCGATGCTCTCCAACACTTCTAACCCGCTGTCGATGACCTGCTTCTGGCCAACGACAAACGTCCCGACACCCTGGCGACGACGGATCAACCCCTGCCCTTCAAAAGCGCGCATGGCCTCGCGCAACGTCGCTCGCGACACCCCCAGACGCCGGGCCAGTTCCGGTTCGGCCGGCAAACGTTCTCCCGGCGCCGTCTCAGTGATCAGCCGGCTCAATTCTGCCTGCAAGCGCTGAAAGGGGTGGGCTTGCTCCATGCTACCTCGATCTTCCGTCATAGTGTCCTTTCCCCAGGCTCATTCCAAAACCGGGATCAACCCGAACTGGTTGACATCGACCAACCCCAGATCCGAGATGCGCAAATCCGGGATCACTACCAGTCCCAGCAGGCTGAGCTGCATGTTAGGATTATTCAACGTGCACCCACAGGCGCGAAAACCTTCCAATACCGTGGCGGCCTTACGCGCCACCACTTCTGCACGGTCATTGGACATCAACCCGGCAATGGGCAGTTCAACCTGACCGATCACCTTGCCTTCTTTCACCACCACCTGCCCCCCGCCGCAGGCCGCCAGCGTGTTGGCCGCCAGCGCCATGTCGGTTTCCTGGGTGCCTACCACGATCATTTGATGGCAATCGTGCGCCACCGTGGTCGCCACTGCACAGGGGACGTTGAAGCCAAAACCGTTCACCAGCCCAACCTGCACCTTGCCGGTTCCGGCGTGACGCTCGACCAGCGCCACCTTGGCCAGATCGCGCGCCAGGTCAGACAACACCTCGCCCTCGCTCACCGGCACCTCCACCCGCAAATGGCGGGTGGGCGCCTGGTTTTCGATCACACCGATCACGTTGGCCGTGGCCCGCAGGCTGCGATGCGAGACCAGGCGGAAATCGGCCGCAGTCAACGGCCGCAGCAGGTGCACCGAACGCTGCGCCCACTCCGGGTGGAGCACCTCGGGTAAGTCGATCAACAACTGTCCCTCTTCGGCCACCAGTTCGCCGCGCGCCACCACCAGATCGGCGTGGAAATGCACCAGATCGCTGACCAGCAGCACGTCACCGTAACGCCCCGGAGCGATCATGCCCATGTCACGGCTCACGCCAAAATATTCCGCCGTGTTGATCGTCGCCATTTGAATGGCCTGCAAGGGCGTCAGCCCCTGAGCGATGGCGTGGCGCAGGACACGATCCATATGTCCCTGGGTTACCAGCGTCGCCGAGTGCGAGTCATCCGTGCACAGGATGAAATAGCGCCCATCCAGTTTTTGCTCGGTGATCGCCCGCACCTGAGTGGCGACGTCATGCCAGGCCGAACCATAGCGCATCATCACCCGCATCCCCTGGCGCACCCGCGCCACGGCGTCTTCCAGGCGCGTGCCCTCGTGATCGTCCTGCGGCCCGCCGGCGGCGTAACCGTGAAACGGCAGTCCCAAATCCAGCGCAGCGTAATGCCCGCCGATTACCTTGCCCGCCTGGCGGGTGGCCGCCATTTCGGCGTGCAGTTTCGGGTCGCTGTTGGCCACCCCAGGGAAATTCATCATCTCGCCCAGCCCGATGATCCCCGGCCAGGTCATCGCCTCAGCCACCTCAGACGGCCCAATCGCCGCGCCAGGCGTCTCCAGCCCAGGGGCCGAAGGGACGCACGAAGGCATCTGTACAAAGACGTGGATCGGCTGGCGGGTGGCCTCCTCCAACATCAAATGCACCCCGCGCAGCCCAAACACGTTGGCAATCTCGTGTGGGTCGACAAAAATGCCCGTCGTGCCGTGCGGCACCACCGCCCGGACGAACTCGGTCACCGTCAACATCCCCGACTCGACGTGCATGTGCCCGTCTAACAAACCTGGCACCAGGTAACGCCCGCCGGCGTCAATGACCCGGGTCTGCTCGCCGATTGTATGACTGGCGTCCGGCCCAACGTATGCAATCCGGTCACCCAGGATAGCAATATCGGTATGGGGAACGATTTCCCCCGATTGTACGCACACCCACGAACCATCGCGGATCACCAGGTCGGCAGGCAGCCGGCCCATTGCGCAATCGACCAGAGAACGAGTTACTTGCGAGTCAAATTCAGCACCAGGCATTCTTACTCCTTATCAGGAAGCCAGACAAACCTTGTGAGCCGGTCACGCCCGGCGGGGCCACAGCGGCCGGGCCAATGATTCAGGGTTACTCACCCAACAATAATCGCCGCGCCGCTCGATTGTGCCGTTCCACGTGTTGGGGCACGTCCAGGGTGAGCAGCCGGCCTTTTTCTACAATCACCCGTCCGTGCACCACGTTCCAGTCCACCTGTTGCGGGGCGCAGAACACAGCCGCAGCCACGGGGTCATGCAAGGCGCCGGCGTAATCCAGCCGGTTGAGATTGATGGCGATGAAGTCGGCGCACTTGCCGGCTTCCAGCGAACCAATATCCTGGCGACCAAGCACCGCTGCACCGCCGCGCGTCGCCAGTTCCAACGCCTGGCGGGCGGTCATGATCGGCGGCGCATCCGGGCGCGAGAGCGAAGCGCCCAACAACCCGGCCCGCAAACGGGCCAGCAGCATCGCCTGGCGAGCCTCCGCCAGCATGTGCGAACCATCATTGCTGGCCGAACCATCCACGCCCAGTCCGACCTTTACCCCCGCCCGGGTATACTCCCAGATGGGCGCAATCCCCGAGGCCAGGCGCATATTGGAGGACGGGCAGTGCGCCACGCCGCAGCCTTCACGGGCGTAGACCTCGATCTCTTCCGGACGCACGTGCACCGAGTGGGCATACCACACATCCTGCCCGACCCAGTCCAGGCTCTGCATGTAAGCCACCGGGCGGTGTCCAAATTTTTGCAGGCAGAATTCCTGCTCGTCTTCGGTCTCGGCCAGATGGGTGTGCAGACAGACGCCGTACTGGCGGGCCAGCACTGCGCTTTGGCGCATCAGTTCACCCGTCACGCTAAAAGGCGAACACGGCGCCAGTACAATGCGCACCATCGCCCCCGCTTTGCCATCATGGTAACGTTCGATCAAGCGCTGGCTGTCTTTGAGGATGTTTTCCTCGCTATCCACCACGCTATCCGGCGGCAGCCCGCCCTTGCTTTCGCCCAGGCTCATCGAACCGCGCGAGGCGTGCAGACGCATGCCAATCTCTGCCCCGGCGGCAATCTCATCGTCCAGTTTTGAACCGTTCGGGAACAGATAGAGATGATCGGAAGCCGTCGTACAGCCAGACAGCGCCAGTTCTGCCAGCGCTGTCTGTGTTGAGACAAAGATATCCTCCGGCGTCATCCGCGCCCAGATCGGGTAGAGCGTCTTCAGCCAGTTGAACAGGTTGGCGTTTTGCGCCGCCGGCACTGCTCGCGTCAGCGTCTGATAAAAATGATGATGGGTGTTGACCAACCCCGGCAGAACGAGATGGTCCGTCAGATCCAGGACGACATCTGCCGTGGCCGGCAGTTCCTGGCTTACACCTATCTGTTCAATAAAACCATCTCTTGCAAACAAACCGCCGTTTTGAATCTCACGGCGCTGATCATCCATCGTTACGAAAAGAGCGGCATTTCGAACGAGCAGAGTAGTCATACCAATGGCATCCTCTCCACAAACAGGTCTTGCCGGTAGCTGTCTGAACAGCCTGATTACTTCTTGAGTCTATCAACAATATACCAAAAAGTCAATTGTCAGACAACATGACATTTGTCACATTGTCATACAAATTAATTGCGAAGGGCTGCCTGATTTTCAGGCAGCCCTCTTCGTTCCCATTTGTAACCGGCCGGCGTGGTCTACAAGCGCGCCGCCCGCAAGGTATTGTTGAGCAGCATGGCGATCGTCATCGGCCCCACCCCGCCCGGAACCGGGGTGATCGCACCCGCCACCTCTTTTACCTCATCGTAAGCCACGTCGCCGACCAGGCGATAGCCCTTTGGTCGCGAGGCGTCTTCCACCCGGTTGACCCCCACGTCAATGACCACCGCGCCGGGCTTCACCCAATCGCCGCGCACCATCTCGGCCTTGCCGACCGCCGCCACCAGCACGTCTGCCGAGCGCACCACGTCTGCCAGGTTGCGCGTGCGTGAGTGACAGATGGTTACCGTGGCGTTGGCGCGCACCAGCAGCAGCGCCACCGGCATACCGACGATGTTCGAACGTCCCAAGACCACCGCGTTGACGCCTTCCAGTTTGGGCATTACCTTTTCCAGCAGCACCATCACCCCGGCCGGCGTGCAGGGCACGAACAACGGGTCGCGTCCCTTTTGCGCCAGGCGGCCGATATTCAAGGGATGAAAACCATCCACATCCTTCTCGATACGGATCATACTCAACACGCGCTCTTCGTCCAGGCCAGAAGGCAGCGGCAGTTGTACCAGGATGCCGTTGACCGCCGGATCGTCGTTCAACTGCTTCACCAGCGCTTCCACTTCCTGCTGCGTCGCCGTGGCCGGCAGGCTATGCCCCACCGAACGGATACCCACTTCGGCGCAGGCCTTTTGTTTGGAACGCACGTACACCTGCGAGGCGGGATTGTCTCCTACCAGTACCGTTGCCAGACCGGGCGCCGCTTTTCCTTCGGCCACCATCGCCGCGACCTCACGCGCCACACCGGCGCGCACCTCTTCAGCAACCGCAGTTCCATTCAAAATTTGCGCAGTCATGGAATTCTCCCTTTCCAAAACAAAGTTTGATCTGTTTCGATTATACACCTGTTATAATCATCGCTATAGGAGGATCCGCATGAGCAAAATTTGTGTGATTGGAACCGGTTATGTTGGCCTGGTAACAGGCACCTGCTTTGCTGATCTGGGGAACACCGTAGTCTGTCTGGACGTCGACGAAACGCGCGTCGAACGTCTGAAACAGGGGATCATGCCCATCTATGAGCCCGGCCTCGAACAGGTCGTGGCTCAAAATGTGCGCGCCGGGCGATTGTCCTTCACCACCCAATCCCAAGAAGCACTCAAAGACGCCGAGTTTGCCTTCATCGCCGTAGGCACCCCCTCTGGCGTAGACGGCGAAGCCGACCTGCAATACGTGCGTTCGGCCGCCGAAGCGGTGGCGGATGTCGTCGATCATCCCATCATCGTCGTCAACAAATCCACCGTCCCCGTTGGCACGGGGGATTGGGTCGCCGAAATCATCCAGAAACGGCGCGCCGGCAAACCCCTGCAATTTAGCGTCGTCTCCAACCCCGAGTTTTTGCGCGAGGGTTCCGCCATCAACGACTTCATGTACCCTGACCGCGTCGTGCTCGGCTCGGTCAATCGCCAGGCCGCCAGCAAGGTGGCCGAACTCTACCTGACCCTGCGCTGCCCGATCCTGATCACCGATCTGCGCACGGCAGAAATGATCAAGTACGCCTCAAATGCCTTCCTGGCGACGCGTATCTCGTTTATCAACGAGATCGCCAACATGTGCGAGGAAATGGGCGCCGACGTGCGCGAGGTGGCCATCGGCATGGGCTACGACAAACGCATCGGCAGCGCCTTCCTGGACGCCGGCCTGGGGTGGGGCGGCAGTTGCTTCCCCAAAGACGTCAAGGCCCTGGCCCACATGGCCGTGCTGCACGGCACCCAGCCGCAGCTTTTACAGGCCGTGATGGAAATCAATCGCAATCAGCGCCGGCGGGTCGTCTTCAATCTACGCAAGGTGCTCGGCGGGCTCAACGACCGCGTCATCGGCGTGCTCGGCCTGTCCTTTAAACCCAACACCGACGATGTGCGCGAGGCCCCGGCCCTGGAAGTCATCCACCTCCTGCAAAACGAAGGCGCCCGCATCCAGGCCTACGACCCGCAGGCAATGAGTAACGTCGGGCAGATGTACCCGCGCATCAAGCTGTGCGAAAATCCTTATAAAGTCGCCGAAGGCGCCGACGCCCTGGTGTTGGCCACCGAGTGGAACGAGTTCAAACAGATCGACTTCGAGCGCATCCGCCAGCTCATGGCGCAGCCCATCATCATCGACGGTCGCAATCTGTGGGACCCCGAACAGATCCGCGCCCTGGGCTTCACCTACATCGGCGTGGGCCGCGGCGCCCGCCCCAACGGGGATGGCTAATAATCCCAATTTGCAGGGAGTGCGGCCCGCCGCCTCCCTGTTTTTTTATCCTAACGACGTTCCCAGATCACGTAGCCTTTCCGCACCACCACCTGCTCGTACTGCCGCGCAAGATACTCTTCCAGTTCGGGAAAGGAACGGGTGGTATCTGGCCCGCTGACCCAGGAACGATTGGTAAACTGGATGACAAAGCGCGGCCGGGCTGCACTCAGTTCACGCAAGAATTCCACCCGCAGGCCCTGGATATAGGGCGTGGACACGTGATGGTAAAAATGGAAATCATACACGAACCGGGTCGCCAGCGGGGCGCGCGCCTCCAGCATGGCGTGTACCGCCCCGGCCGTCCAATCCAGCGGCTGCACGCTGTCGCCCGGCCCCAGGCTCGCCTTCAAGAAAGCGGCAATTTCGTCCACCTGGCCGCCGCCGGGCGGCGGCGGCGGCATGCCGCGCATCTGAGAAACGGCATCTGTTGCCGGTAGGAGGCCCAATAACATCGCCGCCACCAGCACCCCCGTCGCAAACAGCCGTTCGCCCCTGGCCAGCACAGGCGTAAAACACATCGCCGCCAGTTGCAGCAGGAAAAATAAAAACGGCAGCCAATGATAATCCCAGAACTTGTTGGCCGAAACCAGCATCAACCAGCAAACCAGGGTGCTGGCTGCCGTCAACGCCACCCGCCGCCTCAAGATATCATCGTTGGCTGCGGCGCGGAACGCAAAATATGCGCCCACCGCCGCCGGCGCCAGCCACAGCCCCCAGCCGCCCAACGACTGCATCTGCCGCAGCACAAACCAGCCGCGCGCAAAGCCGGTCAGAATCTCCCGGTCACCGTTGAAATCGTTATACAGCGGCCAGTACTGCCCGGCGATGGCCAGAAAATCCTGCCAGGCGCCCGCCTGCACCAGGTAGAGCGCCGTCGCCGCAGGCAATAACAAAAAGCCCGCCAGCAACGCCCCGCCCTCGCCCAAAACGCCGCGCCAGCCAGAGGCCCGGCGGCGGCCCTTCGCCCAATCGGCGATCAGGCTGCCCGCAAGAACGACAAGAATAATCGCCGCCTGGGGCTTGACCAACAGCGCCGCCCCCGCAGCCAGACCGCTCAAGAAAAAGCGCACGGAACGGCGCGGCCCTGCGCCAACAGGCAAACACAGCAACGCTCCCGCCAGAAAAGGCAGAACCAGGGCCTCGCGCTGTAAACTGGTGCCCGGTCCGCCCCGAAAATATAACAACTCGAACAGGGTGGCTGCGGCCCAGGCGGCCTTGCGTCCAAAAGGACGCATCCACGCCCAGACCGCCCCCAGCACCAACAACTGCCAGGCCACGTCGGCCAGGCGAAACCCAAAATCGCTGAAACCAAAGAGCCGCCCCAGTCCGCCATACAACACATAGCTGCCGGGCATATTCATATCGAAAAAATCACGGTACGGTACGGCCCCCAGCTTCTGCATCAAAAAACCGAGATAAAACAAAATCGGGCTGTCATGCACCATGCGCCAATCCAGCGACAGCCCACCCTCTACCAGCAGCAGCAAGGTATACCCGGACAAAAGAACGATGACCAGTCTGTCTACGATCTTTTCCAGTTTCATCGCGCACCGCCCTCGTTCCGCAGCGCCGGCTTAGCGGCGCGATACCATTTCAGCTCTGGCGAGAGGCGATCAAATCCGCCAGCTGTTGCAAGGTGTCAAACGTACCGGCATTCAACTCGGTGTCGTCCAGGCGCACGCCGAAAACATCTTCCACCATCAGCGCCAGATCCACCAGGCTGAACGAATCGATGACCCCGCCCGAAATGAGCGCTTCATCCGGCTTGATCTTGCGTCCCGGCTGGCGCAGAATGCGGCTGGCAACCTCTACCGTCAATTTACTTAAAATTTCGTCGCTCATACCCATCTCCTTTGAAACGTTTCTATAGATAACCACGCTTACTGCTTCGATGGCGCCGCCTGCTGGCGCAGCGCCTCCAATACCTGCAAAGCCGTCAAATTGCGCACCGGCCAGGCCTTCTTCAACGCCTCGGGGTTATCAAAACGGTTATAGCCCCAGGTCAGATGTGCCTTGTCCGGCTGCAAACCATGTCCCGGCAGCGGCTGCACCGCCAGCCAGAAATTCCAGAACGGCACGTCATACTCATACGCCAGCTTCGCCAGCGTAGCGTTAATGCTCTCATCTTTTTCCAGGTTATCGGCTTTGGTAGTCAGCACCGGCACCACTCCCTGGTTGAGCGTATACAGAACCACCCGGCGCATGTTCGACTCGAAGGTCTTCTTGTTCACGGCGTCGTTGGTGCCCATCATGATCAGGGCAAACGCCGGGCGGTGCAGCCGGAACTCGCACGCCAGCGGCGCTTCGTTCTTCTGGCACAACTGCGGGTCGCCCCACAGCGGCGAAAGCAGCGAGGCAGCGGTGAACCCCTGTTTGGCCGCCACACTCAACCGCTCGTACGACCCGTCGAAGTAATCGATTGTCGCCTGTAGCTCGTCGAACTCACCCAGTGAATAATACTGCGAGCCGCGGTCGAAATCGGCCAGGAACCAGGTCGTGCGGCTCTCGCAATCTCCCACCTTGGAGAAGGCCTGCGGGTTGCGCCCCGCCGCCACGCCGCGCTGATAGACCAGCCGCGCCCGCTCGCTCAACGTTGGGATGACCGGCCATTCTTTCCAGCGTTCGGGCGGCAGGCGGTTGACCGGCGTGCTGACCGCCTGCAGGGTCGCGTCCAACGTAGGCTCGGCGGTCGTCGCCGCTTCCACCGGCAACGGCGCCGGCGTTACCGCTGCCTCTACCGCCACAGGCACAACCGGCGATGGCGTCGTCATCGCCGGCAGCGGAGTTGCCACCGCAGCCGGCCCGCTGCACCCCGCCATGCCCAACAAAACCAATAGCGCCGGCACCCAGCTTTTCATCTCGCCCCCTTCCTGCTACTGTGTCACAGAAACGCCGCGCCACACGGCATCCAGCGCCTGTAAGGCGCTCAAATTACGATGCGGCCAGCCATAGCGCATCGTCGGCCGGTCGTCAAAATAATTCAGGGCAAAGGTCAGGTGAAAATTATCCGGCCCAATGCCGTGCCCCGGCAGCGGCTGTACCTCCAGCCAGAAATTCCATAACGGGATATCGTATTCGTTTGCCAGCGCGGCGATGGCCTGATTGATGCTGTGGTTCCCCTCCAGGTTATCCGCCTTGGTGCCGATGATGGGCACCACCCCGTTCGCCACGCAAAAATCCAGAATCTGGCGCATGTATAACACATAACCATCCGCCGGGCGGTTAGACCAGCCCGTCTCCATGCTGATCAAGGCGATGCTGGGTTTGTTCAGGCGAAACTCGCAGGCCAGCGGCGTTTCGCTGGGCTGGCAGACAGACTTATCCGCCATCATCGGGTTGAGCACCGAGGCCACATTGAAGCCGCGCTTGACCGCCAGGCTGTGACGCGCAAACTGCCCGGAGAAGTGGTCAATCGTCGCTTGCAGCGGGGCGTAGGTCTCGCCCAGGCGATACTCGCCCGGCCGGTCAAAAGTCGACAGGAAAAACGACGGCACATTCTGGCAATCGCCCACTTTGGAGAAGGCGTTGGGGTTATTGCCCTGCGCCAGGCCGCGCTGGTAAATCTGGCGCGCCCGCGCACTGACCGTAGGGACGACCGGCAGCGTCTTCCATCCATCCGGCGCCAACGTTGGGCGCGGCGAAGCCGGCGGCGTTTCGGTGGCCAGCAGTGAGGCGGCGGTAGCCACGGGGACTTCGGCGACCGGTGAGGCAGCGACCGGTGTGGGAGGGGCGTTGGTATCAACCGCTGATGCGCTGATGTTAACCGGCGCCGCCGTAGCGCCCGCCGTTTCGGCCACAACGGGCGCCGCAGAAACTATGCTGCACCCTGCCAGGGCCAGACCCAATACAACAAACCATACAAACGTCTTTCTATCCATCACCGGCAAAACATCTCCTCAATATCGGCGCTCAATCGCTGCGCCAGCAACGCCTCCCCGGCTGGGGTCAGGTGAATCGCACTGTTGGTAAACTCGGCGGCGGGCACCAGGTTCCAATAATCCACATACCGCCAACCAGACTGGCGGCTGCGCTGTTCGAGAAGCTGGCGATAATGATCGTAAGCCCAACGTGGATAGAAGAAATTATACCGGAGATCGCTGTTCTTGCCAGCGCTGACCAGCATAGGCTCGTTAACCAACAGGACGGGCGTCTCGCCCGCGGCGCGCTGGCCGGCGGCCAGCACATCAAAGGCCAGCCGCTCCACGGGCAAATCCGGCGGCTGCCAGCCGTGAAAATCCAGGTTGTTCTCCAGGTCTGTCTGAGCCCGTTCGTAACTGGCCGGGTAATCCTGGTCAATGCCGGTCGCCGCCCACATTACCCCGTACATCTGTAAACGAAAGAGATCGTACAACGGCCGCCGCTGGCCGAAAATTGTTCGCTGCCACCAGTCAGGTTCGGGCAGCGCCGGCGGTTTCAAGGCGTAGGTTTGCGCCAGCGCCTGCACCACCTGAGGGTTGTTGGCCACCAGCGGCGAAGCGGTCTGTTTATCCTGCGGCAAGGCCTCCAACGTCAGCGGCCAGACGATCAGATCGGGCTGGTAGCGGCGCGCCAGTTCAATGATCATCAAATCCTTGGTCAACGAAATGGTGGGGTACCCCAGGTTGTAGACCCGCACCCGCCGCCCGCCGCATTGCAACCCGGCGGCGTCCAGCCGTCCGGCCAGCGTCTCCTCGGGGCGCAGCAGCGTGCCCCACACCGACGAGTCACCGACCACCAGCACACGGTACTCGTCCACCGCCTTTGCGCCGCCGGCCAGCACGTGAGCGGCAAACATGGCGTCCAGATCATACAGGCTCAGATTGTAGGCCTGCTGCGAATTTTCGCCAAACGGGAACCGCAGGCGCCCGGGGAACAGGCGGTTATAGGCCGAAATCTGCCCCAGGCGCGGCGTCCCGGCCAACACCATCACCAGATTGAGCGCCACGAACAACACCGCCGCTTTGAGCAGCACGTTGCGCACGAACCGGCCGGCAGGAGAAAGCTCCATCCGTTTCACTTCGTCACCCTATTCCAAACAAACGCAGCAGCACCCGCCACGACAGCGCCACGTCCGGCAGGGCAAACCACACCCAGCCCAACGCCACGAAGTGAAAGGTCAGCGCCACATTGACAACGTTGACCCACGGCTGCCAGCGCGGTGTCTTCAAGACCGCCCAACGCGTGCGCGTCCATTCGCTCCAGCGGTTCTGCACAAATTGTCCCAGGCCGTGCCAGACGCCCCACAGCACAAAATTCCACGTCACCCCGTGCCACAATCCGATCAACACCATTGTACTGACCTGCGTGATCAGGATAATCCACACCGCCGCCAACGGCCGCGATCCGCCGCGCAGGGCACGCGTCAGTGGGTTGAAGAAATAAGCCCGGAACCACTGCGTCAGCGTCATGTGCCAGTTGCTCCAGAACTGCGTCAGGTTGGGCTTGAGATAGGGCGCCTTGAAATTCTCGGGCAGGACGATCCCCACCAGGCGCCCCATGCCAAGGGCGATGTCGGTGTAGCCGGAAAAATCAAAATAGATTTGCAAGGCATAGGCATAGACCAACACCCACGCCCAGCCGGTGGTACGTACCTGCTCCGCATTCTGGGCGCTCAAGGCTACCAGCGCCAGGCCGTCGGCCACCACGAACTTCTTGAAAATACCCCACGCCAGACGCTGCGCCGCGACGGTGAACTCAACCGCCCCCAACGGCTGCGGCTGGCGCAAATCCTTGAGAAAACGCTCCAGCCGGTCGATCGGCCCGGCGGTAAAGGCCGGGAAGAAGAGCACGTAGTTGGCGTATTCCTGCAACGAGACCGACGGCAGGCGGCCGTTCTGACGGTCGCGGATCGTGTGCAGCAGGCGAAAGGCGACGTACGAGAAGCCCAGCCAGCGCAAATCGGCGGCGGCGGCCCGCGCCGTGCCCTGTCCCTCCAGCGTCCGCACCCCGGCGCTGACCAGTGCCGCCAGCGCCGGCGTCTTCAACGCCACAAAACAGACCAGGATCAACGCAAACAACCCCCACAGCCAGGCTGCGTTCCAACGCCCGCTGCGCCCGATTGCCGCCGCCAGCAGCGCCGCCACCGCCAACGCCGCCAGCGCCTGTTCGATCTGCGGCGGGCGGGTAGGGGTCAGAAAACGCGCCCCATCCAGCCAGCGCCCGGCTGCCGCCAGCAGCACCACGCCTGCCAGCACCGCCAGCGCCGGCGTCTGGGCGCGCCAGGCGCGTTCGCCCGGCGGCGTCGTCACCAGCCAGCCCAACACCACCAGCGTCAGCGTCAACGTGGGCAGCCAGAAATCCAGATGGCGCACCGGTGTGGCGGGCTGCAACCAGTAAACCGCCAGGGCGTTGAGCCCCAGCAGCAGCCAGCCGCGCCGCCGGCTGCCGCCCAACAGGCGCACCGCCAGCGCCAACCCGCAAAACACGAGCAGGTCGTTCAGCCCCATCTAAAAACCCTGATAGATCCAGAGTGGCGTACTACCGGCGGTAAAAATCAGGATGGCAATCACCAACAGGCACAACAAAACGGCGTAACCGTTCTCACGCCAGGCCGGCCGGCTCTTCCAGTCTAGCGGTAACCGCATACCACCCACTCGCTCCCCTCCTGGACGACCTGATAGGTGCGGTTATCCAGGCCGAGTTCCATCTTCTCGGTGTTATAGGTCAGGATGATCTTGCCGCTGCAACTGACCAGCTGGGTGGCGCCATCTTCGCCGCTCTTCTTGCACGCCAGCCCTTCCAGGGCCGGCGTGACCGCCTGGAACGAATCGAGTTCCAGCCGGGCCTGTTCTTCCCAACTGGCGCACGACAGGCTGGTGAGCTTATCCACATCCTTGGCCGCCAGCGCCTGGATGTATCCCTCAGCGGCTTTGGCTGCCGCCTGACCGGCGTCGCCCCCGCCGCACGCCGCCAGCAAAACGGCCAACGCCAGCACGGAGAAAAAGACAAAACGAGTGTGTTTCGATTGCATGCATTGCCTCGCGAGAAAAGGTTGTGCCCCATTATAATACACGTTCGGCGCTGGCCCTCACCTTTTGCAGCTGCCGCCCGGCCGCAAATCATGCCTTGGGTGGCTCCCCCTCTCACGTCATTACTTGAGGTAATACGAATCCGCCCCGCCTTCTGCAACCCACAATACCCTCCCGTCATTAGAGCGGACGACCGGCCAGAACCAATAGGATGTATTCTCGCTCGCGTACACGCAAGTCGCTTCCCCAACGATATGGAGTTCCTGGTTATAGGGATACACTCTTACGGGTGTGTCGCCCGTCATACGCGGGTATCTGTACGCTCGCAGTCCACCCAGGCTTTTTACGTAGACGGTATCGTTGACATGCATGATGAGCGGAGGGGCATTCACACAAAAAGGTTCAGAGGTGGCCACCGACTCTCTGAGAGGGGCGGCAATGGTATTCCAGGTCGCCAGAAACTGTTGAAGCGCCAACGCAAAAAAAATGGCGAAGGCAAAAACAAGGAACCACAACATCGTATCGAAATATATCCATTGAGGGAATTTGACAAAAACCCCCATCTTTTTGGGCTTCGAAGGGATGAAACGGCTCATCGAAGGTACCGGGACACGCCCTGGCTGAGAGAGCCGGGCCAAACGGCGCAGCGGCGCCGGTTGTGAGAACCGGGTAAGCTGACGCAGCGGCACCGGCTGCCGCGCTCGCTTCAGCAGCGGTTCGATCACCCCCTTTCGTTCGCACCAGGGACAACGCCCGTAACCGGGATAGTACCAGTGCCCGCTGCCGCATTGTACCAGCTCGTTCTCCGCTTTTCGCAGAGCCCGGTACCATTCAATCGGTAGGGGACGATTTCTACGGTTTCCCGCCGATGCATTCACAAAACAACGGTCAAAAAGGGCGCGAACGACAGGATGAAGGATATTGTAATCGGGGGCAAATTTCGGCGCAGTAAAAATTCTGTTGGGCGCGTACGGGTAGATGCCCTTTTGGATACAGTACAGATTGGCGGGATCGGTCACCGAATTGTGCGGGCGGATCAACGTCCCGGTAAAAGGGTGATACCCCTCCATCAGCAGTTGAAAGATCATCACCGACAGCGCAAAGGCGTCATGGTAGTTGTCACGATCGACGGTTTTAAAATCAATGCCCTGCAACTCGGGCGAGGTGTATTCCGGAACGCCCACCGGGCAACGCAGCACCTGACCGGTAGCCGTGGTCACCTGAATCGAGTCGGTGTCCACCATCGTGATCATGGCGTTCTTATGCACCTTAACGTTTTTGGCATTCAAATCACCGATCACATATCCGGCGGCATGATAGGCATTCACCGCGATGGCAAGATTACACGCCACATGATGCAACAACCGCCAGTCAAACTCCGGGAATGCGATGCGACGGATTTTTGGAGAGTACAGTTTAAAAATATCGTCGGCGTTTTCGATCAACGGCATCACGTAGCCGACAAACTGACTGCGCTCGTAGACCATCCGTTCAGCCCAGGCAATGGAGATATGTGGTGGATTCAGATACCGTGTTCGATCATTGGGGGGATGAGCGATCATTTCCAGCAAACGCGGTTCATAATAGGCGCGTTTTTCCGGCAGGAACATCTTTACCGCCAGCCTGGCATCGCCCTTCAACACATAGACGGAGGCCTCACCGCCCTGACCGAGTTTATCCCCCAACTCGACGATGTCCCCATTGTGATCTCTATAGACCGCCATATGCATACATCCTTAACAAGCGGGGACAACCGCCTCATTCACTCATAGAGACGGCCAGAAGCAGCGTTTTATCATCATCGGTGCGGCTGCACACCTTTTCTGACGCCAAAAAATTTCTCAATCGCTCTTCAACCAGGGCCACATCCTCGTTCGCCGCAAGGTAGTTGAAAAGCGGTTGAAAAAATGGCGCATGAGGGGTGTAATTCGTCGAAACCAGCGCAAGGTTTTGCAGCCCATCTGAAAATGCGGCAATATTCTTCACCTGCCCCAACTGGAAAGAATACCTCACCTGCTCCAGTGCATTGTCCATCGTTAGCGGCGCCGTCTCGTTTGCAAACTCACCGCGCTGGGGCGAACTGATCGTGGTCAGCGTATCATCCTCCGCCTGGACGACAACCGCGCCATCCCCAATCTGCCCGATGGCAATGCCCCCCGGGAAGGCGATGAAGACAATCAACGTCGTTCCCAACTCCCGCAAAGGGCAGCCTATCGTTTGCGCCTCTACCTCCAGCGCGCCCCGCACCTGCACAAACGCCTGGGTAAGCAGTTGATGCCAGCCTTCCGCAGAAGTCGCAGGCGGGGTCTTTAGCCCCTCCTCCAACACAGCAACCGCCGTTTTGACAGCCAGTTGTGAGCCGATTTCGGCGCGTTCTGCGCTGCCCAGGCCATCTGCAACGATCCCGATCAAACAATCGTGCTCGCCTGTTCGAATATCGTTTGAATCCTGGCAAGGCTTGCCGCTCCGCTCGTGGCTGCTACCCACTACGGATACCCCTACCTTCTTCCAGATCATACACTCCCCCACCCCGCCGGCGATTGAATCGGAACTTCTTCGCCCGGGATAGAGCGTGAAACACTGGACAGGCTGGACGACAGCCAGACAAACATCTCCCGGAAACTCAAACCCTTTAATTGTAAAGGCGTCCTGACGCTGATTTGTTTCAAGATATTCATATCGGCGCCTTCTACGCCGACGGCGAAGAAAGCAACCTGTTTCCTGGCCTCGGCGTCCCGGACCCGCTGGGCGGCAATTTGCCAGTCATCGGTCGGGGCGCCATCGGTAATCAGGAATATCCACGGGCGATAGTAAGAGATGCCATTTTGTTTATAGGTTTGCTTGCGTTGTTCAACCCTATCCAACGCCGTCATGATCGCTTCACCCATCGGTGTAGAATCGTCGGGCAGCAGGGTAGTGGTGGTGAATTCAGCCGCGCTGATAAAATCCTGCAAAACCTGAACCGGCCCAAAATTGATCATACAGATTTCGACCCGCAGCATGGCCAACTGATCTTCTTTAATCGATTTCTGGAATTCGGCCAGCCCGACGTTCAACTGATCAATTTTCGTTCCCGCCATTGAAGCCGATGTGTCCAGCAGTAAGACACACGGGCAGCGGGGTTCTGGGTTTTCAGCGAACTGTACATCTTCTAAAGCATCCGACATGGCTTTCTCCTTTTTCTTATTAGCTTAATTCACCTGCAAACCAGTTAAACGCGATTGGCAGCCGGTATATCGAAAACATCGACCCGATTAGATCCTTTTTCACCAGCATACGCCAAAGCCAGGACTCCATCGATTCATTCCATCCATCCACAAAAATCATACCGGATCAAAAAAATAACTTTCCCCGTAAAACGGGCACCTATAATGACCCTGCTGACATTGTACATGTATTTTAAACTTTTGACAACTTGCCCCCTTCCTCCGCGTTCTCCGCGTGCCCCAGA
>CAZHTS010000015.1:17891-71250 GCA_964535315.1 uncultured Anaerolineaceae bacterium
CCCCTTCCTCCGCGTTCTCCGCGCCTCCGCGTGCCCCATTCTTCCTCACTTGGCATACAATAGAAATATAGTCCCCTCTCTTAACCAGACGAGGATACCCCTATGAAAACATACCGGAACCCCCCCGATGTCCACCCGCCCATCGCCGCCTACACCCACCAGATCGAAATCCACGGCCCTGAACGGCTGCTGGTGCTCTCCGGGCAGATTGGCAGGCGCGAGGACGGCAGCCTGCCGGACACCCCCATCGAACAGTTGGATGTCGCCCTGGAGAACCTGCAACGCAACCTCCAGGCCGCCGGAATGGACATCCACGACCTCATCAAGATCACCTTTTACCTGGTAGGCGAGTCCGACGTCGCCCTGCGCCGGGATGTCATCGCCGCCCACCTGCAAGACCACCGCCCCTGTATGACCATGATTTTCGTCTCCGCCCTGGCCACCCCCAATTACAGGGTCGAGATCGACGCCTGGGCCAGCCGCCCCTACTAGAGTCCGATAATGGTATTATACCCACTGTGATTACCCCAACGGAGGCCCCCTCATGCACGCTGATGACGCCATCCTCAACTTTCCAATCTTTACTCGCCTGACCCCACCCGCCGCTCAGGCGCTGCTGGCGGCATCCCAAGAAACGGCCCTGGCCGGCGGCGCGACGCTCTTCCAGCAGAACGAACCGGCGAACGCCCTGTATATCATCGTCACAGGCCGGCTGTGCGTCCAGGCGCGGCAGCCCGACGGCTCGCTATCCCTGCCCGATTACCCCGGCCCGGGTGAATGCATCGGCGAAACGGCCCTGTTGAACTGCCGGCCCTACCCGGCCACGGCAAGCGCCGTCGAAGACAGCCTGCTGCTGCGCCTGGACAAGCCGGCGCTCGACCAGCTGACCCAGACCTACCCTGAGCTGATTGCCGCCCTGACTGCCACCCTCCTGCCTCGTTTTCAACAGACCCAGGCGAACACCATCCTCACCAATCTCTTTGGCCCGCTGGACGAGGCACTGCTCAACGAACTGCAAGATCGACTGATCTGGCGACGCCTCGGTTGCAGCCAGGTGCTCTGCCGCCAGGGCGACCCCGGCGAAGAAATGTACGTCGTGGCCCAGGGCCGTCTGCGCTTTGCGGTCGAAGAGGCCGGCAAATGGCGCGACCTGGGTGAAATTGGCGCCGGGGAGTGCGTGGGCGAATTTGCCCTGCTGACCGAAAGCGGCGCCCCGGAAAGCCGGCGCAGCGCCACCATATATGCCACCCGCCTGACCGACATTATCGTCATCACCCGTCCTGTCTTCGAGAGCCTGCTATGCCGCTCACCCCAGGTGATGCTCAAACTCACCCGCCGCATCATCCAGCGCGAACTGTTGGTGGCCCAGGACGCCCTGCCCGAAGTCAGCGCCCAGGTCATCACTGTGCTGCCCACCCGCCCCGGGCAGAACATCGCCGGTTTTGCCCGGCAACTGGCCGATACGCTGAACGCCCACGGCCCCACCCTGTTCCTCGACCCCGCCAGTTTCGATCAACTCTACGGCAAAACGGGCGCCGCACAGACCCCGCTCGATCACCCCGCCAGCCTGTGGCTCAATACCTGGCTGGACGAACGCGAACGCCAGCACCGCTACGCCGTCTACGAGGCCTACCCGGCGCTCAAAGAAGATGGGCATCTCACCCCCTGGGCGCAGCGTTGCATCGAAGACGCCGACGTGCTCCTGCTGGTGGGCGAAGGCGAAGCTGGCCCCGCCCTCAACCCGGTTGAAGCCGCCCTAACCGCCGCTCAAACCCGGGCGCGCCTGGAACTGGTGCTGCTGCACCCCTCCGGCTGTCAGGTGCCCACCGGCACCGCCGCCTGGCTGGCGCACCCCCGCCCGGCCGACCTCCCCGTGCGCGCCCACCACCACATCCGCCAGGGCAACGCCGTAGACCTGCGCCGGTTGACCCGCCGTCTCATCAGTCGCCCTGTGGGTCTGGCCCTGGGCGGCGGCGGCGCACGAGGCTGGGCCCACATCGGCGTCTTACAGGCCATCCACGAGGCCAACCTGGAAATCGATTGGGTCGGCGGCGCCAGCATGGGCGCCATCATGGCTGCCGGCTACGCCCTCGACTGGTCGTACGAACACCTGTACCAGCTGGCCGAAAAATTTTCCGACCCCAAGAAATTGCTCGACTACACCCTGCCGTATGCTTCCCTCACCTCCACCCGCCGCATCACCACCCTGCTGCAAACCCTGTACGGCGAAGCCGATATCGAAGACGCCTGGCGGCCCTGTTTCAGCGTAACGGCCAACCTGACGCGCGGCGAAGAACAACTCCACACCCGCGGCGTGCTGTGGAAAGCCGTGCGCGCCAGCATGGCCTTCCCGGGCGTCTTTGCCCCCGTCCTCGATGACGGCTGCGTCTTGATCGACGGCGGGGCGGCCAACAACGTGCCCGTCGACCGCATGCGCGAACTCTGCCCCACCGGCACAGTCATCGGCGTGGACCTGCTCACCAGCAGCCCCACCACCGGACCCTACGATTTCGGCCCCAGTCTCTCCGGCTGGCAGGCGCTCTGGGCGCGCCTCAACCCGCTCGCCCGCAGCGTCAAAGCGCCCAACCTGGTCGACATCGTCAATGCCATCGTCTTCAGCAACAACCGCTATCGTCTGAACGAAGTGTGGCAATGCGCCGACCTGTTGATCCGCGTCCCGGTCGAGGCCTACGGCCTGCTCGAATTTGACAAGTATCGCCAGATCATCGACCTGGGATATCACGCCGCCAGAGAACAACTCCAGGGGTTCAAAAGCAAAACATGACCCACATCCTGTTAGTCGAAGATGACTTAAGCCTGATCGCCGGCCTGGAATTCGCCCTGCAAAAAAACGGTTTCGAGGTCGACGTCGCCAGAAGCATGCGCCACGCCCTGGAACGCTTTCAGGCCGCGCCCTACGATCTGCTCCTGCTCGATCTCACCCTGCCGGACGGCAACGGTTTTGAAATCTGCAAACAGGTGCGCCAGACTTCGACGGTGCCGGTCATCTTCCTGACCGCCTCCGACGAAGAGGTCAACGTCGTGATGGGGCTGGGCATCGGCGGGGACGATTACATCACCAAGCCCTTCAAACTCAACGAACTGATTTCGCGCATCCAGGCCCTGCTGCGCCGCGCCCGCCTCTCGGGCGACGAACAGATTGAATTGCGCTCCAACGGCCTCACCGTGCGGCTGTTGGAAAACCGCGTCCTCAAGGACGGCGGCGAACTCGAACTGACCGCCGCCGAATACCGCCTGCTCTGCCTGTTCATGCGCAACCCCAACATCGCCCTCACCCGCGAGATCATCCTCGACCGGTTGTGGGATGGCTACGGCAGTTTCATCGATGACAACACCCTGTCGGTCTATGTTCGCCGGCTGAGGAGCAAGATCGAAAACGACCCCGAAAACCCACGGTTCCTGCTCACCCTGCGCGGCGTCGGCTACAAATGGCAGGTCACGCCGTAAGACAGGCAATATGGATACCCTTGCCCCCTCGCACACCCGACGTTTGCTGTGGAACGTGGCCTTTCTGCTCCTGTTGCTCAACCTGGCCGGACAGGCGGCGGCCGTCCTGGTCGCCAGCGAATACAAGCAACGGATGATCGCCCACGATTACGCCGTCGCCGGTTATCTGGCGCAGCACGGCCGCGACGAAACTGGCGTCATTGCGGCCTTCACCGCCGCAAAAACACCGGCTGACGAGGCTGCCGGGCAGGCCCTGTTGCGCACCGCCGGCTACACCGCCGGGCTTGACAACACCCTGATCCCCGAAATCGCCGCTTTTCAACAAAAGTGCGCCGGCCTGGCGTTGGCCCTGACCGGCGCCATTTCCCTGGCGACCCTCGTTACAGTGGGGCTGTTCAGCTTGCGCCTCGACCGCAAGCTCCAAAATGCCAACGCCGCCATCCAGCGTTTCATAGACGGCGACACCGGCGTTCGCCTCGCCGACCAGGAGGAAGACAACCTGGCGCAGTTGTTCGCATCCGTCAACGGCCTGGTCGCCTCGCTGTCTACCCACGCCGCCCGCCAGCAGCACGACAAAGAGTTCCTCAAAGACACCATTTCAGATATCTCTCACCAACTCAAAACACCCCTTGCCGCCTTGCAAATGTACAATGAAATCATCCAGGGCGAGAACAGCGCCAACCCGGTCATCCACGACTTCATCCTGAAAAGCAAGAACGAACTCGAACGCATGGAGAGCCTGATCCAGAACCTGCTCAAACTGGCCCGGCTCGACGCCGGCGCCATCCAGCTTGAACGCCAGGATCACCCCCTGGGTGTGCTGCTCGCAGACGCCGCCGGCAGATTTTCTGCCCGCGCCGCCGCCGAGAACAAAACCCTTACCCTGGATTGCCCGGCCCACATCGTGCTTAACTGCGACAAAATCTGGCTGCTGGAAGCGCTCAGCAACCTGATCAAGAACGCGCTGGAACACACCGCCGCCGGCAGCCACATCGCCGTCACCGGCGACGAAACGCCCTTGATGACCCGCATCACCGTCCGGGACGACGGCCTGGGCATCCACCCCGAAGACATCCATTTCATCTTCAACCGGTTTTACCGCAGCCGTTTCTCGAAAAACCAGCAAGGGGCCGGCATCGGTCTTGCGCTGGTAAAAATCATCGTCGAAAAACACGGCGGCACGATCCAGGTCGAGAGCCAGCCCGGGCAGGGCGCCGCCTTTCACCTTACCGTTCCCAGGCTTACAAACCTGTAAGATCGTGTTCACTGTGGCGTAAGATGCAGTTGCTATCATCTCATGAAAACAAACAATGAGGTGTTCGCTTGGATATTCTGACCACTACCAATCTGTGCAAAACCTACGGCAACGACGAGACGCGCGTAGAAGCCTTGAAAAACGTCAACCTGAGCGTTGCCAGGGGTGAATTCGTCGCCATCGTCGGCCCCTCGGGCTCGGGCAAAAGCACCCTGCTCAACCTGTTAGGCGCGTTGGATACCCCCACCGCCGGCAAAGTTCTGCTGGACGGCCGCGACGTGTTTAACATGCCGGAAAAAGACCTCGCCGTCTTTCGCCGGCGCAATATCGGTTTCGTTTTTCAGGCCTTTAACCTGATCCCCGAGTTGAACGTCGAGGAAAACATCACCCTGCCGCTGCTGCTCGATTACAAAAAGCCGGACAGGAAGCACATCGATGAATTACTCACCATCCTCGGGTTGATCGAGCGCAGACATCACCTGCCCAACCAGCTCTCCGGCGGACAGCAGCAGCGCGTCGCCATCGGCCGGGCGCTCGCCACCCGCCCGGCCATCATCCTGGCAGACGAGCCTACCGGCAATCTCGATTCAAAGAACAGCCGTGATGTCATCCACCTGATGAAACTTTCGGTCGAACGTTACCAGCAGACGTTGATCCTGATCACCCACAACCAGGGGTTTGCATCCTTTGCCGACCGCGTCCTGCACGTGGAAGACGGCGTTCTGACCGACCTGGGTGGAGCGCAGCAATGAAAAGCTATCTGGAGCTTGCTCCCAAATACCTGTCCGCGCATACGCGCAAGACCCGCCTGACCATCCTGAGCGTGATCATGGCGGTCACCCTGGTAGTTGGCATTTTCTCCATGCTCGATTCGCTGGTGCGCTTCGAGCGCGCCCAGGTGCTCAAGGATGAGGGCAATTACCACATCTTCATCCGCCGGCCGTCGGAGCGCGAGATGAACCGGATCGCCAGCCGCCTGGACGTACAGACCACCGGCAGCCTCAAAGACCTGGGCATGGGCGCCCTCAACGGCGAGAAAAGCGCGTTCGGCGCCATCGATGAACGTATCGCCGGCAACCTCAACTTCCGGTTGGTCGAAGGCCGTTACGCCACCGCCGCGGATGAGGTGATGCTCGAAACATGGGTAATGGCCAAATTCAACCCACCGCTGAAGATCGGCGAGCGCGTCACCCTGACGTTGCCCGACCAGAGCAGCGCACCCTTCACCATCAGCGGCATGTACAACAACCTGGGCGCCACCCAGGCGGCCAACATCGCCATCGTGCTGCTCTCCACCAACGCATCCACCCGCTTTAAGGCCCAAAGCGACGACTATTTCATCCTGTTCAAAGACGGGGTCGACGTCGTCGCCGCCGAAGACGACATTCGCCGGTCGTTAAACATCCCGGCAGAACGCATCCTGCGCAACGAACGCCTGCTGGCGCTCAGCCTGCAAAGCCGCAACAGCATGGCGCTCAAGATCTACGCCATCGGCGTCATCCTGTTTGGGCTGGTACTGGTCTCGGCCGTGGTAATGATCTACAACACCTTCAACATCTCCGTGATGGAACGGGTGCGCCAGTTTGGGCTGCTGCGTTGTGTGGGCGCCTCGCAGGCGCAAATCGAACGCCTGGTGCGCCGCGAGGGCCTCGCCATCGCCCTGCGCGCCATTCCCATCGGCATCCTGGCAGGCATGCTCCTGACGCTGCTGTGCTCTGCCATCCTCAAGTATTACAACGCCCAACTCTTTGCCGCCATCCCGTTGTTCGACGTCAGCGCCATCGGCATCGGGGCCGGCGTCGCCATTGGCCTTCTCACCGTGCTGATGGCCTCACTGCTGCCCGCCCGCAAGGCCGCCCGTATCTCGCCCGTCAACGCCGTCACCGGCAGCAACGAGATACGCATCTCGCAGCGCAAAAAACGGGGCTGGCTGACCCGCTGGCTGCCGGCCGAGGTCGCCATCGGCGTGACCAACGCCGCCGGCAAGAAGTGGACGCTCTTCCTCATGGCAAGTTCCATCGCCTTCAGTATCGTCCTGTTGATGGGTTTCAGCACCCTCATCAACCCTACCGCCCTGGGTATGCGCCCGATGAAAGCCTATACAGCCGACCTGTCCTTACAGTCCGCGCAGGGCATCGACCGCGCCCTGTATACCCGGCTGGCAGAACTCAGCGACGTCCGGCGCGTCTACGGGCGCGGCGCCGTCTACATCGACGCCACCTTTGCCGCCGAACGCCTGAGCAGCCGCTACATCCAGGCAGCCGGCGGGGTCGAGACCGGAAGCAACGGGCGGTTCGTCGCCCCCGAGAGTTCCTGGCTGCTCTCGTACGACCGCACCCAACTGGAATGGGCGCGCGCCTATCTATCTGAGGGCGACCTCGACGAAGATCATCTCAACGCCCAGAACGGTATCATCGCCGTGGCCCAAAAACTACGCAACGGCTCGCTGACCGAGACCGCCACGTTGCGGCTGGGCGACAAAGTTTACCTCACCGGCGGCGGCGTGACCCACGAATTTACCGTGATGGCCATCCTGAACTCTGTGCCCGCCATGTATGAAAGCGAGCGCCCCACCCTGACCACCTTCGTCGCCACCGAAAAACTGTTCGCCGCAGTCACCCCGGATAACGCCTACAAGACCATCGACATCCAGCTCAAAAACGGCTACAGCGAACAAAGCGTGGACGAGATCAAACGCCTGGCGGGCACGGCGATCCGTTTTCACGACATCCGCCAGCTCAACGGCGAGGCGCGACGTTCCTTCCTCACCGTGGCGGTATTCCTCTATGGTTTTGTCGGCGTGGTGGCGCTGATCAGCATTCTGAACCTCATCAATACCATGAACACCCACATCGCCGCCAGGACGAAATATCTGGGCGTCTTGCGTGCGGTGGGCATGTCTGCCGGCCAGCTTGCCGTCATGGTGATGAGCGAGGCCGCCGTATACAGCCTCACCGGCTGTATCGCCGGCTGCATCTGCGGCGCCCTGCTGCAAAAACAACTCTCCGACCTGCTGCTGGCCGGCTGGCGCTTCCCGCTGGCGCAAATTGTGCTGATCTTTATCGTCTGCACCCTCACCGCGCTCCTTTCCACCCTGGCGCCGCTCAAGCGCGTCCAATCCGGCAGCATCACCGAAGTGATCGGCTCGTTGTAACCGGCTTCTGGTCCTTTGGGATTTCCTGTGGAAGAAGAGTTGTATACCGGATGAGCCTGACCTCCTATGGTAACTGATAAAGCAGGCTCCAACCCATTTCTACATAAGGGAGAACACCTCCCTGGGCTTAAAGTCGTTTGTAAGGGCCGGGTTCCTCCTATCTACGGAACCCGGCCATGATATAATCACCTCAGCTTTCAACCTATTATGTCGAGCGGAGGCATACGCATGGAAATTACCAGCACCCAGTTCAAACATTGTGACCTCGTCCGAGTCACCGGGCGTATCGATAGCGCCACCGCCCCACGCCTGGCGGAAGAGCTCAACAAAATCATCGATGCCGGTCGGTTCAAAATCGTCATCGACCTGGAAGGCGTGGATTTCATCTCCAGCGCTGGCTTACGCGTTTTGATCAGCGTCCAGAAAACCTGCAAGCGTTACAACCGGGGCGAAGCCATCCTGTCCAGTGTCCCGGCTACCATTTACAGTGCCCTTGACCTGGCCGGGTTCGTCCCCCTGTTCCAGATGAAAGAAAATGTGACCAGCGCCGTAGGTGAGTTTTGACCGTTGCCCTCCCTGCTCGCAGAACCGGCACCTTCCCGGGCCGGTATGAAAGTCTGGCAAGCATCGGCGCCTGGATTCACCAGGCCGCAGAAGACGCCGGCTTTGATCCCGCCGCCATCTATACGATTGAAACCGCAGTCGATGAGGCGTGTTCGAACATTATCGAACACGCCTATGGCGGTGAAAACCTCGGCGAAATCGAATGCACCTGCATTCTTGAGCGCGACGCGCTGACCATCATCCTTCACGACAAGGGCAAACCGTTTAACCCCGAAAGCGTTGATGCGCCCAACCTCACCGCCTCGCTTGAAGAGCGTGAGGATCATGGCCTGGGGCTATACTTCATGCGCCAGTGGATGGACGAAGTCCGCTTTGAGTTTAACGAAAAAGGCGGCAATACCCTGGTGATGATGAAGCGTAAGGAACCCCAGCGCTGATGTCTGCCAATGGGCTGGTGGCGGAGCCGGTCTGGAAGCAGTTCCTACACTTTGGCGAAGAACTGCTCAAACAAGCCACGACCGCCGCCCAGTGCCAACAGATTGTCGCCACGGTTACCGAAATGCTCGCTGCCCGCGCCAGTGTCTGGCTGGCCGAGCCGTTTTACCCCCTCCCAGGCGAGACCTCCCCCCCACCCTTACTTTCTGCGCAGGCCCCGGCCCACGTGCAGGCCGTGCTGGCCAGCCGTGACCTGGCTCGCGCCGCCCCCGAAAGCCTGGCCGTGCCGCTCATCAACCAGGAAAACCTGCTGGGCGTGTTGGCCGTAGAACGACCCGGTGGGCCGGCCTTCACCCCCGCCGAAATCGACCTGCTGGACGGTCTCGCCGCCCACGCCGCCTCGGCCCTGCAAATCAATCGCCAGATCATCATCAAAAACTGGCGCTACGAACAACTCACCCTGGTGCGTTCGGTCAACGCCCAGATCGCCAACCTGCTCGATCTGGACGAACTCTGCCAGCAGGTCACCCACCTGATCCAGCACTCCTTTCATTACGATTACGTCGCCATTTTCACCACCGCCCCGCAGAACGGCGTTTTGCACTTTCGCGCCAGCGCCGGCAGACTGCACCCTTCCGGCCAACCGGTAGAGATCACCCCGCGCCTGGGCGAAGGCATTATCGGCCTGGTCGCCGAGCGCGGCGAAGAACACCTGGCGCGCGACGTCCACCGCGACCCGCACTACCATCCCAGCGACTACCTGCCCAACACCCAATCCGAAGTTGCCCTGCCGATCAAGGTCGAGCAGCGCATCCTGGGCGTGCTGGACGTACAAAGCGCCCAACTCGAAGCCTTTCACGAAATCGACATGCTCGTCCTGCGCTCCCTGGCCGACACCATCGCCATCGCCGTCGAGAACGCCCGGCTATACAGCGACCTGCGCGACCGCGCCGAACAGATGTCGGCTGTAGTCGAGGTCAGTCACGCCCTGTCTTCCATCCTCGACCAGGATCAACTGCTGACCGAGATCGTCCAGAGCATCCACAAACGTTTCGGCTACCCCTTCGTACATCTTTTCACCGTTCACCCTGGCCGGCGCAAGATCATCTTCCAGGCCGGCAGCGGTGAACGCAGCCAGAGCATGCAGAAAATGGAGATCATGTACGACCTGGACGACCCGCGCGGCATCATCCCCTGGGTGGCGCGCAACGGTCAGGCCGTGCTTGCCAACGACGTCAGCCAGGATACGCGCTACCGCCCTTCGGCCCTGCCGCCTTACGACATCCGCTCCGAGTTATGCGTGCCGCTCATGCTGGGCAACGGGGTACAGGGCATCCTCGACCTGCAAAGCGACCAGTTGTACGCCTTCAACGCCGGCGACCGCACCCTGTTCGAGGCTCTCGGGGCGGGCATTGCCATCGCTCTGCGCAACGCCGCCCTGTACCGCACCGAAAAATGGCGTCGTCAGGTAGCCGACAGCTTCCGGGACGTGGCCTATCTGCTTTCGAGCAATACCGCCGTCGAAACTCTGCTCGCCTCCGTGCTCGACCAGCTTGAACGCAACCTGCCCTGCGAGGCGGCCGCCATCTGGCTGCTCGAAGAAGACACTCAGGGCCAGCGCCGCCTGCAACTGGCCGTCGTACGCCACCTGCCCCCCGAGGCGCTACTTCAGGCGTTGGAACGCAACCAGACCGTGCGCGCCTGGCTCGACCAGGCGATGCAATACGAACACCCTACCATCCGCCAGCCAGGCGACCCCTACGGCCCGCTCGGCGCGGCGCTGCAATTCCCCGCCAATTATTCTTCCATCGCTGCGCCGCTTTCGGCCGGCGGGCAGACGTTGGGCGTGATCACCCTGGCCCACCACAGCCCGGGGCGCTACGGCAGCGAGGCCAGCACCATGGCTGCGACCTTCGCCAGTTACGCCGCCGTCGCCATCCAGAACGCCGGCCTGTACTCCCAGGCCCAGGAGCAGGCCTGGGTCTCCACCGTCCTGCTCCAGGTGGCCGAGGCCACCCAGGCCATCGATACCCTCGATGAACTGCTCGCCACGATGACCCGTCTCACCCCGCTGTTGGTGGGCATCAAGAAAAGCGCCATTTTCCTGTGGGAAGACAGCCTGCAAACCTTCGAGCTCAAATCGTGGTACGGGCTGGATCTGCCGGTGGAACAGCGCCTCTTTGCACCGCAGGCCGTACCCGCCCTGGCGCAACTTCAAGCCACCCGGTCCACCATCTTCGTGCAAGACGCCGCCCGCGAACTGGATCTACCCGCCGCCGCCATGGCCTCGCGGGATAGCACGCTGGTCATCCTGCCATTGTTGACCCGCGGCGAAATCCTCGGCGCCTTCCTGGTGGCGCACCAGGCCTCGCGCACCAGCGGCGCCCAACCCTTCGACCACAAGACGCTCTCCATTCTGCAAGGCATCGCCCACCAGACGGCCGTCGCCATCGAAAACGTGCGCCTGCTCGACGCCCGCCAGGAAGAGGCCTACGTCACCGCTGTACTGTTACAGGTCGCCCAGGCAGTCGTCAGCCAGAACAATCTGAACGACATCCTCGATACCATCATCCATCTCGTCCCCATCCTGGTCGGCGTGGAAGTATGCATCATCTATCTGTGGAACGAGCAACAACGCAGCTTTGCCCCCGCTCAGGTGTACACCGGCTCACGCCAACAAGAAAACGAACTGCTGACCTGCTGTTACGAGGCCGGCGAATTTGCCCTACTGGATGCCGTCCGCAAACAGGACAGCCCGCTGGTATGTACGTTGCCCAACAGCGACCTGCCCCCCGCCGCCTGGAGCGGTCTGCCCTGCACGCCGGTCAGCAACGAATTGAACCCGCCCGGCGCCGCCGCAGAAAAACTGCTGGCCGGCTTTCCTCTTTCGGTCAAAGGCCAGTTTTACGGCGTCTTGCTGGCCAAGGAAACCGGCGCCAGCGTCGCCCTGCGTGAGAAACGCATGGAAATCATCACCGGCATCGCCCAACAGGTGGCGCTTGCCATCCAGAACGAGCGCATGCAGCAAGAAATGGTCGAGCGCGAGCGCATCGAGCGCGAATTCCAACTGGCCCGCCAGATCCAGCAGACTTTTCTGCCCAGCCAGCTGCCTGCCCTGAGCGGCTGGCAACTGGACGCCAGCTGGCAGACCGCCCGCCAGGTAGGCGGTGATTTTTACGACATCTTCGCCCTGGACGAAGACCTCATCGGGCTGGTCATCGCCGACGTCTCCGACAAAGGCCTGCCCGCCGCCCTCTACATGACCGTCACCCGCACCCTGCTGCGCGCCAACGCCCCAAAAGTGCTCTCGCCCGCCGCCGTGCTGGAGCGCGTCAACACCCTGCTGATGCCGGACAGCCAGAACAACATGTTCATCACCACGGTATACGCCATCCTCGACCTGCAAGCCGGCCAACTGCGTTATGCCAACGCCGGGCACAACCGCCCCTTGCTGCGCCGCGCCGGCGGTCGGGTGGAAGTGCTGCCCAAAGGCGGCATCGCCCTGGGCATTCTGGAGGAGATCCATCTCGTCGATCACGAGGTGCCCATCGCCCCTGGCGACACGTTGCTGCTGTATACCGATGGCGTCACCGAGTGCTTCTCGGCCAGCGAAGAAGGCTTTGGTGAGCAGCGGCTGCATGCCGTCCTGGAACAGGAGGGAGATGGCGACGTCCCCGCCTTGCTTGCTGCCATCACCCAGGCGTTGCAAACCTTCCGCCAGGGCGCACAACCCTCCGACGACGTCACCCTGTTGGCCCTGCGCCGCCTGGAAGGAGAATAGCGTCAGGAGATGCGCGCCTATTTGGCGAAGAACAACGCCTGCCAGACCTGCCAGTTTTGGTAAGGGTGGGGGGTAGGGGTGGGAATTGCGTAAGGCGTGGGGGTCACTTTCGCCGCCAGCGGCACCACCGCATGATCGTCCGGCTGGGACATATGGCCGACCTCACGCGCCCACTCAATCACCGCCGCATCCGAGGTGGCGTAGGCAATCCTGGTATCCAACGCCTGGCGGGTAACCTCCAGTTCGTACACCCGGGTGCGCATCTGGTCGCGTTGGGCGCTCAAACGAAAAACATCCGTCAGCCGGCTGTTCAGATCGACCATCATCAAAATCACGACGACCAGCGCCGCAACGCCCAGGAACCATTTCTTGTTTGCCTTGAGGATTTCCATGCCTTTAATCTTACTCCATAAATCCCGCGGATGCAATTACCGTGCCGGGGCGCTTAAACACAATACCCCCGTTACCGGGGGTATTCTAGTGCCGAAGGAGGGATTTGAACCCTCATGAGCGTACACTCACTACGCCCTGAACGTAGCGCGTCTGCCAATTCCGCCACTTCGGCTTACTGTTTACAGCGCTTATTTTATCCCAAATCCTGATTTTGTCAATCTTTTGGGGAAAATTCCTTTTCAATCTCTTCTCGACCGAATTGCCCCAGGCAAAATTGATCCAGCGCACTCCACCCATGCTATAATTTTGATGGGAGGGCTGCCGATGGGTAACTTTTTTACACAACTGTTCGAGTTGATCACCACCGCGCCGGGTAACCTGATCTACCACCTCACGCTGTCCGTCTCCATCCTGGCTGCCATACAGGCCATCCTGATTGGCAAGCGCTCCAGCAGTTATCGCTACAGCAGACGAATGCTGTTGGGCTTTGGGCTGCTCCTGCTCGGTCAGATCGTCTTGTTTATTAGCAGCAGCCTGGTATGGCAGGGCGTTTCCAACCCGCACACTTTCCTCCCGCCGCTCGACCGCGCCGTGCTCACCTTCAGCCTGATCTGGCTCGTCTGGTTGTGGGTCACCCCTGAACCCTCGCGTTTATTTGATGGCCTCACCGGCCTGCTCAACCTGTGTATCGTACTGCTCTTCTTCTTTAGCCTCGCCAGTTGGAGCGGCAGCGACCCAACCAGCGCCTTCAACCGCACCTGGTTGGACTGGGTGTGGGGTGTTCTCTCGCTCGCCATCCTCCTGGCCGGCATCCTCCTGCTCTCCACCCTGCGCCCCGACGGCTGGGGAATCGGATTGAGCATCTTGCTCGTCCTCCTGCTCGGGTATGCGGCCCACCTGCTGTGGTCGTCCACCGCCGAAAACTTTGCCGCCGCCGTGCGCCTGGCGCAACTGTGCACCTTCCCACTCCTCCCCACCCTGGCCCAACGCCTCGGCGCGGCCGCGGCCCGTCCGGCGCCGGCGCCTGCCCCGGCCCGTCGCAGCGTCCCGGAAGAGCCAAACCCCAACCAGCGGTATAGCGCCGACCCGCGCGCCTTTCATGCCTGGTTGCAACTGGCCGCCCTCAGCGAGCCCGAAAAGGTCAAGGACGCCCTGGCCCGCGCCATCGCACAGACCATGCTGGCCGATATGTGCCTGGTCGTCTCGGCGCCCAACCGCAACGGGGAGATGATCGTCCAGGCTGGCTACGACCTGGTGCGCGAAGAAAATTTGCCCGGCGGCATCATCGATACCGACAAGGCCCCCACCCTGGCCAACGCCATCCAGCGCGGCCGCCCGCTGCGACTGTCCAGCGATAACAAAACCAGCCCGGACCTGATGGCCGTGGCCCGTTTCCTCGGTCTGGAAACCGCCGGCAACCTGTTGTCCGTGCCCATCGCCGGCACCCGTTCGCCGTGGGGCGCCATCCTCTTCCTCTCACCCTATTCTGACCGTACCTGGTCGACCGAAGAACAGGCCTTCTTGCTCACCTCTACCGAGAGCATGATGCAAATCCTCATGCGCGTCATCCCGCACCCCGGTTTTGACAGCGACCCCCAGGCTCTGCAAGAAGAATTGGAAAAAGCCCAGAAACAACTGGCCGAACTACAACAGGAACAGAAGACGCTGCTCGATGAGATGGCCCAACTGCGCGAGGCCGCCGCCAGTCAGCCAAACACCTCCGAAATCGAAGCGCTGCTGGCCGTCCAACAGGAAGCGCAGGAAACCATCGCCAACCTCCAGGCCGAAAACGAGCAGCTGCGCCAGGGGCAGCTTGGCAGCGGCGGTAAAAGCGGCGCTTCCTACAACCACGTCAAACAGCTCGAAAAAGAAATGCGCCTCTCGCTGCAAGAGGTCGCCCGCCTGCAAAACTCCCTGGCGGCGGCCAACATTCAGATTCTCGAACTGCAAAACGCCGCCAATCAGGCGGTCAACGTCAAAGAAGAACGCGAGGTGGTGGCTTCCATCGCGCAGGAACTGCGCCAGCCGCTTTCCTCCATTCTGGGCTACACCGACCTGCTGCTGGCCGAATCGGCCGGCATTCTCGGCGCCCTGCAGCGCAAATTCCTCGAACGGGTTAAATCCTCCACCGAGCGCATGCGCGCCCTGTTGGACGACCTCGTTCAGGTCACCTCGCTGCAAAGCGGGCAAATTAAACTCAGCCCACAATCCGTCCATCTGGGGGCGCTCATCGACCAGGCCATCAGCGATACCAGCGCCCAACTGCGCGAGAAGAACATCACCCTGCGCGTCGAATTACCCGAGGAAATGCCCTCGCTGATCGCCGATCACGACGCCATGCAGCAAATCATCGTCCAACTGCTGCAAAACGCCGGCGCCGCCACCCCCAACGACGGCACCATCTTCCTCAGCGCCCACATCCAGCAGCAGGAACAACGCCCCTACGTCTTGCTGCAATTCACCGACAGCGGCGGCGGCATTCCACCCGAAGAACTGCAACGGGTCTTCTCGCGCCGCTATCGCGCCGAAAACGCCCTCATCCAGGGCGTCGGCGATACCGGCGTTGGGTTGTCGATTGCCAAGACCCTGGTCGAAGCGCACAACGGGCACATCTGGGTCGAAAGCGAATCGGGCAAAGGCGCCACCTTTAGCATCCGCCTGCCCATCCGCCACGAAGAACGCCCGGCCGACGAAGAAGACGAATGAGCCCATTGCGTACCTTTCTGAACGGGCTCGCCAGTGTGGCGTTCACCAGCCTGATTGTGCTGGGCTCGCTATCGCTGGCTTTTGCCGAGGGGGCGGCCCCGGTCACGGCTACCCCTGTAACCGGGCCTACCCAGGCCAACGCCTCGCCCTCTCGCCCGGTCAGTACGAATTCCGCCCGGCAGAAGCCGACCGCCGTGCATCTACCCACCGTCACCCCGCTGCCCTTCTGCCAGCCCCCCGCCGGCTGGACGGCGTATACCGTCCCCGTTCAGGACACCCTGCCCAGTCTGGCTGCTCAGCTCCAGACCGAACCGGAAAAATTGCGCCAGGCAAACTGTCTGGTAAGCGATGTGCTGCTGCCCGGCTCGCTGCTGTACATCCCCCCCTCCCTGCCCACCCCCGTCCAGATCCCTTCGCCCACCTTCATCCCGTGCGGCCCGCCGCCCGGCTGGGTGCTCTATCTGGTGCAGCCCGGCGACAACTTCTACCAGCTCAGCCTGGCGACCAACTCCCCCATCTACGAAATCCTGCGCGCCAACTGCCGCCTCGGCAACATTCACTTGCAGGCCGGCGAGCAAATCTGGATGCCGTTCGTCCCGGTCTATACCCCCTATCCCACCTACATTCCACCCACGGCGACCGTTACCATCGAAATTCCTACCCCCACCGATACCGCTACGCTGCCCACCCCTCAGCCTACCGAACCGCAGCCCACCGCGACCGTCACGCTGGAACCCACCGCGGAATTCACCGCCAGCCCAACGGTCACCTGGCAATGGGAACCCACCAGCGAATCCTCGGGGCAGGGCATGTCCGAACCGACCAGCAGCCTCTCCAACCCCAACGGCTCCGGGCTGCCGGGCAGTACGCCGCTGCCCTGAAATCGGCGAAGGCTACAGGGTCTTGACAGCGGGGCGCAAAACGTTTTTGCGCCTTTCTTTGATTGCAAAGCGGATTGACAGACGCGGTTGAATCGGGTACACTGAAATCAGTTAAGCTACACGCAAATTCGTTCAGGAGGATGTGTATGACCCCCGAAATCACTCCGTCAACCGCTCATATCACCCCCGACACCCCGCTCATCCCTGCCATTCAGGCCTGGCGCGTCTTTCTCGAGGATCAGGGCCGTTCCCCTTACACCATCAAGGCTTTTCTCGGCGACATCCAACTGCTGGTAAATTACCTGCCTGCCGCACACACCATCGGGCAGGTCTCCACCACCGAACTGAATAATTTCCTCAAATGGCTGCTCGACGAGCGCGGCGTGCCCTGTAGCCCCAAAAGCTACGCCCGGCGCATCACCACCATCAAGGCCTTCTTCCGCTGGCTGAACCAATACGGCGTCCTCATCACCGACCCCGCCGAAAAGGTCGTGCAGCAATCCGCCATCAGTCCCTTACAGGTCGTCCTCACCGCCGCCGAACAGCAGCGCGTCCTGGATATCGCCAACCTGCACAAGTTCAGTCAGAAACCCGACGCCCGCCCTGCCGCCCTGCTCGAACTGCTGCTGGCCACCGGCGTCAAGAAAGGCGAGTGCCTGGCGCTGACCCTCAACCACGTCGACCTGGAAGCACCCAACGGCCCGCAGCTTTTCGTCCGCTACGCCAGCCCCAACAACCGTTACAAAGAACGCAAAATCGCCCTGCCCGAAGCCTGGGGCGCCACCTATCAGAGCTACCTCAACCAGTATCAGCCCACCGACCGCATCTTCCCCTGGTCGCAGCGCCGCCTGGAGTACATTCTTGAGGATATCGGCAAAGAAGCGCTGCTCGACAAACATCTCTCGTTTGATATGTGCCGCTGGACGTGCGCCCTGAACGACTGGCAGGCAGGTATGGAAAGCGAAAAATTGCGCCAAAAACTGGGCATTTCCAAAATTCAATGGCGCGAGATCAGTCTCAAATTGCGCCAGTTGAACGCTCAGGCCAATCTTGCCTCTCCAGCCTGAGGTGCACCATGCGGCGCGTCCCGGCGCTCAAGCCAAAAGGCTGCGCCAGGCGAAAACCCGGCACCCAGACGATCTCCTCGCCGGCGCACACAATCGGCCACCCCGCCCGCGCCCGGCGCGGCAGGTGCTCGTTCACCCATAGATCCGACAGTTTCAGCGAATGGCCGCCCAGCCCGAGGGCCGCAATCCGGTCGCCGGGGCGAAAGGTGCGCAGCGTCAGTTCCCCCGCCAGCCGGTCGCCATCCAGCCAGGCATGATATCGGCCGGCGACCGGAGGTGGTAATTTGCCCAGCGCATCACCCACCAGCGCCTCGCTCTCCAGCACCCAGCCGCCCGGCAGCGTCACCCGCCCGGGGACGGGCAACGTCCACACCGTCCCAGGCGCGAGCTGCGGCCAATCTTCGACCGGCAGCGCCGCATCATCTTCGGCCAGCAGCACGCGCCCCCCTTCCAGAGACAGGCGCAGGCCCTGCACCAGTTCGACCGTACGCCCACCCCCGGCCGCAGCCACAAAATTCACGCCACGTTCGATGCACGCAAAATCCACGTCGCGCAACGCCGGGCGCAGCAGCCCCACCGCCCGGCGCAGCACACCGCGCTGCAACCCCAGCGGCAAATCCCGCAGCGCCGCATGTTCCAGCAGCACACAGCCGCTCTTCTGTAGCGGAGCACACGCCGCCCAGGCCTGCTCGACCTGGGCTTCTAAAACGGCATGATCGCCGGCCAACGCCTGCGCCATCCGCCACAGCACCGTCTTGACCTGCGGATTATAGTCCTGCAAATACGGGATTAATTCGTGCCGCAGGCGGTTGCGAAAAAAGGTCGTGTCGGCGTTGCTGGCGTCCCACAGGGGTTCCAGCCCGTACGTCTGGCAATGCGCCAGCACCTCGCCGCGCCAGCAGCTCAACAGCGGGCGCACCAGCGGCAGGCTGGCGTCCCACTCCGCCAACACGGCGCGGCAGGCCATACCCTTCAAACCGGCCAGCCCCGCCCCGCGCAGCAGGTGCATCAACACCGTCTCGACCTGATCGTCGGCGGTGTGCCCGACCGCCACCGCCTGAGCGCCCAACCGGCGCGCCGTTGTAAACAGGAAACGATAACGCCCGCGCCGGGCGGCTTCTTCCAGCGAACGCCGTTCGGCCTGTGCCTGCGCTGCCACGTCCTCGCCGCCCAGCATAAAAGCCAGCCCGCGCTGCCGTGCAAATTCCGCCACCCGCTGCGCATCGGCCCCGGCTTCGGGACGCAGCCCATGATTGAAGTGCGCCACGACCACATTCCACCCGCCGCGCTGCAACACATCCAACAAACACAGGCTGTCTGGCCCCCCGGAGACCCCCACCACCACCGGCGTATCCCCATCCAGACCACATTCCTGCCGCGCCACCTGCGCCAATCGTTCGAGATCCATACCTGCATTATACCCCTTCCATCGTTCAGACAAGACAACCGCCGGGGTGAGGAGCCAGACGCTCCGCCCGGCCCGCTTCCCACCGGAGCGGGGCAGACTCCTGGGACGAAGCGTTATAAAAATTGGCCTTTCTGGCGGCTACAGATGCCCGCCAACTGTGTATGGGCGCTCCAACAATCGCTGCCGCGGTTTTAACCCGCCGCGGGTACTTGCACTACACGCATCTTTATGCTAGACTGACTTAAACACAACAAGGACCGGGGATTATGGCAGAAAAAATTTTGATCGCAGATGATGATCTTGAGACCCTGCGCCTTGTGGGGCTGATGCTCCAACGTCAGGGATACGAAATCGTTGCCGCACAAAATGGTACCCAGGCGCTCAACCAGGCCCGCGCCGAGTCACCCGACCTGATTATCATTGACGTGATGATGCCAGACGTGGATGGATATGAGGTCACCCGTAAACTCCGCCAGGAACCGGGTACGGCCAACACCCCGATTTTGATGTTTACCGCCAAAAGCCAGGTGGACGATAAAGTCGCCGGTTATGAAGCGGGGGTAGACGACTACCTGACCAAGCCCATCCATCCCGCCGAACTGGCCGCCCACATTCGCGCCCTGCTGGCGCGCGCCAAATCACGCGGCGGCAGCGCCGGAGCGGGCGCCGAGGCAATGAAACCGCGCGGTTACACCATCGGCGTCACCGCCGCCAAAGGTGGCCTGGGCGTCTCCACCATCGCCCTCAACCTGGCGCTGCAATACTATATGAAACACAAAGGCGAAGTCATCGCCGCCGAGCTGCGCCCGGGCCAGGGGACATGGGGGATCGAGTTGGGCTACACCAACCCGGAAACGCTCACCAAACTGTTGAACTTGAAACCCAACGCTATTACCGCCTCTGTGCTGGAAAACGAACTGGTGCGCACCTCATTTGGCATCCGGCTCTTGCTTGCCTCGCACCAGACCAAAGACACCAACCTGCTGCCCGGCGCCAACGCACAACTTGAAACCATCTTGCAGTTATTGCCCCAGATGGCCTCGCCGGTTATTCTCGACATCGGCACCAACACCCAGCCCGGTTACGAGCGCATTCTGTCCCTGTGCCAGGAAGTCATCCTGGTGGTCGAGCCGCAACCCGCCACCGTACAGCGCACCCGTGTGCTGGTCAATGAACTGGCCGAAAAGGGATTTGGCAAATCCAAGGTGCTGTCGGTGGTCGTTCTCAACCGCATCCGCGCCGATATCCAGCTCTCCGCCGCCCAGGTGCAGGAAACACTGGGCCATAGTGTGGTACAGGTCATCCCGCCGGCCCCCGAACAGTCTTACCAGGCCGCCATGCGCTCACTGCCCATCACACTGATCCAGCCCGAGGGCCTGCTGGCGCAGCAATTTGCCCGCCTGACCGAAGCCATCGCCCAACACATCGCCCGATGAGCGTTTCTGCGCCTGACCAGATCGTCGCAACGGCCGCCAGCCTGCTCCGCTCTGCCCGCCATGCCGTCGCCCTCACCGGCGCCGGCATCTCCACCCCCTCCGGCATTCCCGATTTTCGCTCGCACAACACCGGGCTGTGGGAGCACGACGACCCCATGCAGGTCGCCTCGCTCACCGCTTTCCGCACCCGCCCGCAGGTCTTCTTTAACTGGCTGCGCCCGCTGGCAAAAAGTATGTGGACCGCCCAACCCAACCCGGCGCACGTTGCCCTGGCCGAACTGGAGCGCGCCGGCTACCTCAAGGCGCTCATCACCCAGAACATCGACGGCCTGCACCAGCGCGCCGGCTCACGCACCGTCATCGAGGTTCACGGCTCGATGAACACCTTCACCTGCCCGCAATGCCACTGCACCTACTCCGGCCCGGATCTCTACCCCGTCTTCATCGACCGGCAAGAGATTCCTCACTGCGCCCACTGCGAGAGCATCCTCAAACCCGATATCGTCATGTTCGAGGAGATGTTACCGCGGCAGGCCTGGCACGCCGCCAGCGAACACAGCTTGCAAGCCGACCTGATGCTGGTGGTCGGCTCGGCCCTCACCGTCACCCCCGCCAGCCTGCTGCCCACCTATACCCTCCGCCAGGGCGGTCGCCTGATCATCAACACCTTCTCCCCCACCGGGCTGGACGACCGCGCCGATCTGCTCCTGCCTTACGACGTGGCTGAAATTCTGCCGCTGATCGCCGCCAGACTGTTATGACCCACACCTCGCTTGCCCACACCCTGCGCTCTTACGAGCAATTGATAGAAATTGCTCGCGACCTGGCCGCCACCCTCGATCTAGACGCCCTGTTGCAGCGCATCACCCAGGTCGCCATCGAACTGACCGACGCCGAGGCCGCCTCCATCCTGCTCTACGACGAGAAGAAAAACGAACTCTTCTTCCGCACCGCCACCAACGCCAACAACGAAGCGCTGATGCAGGAAATCATCGTCCCACCCGAGAGCCTGGCCGGATGGGTCGTCGCCCACCGCCAACCACTCAACGTCAGCGACGTCCACCAGGACACCCGTTTCTTCAAGCAGGTAGAACAGACCCTCGCCTACACCACCCGCTCACTGATCGCCGTGCCGATGATCGTCAAGGACAAACTGATCGGTGTGCTGGAAGTGCTCAACAAGAAAGCCGGCGCCTTCACCTGCTCCGACCAGGAATTGCTCGTCGTCCTGGGCGCACAGGCCGCCGTCGCCATCCAGAACTCGCGCCTCTTCCAGCAATCCGACCTGATCTCCGAACTGGTGCACGAACTGCGCACCCCGCTCATGTCCATGAACGCTGTCGCCTACCTGCTCGCCCAACCCCAGGTCAGCGACGAGCAACGCCTGGCGCTGGCCGACACCCTGCAAAAAGAGACCCAGCGGCTCAACGAACTGAGCACCAACTTCCTCGACCTGGCCCGCCTGGAATCGGGCCGCACCACGTTCGCCTTCAGCCGCTGCGAGTTGAACCCGCTCATCGACGAATGCCTCCAGTCTTTTCGCGCCCGTTTCGCCGGAAGTGGGCTGAAACTGGAGACCGCCCTGGCTCCCGACCTGCCCCAGTTCAACGCCGACCGCGCCAAGATCAAACAGGTGCTCTACAACCTGCTGAGCAACGCCATTAAGTACAATCGCCCGCAGGGACAGATCACCCTGCGCTCCTGGTACGAGCAGCGCAGGGTATGTTTCTCGGTAGAAGACAGCGGCGTGGGCATGTCGCCCCAGGATGTCGAACGGCTGTTTGAAAAATTTTTCCGCGCCAGCCACACCGAACAAAATACCAGCGGCAGCGGGTTGGGGCTCTCCATCTGCAAGCGGCTGGTCGAAGGACACGGCGGTGAAATCCGCGTGCAGAGCACACTGGGCGAAGGAACGACCTTTACCGTCTACCTGCCGTGTGAAACCTCATAGCAGCCCGGCGAAGAGCTCTAACGGCGCCACGCCCAGCCCCACCAGCCCCGGCCCGGTGTGCGCCCCCAACACCGGCGCAATCGCCGTCACCGCCTCAAAGCGGCACTCGAACAATGAGGCCATTCTCTCGCGCAGCAGTTCTACCCCCTCCAGGTTGTTGCCATGCAGCAGTTGTACCCGCAGGGCGCTGCCCGCCGGATAGATGCCCGCCACCACATCGCCGATGCGTTGGATGGCGCGTTTGAAGGTGATCTCCTGCGCATAGGGGGTATACGTCCCGTGCTCTTTTTCCACGCCGATGATCGGTTTGATGTTGAGCAGCGAAGCCAACAGGCCCTTGAGATGGCTGATCCGTCCGCCGTGGATCAGGTATTTGAGCGTCGGGAGTGTAAAGAGCCCTTCGCTCTGGGCGCGCAGTTTTTCCAACAGGGCCAGAATCTGTTCCAGCGACCAGCCGGCCTGCGCCGCCAGCGCCGCCGCCTGCACCTGCCAGCCCTCGGGCACCGAAAGGGTCATCGTATCGAAAATGGTCACGTTGGCCTCCGGCACCATCGCCGCCCCCAGGCGCGCCGAATTGACCGTCCCGCTCAAACCAGAAGAAATGTGAATGGAAAGAATGTCCGGGTCGGTGTGCGCCAGGTTGCGATAGAGTTCGGCGAAATCACCCGCCGAAGGTTGCGAGGTGATCGGATAGCTCTCGGTTTCCGACAACATACGGTAGAAATCTTCGGGCTGCAAATCCACCCCGCTTTGATAGGTGCGCTCTTCCAGGGTGATACGCAGCGGGGCGAAATGGACATCCAGGCCCGCCAACTGTCCCCGGGACAGGTCGGCCCCTCGATCGGTTACAATCTTCATCTTCCTTCTCCTGTGAATAGGTTGGTCTAGCGGCTGCCTCGCCGCCCAAACTGGCGTTCTAATAAATCGACCGAGAGATGAATCATGGTAGGCCGGCCGTGGGGACAGGTGCGCGGCGACTGGCAGGCTTCCAGATCCTGCAACAGCGCCCGCTGCTCTTCCACCGAAAGGATTTGCCCCGCCTTGACCGCCGCCCGCTTACACACCCGCGCCGCGATGCGTTCTTCCACCTCGGCCTGCAACGGAGTCTCGTCCTCCTCAAAATCTTCAACCACCACCCGCACAGCCGCCACCGGATCGACGCCGCTAAAGATGGCCGGTATCGAGCGCACCCGGAAGGTCGCCGGGCCAAACGGCTCCACCAGAAAACCCAGCTGTTCCAATACCCCCAATTGTTCCTGAAACAGTGACGCACTTTGCGGCGCAAGCTGGAACATCACTGCTTCCAACAACGCCTGACCCGGCAAACGGCTTGCCTGCTGGCGTAATAATTTTTCAAACAGCACCCGTTCATGAGCGGCGTGCTGGTCGATCAGGTACAGCCCGTCCGGGCCCTCGGCCACCAGATAGGTGGCGCCCACCTGGCCGATCAGGCGCAGCAACGGCAGCGAACCCGACGGCGGAGCGACCGGCGCCGGCGCCGGGGCAGTGGGGGCAAGCAGCGCTTCGGCCTCGGCCGCCAACGCCGCCGCTTCAAACGCCAGGCCCGGCTGCGTCTCACTGCGCGCCTGCGCCGCCATTTCCCAGGCGGGGTCAAAGGTCAGCGGGTGCGTTTCTGGCCGCCAGGCAGGCAGGTTGACCTGCGGCACGGGCGAATGCGCCAGCAAGGCGCGCCGCACCCCACGCTGCACGCTGCCAAACACCCTTTCCTGCTCGCGGAAACGCACTTCGGCCTTGGCCGGGTGGACGTTCACGTCCACCGCTTCGGGATCCAACTGCACGAACAACACCGCCAGCGGGTAACGCCCGACCATCAGCAGGGTATGATAGGCCTGTAACAACGCCGCGCTCAGCGCCGTATCCTGCACCCAGCGCCCGTTAATGAAAAAGGTGATCTCGCGCCGGTTCGAACGCGTCAACGACACCGGGCTGATATACCCGCCCAGTTGGATCGTCTCGTCTTCCGTCAGCAGCACCTCGAGCATCTGGCGCGCCACGTCCACGCCGTACAGACTGGCCAACACTTCGCGCCGGTCGCCGTTTCCGCTGGTTTGCAGCGCCGGCTTGCCGTCCTGCCACAGTTGAAAGCGCACCTGCGGATAGGCCAGGGCGTAACGTGTCACCAACGCCTCCACCTGCTGGCGCTCGGTGGCGTCGCGCTTCAAAAACTTCAGCCGCGCCGGGACGTTATAAAACAAATCCTCGACCCGCACCACCGTGCCGGCCGGCGCTCCGGCCGCTTCCACCCGGCTCGCCGCGCCGCCCTCCACCACCAGCCGTCCCCCCGTTTCGGCCTGGGCGTGGTGCGAGGTCAACGTCAGGCGCGACACCGAACCGATCGAAGCCAGCGCCTCGCCGCGGAAACCCAACGTGGTGATGTGAAATAAATCTTCTGCGCTGCGCAATTTGCTGGTGGCATGTCGCGCCACCGCCAGCGACAGTTCGTCCGCCGGTATGCCCATGCCATCGTCCGCCACCTCGATCAGACGTTGCCCCGCCCCCTCAATCCGGATCACAATATGCCGCGAGCCGGCGTCCAACGCATTCTCGAGCAGTTCCTTAACCACCGAAGCCGGGCGTTCTACGACCTCGCCGGCGGCAATTTGTGAAGCGACCTCATCAGATAAAAGCTGAATCGTCATACACCTTGATTATAACCCGTCCTGCGAATTGACACCACTTCCGATCTGATTTAGACTCAAGCGGATGAAACCTACCTTGCTCTTCTTCGATCTCGACGATACCCTCTACCCGCCCACCTCGGGTGTCTGGCAGGCCATTCGCGCCCGCATCGAACAATACATGCGCGAACGCATGGGCATTCCCCCTGCACAGATTTCCGCCATGCGCCAGGAATTCATGCTCGCTTATGGCACCACGCTGCGCGGGCTCCAGGCCACCTACAAGATCGACGCTCAGGAATATCTGGATTTCGTCCACGACGTGCCGCTGGCGCAATTCATCGCCCCCAGCCCGGCGCTCGCCGCCCTGCTCGGGCGTTACCCGCAGCGCAAGGTCATCTTCACCAACGCCGACACCGCCCACGCCCGCCGCGTCCTGAAAGTCTTGCAGTTGAGCGAACACTTCGAACAGATCATCGACGTGCGCGACATCAGCCCCTACTGCAAACCGATGCCGCCCGCCTTTGAGATTGCCCTGCGCCTGGCCGGCAGCCCCGACCCGCAAACGTGCGCCCTGATCGACGACTCGTTCGCCAACATCTGCGCCGCCCACCAGCTAGGCTGGCAGACCGTCCTGGTCAACGCCCGGCGCGACCCCGAGCTTGCCGCCTGCGGCCCGCAAATCGATCACCTGCTGGAACTGCCTTCCGTTTTACCCGTGGAGGCCCCATGAACGCCATTTCCTTAGCCGGCTGGATCATTCTGGCCTTTGTCGTCATCCTGTTCGTTGCCCTCAACTACTGGCTCTTTTCTGCTTTACGGCAGCGCCGTCACCCCGGCTCTTCTTCCCTGTGGGATGGTCTCAAACAGACCGGCTCGCCGTGGAAAAAGGAAGACGAGGGCTGGGCCGAGCTATCGCGCCGGGTGACCGCCCTGCGCCAGGGCGCGCCGCCCGAGAGCAACGCCCCGCGGCGCTCACCCTCACCGCCTGCCCTCGACGATGACGACGACGATTGAACGGCTCTAATGCCAGATTAACCATTGCGTGATAAGCTTTCTTACAAATTGGCTCCGCAAGGTGTCATTCGAATTGTGTTTGCTCAGGAGTACGAAATGCCAAAGTACGTTCGTTATTTACTCAGCCTGATCATCGCCGTCATCCTGCTCGCCGGCGCCTTCTCAGGCGGCATTCTGGTTGGCTGGGCCATGCCCAATACACCCACCGCCGCGCTGCAATTCCCCCTGCTCAAGAACAGCTCGTCCGGCGGCAACGCCAATGCTGCCGCCAGCGACCAGGAGAAATTATTTGCCCCCTTCTGGCAGACCTGGGATATCGTCCACAATCAGTACGTCGACCAGCCCGTCAACGACCTGGATCTGATGCGCGGCGCCATTCGCGGCATGCTCGCCGCCCTGGGCGACCAGCACACCTCGTACATGGACCCCGACCAATACCGCCAGCAAAATGCGCCCCTTGCCGGTGAATACGAAGGCATCGGCGCCTGGGTGGATATTACCGGTGAATACCTCAGCATCATCAGCCCCATGCCCAACTCGCCCGCCGAAAAAGCCGGTCTGAAGAGCGGCGACCAGATTATCAAGGTGGATGGCGAAGACATGAGCGGCGTGGACGGCAACCTGGTGCTGCGCCATGTCCTCGGCCCGGCCGGCTCCAAAGTCACCCTCACCGTTCTGCGTGAGGGCGAAAAAGAGCCTTTCGACGTCACCATCGAGCGCGCCAAGATCGTCGTCCCCAGCGTCGAAGGCAAAATGCTGGACGGCAACATCGCCTACGTGCGCCTGTTTACCTACGGCGAAAAGACCGCCACCGATCTGCACGACATCCTCAAGGATCTGCTGGCCAAAAACCCCAAAGGCCTGATCCTCGATCTGCGCAACAACGGCGGCGGTTATCTCACCACGGCCATGCAGGTCACCTCGGAATTCATCAGCAAGGGCACGCTCATGTACGAAGAGTACGGCGATGGCACCCGTAAGGAATTCCAGGCCACCCCGGGCGGGCTGGCGATCGACATTCCGCTCGTCGTGCTGACCAACGAAGGTACCGCCTCTGCTTCCGAGATCACCGCCGGCGCCATCCAGGATTATGGACGCGGCAAGCTGGTGGGCGCCACCACCTACGGCAAGGGCTCGGTGCAAAACTGGCTGCCGCTCGACGACGACCAGGGCGCCGTGCGGGTCACCATCGCCCGCTGGCTGACCCCCAAAGAGCGCCTGATCCACAAAGTGGGTCTCAAACCGGACTACGAGGTGCCCTTCACCGAGGAAGACGCCAAAGCCAATCGCGATCCACAACTGCAAAAGGCCATCGATCTGCTCAAATAATCACCTTTTTTCACCCTTCCGGCGGGCGCATGGATCACGGCGCCCGCCTTTTTTTCTTAAAGAAACCCAAAAAACACGGGATTCAATTGACAGTTTCACATGCGCCGGGTATAATTTTCTGTCGCTGAATTCATGAAACGGGAGAGAAACGCTATGGATATGAGCGTAGCGGCCGAAATCGACCGCCCAGAAGTAAAACAGAAAATGCACTTTACGGGTAAAGTCGTCAAGACCAGCCTGGCGGGTGCGCTGATTGACATCGGCACTGGGAGCCCCGCTGTCATTCATATTTCGCAATTGTTGGCCCCCAGCCCTGAACCGATCAAGCGTGTCGAAGACGTCCTGCAAATTGGCCAGGAAGTCGACGTTTGGGTACGCAAGATCAAAGACGGGCGTATCGAGCTGACCATGATCAAGCCCCTCGACCTCGAGTGGCGCGACCTCAAGAAGGGTCAGGTTGTCAAAGGCAAGGTAGTTCGCCTGGAAAAGTTCGGCGCCTTTGTTGAAATCGGTGCGGAGCGCCCCGGCCTGGTGCACATCAGCGAAATGGCCCATGGTTACGTGCGCACCCCCGGTGACGTGGTCAAAGAAGGCGACGAGATCGAAGCCGAAGTGCTGGACGTGAACCGCAAGAAGAAGCAGATCAAGCTCAGCATGAAGGCCCTCATCCCCGAACCGGTCAAGGAAGAGCCCAGCCCCCACATCGCCGACCAGCCCCAGCGCGAAAAGCCTGTCCGCCGCAAGAAAGCGCCGCGCAAGCAAAGCGCCGAGATGATCGACGGGGAACTGCCCGAGATGCCCGAAGAGGCTCAGCACACCGAAGAAGAACCGACCGCCATGGCCATCGCCCTGCGCGAAGCTATGGAACGCGCCAAGACCCGCAAAAAGCAGTTGGAAGAAAAGAAAAAGAAGACTGTTTCGGCGGAAAACGAAGATATCTTCAATCGGACTCTCGAGCAAAAGGCCCGTACCGTATAAGCCCCTGTTTGGGACCTTTGCAAAACGGCTTAACAATCGACTGCCTCTGATGAACTGCCGAAGCTCCATCCGGCGGAACGATCTTCCGTTTTCATTGTCTCCCATTCAGCGCCCCGTATGCAATACCAACCGCTTTGCGTCCCCGCAAAGCGGTTTTCAATTTTAAGCCCTTATGGTAAACTTGCTCCAGTCAAACTCACAAAAAAGCCTGGCTGCCTGCGCTCTTTCGCCAGGCTTTTCAATTGTTTTTCAAAAGGTGTGTCATGGGAACCAAATATATCTTCTTCACCGGCGGCGTGGTCAGCTCTGTAGGCAAGGGAGTTACCGCCGCCGCAATCGGTAGATTATTGAAAGAACGCGGCTTTCGGGTGGCCGTGCAAAAACTGGACCCCTACATCAACGTCGACCCCGGTACGATGAGCCCCTATCAGCACGGCGAGGTCTTTGTCCTCGACGACGGCGCCGAAACCGACCTGGATCTGGGCCACTACGAACGCTTCATCGATATCCGCCTCAATAAGGTCTGCAACATCACCACCGGCCAGGTCTACGCCGAAGTCATCAGCAAGGAACGACACGGCGATTACCTCGGCGGCACCATCCAGGTCATCCCCCATATCACCAACGAAATCAAACGCCGCATCGGCCTGGTCGCCAAGACCACCGGTGCGGAAATCGTTTTAGTAGAGGTAGGCGGCACCGTCGGCGATATCGAAAGCCTGCCCTTCCTCGAAGCCATCCGCCAGCTGCGCAGCGATATGGGCCGCGAGAACACGCTCTACATCCACGTCACCTGGTTGCCCTACATCGGCGCCACCGGCGAGCTAAAAACCAAACCCACCCAGCACTCCGTGCGCGAACTGCGCTCCATCGGCATCTCGCCGGATATGATCTTTGCCCGTTCGGATCAGCCCATCGAAAGCGACCTGCTCGAGAAAATCGCCCTGTTTTGCGACGTGCAGAAACAGGCCGTCGTCCCAATGGTCACCACTCCGGTGCTGTACGACATCCCCATTCTGCTCGAACAGGCCCACGTGGCCGATATCATCCTCGAAAAGCTGAACCTCAGCCCGCGCCAGCAGCCGGATTGGAGCCAGTGGCAGATGCTGCTGGACAATATCCGCAAACAACGCCCGCAGGTAAAAATCGCCCTGGTGGGCAAGTACGTCGAACTGCACGACGCCTACATCAGCGTGCGCGCCGCCCTCGAACACGCCGCCTTGCACCAGGGCGTGGAGATCAAGATCAACTGGGTGCATTCGGTCGAACTGGAAAAAGGGCGCGGCTGGGAGGCCGTGCGCGAGTCCGACGGCGTGATCGTCCCCGGCGGCTTCGGCAGTCGCGGCATCGAGGGCAAGATCCAGGCCGCCCACTTCGCCCGCAGCGAAAAGGTGCCCTACCTGGGGCTGTGTCTCGGCATGCAGCTGATGGTCATCGACTTCGCCCGCCACGTGCTGCAAACCGAAGACGCCAACTCGACCGAATTCGAGCGCACCACCCGCCACCCGATCATCGACCTGATGCCCGAACAAACCCAGATCACCGACATGGGCGGCACCATGCGCCTGGGGCTGTACCCCTGCCACCTCGTGCCCGGCACCATCGCCGCCGACGCCTACCAGGAAGAACTGGTGCAGGAACGTCACCGCCACCGCTTCGAGTTCAACAACGCCTACCGCAAGACCCTGGAAGAACACGGCATGCGCTTCTCCGGGCTCTCACCCGACGGGCGCCTGGTCGAAATCGCCGAACTGAGCGACCATCCTTTCATGCTCGGCACCCAGTTCCACCCCGAGTTCCTCTCACGCCCCAACCGGCCCCACCCGCTGTTCTATGCCTTCATCCGCGCCGCCAGCCAGCACGCCGGCGTTGTGCACTAGATTGCGGCAAGAAACCGTCAAAAAGTAGCCCGCACTTTCAAAAACCGTATTATACTTGTCTGGTAGACGGCTTGAATCAGCGCCGCACTGTGCTATCCCTGTCCATCCGGCGACCCGGTCGCCATCATTCATCCCCCCGTTCAAGGAATATAGCTATGGAAACCACAATTGAATCAGTAGTTGCGCAAGAAGTTCTGGATTCGCGCGGCAACCCGACTGTGGAAGTTGAAGTCGTGTTGGCTGACGGCAGTTGGGGCCGGGCTGCTGTCCCCTCCGGCGCCTCCACCGGCGTGCACGAAGCGTTGGAAATGCGAGACGGCGATAAGTCTCGTTATCTGGGCAAGGGCGTGCTCAAGGCCGTCGAAAACGTCAACACCGAGATCGCCGAAGCCCTGGTCGGCTGGGACGCCGTCGAGCAATATTCCATCGACCACATGCTGATCGAACTGGACGGCACCCCCAACAAGTCCAAGTTGGGCGCCAACGCCATCCTCGGCACCAGCCTGGCCGTGGCCAAAGCCGCCGCCAATGCCCTGGGCCTGCCCCTCTATCGCTACATCGGCGGCGTTTATGCCCACGTGCTGCCCGTCCCGATGATGAACATCCTCAACGGCGGCGCTCATACCGCCTGGCAGTCGACCGACGCCCAGGAATTCATGGTCATGCCGCTCGGCGCTTCCTCGTTTGCCGAGGGTCTGCGCTGGGGCGCCGAAATCTACCACACCCTCAAGAGCGTCCTCAAGAGCCGCGGTTACCCCACCCTGGTCGGGGATGAGGGCGGTTATGCGCCCCCGCTCAAGGCCAACGCCGAGGCCGTCGAGGTCATCCTCGAGGCCATCACCAAGGCCGGTTACAAGCCCGGCGAGCAGGTTTGCATCGCCCTCGACCCGGCGGCTTCCGAACTGTACGACGAGGAAACCCGCACCTACAACCTGCGCAAGGAAGGCAAGAAGCTCACCGGCGAAGAAATGGTCGCCTTCTGGAAGAATTGGGTCGAACAGTACCCCATCGTCTCGATCGAAGATGGCCTGGCCCAGGACGACTGGGACAGCTGGAAGCTGATGGTCAAGGAAGTTGGCCAGCGCATCCAGATCGTCGGCGACGACCTGCTCGTCACCAACCCCGAGCGTGTCCGCCGCGCCATCCGCGAACAGGCCGCCAACGCCCTGTTGGTCAAACTCAACCAGATTGGCTCGCTGACCGAGACCATCGAAGCGGTCGAGACCTGTCACCGCGCCGGCTGGCGCGCCGTCACCTCGCACCGCTCGGGCGAGACCGAAGACGCCACCATCGCCGACCTGGCGGTAGCGCTCAACATGGGCCAGATCAAGACCGGCGCCCCGGCCCGCTCCGACCGCGTCGCCAAGTACAACCAGCTGCTGCGCATCGAAGCCGAGTTGGGCGACAGCGCCAGCTACGCCGGCTGGAGCGCCCTCAAGCGCTAATTCCAGGCTGTGCCGACACACAGCAGGGCCGCCCGAGCTATCGGGCGGCCCTGTTATTTTGCCGGCGGCGCCCTCAAACCAGCTGCGCCAGCACCGCCAGTAATTCCTCGTTCTCGGGGATATCCGCCATCGAATTGCCGTAATGGCTGTAACGCACCCGGCCCTCCCGGTCGATCACCAGCACCGCCGGCATGCGCCCCAGCTTGAGCAAATTGACCTCCTGCTGGTATTGATCCGCCACCCGCGAGCCGGCGTCCGATAATCCCACAAAGGGCGCACCCTCATCCCGCCACAGGCGCTGAAACGCAGCCGGGCCGTCTGGCCCCAACACCAGCACCTCGGCCCCCAGGGCCACAAACCGCGCATAGTCGCGACGCAACTGCGTCAGCTGCCGGCGGCAGAACGGTCAGAGAAAACCGCGCGCCAGCACCAGCACCACGTGCTTCTGGCCGCGATAATCCGCCAGCCGCACCGTGCGCCCGTTGGTATCCACCAGCTCAAAATCAGGCGGCGCTTTCTGTTCGTCCCAGGTCACGCGCATGGCATCCACCTCCACATACCGATCTCTTCTGCTCACAAACACCTTCATTTTACCCCACCCGGCGCACATCTCATCCGCATCCCACCTTCTTCTGTCATAAAACTTCCCCCGGCGGTGTTAATACCGTAGAATATGATGCAGAACCAAGCGACATTTCAGAGGCATTCCATGCACAACCCCACCCGGGAGGGCGCCCATGCGGGCCCACCCGACGACCTCGAGACCATCTTCAACGAACACTGGGCGGGGGTGTATAACACCCTGTTCCGCCTGCTCGGTGATCGCGCCGAGGCCGAAGACCTGGCCCTGGAAACCTTCGTACGCTTCTGGCAGCGCCCGCCGGCCAACCGGCCATCGATTGGCGGCTGGCTGTACCGGGTGGCCACCCATCTGGGCTACAATGCCCTGCGCGCCGCCCACCGCCGCCAGGGCTACGAAGAGAACGCCGGGAAAGAGGCCCTCGATCTGAACGCCCCTGAAAACCCTGCTGGCGTGGTTGAGCGAACCCAGGAGCAAGTTCGCGTCCGTGACGTGCTGGCGCACATGCCGGCCCGCCAGGCGCAGCTGCTCGTCCTGCGCAGCGCCGGGCTCTCGTACAAAGAGATCGCCGCTGCTCTGGATATCAACCCGGCTTCCGTTGGAACCCTACTCGTGCGCGCCGAGCAAGAGTTTGAAAAACGCTACGAAACAGGAGGATAAGATGCACCTGAATGATAACCTGTTACGCGCCTCGCTCGACGGAGAGCTCACCGCCCCTCAGCAGACCCACCTGGACGAGCACCTGGCCATCTGCCCACGCTGCCGGCAGCGCCTGGAAGAAATTTCTCAGCGCACCGCACGCGTCCAACAACGGTTGGCCATCCTCGCCCCAACCCACAAACCGCTGGCTGCATCGCACGCATTTCAACGTCTTAAACACAAGGAGCAAATGACGATGCAAAAGACACCTTTCTTCCGTATCCCCCGCCTCGTGTGGGCCACCTTCACCCTCGTCGCCGTCATGGCCGGCGCGCTGAGCATTCCCCCGGTGCGCGCCCTGGCCAGCAACCTGCTCGGCCTCTTCCGGGTTCAAAACATCCAGGTCATGCCCATCAGCATCGGCACGCAAAACGACATGCGCTTTGAAAAGACCACCAGCGAGGCGATGAGCGCCCTGTTCGCCGACTCGGTCAACGTCACCCGCCCGCACAGCGACCCGCAAAAGGCGGCCGACGCCGCCGAAGCCAGCCAGCTGGCCGGCTTCACCGTGCGCACCGCCCAGGGCCAGCCTCCGGCTCAGTTCATCGTCCAGAGCGGCACGGCCTTTGAAATGACCATCAACGCCGAAAAGGCCCAGGCCGTCCTGGACAGCCTCGGGCGCAGCGATCTGAAAATCCCGGCCGAACTGGATAACGTCCTCGCCGCCGTCGACATCCCCACCGGCGTGACCGTGGCCTACGGCACCTGCAACATCCGGCTGGAGAGCGTTGAAGAGCATTCTGGCTGCGCGACGCCCGACGACGGTGAAGAAGGCACCTGCACGGTCGAGAAGGTCAAGCCGTCGGCCGAAGGTGTGCGCTCGGACTGCCTGATCAACATGCAGCTGCCCAGCCCGACCCTGACCACCACCCCCGAGGTTGACCCGGCCATGCTCGCCGAAATCGGCCTGCAGGTATTGGGCAAGACCCCCGAAGAAGCGGCCGCCCTCAGCCAGCAGATCGATTGGTCGTCCACTCTGGTCATCCCCGTCCCGATGGGTGAAATCGACTACGAAGCCGTCACCGTCGACGGTGTGACCGCCACCCTGCTGCGCCAGGCCCAGACCGAAGAAGAAACCATCGTTCCCGCTTTCAGCCTGGTATGGGTCAAGGATGGCATCCTCTACGCCATCACCGGCACCGGCGATGCCCAACGCGCCATCGATCTGGCCAACAGTCTGCAATAACCCATTTTTACCCTGGCCGGAGAGGCTCCGCCTCTCCGGCGCCCTGCTTCCCCCCGACCTCCGGGTTTGGGGGGCGCTTTCTTGCCCGGCCAACAGAGCCGGAAACGAGTAGAATGATGCTCATGGAAACTACCGCCATCGAAATCAACCACCTGCATAAAGCGTACGGCGCAAAAATTGCCGTACGCGATCTGTCGCTCCAGGTGCTGCCCGGCGAGGTGTTTGGCTTTCTCGGCCCCAACGGCGCCGGCAAAACCACCTCGATCAAGATGCTGCTCGGCCTGGTGCACCCCACCGCTGGCGACGCCGCCATCCTCGGCCGCCCGATCAGCGATCCCTTCGTGCGTCAGGGCGTCGGCTTCTTGCCCGAACACTTTCGCTTTCACGACTGGCTGACCGGCGAAGAGTTCCTCACCCTGCACGGCCAGTTGTACGGCATGCCCCGCCCGCTGATCAAACAACGCACCGACGCCTTGCTCGAGCGCGTCGGGCTGCACCCCCATCGCAAACAACAACTGCGCACCTACTCCAAAGGCATGCTGCAACGCGTCGGCCTGGCCCAGGCATTGCTCAACAACCCGCGCCTGGTATTCCTCGACGAGCCTACCTCCGGCCTCGACCCCGTCGGCCGGCGCCTGGTGCGCGACATCATCCGCGAGGTCAGCCTGGAGGGCACCACCGTCTTTCTCAACTCGCACCTGCTCAGCGAAGTCGAAATCACCTGCCACCGCGTCGCCTTTATCAAGAACGGCGAGGTCGTCCAGACCACCGGGCTGAGCGCCCTGATCGACGGCGAGACCACCCTGACCATTCGCACCGGCCCGATCTCCCCCGAAACCGTTGCCGGGTTGGGGCGCTTTGGGCGCAATCTGCGGGTCGAAGGCGTTATCACCCGCCTGACTATTTCCAACGAAGACTGCCTGCCCGAAATCACCCGCTACCTGGTGGCCGAGGGCGTGGATGTGTACGCCCTGAACCCCGAGCGGCTTTCGCTGGAAGATATGTTCATCAAAATCGTCGGCACCGACGGAGGGCTGTAACATGTGTATCCTGACCATCGCCCAACTCACCTTCCGCGAATCCACGCGGCGCAAAATCGCTCAAACGGCGCTCATCCTGGGCGGGCTGCTGCTCATCCTGTTCAACATCGGGCTGGGCGCCCTCATCAGCCAGTTCCAGGCTTCAGAATGGCAGCGCATCTCCGGTAGTTTTGCCAATTTCATGGCGCTCACCGGCCTGTACGCCGTCAACTTCCTGCTCGTCATCCTCTCCGGTCTGATCGCCGCCGACAGCCTGGCCGGCGAAATCTCCTCCGGCAGCATCCAATCGCTGGTGACCAAACCGCTGCGCCGCGCCGAGGTCGTGCTGGGCAAGTGGCTGGGGTTTGCCGGGCTGCTCGCCATCTATCTGCTGCTGGTCGGCGGCGGAATGATTCTCAGCGTCTACATCCAGACCGGCTTCCAACTGCCCAAGATCATCGCCGGCATCGCCATCATCTATCTGGAAAGCCTGATGGTGATGAGCATCACCCTGGCCTGCAGCTCCAGTCTCTCCACCCTGGCCACCGGCGGGGTGGTCTTTGGCCTGTACGGGCTGGCCTTCGTCGGCGGTTGGGTCGAGCAAATCGGCGCCACGGTCAAAAGCCAGACGGCCGTCAACATCGGCATCCTCACCAGCCTGATCATGCCCAGCGAAGCGCTCTGGCGCCGCGCGGCTTACGAAATGAGCAGCCCACTGCTGCAATTTGTGGGCGGCATGACGCCCTTCACCAGTTCTTCGGTGCCCTCTCCGCTCATGCTGGCCTATGCGTTACTGTATCTGCTCATCGCCCTCTGGTTGTGCATCCGCGCCTTCTCGCGCCGCGATCTGTAATTGGGCAAGGATATAAAAAATAATGGCGTGCAACCCGCACAAACAATTCGTGACGTTGACATTCCTGTCAGTGGCCAAGACATCACACCGAAACGCCCCGCTACTGGTCTACAGTGATGATAATTTCAGGCGAAAAGGACAAGGCAGCCCGCCTCTTGAAGCGGTAGTCGTCCATTATGGTCGCAGCAAAGGCAACGGCAAGAAACAAAGTTTGCCGGAGGCTTTATTTTATACATTTCTGGTCAGGATCTGTTGCCGTAAATTTACCCACTCTGGTAACCATTCCCAAGGAGATTCTATGGTATTGGCAAGCCCATTAAAAATCTCATCAATAAAAGTCGCCTGATTTTCCCATCCATTGCGTGTAAGAAAGGGGTTCATTTGAGCCAGCAAATCTTTGCCAGAGAAAAAGATCAGGTAGTAAGTGCGACGAACACCACCAGGTCGGCATTCAGGCAAAAAGGCATCAAAATGCTCTAAAACCACTTTCTCTTGTGGCGCACCGGCCTGATAATCGGCCAATATTTCACGGATTTTTTGACGACATATATCTGCGGTGTTGAAAGGCGAAAACTTGTTTTTCAGGCGTTCTGAACGCCTCGAGATGGAAATAGCTATTCGCGCAGCGGTATAAAACTCCAGACGGCTTGCGGCATTTTCGAGCTCCTGTCGGTACGCTGTCATATTCAAACGGTTTGGAGGAATGGTTCTTTCAACGACTTGTGGGTCAAGTAGATAATTTTCGATCTCACGACGTTCCCAGGTCCAACCCAAGTCTATGGTTTCTCCTCTATCTTGAATTACCCAAGGACGCAATTGACCCATTGGAACCGCAGAATCCTGGTCAAAATCTCGATCTCGCAAGGCAAAAATGCTCTGTCCGCCAGTGCGGCGGACAGAGCGCACCATACGAACACCAATAAAAATATTATCTTTTCCACCCGCTGGTATGGGGAGACAGCTTGTCCCAACTAGCAAGAATTGTAACAAGCGCTCATCGTAACTGCCGCGATAGCCCTCGCAATATAAGATATTGATACTCATAAGACACTCCCCCCCAAACGATAGATTTGGGATTCCCCAACAATGCTAGTAACAATTTCAGAATGCGAGGTTAGGATAAATTGACAGGTAGGAGCCATTTTAGGCAAAGCGATCACAAAGTCGCGCGCAGCGGTAGGATGCAGGTTTAGATCTACTTCATCAATCAAAATCACCGAATGGGCAATGCGACGGCGCACAAATTCATAGAGTATTGGAAATATGGATTGCTCCCCAGCAGACATTTCGGCCAGATCATAGGTACGTTGACCGTCATTGAGCAAGAAATAGTAACTACTGGATGTAGGCGCATCCACGCCCGGCATCATTTCAACGCCAGCGAAACTACGCATTGGAAAAACAAGTTTGAACAACTCTTCCAACTGGTTAATGTAATCGATTGGGTAGTTTTTAATTTGGCGATTCAACATCCATCCGTTAAGGTACTCGCGCAACTGACCAACACCAGCATCGAAAGACATCTGACCACTATGCAAGTTCCCATTCTCAATGTCAAAAGCGGTCTGGCGGGACGCCATACCAGAATCACCAACGGTACGGGTTTGGGGAAACCAGAATGCCCCCGGTAAACTAGAGAAATATTGCATCACATCTACGCCACGTTTCCGCAATTGAGCGGCATAGAAACGGCCAAGAAATTGGAACTGCTGTTCATACTGTTCAGTATGGATCTGTTCACCATCCAGAGCTAATTTTACAACCTTGCTATCTCCAGGCATCGTGAAAGAGCGAGCATCATTAACAGGCTGAGTCTTTCGCCACTCAGCGGCCAGTTTGCGTGTTAGAGCGTTTTCTTCATCGCTAAAAATCACTTCCAACTCGATTTGCGGAAGGCCCCATTTGCGATATCTTTCTGGTAAGAATCCAATCCAATCAAATTCGAAAATAGAACGTACTTGACGGGTCGCCAATGCGAGCGGAAGAGCGATCGCTTGCAAGATAGTGGTTTTTCCAGCGCCATTTTCGCCCAAAACAAGAAAACGATTGCTAACTTGTTGTAGCGTTTGATGGGAAAAATCGACATGAATATTATCAAAACGCTTAAAGTTTTTTATGGTTAAAGACTTGACTTGCATGTCGACCTCCATTTTTAACAACAATCATGCAAAGATCGCATTTCGCCTGATTGCCGTCAACCGATACCTTAAAACTGCACATGAACTCTGTTTCCTTGGAAGCCTGCGACCATTCCAACAGATCGGGGGGTAAGTTTGATCTGTTCGCCCCAATTTCATCGGTCAATCCTTTGCTCAAACTGCATAAACGACGGATCGAATGCTTAGCACTTTTCCAGGTCACTCACTTCTACTAGTTCCAGAGATATCTGACAACGCTGACAAACTCGTACTCGATCCTGTGTAATGTGTACGACTAGCCGTTCATCTGTTCCATGCATCAGAGCAACGGTGGTTTCCTCACTTTGATGGTATGCAGTCCGAACTCCTTCATTACCGGATAGTTTGATCAATATCGCTATTTAATTGTGCCCGCGTTTATCGATTTTGACAATATTAAAGTGATTTTGGCTTTATGTCTGAGCGCATCAGAAAGCAAGTCTTTTTAAACACAAGTATTTTCACTGCATCTCATTGGGGCATCCATCGCTATAATAAGAGTAGCTCTCAGCGAAAAGAGCGAAAGGAAGGTGATGATGCCCCCCTACGAACGTTTTGCCGAAGTCTATGCCTGCGGGCCCTATCCCGCTTTTTCCCAGCGCATCGCCGAGGCTTACCCAGACATTGCCGCACGCTACGGCCTGCCCACCAGCGGCCGGCTGCTCGACATCGCTTGCGGTGAAGGTAGTTTTGTGATCGCCATGGCGCAGCAAGGCTGGCAGGTCGACGGCGTTGACCGCTCGGCCAGTATGCTGCGCCTGGCCAGCGACCACGCCCAACGCGCCGGCGTCACCGCCGTTTTTCACCAGGCCGATATGACCGCCCTCGACCTGCCCCCCCAATACAACCTCATCACCTGCTGGTTCGACAGCCTGAACTATCTGGAAAACATCCAGTCCATCACGGCGACCTTTCGCGGCATCCAGCGCGCCCTCAAACCCGGCGGCTACTTTCTCTTTGATATGAACACCCTCTACGGTCTATCGGTCAACTGGCTGCGCCAGGCGTGCTTCTTGCAGCAGGACACCCCCGACCTGGTGGAAATCCACTCGCCCACCTACGACTACGAACGCCAGGCGGTCACCGATCACATCACCCTGTTTGTACGCCAGGGAAACGCCTGGGAACGCAACGATGAGGAACACTGCGAATACGGCTACTCGCTCACTCAGATCCGTTCCGGATTAAGCCAGGCCGGTCTAGAAGAGGTTGCCTGCCTGGGCAGCCTGCGCGACAACACGCCCTTGCAGCCCAACAGCGGGCGAGCCTGGTTCGTCACCCACAAAGCGTAAGCCGCCGGCGCGCCTCGGCCCACACCTGATCGAACATCGCCGCGGTTAACCGGCCCGTCTGCGTGTTCTGCCGGCTGGGATGGTAAGAGGCCAACAGCCAGGGCAGCCCGGCGCCCGGTTCGTGGCAAACGGCGTGCCCAAAGTTCAGCGCCGGCAGGGCGTGGCCCTGCTGGCGATAAAACGCCAGCACGCTTTGAAAGGCAATCTGCCCCAGCGCCACGATCCCGCACAAGGGCGCCAGCAGCGCCATCTCGGCCTGTAAAAACGGCAGGCAGGTGCGCATCTCTTGCGGCGACGGTTTGTTATCCGGCGGGGCGCAGCGACACACCGCCGTGATCCACAGGTCGCGCAGTTGCAGCCCGTCTGTGCGGTGCAACGCCTGCGGCTGGCTGGCAAACCCGGCCCGGTACAGCGCCGGGTACAAAAAATCGCCCGAGGCGTCGCCGGTAAACATGCGCCCGGTGCGGTTAGAACCGTGCGCCCCCGGCGCCAGCCCCACCACCAGCAGGCGCGCCTGGCGGTCGCCAAAGCCCGGCACCGGCCGGCCCCAGTATTCCTGGTCGCGGTAGGCGCGCCGGCGGGTGCGCGCCATTTCTTCGCGCCACGCCACCAGGCGCTCACAGCGCCGGCAGTCCGCCAGGTCGGCGTCCAGTTCGTCCCAATTCGCGTACGATCGCTTTGCTTCAGTCATGTTGTCCGGCTCCGTCAAAAAATATCGATAAGATGCTTTCAACCGCCACCGGGCGCCGCTCGCCCTGGCGCTCCTGGCCGGGAAAGAAGAACGGATATAGCATGCCCAACAACACCCAGGTGCCCAGGTGCGCATCCATCGGGCGCAGTTCTCCATTGGCCATCCCTTCTTCCAGGATGGCGGCAATCTGGCCCACGAACACCTGCCGGTATACTTCGCCAAACCGGGCGCGGGCCGCATCGCTCAGGTGGGTGACCTCGCGCGTCGCCAGATAGATCACCGCCCGCTGTTCGACCGGCTGCTCAAAAAACGCCTGTGTCATCGCCCGGATGCGTCCACGGGCGCTGACCTCGTTCTGGCGGCATGCCTGCACTATGTCCCCCACCTGTGTCAGATTCTCGTTCAGAATCGCCAGAATCAGGTCTTCCTTGTCCTTAAAGTGATAGTAAAGCGCCGGTTTGGAGAGGCCGGTTGCCTCGGCAATCTCGCGCATCGACACGCCGTGATAGCCAAAACGCACGAACAAACGGGTGGCCTCCTCCAGAATTCGTTGGCGTGAAACCGCCGCTTCCGATACACTCATGTCCTTCTCCTGATCCATACTGCAAACATTTACCTGCCGGTGGATGCGCAAACCGGTGGGGGCGCCGCCTCACCGGTTTTGTCTGTCAACGTGCGCGCATGTATTATAGCCCCAAAGAGGCCTGCGCCGGAGACGTCGCCGCCGCCATTTCTGCCTGGCGATCCTTGAGCCCCAGCCCGGCCACGACCAACAGCAAGGAGATGACGCCGATAAACAGGAAGGCATGGCTGTAGCCGCTCACCCCGCCGCCGCCCGAGGCCGCCACACCGCCGACCAGCGCCCCGGCGATCAACTGACCGATGCTGGTCGCCAGGGTTACCACACCCTGCGCCACCGAGCGATCCTGCACCGCCGCCTCGTTGAGCATGATGTAACGAATCGGCGCCCCCAGCAAGGCCGAGAGCCCTGCCCCAATCAACACGCCGGCCACGATGAACAGGGCCAGGCTGCCGGCGAACCAGCCCAACAGGAACAACCCGCCGGAAAGTATCAGGGTGCCAGCTACGATCACCTTACGCGAGCCAACCCGATCCAGCAGCCGTCCCGCCAGCGGCGAACCGATGCCCATCGCCAGCACCACCGGCATGAGCAGATAACTGGCCGAAGATTGGGTCACACCGCTGTGCGCCAGCGCCCCCACCGCCAGCGCCGGCAAAAACACCAGCCCCGACTCGCCCAGGCCGGCCCCGGCCGAAAGCAGGTAAGCCAGCGTCATCTGGCGCGAGCGGAACAGATCCAGCCGCACCAGTGGATTGGCCGCCCGGCGCTCGATGCGCACGAAGACAAACACCAGCGCCGCCGTCGCCAGCAGGAACGGCCAGACCTGCAACGAAAGCAGGCTGGCGCCCAACTGGCTGCTGTCGATGCGGTTGATGCCATAGGCCAACGAAGCCAACAGCGCCGCCAGAACGAGCATGCCGCGCCAATCAAAGGCGGTGGAGCGATCGCTGCCCGTATCCGGCAGCAGGCGCAGGCTCATGAGGATCACCGCCAGGGCCACCGGCAGATTGATCAGGAACAGCCAGTGCCAGCTGGTCAGGCTGAGCAGCACCCCGCCCAGGATGGGGCCGATGATAAACGCCAGTCCAAATACTGCCCCGATCAGCCCCAGCGCCCCGCCGCGTTTCTCGGGCGGGAAGGTGTCGCCGATCACCGCGCTGGCTACCGGGAAGATACCGCCGGCGCCAAAGCCCTGGATCGCCCGCCCGGCCAGAAAGCCGCCAAACGTAGGGCTGAACGCCACCACCAGCGAGCCCAACGCAAACAGGGCCACATCGGCCACATACACCCGCCGGCGCCCAAACTGGTCGGACAGCTTGGCCATCAGCGGCGTGCCGATCAAATTAAAGAGGACGTAAATACTGAAAATCCAGGCGCTGCTGCGCTCGTCCACGCCAAACGAATTTTGGATGGGGGCGAGCGCCGGGCCGACGATGGCGATATCCAAAGCGCCCATCAGGACGCCTAAAAACAAGACCAGTAGAATTGAGTTTCGTGTTCGTGTTTCCATTTTTGCTACCTCCGGTATTTTTGTGTACTTACCGACCGGTCGGTAAGTACACAGATAGTGTACATGAAACTCGCCGCCCTGTCAAGCGACCGGCGGCGAATTAAGAAAACGTTTATAGATCGCCAGGTTACACGATGAACATGGCGTCGCCAAACGAGAAAAAGCGATACTCGAGCGCCACCGCCTGGCGATAGGCCGCCAGCACGCGCGCGCGGCCGGCAAAGGCGCTCACCAGCATCAACAGCGTCGAGCGCGGCAGGTGAAAATTGGTGATCATCGCATCCACCGCCCGGAAGGTATATCCCGGCAGGATGAACAACGCCGTGGCCCCCGCAAACGGCGCCACCGCATCGCCCGGCGCGGCAAGACGCGCCGCGCTTTCCAGGGTGCGCACGCTGGTGGTGCCCACCGCCACAATCCGCCCCCCGGCCCGGCGCGTGGCGTTGATCTGCGCCGCCGCTTCCGCCGTCACCTCACACCACTCGGTGTGAATCTGATGCTGGTCGGCCTCGTCCTCCGTCACCGGGGCAAACGTGTCCAGGCCCACGTGCAGCGTCACCTGGGCAAAACCCACCCCGGCCCGGCGCAGGTGGGCGATCAACTCTGGGCTGAAGTGCAGCCCGGCGGTGGGCGCCGCCGCCGAACCCGGCTGGCTGGCGTACACCGTCTGGTAGCGCTCCGGGTCATCCAGGCGGGTGTGAATATAGGGCGGCAGCGGCATCTGACCGGCCTGCTGCAAATAGGGTTCCACCGGCTCGTCGAAACGCACCAACCGCCGCGCCCCTTCCAATATCGCCGTCACCTCGGCCAGCGGGCCGTTGGCCACCTGCAAACGCGCCCCCACCCGCACCTTCTTGCCCCCCACCAGCGCTTCCCAGGTGCAGGCCGAATCCTCGTCGCAGCGCCGCAGCAGCAGCAGTTCCACCCGCCCACCGCTGGGCTTGCTGGCGTACAGGCGCGCCGGGATCACCCGCGTCTGGTTCACCACCAGCAAATCGCCGGGGCGCAGATAGGTCCCCACCTGCCAGAAGGTGGTGTGTTCCAGTTCGTCCCGGCTGCGATCCAACACCAGCAAACGCGAGGCATGCCGTGGCTCCACCGGCGTTTGCGCAATCCGTTCCGGCGGCAATTCGTAATCAAAATCGTCTGTTCTCAAAGCACCTGCTCTCTTTAAAACAGGCGGGGCTGCTGCGGATCGACGTACGGCACGTCCAGGTGTTCGTAGGCCAGGCGCGTCGCCACCCGCCCCTGCGGGGTGCGATCTAAAAAGCCAAGCTGTAGCAAATACGGCTCCACCACGTCCATAATCGTATCCGGCTCTTCGCTGATCGAGGCTGCAATCGTGCTCAGCCCCACCGGCCCGCCGTTATATTTCTCAATCACCGTACGCAGCACGCGCCGGTCGACCTCATCCAGTCCCAGCGCATCGACGTTCAACAGGTTCAAGGCCTCGGACGCCACCAGTTGTGAGATGACGCCGTCTGCCCGCACCTGGGCGTAATCGCGCACCCGGCGCAGCAGGCGCAGCGCCACGCGCGGCGTGCCGCGCGCCCGGCGTGCAATTTCTTCCACCCCTGCACCGTCGGCCGGCACCCCCAAAAGCCCTGCCGCCCGGCGCACGATCTCCTGCATGGCGCTCAGTTCGTAATAATCCAGGCGATACACCGCCCCAAAGCGCGCCCGCAGCGGGGCGCTGACCAGCGCCAGGCGCGTGGTGGCCCCCACCACGGTAAAGCGCGGCAGCTTGAGGCGGATCGAGCGCGCCGACGGCCCCTTGCCGATGATGATATCCAGGGCAAAGTCCTCCATCGCCGGGTAGAGCACCTCTTCCACCGCCCGCCCCAAACGATGAATTTCATCGATGAACAGGATATCGCCGGCGCGCAGGTTGGTCAGGATTGCCGCCAGATCGCCGGCGCGTTCCACCGCCGGGCCGGCGGTAATCTTGATGTTGACGCCCATCTCGTTGGCCAGTACGTGCGCCAGGGTGGTCTTGCCCAGCCCCGGCGGACCGTAAAACAGGACGTGATCCATCGGCTCGCTGCGCTGGCGCGCCGCCGCAATCAGGATACCCAGGTTCTCGCGCACCTGGTCCTGCCCGATGATCTCGGTCAGGCGGCGCGGGCGCATGGCCTGATCCAGGCGATCATCCGGCCGGGCTTCCGGTGCAACCAGGCGATCTTCAGCTTCTGTCATAGGCTTGATTATACCAAAAGAAGCAGACGGGGTATAATACGGGCACTATTCTTGCCCAGGAGTAATCCAATGTCTAATGTTCACGTTTCGCCCCACCCACTGGTGGCGCACAAGCTGGCGCGCCTGCGGAATATCAAAACCGAACCCAAAAAGTTCCGCGAACTGGTGCGCGAGATCGCCGGGCTGCTGGCCTACGAAGCCACCGCCGACCTGGCTACCCTGCCGGTAGAAATCACCACCCCGGTCGACGTCGCCCACGGGCACGAATTGCAGGAAAAGATCGGGCTGGTGCCCATCCTGCGCGCCGGACTGGGCATGGTTGAAGGCATCTGGGAGTTAATGCCCACCGCTGAAGTCTGGCACATCGGCCTTTACCGCGACGAGAAGACGCTCAAGCCGGTGCAGTATTACAACAAACTGCCGGTTGCCCCGCGCGTCGCCGTGTGCCTGATCCTCGATCCCATGCTGGCTACCGGCGGCTCGGCTGTCGCCACGGTGGACATCCTCAAACATTGGGGCGTCAACAAGATCAAGTTCGTCGGCCTGATCGGCGCGCCCGAAGGCATCGCCCATCTGCAAGAACACCACCCCGATGTGCCCATCCATCTCGCTGCCGTTGACGATCACCTCAACGAACGCGGCTACATCGTCCCCGGTCTCGGCGACGCCGGCGACCGGCAGTTCGGCACGGGCTGATCCGCCCGGCCCCAGCAGGCAATACCCGCCGCATCCGGGCTCCTTCCCCCGGCTGCGTCTCAATGGTTAACGGGCCACACGGCGTGGCGCATTTAACCATTCCCCGGGTGACCGGTATACAGACTGCTTCCGGTCACACTTCGCCGTTGTTTTTTAACTATCCACCAATTTGCTGCATACAGCGGCTCATCGCCCGCACGACATGCGATAGTTCGTGTCCCATCGGCTTGGCCTCCACCGCCGCCTGTAAGAGCGGCAGAATCGGCTGGCCGGCCCGCAGCGCTGCCAACACCGGTATCTCCACATCGCTTAACAAACACGGTCGCAAATTGCCGTCTGCGGTCAACCGCAGGCGGTTGCACTCACCGCAGAAGGCATCGCCCAACGGCGAAATAAACCCGACCGTTCCCAAACCACCCCTCAGGCGATACTCCTGGGCCGGCCCACTGCCCACCCCGCTGTGCGCGCGCTCCAGGCCCAACACCTCCAGCCGTTCCAGCATTTCCTGGATCGAGACGTACATCTGCGCCGGATCGGGGAAACCCGGTCCCCAGGCCTGCTGGTTGTTAACCGGCATCAGTTCGATGAAACGCACATGCCAGGGGTGCGTCAGGCTCAGGCTTGCCATATCCAATAGTTCATCGTCGTTCACCCCGCGCAGCACCACCATGTTGAGCTTGATGGGCGTCAGACCGTGCGCCTCGGCGGCCAGGATGCCGCGCCAGGAACGCTCAAAAGCGCCGCCGCGCGAGATACGCGCGAACTTTTCGCTGTTCAGCGTGTCCAGGCTGACGTTCACCCGCCGCAGCCCGGCCTGCGCCAGCGGCCCGGCCAATTCCTCCAACAGGATGGCGTTGGTCGTCAGACTGATATCTTCAATCCCCGGAATGGCGGCGATCATACGCACCAGATCGGGCAAATCCTTGCGCACCAACGGCTCGCCGCCGGTCAGGCGCACCTCACGGATTCCCTGCGTCGCCGCCACCCGTACAATGGCGGCAATTTCTTCATAGCGGATGATCTCCTGGTGTGTGTGCCGCGCCACACCCTCGGCCGGCATACAATACACGCAGCGAAAATTGCACCTGTCTGTGACTGAGACACGCAAATAAGTCATCTGGCGTCCATAACGATCGATCAGCATGCCGCCTCCTAAGGGGTACGATCCAATGATAAGACCACAGTAAATCGTGGTTGCCCTGTTCTGCCCACCTCCAGCCCTGCCCCTTTGAGGGGTGGAACTGGAGGTGGAATGGCAATCACCTGGATGTGCAGACTTACCGAAATTGTACCATGATTGGCATATTTGTTTTCGCCCCAGGCAACGCAAAACTACGGGTATAATTGGCCGCGGAGGAACCGGCATGAAACGTCAACTACCTTCCTGGAGCGTGCCGCTGGCGTTGCTGGCGCTGTGCATCCTCGCCTACGGTCTGCTGATCACCCGCCTGGGGTTTTACTGGGACGACTGGTCGCCCGTCCTGGTCGAACGTCTCTACGGCGCCAACGGCTTCTGGAAATTCTACGCCTTCGACCGCCCATCCTCGGCCTGGACTTACTGGCTGATCGCCCCCATCCTGGACGGCCGCCCGCTCAACTGGCAGCTCTTCACCCTCAGCCTGCGCTGGTTGACCGCCACCGCCCTGTGGTGGACCCTGAGCGGGCTGTGGCCACAGGCCCGCCGCCAGGCGGCCTGGGCGGCGCTGCTCTTTGCCGTTTACCCGGTCTTCACCCAGCAGTCCATCTCGGTCACCTATCACCAGTTGTGGATGGAATACGTCTTCTTCTTCGTCTCGCTGGGCGCCATGCTTCAGGCGCTGCGCCAGCCGCGGCGCTTCTGGCCCTTCACCCTGCTGGCGCTGGCTGCCTTTGCCCTCAACCTGTCCATCTCCGAGTACTTCCTCGGCGTAGAAATGCTCCGCCCGCTGATGATCTGGTTCGTGCTGCCCGCCGTTCTTCCCTGGCGCAAACGCCTGCTCGCCACGCTGCGCCACTGGCTGGCCTACCTGCTGCCGCTGACCGGCTACGTGGTCTGGCGCCTGGCCTTCGCCGACCTGACCGGCGGCGACCCCAACAAGCCCTATCTGCTCTACCAGTTGACCCAGACGCCGCTGAGCGCCCTGCGCGAGTTGCTCCAAATCGCCCTGCAAGACCTGGTGCGCATCCTCTTTTCCTCCTGGTACAGCGCCTTACAGCCTGAACTGGTCGATCTGGGACGCGCTTTCGCCATCTTCACCTGGGGGGTGGTGCTCGTCACCGCCGCCCTGGCCGCCTTCTACGCCTACCGGTTGGACGATACCAGCCCCAACGAAGCCGAGCGCCCCACCTGGCTGCGCCAGGCCGCCCTGCTCGGAGCGCTGGCCGTCCTGCTCGGCCCCGCCCCGGCCTGGATCACCGGCCGTTATATCAGCGATAACCTCTTCACCGACCGTTTTGGCGCCACCGCCATGTTTGGCGCCAGCCTGCTGATCGTCGCCGCCATTTCCTGGCTCTCACAGCGCCGCCTGCAGCAGACCCTGCTGCTCGGCCTGCTGCTCGGGCTGGCGGCCGGCGCTCATCTGCGCACCGCCAACGAGTACCAGTGGTGGTGGACGCAGCAGACCCGCTTCTTCTGGCAGCTCGCCTGGCGCGCTCCCTACATCCAGCCCAACACCGCCCTGCTCACCAAAGACGACGTCTTCCCCAAACAGGGCCGCTTTGCCACCTCGGTGGCCCTCAACCTGCTCTACCCCCAGCCGCAGGCCCCACAGTATCTGGCCTACTGGGTCTTTTCTGACCTCAAGCCGACCTTCTCCTCCGGTGAATGGCGCAAGGGTAAAAAGCTGGACGACGATTTCCGCATCTTCAAGTTTCTCGGTTACAGCCGTGACAGCCTGGTGTTGTACTACCACCCCGAAGACGGCGCCTGTCTGTGGGTGATGGGCCCGGAAAACCGGGCGCTGCCGCAACAGATTCCGGCGGGCATCCAGCGCGGTCTGCCGCTTTCCAACCTGGAGCGCATCGTCACCCAGGCGCCCCAGCCCGGCTACCCGCCGGCCGAAATCTTCGGACCTGAACCCAAAGACAGCTGGTGCTATTACTTTGAAAAGGCCGATCTCGCCCGCCAGTTGAAAGACTGGCCGCAGGTGCTCGCCCTGGGCGAGGAAGCCCGCAGCCAGGGCTACAGCCCCGCCAATTCCGCCTCCAACCTGCCCTATGAATGGCTGCCTTTCCTCGAAGCGTACGTCCAGACCGGCGCCTGGCCGCAGGCCGAGCAGCTCACTTTCGAGATCTCACGCGCCAAGCGCGCCAGCACCGACGACACCCTGCTGTGCCAGTACTGGTACGCCGTCGATAAGGACGCGGCGACGGCCGGCGGCGAAGAGCGCAGCGCGACGCTGAAAAACATCTACACGACCCTGAACTGCCCCTAGCCCTCAAACGGCGCCCAGGGCGTCTCGATCAGGTAATCTTCCAGGTGATCCAGCCCAACCTGGCGTTCGGCGATAGTCAGGCCCAACGGCGAATGCCCCAGGCGATGCACCCGCCAGGGATCGCCGCACACCAACGCATGCCAGTCCGGCAGCTCCTCGCCGGCCAGCAGCAGACGGTAGGCGCAGGTAGGCGGCAGCCAGGTCAGGTGCGGCACGTTCTCCGGGGTCAACGTCATGCACTCGGGCACCGGCCCGTGACGGTTGGCGTAATCGCGGCAGCGGCAGGTCTCCATATCCAACAACCGGCAGGCCACCCGCGTGTAAAACACCTCGTCGCTGTCCTCGTCCTGCAGCTTATACAGGCAACACCAGCCGCAGCCGTCGCACAGCGTCTCCCATTCTTCCCGGCTCATCTCGGCCAGCGATTTGCGTTTCCAAAAAGGCAGTGTGTCCATCTGTCTTATTGTACCCTTAAAAACCTTGGCGCCTTCGCCGCTTTGCGTTAGCGCTTTTGCCCTGGTGCACCAGGCCCATCAACCTGCCTGTGCTCTCTTGACAGCTAAATTAAACCCTGTATAATTAGTTATATACTATAACAGAGTTAATCCATAAAACAATGACCCGTAGAGAACGCCTCCGCCAGAACACCATCGCCGAGATCAAGGCCCATGCCCGCCGCCAGATGACCGAAAACGGCACCGCCGCCGTCTCGCTCAGCGCCATCGCCCGCGCCATGGAGATCAGCGCCCCGGCCCTGTATCGCTATTACGCCAGCCGCGACGAGCTCGTCACCGCCCTGATCGTTGACGCTTTTGACGACCTGGCCGCCACCCTGGAGGCCGTTTCCGCCAGCCTGCCAGAGCACGAATACGGCCAGCGCCTGTATCGCGTGGTGCTCGCCTACCGCCAGTGGGCCGTCGAACACCCCATCGACTTTGAGTTGATCTACGGCAACCCCATCCCCGGCTATCACGCCCCCGAGCAGATCACCACCCCGCCCGCCCGGCGTGGATTTACCGCCATCCTGCGCATCCTCGCCGCAGCCCACCAGGCCGGCCAGCTGCGCCCCCCGCCCGAATACCTGGCGCTGCCCGCTGAGATCGGCTTTACCCTGGCCCCGCTCGAAAACGATGACTCGCACCAGCTCCCCGCGCTGGTCATCTACATCGGCATGGCCGGCTGGTACCACATCCACGGTCTGATCATGCTGGAAATCTTCCACCACAGCAGCCATCTGGTCAACGACCCCGCCCTGTTCTACCGCCACGAACTCGCCATGCTGCTGCGCAGCGTCGGGCTGGCGATCGAATAACCCTACATCAAGCGCTTATTCTTTTACATCACCCCAATGGAACCTACCCCTATGAACACTGTTTCCGAATTGCACGTCGTCTTTGGCGCCGGGCCGCTTGGCCTGGCCGTTGCCCGCGCCCTGGTTGAGCGCGGCAAAACTACTCGCCTGGTTTGCCGCAGCGGGCGAGCCGCCGCCCCCGCCGGGGTCGAGGTCGTCGCCGCCGACGCCTGCCAGCCCGAAGAAGCGCGCCGGGCCGTACAGGGCGCGGCGGTGGTCTACCAGTGCGCCCAGCCCGGTTACGCCCAGTGGGTCGAGCGCTTCCCTCCGCTCCAGGCCGGCATCCTTGCCGCGGCAAGCGCCGCCAACGCCCGGCTGGTGGTGGGCGATAACCTCTACATGTACGGCCAGGTGAATGGCCCCATCCACGAAGACCTGCCCTACGCCGCCGCCACCCGCAAGGGCCAGGTGCGCGCCCGCATGGCCGAGGAACTGCTCACCGCCCACCGCCGCGGACAGGTCAGCGTCGCCATCGCCCGCGGCTCCGACTTTTTCGGGCCCTACGTGCTCGGCTCAACGCTCGGCGAACGCGTCTTCACCCCCGCCCTGCAGGGGAAGGCCGCCTCGGCCCTGGGTAACCCCGACCTGCCCCACACCTATACCTTCATCGACGACTTCGGGCGGGCGATGGTCACCCTCGGCGAACGGCCCGAGGCTGCCGGCCAGGTCTGGCACGTGCCCAACCCCGAGACGCTCACCCAGCGCCAGATCATCACCCTCATCTTTGAAGAGATCGGCCGCCCGCCGCGCATCCGCAGCATGGGGCGCTTCATGCTGCGCCTGGGCGGCCTGTTCATCCCCGAGGCGCGCGAAACGGTCGAGATGATGTACCAGTTTGAAAAACCGTTCGTCGTCGACGACAGCAAATATCGCCGCACCTTTGCGCAAGATGCCACCCCCTTACGCCGGGCGCTGAGCGAAACCATCGCCTGGTACCGCCAACGCCAATAGGAGCCCGACATGATCGTCCCCATCCGCCTGCAATTCTCCAACGCCTACCTCATCCCCGGCCAGCGTCCCATCCTGGTCGACTGCGGCAACCCGCACGATCTCAATGGCCTGCGCCGGGCGCTGGCCCGCCATAACGTTCAGGTGCAGGATCTGGCCCTGCTGTTGTTCACCCACGCCCATTACGACCACTGCGGTACGGCTGCCGCTCTCAAGCAGGCCTACCCGTGCCTGCCGCTGGCCGTTGGCGCCGGCGACGCCGGTTGGCTGCGCCAGGGCCAATCCGGGCCCCTGCACCCCATCAATCTGGAGGGGCGTCTCTTTGGTGCAATCATCCCCAGCACCGCTTTCCCGGCCTGCACCCCCGACCAGGTGATCGACGGCGAATTCTCGCTGGCGCCGTACGGCGTCAACGGGCGGGTGCTCCTCACCCCCGGCCACACTGCCGGCTCGTTATCCGTGGTGCTGGACGACGGCGAAGCCATCACCGGCGACCTGCTGCGCGGCGGATACCTGGGCGGCGCCATCCAACCCACCCGCCCCATGCAGCACTACTTTGCCGACGACCTGGCGCAAATGCAGGCCAGCCTGGCGATGCTGGCGGCCCTGCCGCTCACCCGCCTTTACCCCGGTCATGGCGGCCCGCTGGACGCCGCCGGGGCCTGGCGGCGCCTGCTGGCATAAGAAGCCGCCCGCCGGCAAAATCTTCCACCACGCCGGGACAGGGCAGGGTCAACGCAGCTTGCCGCGGCCCTGCCCGTCCCGCTTTTGTTTGCGTGCTCCTGCCAGCAGGTGTCCCAAAAAGCTAAAACAGGGGGTACAATAAAGCCATTGTCTATTTCTCTGCCAAGGATTTTCCCATGACCGAATTACTTTACCAGACCGACAGTTATCTGCAAACCTTCGACAGCGTCATTACCGCCGTCGACGAAACCAACCGCGCCGTGGCCCTGGCGCAGACTGCCTTCTATCCCGGCGGCGGCGGCCAACCCTGTGACGCCGGCATCCTGACCGTCAACGATGTTTCCTACCCGCTCACCCGCATCGCCAAGAATGCGGAAGGCGTGTGGCACTTCCTCGGCGGTGAGGCGCCCCTGCCTGCCGCCGGCGCTGCCGCTCACGGCCAGATCGACTGGGAACGCCGCTATAAACTGATGCGCACCCACACCGCCATGCACATCCTGTGCGGCGTCGTCTTCCGCGACTACGGCGCCCTGGTCACCGGCGGCGACATGGAACCGCTCAAAGGACGCATGGATTTTGAGTTCGAGACGCTCAGCAAGGAGCTGGTGTCCGTCATCGAAGCCGCCGTCAACGCCGAGGTCGCTCAGGACCGCCCGGTGCACGTTCGCATCCTGCCGCGCGCAGAGGCCTTCCAGATCCCGGACCTCATCCGCACCAAAATCAACCTGCTGCCGCCCGGCATCGATTTCATTCGTACCATCGAACTGACCGGCCTGGACCTGCAGGCTGACGGCGGCACCCACGTCCGCCACACCGGCGAAGTCGGCCACATTCACGTCGTCGACTACAAAAGCAAAGGTAAGATCAACAAACGCATCTACGTCGAAATAGAAGATTAAATACCATGATGCCCGCCTTCACCACTGCCAGCCTGAAAGCGCTGTTCACCTTCCCCTTCAAAGATCCGCGCTGGAAGTCCAAACTGCTCATCGCCGCCGGCATTAACGCCGCCGCACTGATCATCCCCATCCTGCCGTTTTTTTTCGTGATGGGCTATTGCCGCCAGATCATGCAGCGCATCATCTGCGGAGATGGCGAACCTGCTCTGCCCGAATGGCGGGATTGGGAGCGCCTGTTCACAGACGGCTTTAAACTGTGGGCCGCCAACACAATTTACATCCTGCCCGCCATGCTGCTGATTTATGTGGGTGCGGCGCTGACCTTCATCCCACTGTTTCTGCTAAAGATCATTCAAGAAGGCAATCCATCCCTGGTCATGTTCTCCGGTCTGGGGATGGTGTTGGGCAGCCTGTTGATGACCATCGGCACCTTGCTTTCTTTGGTCCTGAGCCTGGCGTCGATGGCCGCTCTTGGGCACATGGTCGCCCGGGGCGAGTTTATGGCTGCCCTACGGCCGGGCGAGTGGTGGCCCATCCTGCGCGCCAACCTGGGCGGTTTCATCCTGGCGCTATTCATCATTTACGCCGCCAATATGGCTTTCGGCATAATCGTCCAAATGCTGATTTACTCCGTCGTGTTGGCCTGCCTGCTGCCATTCCTGATGCTCGCATTTGGCGTCTGGTTACAGACAATTTTTTACACCCTTTACGCGCAAGCATATCTTGGCGGGGTGCAAAAACTGGCGGCGCAGCCGGGACACTGAGTTCGTACAGTAAGACTTTCTCACGCGGAGG
>CAZHTS010000016.1:0-34570 GCA_964535315.1 uncultured Anaerolineaceae bacterium
AAACAAAGATATGCAGGATTGACAGGATTAAGAACCAAACCGCAACCCTTACAATCCGGACGCGGCCCATTTGAACAGTTGCGACCAGAACAGACCGTAATACTCCCAACCGACGAATTCCTTCGGCCCCCAGTGCGGCATGACGTCCGAAGTAAAGACCGCCACCCGGCCTGCACCCACCGCATGCACCACCAGCAACGGGTCGGTGTTGATCGTCATGAGCATTTCGCCCCGGTCGAAAAACGTCTTGTTGTAGCCGAGGAAGAAGGGCCAGTCGACAGGCACCCCCTTCAAAATCGGGTGCTGCGGCTGGCGCACTTCCGGCACCGCCCCTTCGGGGATTTCCATCCGGTCGTCATGCAAACACATCTTGACCGGCAGGATTTCCGCCAGCGGGGTCATCGGGTATCTGGCTTTGGCATGAAAACCGCTGAAGGCCATCCATCCGCCGATCATGACCAACCCGCCGCCGCCCCGTACGTACTCGTTGATTAACTTAAAACGGTTGGGCAGACGTTCCCCCGCCAGCGTCTGAGGATGGAGCAGGAACGAATCCGATGGTGCGTCGCTAATCACAATGGCGTCGTAAACCGCCAGTTCCTCCCGGCTGAGCGGAAAGCGGGAGGCCACCTCATGGTTGCGCATGAAATTAACTTCAACCCCGTATTTCTGAACGGGCTGGATGAACGGGTCGAGATTGTCGCCAAGGTAGGCGGTTTCGTAAGACGCAAAGCCCTTAAAGTGCACGTGGATCTTATAGGCCGATTCGCCAACAAACAGAATTTTGCAGGTGGACGGGGACATGCTTTCTCCTTGTGAAAAATGATGTGCCACAGACGCTCAGATAACTTCCAGATGGTCGCGGTGCGGCAGAGCCGGAAACGGCGCGTGCGGTTCCGCCTGGTACCAGAACGCAGTCGAGGCAATGTCGTCCTGCAGCGGCAGGTAACGCGGCTTGCCCTCCAACGGCGAACGCCAGCCCAAAGCCTGTACGGTCACCCGCAAATCGCGCTGGAAGCGGATGGGGTCCGGAATGTGCCAGCGATACATGCCAAAGCGGGTCTGGCTGCATTCAAATCCGTCTGGGCGAACCACCTGCGGCAAACCCAGATAGGGGGTCGAAAAACGGGTGTACTCGCCGGGCGTATCCTCGAATCCCCAGCCGCCGCCGAAATAATCCTCGGTGCCGGTGCCGCACAGGGTGGGCCATTGCTCGTCGCCGTCCAGGTAGAATTTCACTTCACCTTCCCCCCACCACAAATTATTGTTGGAACCCCACGCCAGGTAAGTGCCGACGTAGTGTCCCTGCCCGCACACACCATCCAACAGAGTGTGTACCTGTTGATAGGGCAAGGGATTATTCCTGCGCCACTGCGCATGAAAAGTACCCACCCCGGCCGGCGCTTCACACAGGCTGTAATCGATGGTGTAGTAAAAGCTGCGCACCTCGTCGGGCAGCAAGTTTTCAAGCGTAATGCGCGCCTTCTTGTAAAACGGCATTTCCCAATAACTGTTAAACCCGCCGGTCGGGTTGACCGAGACGGGCAGGGAGTTGACCAGCACGGGCTTGCACCAGCCGTTACAAAAGAAATCGCCGAGCGGAACCTCGACCGAAGGCCGCTCTTCCTCGTCCCAATACATACGCAAGACGAGCGAACGCCAGAACTTCGGGTTGACGGTCAGCCAGATGTGTTTGATGGCCCCCGGACCGTCGATCTCGGCCAACGTGACGGTCGCTGCGCCGGGGATGTGGATGGACGGTGAAACTTTCCATCCCTGCCCCAACTCACGGGCGCACACCGCGCCGGTCCCTTCGGTGGCCTTGCCGCCCTCGCCTTTCTGTCCGCTGAAATTTTCCGGGCTGATGGATCGGGAGAGCGCCGTAGAAAGGCGCGGCAAACTACCCAGACCGCGGTCGTACATATCCATTGAAAACCTCCTCGTCGCAAGTGTTTGATCCTGGCTCATCCAGGCAATAAGCATATGTAATCGATTACAGAAAGGCCTAAAAAAGAAGCGAGACCTCCTCACAGGCTCGCGGCATCCAACACTTTTACTATAGGTCTTAAACGCCCCCGTGTCAAGAACGGTTTGCTCACCGCTGCGACCGGTACAGGTTCAATCTTGATCCAGGCCATGCCGGATGGCAAGAATGGCCGCCTGGGTACGGTCGGCAACATTCAGCTTGGCAAAGATGGTGCTGACATGATTGCGCACCGTGCCCTCAGATAAATGCAGCCGCCCGGCAATCTCGGCATTGTTCAACCCGGCGGCAATCAGGCGTAAGATATCGGTTTCCCGCCCGGTCAGCTTGCCGGTCAGAATCGAGCGCGGCTGTTCCTGCTTGTTGGCGACCCGTTCAATCAGCTTACCTGCCACCAACGGGTCCAGATACGACTTTCCCCCCACCGTGCCGCGAATGGCCTCGATCACCTTTTCGCGAGGCGTATCTTTTAAAAGATACCCGCTTGCCCCGGCGCGAATGGCGTCAAACACCCATTCGTCATCGTCGAAAGTCGTCAACACCAATACGCTCACCGCCGGGTAAGCGGCGCAGATACGCCGGGTGGCCTCCACGCCGTTCATGCCGGGCATCTTTAAATCCATCAGCACCAGATCGGGCGAAGACTTTGCCACCAGTTCGAGCGCCTCGGCGCCGTCCTGCGCCAGCCCAACCACCTCAATATCTCGCTCCAGTTTCAAAAGCAATTCAAGCCCATCGCGGACAATCGCCTGGTCATCGCATACGATCACTTTCATTGCACACATCCTTTAATGATCAACCGGACAGTCGTTCCGGCATCCTGAACGCTGTCAACAACCAGCGCACCACCGACCATTTGCGCCCGCTCGCGCATCCCTGCCAGGCCAAAGTGACCGGGCGGCGCGCCGGCTTCGGGGCGAAAGCCGACACCGTCGTCGCCGACCCGCAGTTCGACGTCCCGCCCTTTGACTTCCAGATCGAGCGTGAGGTGACGGGCGCCGGCATGATGGACAACATTTTCCACCGCTTCTTGAGCGACGCGGTACAGACATTGCTCCACATCCGGCGCCAGAAAAATATCGCCATCCGGCAGACGAAGTTGAGTATCCAAACGCCCCCTTTGCCCGGCACTCTCGACCAGGCTGCACAACGCTTTCGCCAGTCCAAGATCTTCCAATGGGCTGGCGCGCAGCGCCCGGATGGCGCGCCGGGTTTCCTGTAATCCCGACCGGACGGCCTCCAACGATTGATCCAGCAGATTCAAAGCGATTTGCGGATTGACCTGCCAGTACGCCTTCGTCGTTTCCAACTGCACCGACAACCCGCTCAAGGTATGCACCACGGTGTCGTGCAGTTCACGCGACATACGATTGCGTTCACGACTGACCGTCAGGCTTTCGAGCGTGCTGGCGTAGTGCGCCAGCTGGTTGTTGGCGTTCCGCAACGATTCCTGTTGGGCGCGCAGGCCGATGATCAACTGGTTGATGAAGACCCCCACCACCAGAAAACAAACGGTACGCACGATGATGATGAAATAAAAAGCGATAAAGCGCGGGTCTTCCAAACGATTCAACGCAAAGACCAGAGCCAGTTCAAACAAGTTGGTGGCGACACTATATAGAATCATAACCGCCAAGCGGTAGTGCCAGGCCACCAGCACCAGACCGATGAAGAGAACCGGTAACTGGCGCAAAACCATCCCCTCCAGGTTGGAAAGCGGCGCCGGCGGCAGCCGCAGCCCCAACAGGTGGTTGGTCAGGATAGGCGCCAGCGAGATGAGCAGGATCATGACCGGTGCGACGGCCCCACTGCGTTTTGACAGGCGGGGCGCATAGGCCAACCCAAGAAAGATCAAAGCGGGCAAGGCGTTGATCACGTGATACCACACAATGGGCAGCAGCGGTTTGCTGGCGTAAATGGCCATATCCACCACCGCCAGCGAGGTCAGATACAGCAGCCACATCCACGCCGCCGTGCGCATCACACGCCAATGATCGAGAACGGTTACCGGCATGATTGAATCATACCATGCCGGCGTTAAAACCACCCGTGACTGGCGTCATGGTTTGTTGAACGCGGGCATGCTGGCCGTCACGGCAACGAATGCTCGTTTACACGACCAGCGCCCCAGGGTCGTGATTACAGACGCTTTTGTTTGCCGCCCGGTCGGCCTAAACTTTGAGGCAGATTACCCTCCCAATCAGAAGCTCCGCACACAGGATCGCAACCTTCAGGAAGAAAACGATGACGAAAAAATCCCCCACCGTATGGCTCGCAATCACGCTGCTTTTCTCCACGCTGGCAGCCTGCACCCCGCCCAGACACGCACTGGCGCAGGCGGAAGCGCCGGCTGCGGAGGCGCTCCCGGCCACCGCCGTCCCAAGCCAGGCGTTCACCCCGCCGGCTTCCACCCCCGATGCGGCATTGTCGTACCCTGTTGTCGACAGCAGCCAGGGCAAATGTTACGACGACTACCGGGAGATTCCCTGCCCGGCTTCTTCGAGTATATTTTTCGGGCAAGACGCCCAGTATGCCGGCGCGCTTCCAGACTACACCAACCATCAAAACGGCACCATTACCGATAACGTCACCCGCCTGACCTGGCAGCAAAGCCCCGATACCAACGGCGACGACCGGTTGGACGCCCAGGACAAACTGACCTGGCAGCAGGCTCAGACGCTACCCGCAAAACTAAACGTGGCCCGTTATGGCAACTACACCGACTGGCGCCTGCCGACCATCAAGGAATTGTATTCGCTGATCCTGTTCGACGGCTCAGACGTCAGTTTTTGCCCCGGCGGGCAGTGCAACGTCACTCCTTTCATCCACACCCGCTATTTCAATTTTGCCTACGGCAACGCCGCCGACGGTGAACGCACCATCGATTCACAATACCTGTCCAGCACCCGCTACGTCAGCCAGGGTGGGCAGGCAGGCGACAAGGTCTTTGGCGTCAACTTTGCCGACGGCCGCATCAAGGGGTACGATCTCAACCTGCCCGGCGGGACGCAAAAGACCTTTTTTGTCCTCTGCGTGCGCGGCAACCCGGAGTATGGCGTAAACGATTTTGTCGATAACGGCGATCAGACCATCACCGATCGCGCCACCGGTCTGACCTGGGCAAAAGCGGACAGCAGCGTGACATTGAACTGGCAGCAGGCGCTGGCCTGGGTGCAGCAACAAAACGCCGCCAACTACCTGGGGCACACCGACTGGCGCCTGCCAGACGCCAAAGAATTGCAAAGCATCGTAGATTACACCCGCTCACCCGACGCCACCCAATCGGCCGCCATCGACGCCATGTTCACTGCCACCCCGATCAAAAACGAGGCGGGCCAGGTGGATTATCCCGCTTATTGGACGGGAACCACGCACGTCGCCGCCAATGGTTCGGGGGAGAACGCCGTATATATCAGTTTTGGCCGTGCAATGGGCAATATGCACACCGCCTGGATTGACGTGCACGGCGCCGGCGCCCAGCGCAGCGACCCGAAAAGCGGCGATCCCGCCCGTTTTTCCAGCGGGCGCGGCCCGCAGGGCGATGCCGTTCACATCGATAACTACGTCCGGCTGGTGCGCGGCGGACGGGTTACCTTCCTGCCGGACGGCGCCGCCAGCGCCTCACGCCCGTCCCAGGCCGTACAATCCACCGCTCTCCAACCCAATCGTCCCGTTCCGAGTGAAACGATGGGCGTCCCCCCACCAGAAGCGCTTCAGGCCTGTGCAGCAAGCAGCGCCGGCGCAGTATGCCAGTTCAACGCCCCACACGGAACGGTCTATGGCACCTGCCAGTCGAAGCCACACAACCTGGTGTGTGTCCCTTCTAACCCGTAATTTTTCGTGTAAAGGAGTATATCGTATGAAAACCAGCCGTACCCTGTTTGTGATATTGTTCATTCTGTCGCTGCTGATCACTGCCTGCGCCAGAAAACCTGCCCCTCGCTCGCCCGCTGCCGGCAACCCGCCGGCGGCAGACCGGCAACCCCAACCCAAAGGGGAACAGCAGAAAACCCCCGATGACAAGAAAGCTCCCGGCGACAAGAACCCACCCGGCCCGGGATCCTTCACCATGGACCAGACCCTTTCAGACAAAGCCCAGGAGACGACCATTGCTTTCGATGGTCTGGCCTTCCTCACCGGCAACCTCGGCTCAGACTCGTTCTTCCCGCCCGGAAAGGTGGCCGATTTCTGGGGCTTCCAGTATCTGCGCGATAACGATCCCAGCGAGATGGGACATAACACCGACTTTCTCACCCGCGCCTCGCTTAACATGCTGACCATCCTGACCTCCGACCAGAAGGCGAAGCTAATCGAGCTTGCCGGCCGCCAGGTGGCTTCGATCAACGAATACGGCTACAAACGCTTCGTGTTGATGACCGCCTTCCGCCGCCTGCTGCAGGGAGACCTGCCGGCTGGCGCCAGTGGGCTGAGCGAAGACGCCGTCAAGGCTTTTTCGGCCGAGTTGTATCGCCTGGACGGAAAGATCAGCTACGAACGGGCGCAGGTCATGGGTGACATCCTGCACAGCCTGAGCAGCGAGCAGCGCGCCTACCTGGACAGCATGGTCGGCAAAGGGATGACCTCCTGGCCCAATGTGGCCGAACCCGGCGAATTGCGCGGGCTCGACCGCGACGAAAAGGTCGCCGTGATGACCTATGCCGGCGACATGTTTAGCTGGTACGCCGGCTCGGTCGAAGCAGACGTATATTTCTGCCCCGAGCGCCAGGGGACTTACTTTGGCTCGTTCTACATGAAAGACGCACCGGCGGTCGGCAACCCGGGTTACAGCATCGGCACCAACATCACCGCCGACATGGGCGAGGCTTTCCTCAAAGCGCTCAACCCGCAGCAGGCGCAGCTCGTCACCTCGCTGGTAGAAACCCAACGCCCGTATCTGACCGGCATCGTGGACGTGCGTGCCCAGGTTTCCGGCAAACTGCGCCTGTTTATGACCGGTGAAACCGCCGACATGGAAGAAGTACTGGCGCTGATGGGAAAATACGGCGAACTGGATGGCTCGTTGGTCTACCATTTTGCCACCAACTTTGCCGGTGTCGGGCAGACGTTAACCGACACGCAGAAAGCCGAACTGATGCAACTGCGCTACGAGACCCTGGGCAACTACAAACCCAAAGCGGCTTTCCTGTACGCCGAACCGATCGATTTTCCGACCGTTCCCAATACAGATTTTCTGTTCAAATGATCGATCAACAGGGTCTGTGATGAAACGACTGGTTATCTCACTCTTATTGTTTTCCTTCAGCCTGATCGGCTGTTTACCCGTGGAACTGGCGCCGCCCCAAACGGCGGCGCCAGCCACCCTCCACATCGGGCGCTCGCCCCTCGCCGCGGGTATAACCCGCAGTGCGGATGGGGCTGCGCCTGCCGGGCAAACCGGGCCCACCCCCACCGCCCGGCCGCACAACAAGGGCCCGCAGGCGGCGCCGACGTCCGCCAACCCCGCTTTCGTCGCCGCCGAAATCCTCGGGCGCCCCACAAATACATCCGTTACCGTCAACGTCATCCCGGCCACGCCGCTGGAAATTTACTACGAATACGGTACCGCTCCGGGTGTATACACCGCACGCACTACCCCACAATCCGCCGCAGCGAATACGCCGCTCGAGACGTTGATTGGCGGGCTGCAGGCAGGGCAACGTTACTATTACCGCATTCGCTATAACGGCACGCCTGGAGAGGAGCACAGCTTCGTCACCCAGCGCCCTGCCGGCAGCCCGTTCACGTTCGCCATCCAGGGCGACTCACACCCCGAGCGGGTGGGCAGGCAGTTCGACGCGGCGCTGTACGCCCGCACCCTGCGCAGTGCGACCGGCGCCCAGCCCGACTTTTATTTCACCAGCGGCGACGATTTCAGCGTGGATGCACTTAAGACTGTAAACGCCAGCGCTGTTCGCGCGCTCTATATCAATCAGCGCCAATGGTTAGGGCTGGTGGGCGCGCCGGTCTTTCTGGTCAACGGCAACCACGAACAGGCTGCACTGGCAAACCTGGACGGGAGCGCCGATAACGTGGCGGTATGGGCGCAAACCGCTCGCAATGCCTGCTTTCCTCAGCCGGCGCCCGACAGTTTCTACAGCGGAGACGCCACGCCGGTTGAGCCCATCGGCCTGCTGCGAGATTACTACGCCTTTACCTGGGGCGACGCCCTGTTTGTGGTAATCGATCCCTACTGGCATTCCTCTCAGGCGGTCGACAACACGTTTGGCGGCGACCGCCAGACGAAAAAGAAACGCGACCTGTGGAACGTCACTCTGGGCGAGGAGCAATACCGCTGGTTCAAACAGACCCTCGAAACCAGTACGGCCCGTTACAAATTTGTCTTTGCCCATCACGTCAACGGCACCGGGCGCGGCGGCGTAGAACTGGCCTACAGCTACGAGTGGGGCGATCTCGCCCAATTCGCCGCCCGCAGGCCGGGCTGGGAGAAGCCCATCCACCAGTTGATGGCGGACAACGGCGTCACCATCTTCTTCCAGGGACACGACCATATCTTTGCCCATCAAGAGCTGGACGGCGTCGTTTACCAGACCCTGCCCGACCCGGCCAATCCCAACTATACCGCCGAGAACACCGAGGCCTACCGCAGCGGCGACCGGCTGCCCGGCAGCGGGCACCTGCGCGTCGGCGTGGCCCCCGGCGGCGTCACCGTTACTTACGTCCGCTCGTATCTCGACCAACCCGACGAAATCGCATTCACCTATCATCTTCCTTGAGGCAGGTGTGTGATGAGAATCCAATCTGTATACCGGTTTTTCGCCTTGCTTCTGCTCATTGCCCTGGATGTTTCCTGCACAGCGCGGGTCGTCGCGGCGGGCGCAGCGCCCGCCGCGGAGCGCACCCGCCAGCCCAAACAGCCGCAGGTCTTCCCCACCTCATCGTACCGGCCATCTACCACGCCGTTTAACATCATCCTCGGTCGCCCCACCGCCGATTCTGTCACTGTCAGCCTGTACGCACAAACAAACCTGAGTGTTTCCATCGCTTATGGCACGCTACCCGGGCAATACACCACCCGAACGGCGCCGGTAGATCTCAAAGCCGGCGCGCCTCAAAATATTGAGCTAAGCGGGCTGGCGGCCAACACCACCTACTACTATCAGGCAACCGCCAACGGCACACCCGGCGCCGAACACACATTTCACACCCGGCGGCCCGCCGGCAGCGCCTTCACCTTCACACTGGATGCAGACCCGCACAACCGCGACCCGCGTTTCAACGGTGAACTCTATGCCACTGTGATGAACAATGCGGCAGGCGATCGCCCCGATTTTCACATCGACCTGGGTGACACTTTTATGACCGAAAAAGTAAAACCGCAGGGCCGCGCCGACGTCGAAAGCACCTTTGCCGACATGCGCCCCTATTTCGGTCTGCTGGCAGCCGATGCGCCTTTGTTCCTGGTCAACGGCAACCATGAAGGCGAATTGGGCTGGCTGCTAGAAAACAGCAAGGATAAGGACCTGGCGCTGTGGGCCGTGCAGCTACGCCAACAATACTACCCCAATCCACAACCCGGAGGGTTCTATACCGGCAGCACCACCCCAGACGCCCACCTGGGCAATGTGCGCGACGGTTATTATGCCTGGACGTGGGGCGACGCCCTGTTCATCGTTCTCGACCCATTCTGGTATACGACCCGAAAGCCCGCGCCCGGCAGCACCGCCGACAACTGGAACTGGACACTGGGCAAGGAACAGTATGACTGGCTTAAGGCCACGTTGGCAGGCAGCACGGCGCAGTTTAAATTTATCTTCACCCATCACCTGGTCGGCGGCAGCGCGGAGGGACGGGGCGGGGTCGAGGCCGCCGGTTTCTTTGAATGGGGCGGGCGCAATTCCGACGGTTCCCCCGGTTTCGACCAGCACCGCCCGGGTTGGGGCAAGCCCATTCACCAGTTGCTCGTCGAAAATCACGTCAGCGCCGTTTTCCACGGGCATGACCACGTCTTCGTCAAACAGGATTTGGACGGCATCGTCTACCAGGAAGTCCCCCAGCCGAGCAACGCAGAATACAACAACACCCGCATCGCCGCCGAGTACGGCTACCTCAACGGCGACATATTCGGCAGTTCCGGGCATCTGCGGGTGATGGTCGCGCCCGGACGGGTAACGCTAGAATACGTACGCGCCTACCTGAAAGCAGGCGAAAACAATCGCCAACACAACGGGCAAAGTGATTACTCGTACACAATCACCGCTCCTGCGCCCCAATGAACCGCAAAGGGCAGATTGCGTTCCGCCCCGCGATTGCAAAAGCGTTATATCATTAGGGTAGCGATTGGAGGCGCACTGCCATGTACAGTTACCCGCTGCGATTTAAAACCGAGGCCACCCCCGCCGACGCCGACCTGACCATCCTGGACGCCGAAAAGAACGAAATCCTTTTCCGGCCTAAGATCAGCGAAGCCATGCAAAAGGGCGATACACCGTGCGTCATCTTCACCGATAAGACGTCCCGCCAGCCGATCTATACCACCCTCTTCCGGGAGAAAGACGGCATGCCGGGTTATACAATCCGCACGATGGGAGAAGCGGTGCTGGGAGAAGTGGTGAGCGGGCAGGCGCACGCCTGGCAAGTGCTGGACGCCGGCGGCAACCTGCTGGCGTCCATTCAGGAAAAAGCCGCCTGGAAGAACTCCTGCCTGTTTATGATTCTCACCTTTCCCTTTGACAGCAGCGATACCGACGCATTCTTAAAGCTGCTGGCCCCCCACCGCTACCTGGTGAAGCTCAACGGCAGGAAAGTGCTGGAACTGCGCGAGCTGGCTTCAACCATTCACGACGATTATGGCCTGAAAAAGAAGGGCGAGTTTTCGGAAGGCGAAGAAGCCCTGCTGCTGGTCAGCCTGATCACAGTCCTGGGGCTGAAAGAATAACGCCGCGCTTATGCGACCGGCGGCGGCGCAAGCCGCTTCCACACCCACAAACAGATCAGCAAATCCAGCGCCAGCACGGCGGCCCCGCTCCAGTACGGATATTCGATGTTGATATCGTACAGATATCCGGCCCACAGCGGCCCGACCACGCGCCCCAGGCTGTTGGCGGCGCTGGTCATGCCCATCACCGTCCCCTGGCGCTCACCCGCAAAACGAGAGACCGCAGCGTTCAAGACCGGGCCGCACAACGCCATGGCCAACGCAAACAGCCCGAGAGCCAGCAGTGTACCACCATACCCCTCTGCCAGTGACATTCCCAGAAAGCCAACCGCCCCGCCGGCCAACCCTCCGCCGATGACCGGCAGTTCACCGAAACGGCGGGTCAACGGGTCGGTGAGCAGGCCCTGAGCCACGATCATGACCGCACCCAACACCATCCACATTCCGCCCACCTGTTGGGTGCTGAAGGCAAATTTATCCACCCCGTACAGACCGGCGATCCCCTGGAAACTGGTCAGGCCAAAGCTCATGACGAAAACCAGCGAAAGCAGCACGCCGGACGGGCCGGTGATCGTCTGGCGGATGATTGCGCCGCTCAAGGCGCCCTTTGCGCCGGCTGTCGTCTGGGACTGGTGCGATTCGGGCAGGACGAAAATGACCAGCAAGAAGGCCAGAAAGGCCAGCCCTGCCCCCACGAAAAACGGCAGAGCCAGCGTATCGGACGAGAGAAATCCGCCCAACAAGGGCCCGACCACCACGCCCACGCCCATCGCTGCGCCCAGCTGGCCCATGTCGCGGCTGCGTTCCTGCTCGCGGGCATGATCGCCGATGTACGCCAGGGCGGTTGGCATGGTGGCGGACGAAAGGACGCCCGAAAGCGTGCGCGCCAGGAACAACATCCACAGGCTGTCTGCCAGCCCGAACAGAAAGAGAGTGATGGCGTATCCCAGAACGCCCACCAACAGCACCGGCTTGCGCCCGATGCGGTCAGAAAGGACGCCCCACACCGGGGCGCAGATCAACTGCATCAGCGAATAACAGGCCATCAACCAGCCCAGTTCGCGGCCGCCCGCCCCCAGTTTTTCGATGTAGAACGGCATGACCGGCAGCACCATGCCATAACCGAGCATGACGACCAGCAGGGTAAAGGCGAGGATGAAGGTGGGACGGATGGCGCCCGGCGCCGTCTTCACCCCGGCTGCTCCGTCACCGTGACCGTCCCGCGGCCGCCGTCCACGGTGACGAATTGCCCGCTGCGAATGTAGCGGGTGGCCGAGCGGGCGGCCATGACCGCCGGAATGCCATATTCGCGGGCAACGATGCTGCTGTGCGAGAGCGGCCCACCGATATCGGTCACCACCGCCGAAGCCAGCGTAAACAGCGGCGTCCAGGCCGGGGTGGTGGTGACCGCCACCAGCACGTCGCCAGGCCGCATCCGCTCGAAGTCCTCGGGGCCAAACAGCACGCAGGCCGGGGCGGTAACGACGCCGCTGCTGGTGCCCACACCCTTCAATACGATCTTGCCGTCCTTCTTTTCGGCTTCGTCGCCGTGGATCATCCCCGCAAACTTTGATTTCTCCGGCAGCATGACCGGCGGGGAAAACTTGAGCGCCGCCTGCCAGTTCGCCTTGCGGGCCGGGATGCGCCCGGCAAATTCGGGCAGTGGGCCTCCGCTCTCGAGCGCGGCAATCAGCGTTTCCACCTCCGCCTGTTCGAGCCAATAGATGTCCTCGACGACCTGGATGGCGCCGCCGGCGACAAAACGGCGGCCCAATTCAGCCAACATACGGCGGATGAGCGGATGACCCATGCCCATATCGGCGATGCTGTCCTCGCGCATCGGGCCGGTCGCCTGCGCCCAGTGCAGCAGTTTTTCGAACCAGCCTCTAAGCGGCCAAACCAGCCGGCCCAACACGGCGCGGCTGGCCTGTTCGCGGCGGGCCACGGCCGCCTGCTGGCGGGTGTACGGATTGCCCGCCTGTCCGCTCAGAAAAGCCCTGAGCATTTCCAGCAGTGGGCCGGGTTTCTCGGCCGGCGTTGGGTTGGCGAAATCGAATTCGTAGCTGGTACGCCCGAATTCGTCCAGGTGACGGCGAAAACGCCGCCGCCATTCGTCCCAGACCGCGGCGGAAATCGCCGCCGGCGGGCCGGCCTGCTCGAAATCAGCCAGCAGGCTCTCGGCCGGGGTGCGCAGCAGGTACTCGCGCAGGGCGTCATCGTCTCGGGCCCAGCCGGCCATAGCGTACAACGATTTCTCGGCGCGCAGTGCGCCGGTCTCGAAACCGAGCAAAAACGCCGCCGCCTCAACCTCCTGTCTGCGCCTGACCAGGGTGTCGTAAAACTTCGTAAAAAGGATCTCGCTCATCGAAGCGGCGGGCAGGGTGGTCTGTACGTCGGTAAAATAACAGCAGGCGGCAAAGAAGACCTCCTGCGCCCCCTGCCACAACACCGCCGGCGTAGACGAGGCCACGGGCAGTTTTTCCCATTCGCTCACCACCGCCGCCAGCCTGGCGCGGGCCGCCTGCCAGCGCGCCACGCTGCCGCTGAAGAAATGCGGTATCTGCCATAAGGACGCCAGCAAGACCTTGCTCATGTTGCGGAAGCCCATGTAAAAACCGCCGTAGACGTAACCGTTAAAGGGCTGATAAAACCCGTTGCCCACGAACAGGGTGCGCGCCCCATCGCCAAAGATGCGCAGCCAGAGCTGGTAGGTGGCCCGGTTGGCGAGATCCAGCCCCAGGGTGGAAAACAAAGGCGTCACCGGGCCGGGCAGGTGCTCGGCCAGGCTGCCGCGCGCATACATCGTCTGCGGGATGGGCAGGCTCCAATCCGGCGGCAGGGCGGTGATGGGCCGCGCCTGGACGATGGCAAACCTGCCGCCCGCCCGCGCCCATTCGATATCCATCGGCGCACCGTACAACGCCTCGATCTTTGTCCCCAGCCCGACCAGTTCGGCCGCCTGCGCCGCAGAGAGCGCCGGCTTCTTGCGGCGCTCAGATGGAACAGGCTCTTCACTCGTGCCCGCCTCCGTGCGCACCGTCATGACCAGCTTTTCGGCGATCTGGCGCTGAACGATTTTGCCGGTGGCCTTGTCCACCGTCAGGGTGTCCGGCGTCACCGCCCCGGAGACGACCGCCTCGCCCAGCCCCCAGGCGGCGTTAATCAGCGCCTCTTTGCGCCGGCCGTTGACCGGGTTGGCGGTAAAGAGGATGCCGGCCGCATCGGCAAAAACCAGTTCCTGGACCACCACCGCCAGCGCCACGGCATTCTGGTCGATATGGTGTTGGATGCGGTAGGCAATCGCCCGCGCCGTCCACAGGCTGGCCCAACACTTCTGCACCGCCGCCAGCAGGGCAGTCACGCCGCGGATGTTGAGATAGGTCTCCTGCTGCCCGGCAAAGGATGCCTCCGGCAAATCCTCGGCCGTCGCCGACGAGCGCACCGCCACCGGCGCATCCGCCAGCGGCCGGTACGCCGCCGTGATCGCGGCGTGAATCTCAGCCGGCACCTGCCCCTCGACGAAAAGCCGCCCGATGGCCTGGGCCGCCTGCTCGAGCGTGGCCGGGACGTTCACGTCTGCCGCGCCCAGCGCCGCGAGGATGCGGTCCTGCAGCCCGTTGTCCGTCACAAAACGCCGGTAGGCCGCGGTGGTTACATGGAAACCGCCCGGCACCGGCAGGCCGGCGTTCGACAAACGCGCCAGCGACATACCTTTTCCGCCGACAGTTTCGAGATCGGCCCGCGGGTCTGCAAGGGTGAGAATGTAAGGGTTCATGGCGTCCTCCTTTTGATAGCGACTACCGGTCGCTCACACGGGTAAAAAAATATCAGGCCAACAGGCCGTTCAATATCAGAGCGAGTGCGTCTTGCACCATCTGCTCGGGCGTGCCGCTTCTACGATTGGCGTAAACCGCCGGCGACAGCGCCGAGAGGATGACCCGCGTTGCCAGCAGCGGATCGACGCGGCGAAAAAGGCCCTCGCCAATACCGGCTTCAATCACGCCGCGGATAATATCCTGATATAGATGCCGTCTCTTGTTAATCCGCTGCAGGCTGCTTTGTGGCAAACGCTGCATTTCTTGGGTCAATTTAAGATAAAAGTCCTCTTTGGCCGCCAGGTAGGCCAGGTAGGTCGAGATGATTTCGTTCAGCTTTTCCTGGGTGGCAATCGGGCGTCCGGCAATTTCGCGGGTTTGTCCGATCAGCCCATCCACTTCTGCTTCCACCGCGGCCAGCAAAATCTCGTCTTTGGTATGGAAGTAGTCGTACAGCGTGGACTTGCCCACCCCGGCGGACTCGGCGATCTCACGCATCGTGGTCTCGTTGAAGCCCCTTTCCAGGAACAGGTGCACCGCCGTCTGGCAAATTTCGTACCGGCGGCGGGCCTGCTCTTCTGCGGTTAGTGGGATTCCTTTGGGCATTCTGTCTCCTCGAAAGCGACCATCATTCGCTATTATAAGCGACCGCCGGTCGCTTGTCAAGTACCCAAAAACTTTGACAGATACCGCCAACCCGGATACACTATTCCTGGACAGCATGAGAGCAAATCCGCCAGATTCACCCCTTGAAATCAGACCCCTGCTTGCAAGCGACGTCCCCTTTTTATGGGAGATGTTGTACCAGGCCCTGTACGTGCCGCCCGGTCAGCCTGCGCCAGGGCGTGAGATCCTGCAAGCGCCGGAGATCCGGCGTTACGCCTGCGACTGGGGCCGGCCGGGCGACGTGGGATTTGTGGCGCTGGCAGCAGGCCAACCGGTCGGGGCGGTCTGGCTGCGTTTGCTGGTGGGCGACGAACGCGGCTTTGGCTATATAGACGAAACCACGCCCGAGCTTTCTATTGCCGTGCTGCCCGACCAGCGCGGGCAAGGGATCGGCGGGGCGCTGCTCGCCCACCTCATCGCCCGGGTGAGCGGGCGTTACCCGGCCCTCTGTCTGAGCGTGTCGGCCGGCAATCCCGCCCAACGGCTTTATCAACGCCTGGGGTTTGTGGTGGTGGCCCAGGAGGGTGACTCGTTCAAGATGCTCAGACGAAATGAAAACCTACCCGCTTTCGCAGATTGACGCCTTCACCCGGCAACCCGACCGGCGTCGTTTCACACGCCGACGGGCTGAGCGACGCCCAGATGCAGCAAGACCACAGTCAGACCAGGGTGAAATAAAACGTTGCCCCCCGGTGCATCTCGGCCGTGGCCCAGATGCGTCCACCGTGTCGCTGGATGACCCGCTGCACCGTAGACAGCCCGATGCCGGTACCGGGGTAATCGCTCTCGGAATGCAAACGCTGGAAGGGCGCAAACAGTTTTTCGGCGTACTGCATGTCAAATCCTTCGCCGTTATCGCGCACAAAATGTACCGGCTGTCCATCCTGATACAGAATACCGAATTCGATCCGCGCCGGCAACTGCCGGGCGGTAAATTTCCAGGCGTTGCCCAGCAAATTTTCCAGGGCAATGGCCAGCAAAAACTTATCGCCGCGCACGATGACGTCACTCTGAATGACCACCTCGACCCGCCTGTCGGGCTGGTTTTGTCGCAGGCTGTCGGCAATCGAGCGCACCATGGCGCTCAAATCGACCGTTTCGACGTGTAATTCGGCGCGGCCAATGCGCGATAATTTTAGCAGGTCGTCGATCAGTTCTCCCATGCGCCGGCTTGCGCCGCGAATGCGGTGCAGATATCCCTTGCCTGTTTCGTCCAATCGTTCGCCATATTCATCCAGCATGATCTGGCTGAACCCGTTGATACTGCGCAAGGGGGCGCGCAGATCATGAGAAACCGAGTAACTGAAGGCCTCTAATTCCTGGTTGCTGGCCAACAACGCCGAAGTGCGACTGGCAACCAGATCCTCCAGGTGGTCGCGATACTGCGCCAGTTCTGCCTCGGTCTGCTTGCGCCCGGTAACATTCATGGCGATGCCAATGAACTGCTCGTCGCCGCTGCCGCTGAGCGTCACGACCTGTCCGCGGGTAAAGACCCAACCCCACGTTCCCGACCTGGTGCGAATGCGGTGCTCGCTCTCGTAGATCGGGCTGTCGCCGCGCAAATAGGTCTCTGCTTTTGATAACATGACCGGCAGGTCTTCGGGGTGATGATAGGTCAGCCATCCTTGCAAATCGGAAGGCAGTTCGCCGGGCTGATACCCCAACAACGCATGAAAACGCTCGTCGAAATGCACCAGATCGCTCTTTAAATTCCACTCCCATATCCCTGCTCCGCTCACCGCCAGGGCCATAGACAGCCGTTCTTCGCTAAACCGCAGCGCCTGTTCGGCCTGTTTGCGCCCGGTGATATCCCGGAAGCTCCACACCCGCCCGGCGGGCCTGCCATCCATCAACATCGGCTGCGAGGCCCGCTCGAACACACGCCCATCGGTAAAGTTGAGGATATCAAAAGCTTCTGCGCCGGGGTTGGCGTACAGCCCCTCCACAGCCCGCAGAAAAGTATCCGGTTCAACCAGCTGCCCTGACACATACTGCAACATGATCTTTTCATCGCCCGTGGCGAGCATCTCCTCAGGAATGCACCACATCTGGGCAAAACGGCGGTTGCTGTGCAGCACAGTGCCGTACTCGCTCACCACCAGGATGCCGTTGTCGGTAGCTTCCATCGTACTTTGCAGCACCATCAGCGGATCAAACCTCACTTCCCCGGCATGTTCGCCGGCCTCTTCTGCGAGCCTCAAGCGGCTGTATCCGGTTTGGAAAAGCGCCTCAGCCACCTGCACCAGAAAGGCCGTAATAGCGCCCAGGACGCCCTCGTCAGCCGGCATGGCGTCCTGGTGATAGGCAAGGTCGGCCAATTCCTCCAGGCTCGCCTGTTCGCCAAATCCGTAGCGGCTGGCCTGTTGTTTCAAGGCCTGTACGTCCAGCGCGGCGAGCAAGGGCGCGCCCGTGACCAGCGCAGCGACGGGCCGGCCCTGGACGATCACCGGCGCCACACATACCATCACGCCGGCGTGGCGATAAGCGACGACCTGTTTTGCCGGGGCGCCGGTCTGCTGCGGGGCCTGCCAGTGGCTCTGGGTACAGATTGTACGCCAGTCCAGGTTTGCCTGGTCGGCGCAGGCAGTCTGCCATCCGGTTTCAATCAGGATATTCATGGAAGGATAATCCAGAAATCCCACGGCAAATCCGGCGGCCCGCACAAATCGCTCAAAAAGCCTGCGCAATTCGTTCAGATTTACCAGATCCTCAAGGCGATATTTAACTGACCAGCTTTGATCCGGGTTATTCATAGCTTTTGACACTCACACCCTCGACGCCAGAAGGATCATGCAGCCCTGTTGGTTTCCATGCAATATTGTCACCCCTAAGTATACACACTCTGGCGCGAGAATGTAACGCACGATTATTCGTCCCCCCAACGCACCCACCGCTATGCGGTATGTTGTAAATCGACGTTATCAAACTGGCGCCAGGTTTGCAGCGCCCGGCGCACGGCGCCCGCCATCATTCCGTTCGAGACGCCTACAGCAGTTCGGCGGCGTGCTGCTGGATCTTTTTCACCGCGGCGACGATCTCGGCCGTATCTTCCTGGCGGCCCAACAGCGTGCGGTGAACCAGCCAGACCGTGTTGACGGCCGCATCGTCCGAGACCGGGCAGGCGGCCTGGAGGAAGGGGAAAGGCTGGTTGGCCTGTTCGGGCGACAGGCGTTTGCGGAACTCGCCGTTTTGGAAAACATCCAGTTTGCGAACGGGCGGGTAGCTGGCCTGGGTGGGAATCCCCTCGGCGTTGAGGGCTTTGATGAACGTCTCGGCCGGCAGCCCGGCGAAAGCCGCCGGGTCGTAGTGGAAGATGTAGCAATAGTGGCCATGACAGGTGACGCGTTCGTCCAACGCCTGGGGGCGAAGGCCCTCAATTTCGGCCAGAGCCCGGTTCAGGTAGGCGGCGTTGGCAGAACGCACGGCAGTTTGCTGCGCCAGGCGGCCCAGTTGCTGCGTCAACACCGCCCCCTGCCACTCGCTCAGGCGATAATTCGAACCGTACAGGTAATGCGAATAGAACCACTGGCCGGGCATACGCCCGCAATCGTGCACCGCGCGAATCCGCACCGCCAGGTCTTCGTTGTTGGTGATGATCATGCCGCCCTCACCGGCGGTCATCAGCTTGCTGGCCTGGAAGCTGAAGGTACCCACGGTACCGATGGCGCCGACCTTGTGCCCGCGCCATTCGCTGCCGTGGGCGTGGGCCGAATCTTCGATCAGGGCCAGGTTGTGAATCCGGGCGATTTCCTTCAAGCGATCCAGGTTGGCCGGATGTCCGGCGATGTGCACGGCGATGATCGCCCGCGTGCGCGGGGTAACGGCCGCGGCCGCCTTCTCGGGGTCGATACAATAGGTGCCGGGGTCCACGTCCACCAGGACGGGCATGGCCCCCGCCGCCAGCACGGCGCTGGCGCTGGCAACAAAGGTGAAGTCGGGCACGATGACCTCATCGCCCAGGCCGATCCCCAAGGCGGCAATGGCGATTTCCAGCGCGGCGGTGCCGTTGGTACAGGCGATACCGTAGCCGGCCTGATGATACGCCGCGAATTTCTCCTCAAATTCAAGCGTCTTGGTGCCCGGTGTCCGCCACCAGACGCCGCTGTGCAAAACCTCCAGCAGCGCCTTTTCTTCTTTTTCGTCATACTGCGGCCAGTTGGGGAAAGGCCCCGTCTTGGCCGGCGGGCCGCCATGAATGGCAAGGTGTTTGGACATTCTCGTTACTCCTGAACAAAAGATTGAAGCGGATATACGGCTGGGTGCGCGCCATTCGTTTACAAAATACTGCACCTATGGCTGGTGCTCCAGCATGGGATACTTGCTGCGCTATGCCCGTGAAGCAGGCAGCGCCCGCCCCCACCGCGGAACCCTTTCGTAAATTACTTGTGTTATAAGGACTCGCCCGCCCGTTGTCAACCCTTTTTTGAAAACCCGGAAATGGGCTTCTTCAGAACAAGCCCCCGATTCCTGGAAATCTGGTTATAATGATTCTTATGCAAAACATAACTTCTCACCCCAGGCATGCCGGCTCATGCCGCTGCCATCCCCCGCTTTCAAATTGACCGCCGCCGGTTAATCACCGATTGACCCATGACAGGACAGTCACTTTGCAAAGTGGCTGTCCTTTTTTTTTGTGCCGTTATGGGCGCCGTACAAACCCCACCGTCCCTGTGAAAGGAGTAAAACATGGACATCCTCACCGGCAAAATCCTCAAACACCACAACTGGCCCGATGGAAAAATCATCGGTATCGCCAAACGGATCGCCGCCGAACTGGCCGGCCAGGGGCTGGAACGCGAGGCCATCCTCGCCCGCCTGGAAGCGGTGCGTAACGAGCCCGGGCCGTTCCTCGCCGACGCCCAGATGGCGGAACTGGCGCGCGAGTGCATCCGCCTGGCGCCCCAAGCAGCGGGGTTAACAGACGAACTGCGCGTTGCGCCGCTGCCTTACCCCGTCTGGGGCCGCGCCGCCATCGACGCCACCTCGCTGGCGCAGATGGACAACGCCATGCGCCTGCCGGTCAGCGTCGCCGGGGCATTGATGCCCGATGCACACACCGGCTACGGCCTGCCAATCGGCGGCGTGCTGGCGGTCGACAACGCCGTCATCCCCTACGCCGTAGGGGTCGATATCGCCTGCCGCATGCGTCTCTCGCTGTACCCGCTTTCCCCGCACCTGCTCGGCCAGAAGAAGGGCCTGTTTGAAGACGCCCTGTGGAAGCAGACGTCCTTTGGCATCGGCGCAGAGTGGCCGGACAAGCAGCGCCCGCAGCACGCCGTGCTGGACGACGAGGCCTGGAACGCCACCCGCCTGCTCAAAAGCCTGCAAAACAACGCCGTCCGCCAGTTGGGCACGAGCGGAACCGGCAACCACTTCGTCGAGTGGGGCGCCTTCCAACTGTACGAACCCCTCTTAGGCCTGCCGGCGGGCAGTTACCTGGCGCTGCTGTCGCACAGCGGTTCACGCAGCGTGGGTTACAAGATCGCCGAACGCTACAGCAAGCTGGCGATGGAAAAACACCCCGACCTGGACAAAAGCGCCCGCCACCTGGCCTGGCTGACGTTGGGCAGCGAGGAAGGACAGGAGTACTGGCTCGCGATGGAACTGGCCGGGCGCTTCGCCTCTGCCAACCACGCCGTCATCCACCGCCGCGTGGCCGCCGCAGTCGGGATCGAAGAGGCGGCGGTGGTCGAGAACCACCACAACTTCGCCTGGGCCGAGACGCTGCCGGATGGCCGGACGGTGATCGTCCACCGCAAGGGCGCCACCCCGGCCGGCAAGGGTGTGCTGGGCGTCATCCCCGGTTCGATGGGCGACGCCGGTTACGTGGTGCGCGGGCGCGGCGCGCCTGCGGCGCTCAATTCCGCCTCGCACGGCGCCGGCCGCCGCATGAGCCGCAAGGCAGCGCTCGACTCGATCAGCAAATCGTCCCGCGACGAATACCTCCAGCAGCGCGGCGTCACCCTGCTGGGCGGCGGACTGGACGAATCGCCGCAGGCCTACAAACCCATCGACCAGGTCATCGCCGCCCAGGACGATCTGGTCGAGGTGGTCGGCAAATTCACCCCGCGCATCGTGCGCATGGCCGATGAGGCCGGCGACGTGTAAAAGCGCCCAACGCAACTCCCTGTTTTTGGTATAAAAACAGGGAGTTGCACTCCACATTTTTGACACCGAGCGGCTCAAATACCGCAGTTACCGGCCTTTATACGCCAACGTCTATTTCTGGCGCACTTACCAGCAGCAAGAAACCGACCTGATTGAAGAACACGGTGGCAGATTAGACGGCTAACGAGTTCAAATGGGCGTCTAAAAAAGCAGGGCGAGCCCCGGCCTTATGGCATGAGACCTACGAAAACGCCACATACCGGGTGATTCACCCGGACAACTATCAGGATTTTGTGTAATCACCTCGGCGGGCGGCAGTCCGTTCGAGGAACGCGGCAATCTGCGCCAGGTATTTTTGCGGTTCATCGTCCGGGATCATGTGCCCCGACTCGCCGAACTCGACCACCGCAAACGCCGGCAGCGCCCGGGCGTACACATCCAGAATCTCGGCGGTGATCTCCGACGGGATGCGGGCGTTTTTGTTTCTGCCGACAAAGAAAGCGACCGGGATGGACAGTTGCGCCATGCGCGGCGCAAAGTCGATCTGCTGCGCTTCCCGCGCCAGCCCTTCGATCGTTTCGCGGCGCATGAAATTGAGTACCGGCACCCCCCGGTAGACCATGTTCGACCAGTATTCCACCGAGCCTGGGCCGGGGCGGAAGTGCACCGGCGGCTGGTCGACCAGGATCAGCCCGCGCAGATCGCCAGCATGTTCCAGGCTCCAGCCCAGCGCATACGAGGCCCCGCGCGAGAAGCCCAACACACAGTAATCCTTCAACCCACAATGCCGCACAACCGCAGCGATATCCGACAGGTGCTCGGCAAGATCGTAGCCGCTCGCCGGGGTCGAACTCAGCCCGCGCCCGCGAAAACTAAAGGCGACGACGTGGCTGTCAAGCCCCGAAAGGATGGGGATGGCCCGTTCGGCCGGTTCCCAGATGCCGCCGCATACCAACAGCGAGGGCGTTCTACCGCCGGCGACGCCGTTCTCCAATACATGGATTTTAACCCCATCGTTATCGACGAAATAGCTTTTCACGATCCTACCCTCCCACTCACAAAGGTTGCAGGCAAGAGTATAGCGGTGTTCGCCATCCCGGTCAAGTCGTTACAAATGCTATAATAACCTCTATCCAGACTCTTGGGACACCAGGATGTATGCTCGTAACGGCTTGATTGGAACGATACTGCTGGCCTTGCTGTGGGGCAGCTACGGCAACGTAAATATGCGCCCATCTGCACCCCTTACGATTGAACGCGCCTTCGACCTTGAGCCCACACAACCCTTTCCAATCGAGGCGCTCCCATCCGGTTTGATCCTGGTGCAAACATGCAACGACCAGGCTGTTGCCTGCCGCCCGGCGATATGGCTGGACGACTACAACGGTCGCTACTGGCAGCTTGCTTTCACAGGGTATCATCTGAATATCGCTCACAATCGCCTGTTGGCGACTTTTGAAAGCGAGAGGGATATCTGGCTGTTGGATCTACAAAACGGAAAAAGCCAGAATCTAACCAACACCCCTGACTGCGAGGAGAGGGATGTTTCCTGGTCGCCCGATGATACTGCTCTTGCCTTCCTGGGTTGTGGCGGCGGCAAACTGGCCGATCTGTTTCTGTTTGAGCTTTCCTCCGGCAAACGAACCAATCTGAGCAATACCCCTGAACGGTATGAAGCCTGTTTCTCGACCAACGCCTACCCGGCGGCTGATTGTTGGATCGGCTGGTGGCATGCAAAATCAGAAATATTGTTTGCAGCCTCCGGCGTACCGGGTTCTCATCGCCCTGGAGAAGTTTTGAGCGGGCGATGCCACACCTATGGAGGGGAGTGTTCCGCATTTCCCACAGAAATTTTGCGCGACGGCAAAACATACCGTGTGCTCGATTCGGTCAACGGCGCAGAGCATCTCCCGGCGCTCTCACCAGATGGAAAAACGCTTGCTTACGATGGCGGTATCCTTTACTCAATGGAGACCGGCAAGCAATCCACCCTGCGCCCATCCGATTACGGTTTGAAAATTGAAGCCGCGAACGCAGCAGGCACCCCGAGTCTGGTTGCACCCAGTTGGTCGCCGGACGGTACACAGATGGCATGGATCGGCCATATTAACGACCGGGGCGATAATGGCTTATATCTATTTGATCTCCTGCACCACACCGGGCAAATTGTGCTTACCTACAGCCCTTACTATGTCACCCTCTCGTTACCGCCCTGGCAAAGGTGGTCGAACAGCAGCATCACCTGGAGCCCAGACAGCCAATGGCTCACCCTTTCGGACACAGAATTGGACTCGCAAAAATCGCTCGTATCCGCTTTCCTATGGGTCATCCACCGCGAGGGCAAAATCAAAGTCAGATTCGATAAAGGCAGCCTGGATCTGGGGGTTCCCATCTGGAGCCCAAATAGTCAAAAAATTATTTTTGTGAAGAACTATTTTGCAAACGCCGGAATCCCCCAGTCCTTGCAAATGATCGAGATTCGCGACTGGAAGGTATGGCAATTGAGTGCGCCGGAAAACACCTATCCACTGCGTTGGGATTACAAATGATGTCAAAACCGATCAAGGCCATTCTCCTGGATTCTGGACGTACGTTAAACTTTCCCCGCACGGGGCATTGGTTCATTCCGCCCAATTTTACGGCGTTTTTTCAAGACGACCTGGCGAAGAAATATCCGCCCATGCGCATCCGGGCGGCCCTTACCGGAGCCAACACCTACTGGCGCACTCACCCCAGAGTCGAAAATGAACAACAGGAATACGAGCATTTCAGAAACTTTTATGCGCTCTTCCTGCACAACCTGGGGGTTCAAGCATTCAGCGACGAACTGCTGTCGGCGCTGGCGCAGGATGCGGTCTTCAACGACGAAAAATACGCGTTTTACCCCGACGCCGCCCTCGTGCTGCCCCAACTGGCGCGCACCTTTCGCCTGGGGATCATCTCGGACGCCTGGCCTTCGCTCGAACGTGTTTTCATTCGCCAGCAACTGCGCGACATCTTTTCGACGTTTATCATTTCATCACGGATCGGCGTAACCAAACCGGACGCGAGAATGTTCCATGCCGCCCTGGACGAATTGCAACTCGCGCCGGGCGAAACGCTCTTTGTGGACGATAATCTGCGCAATTTACAGGGGGCGTACCGCCTCGGCATCCAGCCCGTGTTGATCGACCGCGACAATCGGGTGCCGGATGCCTTCTTGAAGTGCTACCGGTGGATACAACGCTGGATTAACCCGGCGCCCCGGGGCAAACAAAGCGGCACGGCCCACGAACCGTTTTTTAAGATCACCAACCTGCACGAACTGGCCGCCCTCCTGGGCGAGTAACCGCCGGCGCAGAAGATCACAGCCTGCTCAATGGCAACGCACTAACGCCCTCTCCCAGAGGAAGGAGCACACTACCGGGGTGAATTACATACCCGGGCAAGGCTTTTTCTTTGAAATCGCGTCGAAAAGCCTGCACGCCGTTGGCCATCTCCGGGCGCGGGGTCTGCGATAATTTAATCTCGAGCGGCACCAGGCCAGATTGTGTATCCATGATTACATCCACTTCTGAACCGCCTGCCGTCCGCCAGTAATACATTGCCGGATCCTCCCCCCGGTGCAGGAAAGTTTTATACAGATCCGATACCACCAGAGTCTCAAAGATCGCCCCGCCCATTGGACCTGCAGCGGCGTGCTCAACATCCCGCAACCCGACCAGATAACACAACAAGCCGGTGTCGGCAAAATACAGCTTTGGAGATTTAATCAGTCGTTTACCAATGTTTGCAAAATATGGACGCAGGATGATGATTTGAAAACTGGCTTCCAAAACAGAAATCCAATCTTTCGCTGTATTGACTGCGACGCCCACCTCGCGGGCAAGGTCGCTCAAGTTCAAGATCTGAGCGCTGCGAGCCGCCAGGGCGCGCAAGAAGACCTGGAACTGGGTCAAATCGCCCAGGTTACGCAGGTTTCTGACGTCGCGTTCCAGATAGGTTTGGATGTAACTGGCCTGCCAGAGGCGTGAATCGCGCTGTGGATGAGAAACAGGTTCGGGATATGAACCCCGCAGGGTTTGTTGCCATAATTCCAGAAAAGTTTCTGGGGGCAGATTGGAGGTTGGCGGGTTTTCCCAAGGGAATCTACTTTCGGCAGACCGGGCAATTTCCCTGCGGGTTAAGGGCATCAGTTTGAGCACAGCGGTACGCCCGGCCAGGCTCTCGGTCACCTGCGACATCAGCAACAGGTTTTGCGAACCGGTCAGGATGTATTGCCCCGTTGCATCTCGATTGGCATCGATTCGCTCTTTGATGTAGGGCAGCAATCCAGGCGCATACTGAATTTCATCAAAGATAACCGGCGGCGGATACAGGCTTAAGAACCCGCGCGGGTCAGACAGCGCTGCCAGACGCACATCCGGCGGTTCAAGCGAGATGATTGGATAGCGCTCGCCAAACAGATTCTTCAACAGGGTTGTTTTGCCGGATTGACGCGGGCCGACCACCACGACCGCCGGGAATTCGCCGGCGGCTTTGCGCACGAGTGGAGCCAACTGGCGGGGGATATAGGGATCAGTCATTTTGCCTCTCCGTGTTATTTTGCAATTATACTGCAAAATAACACGAAACGACATGGCACGCGGCCGATTTGCCGCCGGCGAAGGAAGCCACGCTGGGTGCTATAATCAATATCAGAAAGAAGGTGGGCGCTGTGGTCCTTCATCCGATGCCCGCTTCTCTGTAAACCATGATCCGTATCCGCAAAGCAACGCTCGACGACAGCGCCGGCATCGCCAGGGTGCAGGTAGACAGTTACAGCACGGCGTACGCCGGCATTTTGCCCCAGGAATACCTGGGGCAGTTCACCTGTGAAGAACAGGAGCAAGACTGGCGCGACTGGCCGGATGCGCACCCCGACGATCTCCTCTACGTCGCCGAGAACGAGGACGGCGAAATCGCGGGCTATGCGCTCGGCAGGCCGGGGCCGGGCAATCTCGCCGGTTATGACTGCGAGCTGGTCGCCCTGCACGTGCACCGCCGCTACCGCCGCCAGGGCGTGGGGCGCCGGCTGATTGCAGCCATGACGCAGCAATTTAAACAACTGGGCTGTTCTGCGCTCATGTTGTGGGTGCTGGAAAAGAACGCTGCGCGGGCGTTTTATGAACGCCTGGGAGGACAACCGTGCGGGGAACAATGGATCCGACTGGGAGAAGAAGATGGCCCGGCCTTCATGGAAATCGCCTACGGCTGGCCCGACATCGATGATCTGCGTTTTTTTGAATAAGCCGAAACCGGGAACCCTCAAATGGACTTACAAATCATCATTTCTGAAAGCGAAGATCAAGCGTTTGCCGCATTCCTGCGCGGGCAGCTTAGAGCATTCAATGACCTCACCTCACCGCATCACCGGGCGTCCCGCCAGCCCGGCGCCGTTTCCCCGCTGAACCTGATCCTGGTCGACGCCGGCGGGCAGCGGGTCGGGGGCCTGCTGGCGAGCACGTACTGGAACTGGCTGGAGATCGACACCTTCTTTATCCCGCCCGAATTGAGACGCACCGGCATCGGCGCATCTCTGCTGCGTTCGGCCGAACAAATCGCCATTCAGCGCGGCTGCGAACACTGTTTTCTTTCGACCTACAGTTTTCAGGCCAGAGGTTTTTACGAGAAGCAGGGTTATTTTGTCGTGGGCGCCCTGGAAGGCTGTCCGCCCGGGGCGACCTATTACTGGATGAGAAAAGATTTCCTTCCAGAAGCAAAATGAATGGCGGGCCTGTACTGAAGCAATGAACCCTGACGACATTCATTGGAAACTTCCCTGGCGACCGCTGCGATATGTGGACGAAATCCCCGGCCTCCAACAACGGCTGGAAAAAGAAATCACTCCGCCCCACCCGTTGTGGGGACAGGGAGCGCAGGTCATCGGCCGGCGCATCGATTGTGACGATGTCGTCGTATCGCTCAACGGCGGACGATACGCCTGCGTGCATCTGGTGTGGGGCGCCAGACCAGAACCATTCCCCGCCAGATACCCGCACGCCTTCATTTACCCTTCGTTCGCCGAATTCCAGGCGGACATGGAGGAAGACGCCCGGGCATACGGTGAGGACGACGACGAAGAAACCTGATGCCTCAGGCCGGACGGAAAGAGGGCAGAAAAAAACCGGGCGAGCCCAGATGCAGTGAAAATCCGGATTGAACGTATAATCAAGGAAAGTCCACACACTTCTACAACTGCATAGAATAGAAAGGAAGGGCGCCGTGAAACTGAGACACCTGTTGGTTTTAATCCTCGTTGTCGCACTCGTTGCAGCCTGTACACCCAAAGGCCAGGATGTTGACATCGCCGTAGCCGTCATTCTGACCCAGACTGCGGCCGCGCCGGCTGCGACGGTCACCCCCGCCGCCCCGCCGGCCGCTGTTGTTGCCCCCGCCACGATCAGCGGACGTGCCCATCTGATGGCCCCGCCCACCCCGCCCCTGGCGATCTACGCCGTAGACCAGGAGACCGGCCAGTGGGCGATGGTCGAAACCGCGGCAACCGACGGCGAGGCGTCCTTTACGCTGAGCGTTCCGCCCGGCTCGTATGTGGTCTTCGCCTTTCCCACCGACCCCAAATACACGGCCGCCCTCGGCTACGCCACCAGCGACGGGGCCGCCCTGGCGCACGTGAAAGTGTCCTCCGGTCAGACGATCGGCGACATTCGCGTCAGCCCACCCGGCCCCTCCGAGTGCGGGACCCGCCTGGGCTTTCCGGCCTCGCCGGACGGCCGCTTTGCCGCGGTCAAGCCCTCAGAAGCCTGCCTGGCAGCCCAGGCCGCGGCCGGTACCTACGTACCGGTTTCGCAAAGCGTCTGCCAGACCATCCAGGAACAGGCCACCGGCGCCATCGCCCTCAACTTCACGATGGAGCCCAGCGCACCGTTTACCGACTTCAGCACACAAGAAACGGGAATGGGCTGCACTTTAACCGCCACCGGCACAGGGGCAACCTTTCCCGACCCGACCAAAGTGGTGTCCGCCCTGCTCGGCGCCTTCGCCGGATGGAGCGAACAGACCCGCTACCAGGCCGGCGGGCCGACCGGGATGGCGACCGGCCTGACCCGCGACAGTGCATTGATGCTGGTCTCCGTCGGCTGGGAGCCCGCCCCGGGGCTGAAATGCCCCTCCGACCAGCCCATCGGCATGTGCGATCTCAAGCCGGAGCAAAAGATTTACACCGCCCGCATTCAGATTGCCCAGAAGTAAACGGGCGTCTTGAGCTCAATCCTGCTGACCTGCGGCTGTCTGAAAAGGCAGCCGCTTTTTTTGACGATCAGCGCTTCGCCGGTTTTACTGCTTCCGGCCGGGAAAATGTCGCCAGAATACCCACAATAAGTGCAACATTCTCTCCAATTTTCTGGCATAATAGAACATATGAAACTATTTTCTCGGCGGGAGAAAAATATGACCTCCCCCAACCTGTTTGAACTGCTGGCCGCCGGTGGAGCGGTTGCCGGGCAAACCAAAAAGCTGAGGATCATCCCTCCAGGATTCCAGATGAAAAACAGGAGGTGCTTCATGGATAGAAACGAAATTACCCAAATTTGTGAACGAGAGGTGCTGGAGACTGCCGCCCATCTGTATCGCACGACCAGGGAGCAATTAGGCAAATTCGACGACTACGAAGGCTGCGCCAACCTCGTCTATCACTACGAATGTGACGGCCAACAGCGCATCCTGCGCATCTCTTACCGCCCCGACCGGAGCATGGCGCTCATCCAGGCCGAGTTACACTTCGTCAATTATCTCGCCGCCGGTGGGGTGCGCCTGTCGTACCCGCTGCCGTCCACGCGAGGAAATCTCTTTGAGCGGATCACGGCCGCCGGGATAGACTTCATCGCCGTCTCGTTCGTCAGGGGCCGCGGCATGCGGGTACCCGATAACGAGTATCGCTATCGCCCGGGCGTTCCCATCCAGGAATATTTTCAGAACTGGGGGCGGGTGCTCGGCCAGATGCACCGGCTGGCAAAGACTTACCGGCCCCTGAGCGCCGCCATCCGGCGTCCCGAATGGCATAGCTGGGACGTTTTCACCGGTTTTCCTGTCGGAGAACGGCTGCCCCTGGTTCAGAAAAAATATGAGGCGCTCATCGCCGAACTGCACGCCCTGCCCAAAGATGTCGACAGCTACGGGCTGATCCACTTCGACTTCAACGACGGCAATTTCACCGTAGATTACGACAACGGCGACATCACCGTCTTCGATTTCGACGACTGCTGTTACTTCTGGTTCATGTACGATCTGGCCTGCGCCTGGGAAGGCGGGATCGGGCGGGTAATGTTCCGCCCGCTGGGAGAACGCCGGGCGTTTATGGCGCGTTACATGGAGCAGGTGCTGGCGGGTTACACCCGCGAGAACACCCTGAGTGCCGCATGGCTGGAGCGTCTGCCGCTCTTCCTGCGCCTGATCCAGATGCAGGAGTTGATGCACTACTCGCAATACCTGGACGATCCAGACGAAGAGTTACAGGCCGAGCTGCGTTACAAAATCCGCTGCATCGAAGAAGATATTCCCTATTTGGGCTTCTTTGACGACCTGTTCTCGCCAGAAAGGCCCTTTGCGCTTTAATCAGGCCGCCACAAGGTCGGCGCCGGCGTTACTTCCTCTCTCATAGAAGCAGCAGACTGGCGCGCGACGCGGCATGGTACAGGAATCTGGATATAATACAAACCATGCATACACGCTTCGTAACCTCCCCGGATGGCATGTCCATCGCCTATGATTGCACCGGCGCAGGGCCGGCGCTCATCCTGCTGCACGGCGGCGGAGGCTCGCGCCAGGAATGGTACGAAGCCGGCTATGTCCAACGACTGCAAGCCGATTTTACCGTCATCCCAATCGACCTGCGCGGCCACGGAGAAAGCGCCCTGCCCACCACCCCGGCAGATTACACCATCGACAAACAGATGCAAGATATCCTGGCGGTTGCCAGTGCATGCGGCGTCGACCGGTTCAGCCTGTGGGGCATGTCCTACGGGGGCAAGGTTGGGCGCTATCTGGCCACCCAGGCGGGGCGCATAGAAAAAATCGTCCTGATCGGCACGCCGCTTGGTGCCAGCGCTTCGGATAAGACGCGCCAGGAAGTCGAAGATTTCTGCGCCTATTGGCCGCCAATCCTGGCAGCCCAGCAGGCCGGCACGCTGGATCTCGCTTCGCTCCCGCCAGACAAACAAGAATTTCTGCGCCAGTCCCACGTCGCCGCCATACTGGGTTGGTGCACGGCCATGCTCGACTGGCCCGCCGTCGGGCCAGCCGACTTCCTCTGCCCGGCGCTCTGGCTGATCGGTTCAGAGGACCAACAAGCCCTGAGCAGTTTCAACGAATACAGACCGGTGTTAGCGTCCTCGAGGGTGCGGGCCCATATCGTCGAAGGTTTAAATCATGAACGGGCCTTTAGCGAGATCGACCGGGTGCTGGACACCCTGCTGGACTTTATGCAATCCACACACATCCAACCGTCCATCCACTGAACCCGATGGGTTCAACCAACACAAAAGGTACCCACATGGATCCGATTTTCGAGATTTCTGCCCGGGCGCAGCAACGCGCCTGGGAAATCGTTGCCGATACGCAGGTGGTCGAGATCTGGGAAGCTGTTGGCGCCACGGTCAACCTGGTCGGTTCGCTCAAGATGGGGCTGCTGCTCAACCATCACGATATTGATTTTCACATCTACACCGATCCATTTCGCCTGAGCGACAGTTTTGCCGCCATTGCGCGGCTGGCCGAAAACCCGCGTATCAAGGCCATCCACTACGCCAACCTGCTGGAAGCCGAAGACCGCTGTATCGAATGGCACGCCAGTTACGAAGCTGCGGCGGGTGACTGCTGGCAGATCGACATGATCCACATCCTTATGGATTCGCCCTACGCCGGTTACTTCGAACGGGTCGCCGGGCGCATCGGTGAGCGCCTCACCCCGCAAACCCGCCAGACCATTCTCGAGATCAAACAGGCCGTTCCCGCCGGCAAAAAGGTGATGGGCGTCCAGATTTACCGGGCAGTGCTCGAGGATGGCGTCGGCGACGCGGCTGCTTTCTGGCAGTGGTTGGAGCAAAACCCCAATCAAGGCATCATCGACTGGATGCCTTGAGATCAGACAAAGGAGAATAGATGGAATTCGTCCTGGATGGTTATTGCGGTCTGTACTGCGGCGCCTGTCCTGTCTTATTGAAAACCCGCGCCGGCGACGAACCCGCTCCGTGCTACGGCTGCAAGAGCGATTACATCAGCCAGCACCACTGCGCCACCTGCGACATCAAGGCCTGCGCCCGCCAGAAAGGGTACGCTTTCTGTCACGAGTGCGCCGAATTAAACACCTGCGAACGGATGCGCACCTTCATGGCTGCGCCCGAGTGGCCATACCACCAGGGCGTCTTGAAAAACCTGAAGTGCATCGAGCGCGACGGGCTCCAACCCTGGCTGGAGGCGCAGGCAGAACGTTGGCGCTGCCGGCAATGCGGCGCGGCCCATTCCTGGTGGGACGAGACCTGCCGGCAGTGCGGCGGGGCGCTAGACAGTTACCGCGCGGACCTGTAAGCTGATGGACGCGCTGCTCGCCGCTTACGGTCTCGATGCGCTGCTGACGCCGCAAGACGATCCGCAGTTGTGGCAGGCTGCCTTACGGCAACACTGGCCTGCCCCCGACGATCCTGCCTGCCCGGTAGAGGCGCTGCGCTTTCGCATCGGGCGCCGCCTGGCGGACGGCGAACAACCTCAGGGCGAAGACAACCAGCGCCACGCCTCGCTGTCCGGGATGGTGGACGTCAGCGAATGGTGTTTCGAACGGATGGATCCCGCTCATTTACAGGTTAAAACGTGCCCGTCCACCCCGCCGCCCGTTCTGGCGGCGTACCCCGGCCAGGGCCTGGCGGCCTTGATGTCCGGCCAGGCGCTGCCCGCGGTGCAGGCGATCTTCATGTACCTGGGCGTTTCGCGTCCCAGCCAGGAGGTCAGCCAGGCGCTGGTATATGCGGCCTCTTCCATGCCGGGCATAGGCGAAGGCAACGCCTATCTGTGGCAGCGCCAGCCAGACGGCCGTTGGCAACAAACCGACCAGCGCCTGGCCTGGTGGATCACCTGACCGCCCGGCTATCCCGGGATGCGATCCTATTGTATAATTACACTACATTTCACACTCTCTACACACCAGGAGGACTCTCATGTCTTTACTCAGCGATTTCTTCGTTGCGACTCCGGCGGCCATGCAAGCGTTTGCCGCCGAGCAAAGCCCGGTCAACTCGTTCCCCACGCTCCAGGCCGGCGCTGTCGAGGCGGTCAAACTCGTCACCCTCCAGTGCATCATCGACGGCAGCTCGTTTGAAGAGCACGCCGATAAACTTGATGCCTTGATCGTCCGCACGGTGGACGAAGACGAAGGCCCGTGGGTGCTGACCGTTCCGGATGTAGTGGTCGCTGCGCTGGCGCAGGCCAACGAAAAGCAGATCGCGCAATATGGAAACGATTGGGCCGCCACCGAGGAATGGGAATTGGACGGCGTTGAACCGGACGAGATCATCGATCTGCTGAAACAACTCGCCCCCCTGGCACATCTGGCCATACAGGAGGGAAAAAAGATGTACCTGTGGGTGAGCCTGTAAAAACAACCGGGCGTGGGCGGCGGCAAGCGATTTGAGCCCGCCCCCACGCCCGGGGAAAACGCCCCAAGGTGTAAAATCAATCTCGAGGGCATCTGCCAGCTATCGGGCCCAAGAGGTCTTTTATGCGGCTGTTAATTCCGATTTTCTCGCCGGCAACGGGTACCTGGGGGGGGCTGACGCGCCTGCTGGCCGTGGCCGGAGCCGCCCGCCAGGCCGGGCACAGCGTGGCATTTTGCGCTTCGGGCCACCTGGCACAGACGTTGCGCGTACGCGGTTATCCGGTCTATTTCACCCCGCCCCCCACCCTGCTTGGCCTGCCACCGTTGCTCTCGCACTGGCTGACCCAACGCTCACAGAACGCCGCCCTGCCGGTCAAACCGGGCCAATCTTTTGGCAGTATCTGGCTGGTGCAGGTGCTCTCGGGTATGGCGCGCCCCGCATACTTGCGGGCGCTGGTCGCGGCGCAGTGGGCTGCCGCACAGGACTTTCAGGCGGACGGGCTGGTCACCGACCTGGATCTGGGGGCCTATCTGCTGGCCGAAATTTGCGGCTTCCCGGTCGCCTCGATGTACCAGCAAATCATGACCGACGGCAAAGATACGCTGGCCTGGAAGCTGGTTCAGCGCGCCACCAACGCCGTGCTGGCGGCGCACCGGCGCCCCAACGTTGCGCCGGACGAACTGGCGTTTGGCCCACGGGTGTTAAAAATCGTCCCCTCCATCCCGGAACTGGAAGGGGCCGACGCCAACCGCCCGGATATCTGTTACGTTGGCAGCCTGCTGGGAGAAATTGGCGGCGGACAACCGGACGAGTTCCGGCCCAAGGCGGGCCAGCGTTACCTGTTCGTCTATACCGGCACCGGGTCGGTCACGCAACGCCGCCTGCGCGAGGTGCTGCCGCGCCTGCTGGCCCGCCCCGCGGCGATGAAAGCCATCGTCGGCGGCGCGAATATTGCCGCAGCCGAACAGGTGGGCAACGTCACCTTTCAGCCCTATGTTTCTGCGGACACGCTGCTGCCCCATTGCGCCTGGTGCATCTGCCACGGCGGGCAGAACACCATCATCCAATCCCTGCGCCACGGTGTCCCACTGCTGGTATTCCCCGGCCCCATCTTCGAACGGCGCTTCAATGGGCGTAAGGTACAGGAAGCGGGAGCGGGATTGATGGGTGAGATCCCCAATTTTGAACCCGAATGGCTGCTGGCAGCGCTGGAAAAGCAGGATGCCTGCGCCGCCAATGCCCGGGAATTGGGCGAAAAGATCCAGGCGCTGGGTGGAGCAGTGCACGCCGTTGAGGCCATCGCCGCCTGGCTGGACGCACACAAAGGATAAGGAAAACAGGCCATGAGAAAGATAATGCGCATATTCGTCCCTTTGCTGATCGGCTTTTCCATGCTGGCGTGTAACCTGGGCGGCGCACTGTCGCCATCCACTCCAACCGCAGCGCCGGCTGCGCCCACCACCGCTGCGCCCACCGC
>CAZHTS010000016.1:34670-70197 GCA_964535315.1 uncultured Anaerolineaceae bacterium
GCGGCAGTCGCCACCACGCCGGCCGCAACCCCAACGGCGGTGGTATTGGAACCCTGCTCGTTGGTCACGAGCGCCGATGTGGAAGCCATTCTGGGTGAACCCGCCAGCGCCCCCAGGCTGATCAACGGCGGCTGCACCTTCACCAACGCCAAAGACTCGCTCTACGCCTTCACCGTTGCCGCCGTCCAGGAACAAGAGGCCGGCGGCGTCTTACAGGGCCAGGCCATGCTGCTCGGCTTTGCCGGCGCCAAACTGGACGAAGCGCGCATGAACAAACTCAAACTGATGGCCGCGGCGCTGGATTACAAGGGTTTCTTCAACGAACTGATTGCGGCGGCCGAAGGTTCTCCGGCCATCCAGGCGCGCCTGATCGAAAACGGCGGAAGCGACCTGGTCTATTGGGCCTGGTTGACGGCCCAGACCCGCCGGCAAGGGGCGTTTGTGGCGCTACGCGGCGCGACGCTGGTCAACATCAACCTGGTGGTGGCCGATACCCAAACAGAAGCGGCCATGCTGGCGGCTTCTACAACGCTGGCCGACCAGATTTTCGGCCGCCTGCCGGCCCGCTTCACCCTGCCCAGCACCACGCCTGCTGCGCCGGCGCAGCCAGACGTACAGGCCACCCCGACCCTGGTACCCTCTCCAACGCTAATCCCATCTCCCACCCTGGTGCCGCCGGTGGGCTTACCGGCCCCCACCCCCATCGCACCGATAAACGGCATCGTGTTGGATACTTACCCGCGCCTCACCACGCTGGAATGGACGGCCGTGCCCGGCGCCAGCAAGTACGTGGTCGAGATCGAGGGTTGCAACAACAGCAAACCGACCGAATGCTTCCCGCACCCCATGTACGAAAAAACGTCGCGCGAGACCAACCAGACGACCTACACGTTCAAGTTCCTCGGCAAACAACCGGGGCGCTGGCGGGTGTGGGCCGTGGACGGCAGCGGCCAGGACGGGGAAAAATCCGCCTGGCAGACCTTCGCCTACAGCCGTTGATCGCAGCACACACAGGAAAATCAACATGAAATGTTTCGATGCCCGCTACAACGACCTGCCCAAGGCCGAACTGCATTGCCACCTCGAAGGGGCCATCCGTACCGCAACCATCCTCGACATCGCCCGCCAGTATGGCCTGCCGCTGCCGGCCGACAGCGTTGAAACGCTCGATCCGCACGTCAAAGTCTACCAACAGATGCGCGATCTGCAAGCGGTGCTGGATGCATTTGCCATCTTCCAGAACAGCATCACCTCCCCGGCGGTGGTGGAGCGCATCCTGTATGAATTATGCGAAGACGCCGCCCGCCAGAACATCCGGCTGCTCGAGGTGCGCTTCTCCCCAGATTGGGCTTTCAGCGGGCATCACCTGGATTGGGACGAGGCGCTGGCGGCGCTGTTGCGCGCCTGCGACCGCGCCAAACAACAATTTGGCCTGGCCGTCGGCCTGATCGCCATCACCTCGCGCAGCCTGGGGGTCGTTTCGTGCGAAAAGACGGTCGATTGGGCCATCCGCCATCACGACGTCATCCAGGCCATCGACCTGGCCGACGATGAATCCGGACACCCTATTGGCGAGTTTGTCCGGCCGGTGTGGCGCGCCAAAGACGCCGGGTTGAAAGTAACCGTGCACAGCGGCGAAGACACCCCGGCCGCGGCGGTAGTCGAGACTATCCGGGCCGTCGAGCCGGAGCGCATCGGGCATGGCATTCACATCATCGAAGACGAGACCGCCGTCGCCCTGGTCAAAGAGCGCGGCATCACCCTGGAAGTCTGCCCGTGGAGCAACTACCTGACCCATTCGGTGGCCACCATTCAGGCTCACCCGCTCAAGCGCCTGTACGACCTGGGGGTGCGAGTCACGATCAATTCAGACGACCCCGAGGTACTGGAAACCAATCTGAACAATGAGTATCGCATCGCCCATGAAATTCTGGGCATGAGCCTGGACGAGATCAGCGCCTGTAATCGCACGGCCGTTGCGGCGTCCTTCTTACCGGAGGACGCCAAACGGTCTGTGCTGGCGCAATACTTCTCCTAGCCGGGGGCTGCGTTCAACGTATCCAACAACGCCAGTACCTCGGTATTGGCGGGGATATCTGCCATCGAATGTCCGTAGTGGACGAAACGGGCCACGCCCTGTTTGTCGACGATCACCTGCGCCGGCATGCGCCCCAGCTTAAACAGGTTGACCTCCTGCCCGTACAATTTGAGCACGCTGGCGCGTGGATCGGGCAGACCGGTGAAAGGCAGGTCGTGGGTGCGCCAGTAGTCGGCAAAGGCGGCGGCGTTTTCCGGGCCGAGCACCAGGATCTGCGCCTGGCGTTGGACGAATTCAGAATAGTCGTGGCGCAACTGCGCCATGTGCCGTTGGCAATACGGTCAGACAAAGCCGCGATTGAAAACCAGCAGGACGTGCGCCCGCCCGCGAAAATCGGACAGGCGCAGCGGCTCGCCCTGAAAAGTTTGCAGGGAAAAATCGGGAGCAGGGGTATTCAATGCAACGCGCGGCATCAGTGCACCTCCAGTTTGATTTCCAATACAGTGTAGGTTCGCCTTTGCAGGACGGCAACCAGGGCGAACAGTTTCTTGATCAGGCCGTATTTCCGGTCGAGCAGGCCATCCACCTTACGGGCGATTGCCTCATCGCCAACCTCGTGCGCCTGCGCCGGCAACCACTCGCCCAACAGCGCCCCGTCAGCCTTGCACGGGGCGACGTTGACCCGTCCATTACGCCGGATACGCTTCACCTTGCCCGAATCCGCCACGGTGCGCACGAACAACGTCTCGCCGTCCTGCACGAACCACACCGGCGTCCGGACGCCGGCGCCGCTCTTACGGAAGGTCTCAAGGTTCAGATACGAATGGCCCTGCAACAAATCGACCGCCATCATGTTTTTTCCTCCTGGCAACTGCAAAAACGCTGCTTATGCGGATTTGAAACGTTAATTTAATTGGACAATCTACTATAATCCAATCTTACATCGCATGTATCGGGTTATCCAGTATTTGTACAGGGTTTATCGAATTATCTCGAGGCAAATCATGCTACCAGAAGTCAAAAAAATGATCGAGCTTTACGGGCTCGCCCCCCTTCCGGTAGAAGGGACGCTTTATACCCAGACGTACCGCTCACAACAAACAACCGCCAACGGCGGCCCGTTGGGGACGGCGATCATTGCGCTGTACTGCGAAGAGCCGTATAGCGTTTCGCTTTTCCACCGCCTATCCGTCGACGAGGTCTGGCATTTCTACGCCGGCGATCCGCTACGCCTGGTGCTGCTCTACCCCGACGGATCCAGCCGGGAGGTCATCATGGGCAACGATTTCGAGGCGGGGCAGGCGGTGCAGTTTGTCGTTCCGGCGGGCGTCTGGCAGGCCGGGCACATGCTGGCGGGCGGGCGCTATTCGCTCTATGGCTGTACGATGGCCCCCGGTTTCAACAGCAGCATATTTGAAGGCGGCAGCCGCAGCCAGCTGCTGGCAGCCTATCCTCAACGGGCAGAGGATATCCGCCGGCTGTGCTGCGCCGACGGCGTCACCTGCATGCCCACCGATTTTAACGGTTAAACCAATATCAGCCGGCCCCCGGCTCCTGCGAAAAGAGAAAAATCAGGGTGTTTTACGGCGCTTTTCATACCGCAAAACACCCCAAAATTTCTTCTCGGTTTCTTTGGGGGCGAATGGACAACCCCGTTCAAATACGAACCCGCCGTCGCATCCTGGCGGAAGGAGAAAACGGGATGTCTAGTGGAACAACCCCATTGCCCCCGCCCCCAACACCAGCAGGGCAAAGCCCATGCGATAAAAGGCAAAACCGCGCATCGGGTTGTTCTTGAGATAGGCAATAAAGCGGTCGATCACAAACAGCGCCACCAGGAACGCCACCCCAAAGCCAATCGCCAGCGAAACGTACTCACTTTGCCCCAGGGCCGCCGTCCCGCCAATTTCCAACAATTTCATGAAGCTCACCCCCACCAGGGCCGGGATGGCCAGGAAGAACGAGAACTCAGCCGCCGCCACGGTGGACAGCCCCGCCACCCAGCCGCCGATAATGGTCGAAGCCGAGCGCGACATACCCGGGATAATCGCCAGGCACTGAAACAGGCCAACGGTCAACGCCTGCCGGGCAGTCAGATGAATTTCTTGCGAGACCGCCCCATTGTCCTTTAATTTGCGCTCGGCATAGATCATCCACACCCCACCGGCAAACAGGGCGATGGCCACCGAGACGGCATTGAAGAAGTAGTAATCGGCCAGATCATCCAGCAGCACCTGACAGATGAAGCCGGGGATACAGGCGATGACGATCATCAGCCAGAAACGCAGCCCGGAGCGCTCGTAACCGGCCTTGGCCGGGAAGAAATTGACCAACGTATCGACAATCTTTTTCCAGTACAGCACCACAACGGCCAGGATGGCGCCCAACTGAATCACGTAAGTATACATCTCGACATACTGCGGGCTCAGCCCGCTAAAATCAATCAGGTTCTCGACGATGATCAGGTGACCGGTCGACGATATCGGCAGGAATTCGGTGATGCCTTCCACAAAGCCCAACAGGGCCGACTTGAGGATCAGTAACAGTGTTTCCATATCGTTTTAGTTTATATCCGTTTTGACAAAATAGATCAACGTGAGCACCGCCCCAACCAGGCTGGTGATCGCAATCGAAATCATAGAATAGTACGGCGGGTACTCGGGCCGGTAGGTGTTGCTGGCGACGTTTAACACCGCCGACCAGGGGAACAACGCCCGATATTCCGAATTGGCCACCATCACGTTTGCCATCGTCACCACCGTGGCAAACACCACCGTCGGGATGTAATTCTTGAACAGGATGGCCACCAATACAATCGGCGTCGAGAGCGCAAACAACAGACCGCCGCTGACCACGAACTCCCGCAAAGATTGTAACAGAATTGCCGTATTCAGACCGGCAAACTGCCCGATCAGCCCCAAAATCACGGTCGTTCCCCAGGAAACAAAAGAGATGCCCATGATCCAGATGAACAAAAGGATCAGCTTGCTGGCAACGAACCTCACCCTGGAGACAGGGATGGTCAACAGGTTGTCCAGCGTGCGTTCGGCGTACTCGCGGTTAAACAGGTAGGTGGTGATTACGCTAAACAAGGGCACACCGGTCAGGAAGACGATGCCAAAATCGGTTTCGCCAAAAAGTTTCTGGAATTCGAGAACGGTCCACGGTTCCCTGGCGCGCATCCCCATAAAACCGATAAAGCACAACAGCGGCGTTGCGGTGGCCCCTACCAGGCTCATCAAAAACATCATCGAACGTTTCAGCTTTAAAAGCTCGGTATACACCAGGTTAACCAATGTCTCCTCCTCCGATCAATTTGACAAAATAATCTTCCAGGCGATCTGCGCTCAGGTTGACCTTTGCCACTTCGATGCCATTTCCCACCAGCAGGGTGTTGATCTTTGCCTGCTGGTCCAGATGCGAGTACACACGGATGTTGCCTTCCTCGTGTACTTCATAATCCGCGATGTGAAAATGCCGTTCCAACAACATAACCGCCTTGCTTTCATTGGAAACTTGAAGCTCGAGATACTTGCGGTTACGCCGGCGCAATTCTTCAAGCGTGACCTCTTCCAACAACCGGCCCTCATGGATCACGCCGATGCGGTCCGCCAGTTGCTCCACCTCAGACAGGATGTGGCTGGAGATCAAGACGGTGATCTTGCGTTCCTGCGCCAGCGTGCGGATCATGCGGCGAATTTCCTTGATGCCAATCGGGTCCAGGCCGTTGGTGGGCTCGTCCAGGATGAGCAATTCGGGATGGTGCAGGATGGCCCGGGCAATTCCCAGGCGCTGTTTCATACCCAATGAATAGTGCCCGACCCCCTTGTGGGGCTCGTGCTGCAACCCCACAATTTCTAACGCTTCCTGGATGGCGTTGGCCTTCTGAATGCCCATCAGCCGGGCGTTGATCGACAGATTCTCGCGGGCAGTCAGGTTTTCATAAAAGCCCGAGAATTCAACGATCGACCCGATGCGTCGCAAAATTGCCGGCGCGTTCTTGAAAAAATCCTCGCCGAAGATCTCAATTTGCCCCTGGGTGGGCCGGATCAGGCCCAACAACATACGAATAGTGGTAGTCTTACCGGCGCCGTTGCGCCCCAAGAAACCGTAAATTTCGCCCTGGGGCACGTTCATCTGGAGCGAATCCACCACCTTTTGTTTACCGTAAATCTTGGTCAGACCGGTAGTCTTAATAACAACATTCATGTTTACGTCCTGTTGATAAGGTGACTGTTTACTGCATTTTCACCATTATAAACAGGCGGCTTTAAAGATCACTTACCCGTTTCTTAATTGTTTCTTAAATCTGGCAGGGTAAAGATAAACGAAGTTTGTTCTCCTGGCGCACTCTCGACCCAGATCGTCCCCCCGTTCTTCTCCACCAGCGCCCGGGCGATGGATAATCCCAGCCCGCTGCCCCGCCCGGCAGAGCGCGCCTGATCGGCGCGATAGAGGCGCTCAAAAATATTGTTCAGGTCTTCGGCGGCAATGCCCACCCCGCGATCCCAGACACACACGCGAAACTCACCCGCCGCGGCTTGCAACTGCACCCCCAGCACGCCGCCATCCTGCCCGTACTGGATGGCGTTCTTGATCAAATTCCCCAGGATACGTTGTAAACTGACGCGATCAGCCTGTACCGGACACACATCTTCCGGGATGTCGGCCTGTAAGGCGATGGCGTGCCGGTTCAGTTCAGGCAAAAAGTCGATCACCGCCTCGCGGATCAATTCAGCCAGATCCAGGCGTTCCATCTTCAACGGCATTTCATCGGCGTCCAGCTTGGCGAGATGAAAAATCTCATCCACCAACAGTTTCAGGGCGTTGGCCTTGCGCAAGACAATCTCGATGTATTCCCGTTTTTCCTCTTCCGAGGCGCCGATGTCGTCTTTAAGCGCATCCATGTAGCCGATGATGGAGGTCAACGGAGTGCGGATGTCGTGCGAAAAGTTGGAGAGCAGCCGTTTGCGCGCCGTTTCTGATTTGATCGTCTGAATATTGCAATTATCCAGCTGTTCGATCAACCGATTGATTGCAAAGACGATCTCGTCCAACCAGTGCAGTTCGTTGGTCAGCAGGCGAGTGTTCAGGTTGCCCTGAATGGCGCGCTGTAACGCTGCAATCAATGCGGCCTGTTGGCGTCTGAAATCGAAACGAACCCATCCCTGCACGCCCGTAATCGCCAGCAGCGCCGCCAGCAGCCCCCAACGCACGGCGGCGGCGGGCGCCGCAACCGCAGCAAATTCCAACCAGACCAGTCCGATCAACAACAGCGCCTGAAGCAGCAGCAGGAGCGCGTTCTTGTCTTTAATCATCTTTCTCGCCCCTGAAGAGATAACCGATACCCCACACCGTCTGGATGAAAACCGGATTGGCCGGATCGTCCTCGATCTTTTTTCTCAGTTTGCGGATATGCACCGTGACGGTGTTGTCGTCTTCAATGTACTCGCTTTCCCAAACCTGGCGAAACAACTGTACCTTGGTAAAGACCTGGCCGGGATGGGTGGCAAAGAATTTGAGCAGTTCAAACTCCTTGGCCGTCAGCGCAATCTCTTCGCCGCCCCGGCTGACCGTGTAGGTGTTCAGGTCGATGGTCAGGTTCTTAAAGCGGATGCTGGCCTGCTGGTGGGCGCCAGGGTCGCTGCCCAGCACCAGATAGCGCCGCACATGCGCCTTGACCCGCGCCACCAGTTCGTTGATGCTGAACGGCTTGGTGATGTAGTCATCGGCGCCGACGCTCAACCCCACCACCTTATCAATCTCCTGATCCCTGGCGGTGAGCATGAGGATGGGAACGTTGGTGGTGGCGCGCAGGCGGCGGCAAACTTCCATGCCGTCGATGCCGGGCATCATCACATCCAGAATCAGCAGGTGGTAAATGTTTTTATCAAACAGGCGCAGCGCCTCATCCCCCCCGGCAGCCACATCCACCTCATACTGCTCGCGTTGCAGATACTTCTTGAGCAGGTCTCTGATCTCTTTCTCGTCGTCGGCCACCAGTATGCGTACTGTATCCATAAATCCTCGCCTGCTTCCATCTGAAAAGCAGTTCCTTCTGTCAACCGGCCGGAGAAAGCCCGACGGGTCTTTTTCCATGTTATATCAACCATGATCCTGCTTTTATTATACAATTAAGCAGAATCAGACACTGGATACATGTGAGTGACGAAAAGATGAACCCAAAAGGACTGCGCATTATCATTGTGCTGCTGTCGGGGTTTATCGCCCTGACGGCAATCGGCGGTGGGATTGCCCTGCTGGTGGGAGCCGAGGCCGAACGCTTTCCGCGGGGATGGCTGGCAGGCACACCGTTCAAGGACTACACCATCCCGGCCCTATTGCTGGCGGTCGTTGTGGGCGGAAGTTCACTGCTGACCGGCATCGCCAATTTGCTCAGGCACAGGCTGAGCGCCTGGGCGGCAATGGCTGCCGGGCTGATCATGGCCGGGTATATCAGCGTAGAGACGCTGATCCTCAATCAGCTCCCTCCGGGGCCGACAGTAACCGAGTCTGTCTATTTTGTGCTGGGCTGTGCGCTCTTCCTGGCAGGGCTTCGCATGCAGAGACTCGCCCGGCCGGCATAAGGCGCAGCACGCTCAGGGCCCCACGAGAGAGATGCTGGCGGCCCAGATAGGGGTATCCGGTTCTACCAGCAGCCCCCGCCCTCCATGACCGCCGCCCATCCCTGGATGGCGGAGGGAAACTCCGCCATCCAGGGCGCCGGTGCGTCAGCGCAGGTGCAGCGGAATAAAGAGCTGGCGCGGGCGGTTTACCACCTTGATCGTGATCGTTTCGAAATCTTCCGCGTTGGTCGTGTGGCCATCGCTGACCCGAATGGTAACGGTGAAGGTCCCATCGCTGGCCGGCCGCCAGGTAAACACACCACTGTCCGGGTCGATTGCCGCTCCATCCGGCGCGCCGGTGTCGAGGCTGTAAATCAGGCTGTCGCCGTTTACATCGCTGGCCGAAACGGTGAAACGCAGCAGTTCGCCGGTGCCGGCCGTCTGATCGCCGATACTTGCCAGCAGCGGGGCATCGTTAACCGGCTCAACGGTCAGCACAAAACTCTCGCTGGCGGTCAACGTCCCGCCGTCCGTCACGGTAATGGTGAGGGTGGCCTGCCCCGAGTGGCTGGCCAACGGGGTAATCGTCGCCGTCCGGTTTGCTCCCGTTCCACCGAACACGACATTGGCAGGCGGCACCAGGGCGGGGTTCGAGGATGTCACCGAGAGCTGCAACGCATCCACGGCGGTCTCTACGTCGCCAATGGTAAAGGTCACCTCCTTCGCGGTGTCTTGCAGCGTAGTCTGGTCGGCAATGACGCTGATGGTGGGCGGGTTCTGATCCGCAACCATCAGGGTGAAACTGGCGCTGGCGGTCAGTTCGGCGTCTTTGACCGTCACCGTGACGGTGGTCGTCCCGAGCACATCCAACGGATCGAGGAGGAGAGTGCGTTCTGCTCCGCTCCCGCCAAAACTGATGTTCGTATCCGGTAGCACGGATGTGTTGCTTGAAACAGCCGAAAGCGTCAGCGCGCCGGCGGCGGTTTCAGGATCCGAGACGGTAAAGGGCACGCTGACGTCGGCGGTGGGGCTGCCAAGCAGAACAGTCTGGTTCGGGATGCTGGAAATGGCCGGCGCATCGTTGACCGCCCCGACCGTGATCGTCACCGTGGCAGCGTTCGAGTCGAGGCTGCCGTCGTTGTCCTTGTAGCTAAAGCTGTCTTCGCCGCTCCAGTTGGCCTCGGGTGTGTAGGTGAAGGAGCCGTTATCGTTGAGCAGCAGGACGCCGTGCGCCGGCCTGACGACTTTCAGGGCGGTCAGGGTATTGCCGTCCAGGTCGGTGTCGTTATCCAGCACACCTGGGGCATTGACGGTGAGGGGCGTGTCTTCGCTGGCGCTGTAGCTATCGGCGACCGCCACCGGGGCGTGGTTGACCGCCGTTACGGTGATGTGTACGGTGCCCGTGGCGGTAGCGTCCATGCCATCAGAGATCGTATAGGTGAAACTATCTTCCCCATCGTAGTGCGTTTCCGGGGTATATTGGATCGACGTACCGGAAATGACCGCCGTACCGTGCTCTGGCACCTGTACCCCGGTAAGGACGGGCGTATCGCCATCGGCATCGGTATCATTGCTGAGAACGGAGAGGTTGTTGCCCGTGCTTTCTTCCAGGACAGAGAACGAGTCCGGGTTGGCGTTCGGCGCAGTGTTGGCGATGAGCCGGTAAACAGAACCGACCGCCGCACTGCTGGCCGTGGCGGGCAGGCCCACGCCGTTGTCGCTGGCAATGACGTTGACACGGATGTACTTGTTTAGATCGGCCAGCTGCGCCGTATACGTGGCTCCTTCGCCGACGTTAACCGGGTTCGTTCCAGAGGCGTCATCGGCCCGCTGCCACTGATAGGTATAGGTGATGGTGGCCGTGCCGCCATCCAGGGCGTCATTCCAGGCGCCGCTGGTGGCCGTAAAGCGGTGCTTATACGTGCCATCCGGGAGGGTGCCGGGAGCCTTCGTGTTGACCGGCGCATCGTTGGTCGGGTTGACAGTGATGGCGGCAGTTTCGCTGGCGGTGCTCAAGGAAGTCGTTCCACCGCTGCTCGTGGCATTGATCGTCTCGCCATTGCTGCCGCTGGACAGATCCCAGGCCTGGAAGGTAAAGCTGGCCTTACCGTTGTAATTGGCGTTGGGCACAAAGCGCAGGCGGGTGGCGGCGTCGGCGGCCAACAGGCGCGCCGCGCTGGTGGTCGGGGCGCCGAGCGCATTCCAGGTGGCCCCATCCAGGCTGTATTCCCACGTGCCGTTGGTGCTGACCGCCGCAGTAATGGCAATGCCTTCTGCCGCACCGGGGTCGGGATCGGTGATCGTGTTCACGCCTGCACTGCTGGAAAGAATGGTCGAGATCAAGGTGCCGGGGTTGTCGCTGGCGTCCTCATCGACTGCATTCAGAGTGGGGCTGCCGCTCGTATTCAACGTGGGGGCCACGTTTGCCTGCGCCTCATATGCCCCCATATCCACGATAGGCGCCGAGCCGTTGCCGGTATCGGCCCGCGTATGATCGACAAAGCGCCCCACGCCCTTCAAATCGTAGGGCAGCAGTTCGCTCGTATTTCCATCACCATCCAGGTCGCGACTGTCGACCGGTATGACGCTGTTGTTTCCGGCGTCGATGGCGGGTGAGGTGGCGCAGAGGCGAAGATCGCCCGCCGCTGCGTCGGCAAAGCAGGGATCCAGGTCGAGATTGCCGCTTCCGGCGATGCCATTTTGCACGATGCTGTACGTTACCGCCGGAGTACCGGAAACCTGGTAGAAGGGGGCGGCGCTGTTGCCCCACAGAATGCTGTTGCGCACCTGCGGGGATGAGTTGGCATAGGTGGTGATTACGCCAGAACTGCTGCTGTTGTTGTAGAACGTCGTATTGGTCAGAGTCGGGCTGCTGGCATTGGTATACAGCGCCGCCCCCATACCGGTACTCATGACGGTGAAATTACCGTTGAAGACCACCTGGGTCAGGGTCGGATTAGAATAGTAAAGGTACATGGCGCCGCCGTGCACCGTGGCGCGGTTGGCCGAAAAGATCGTGTTGAGGATGAACGGGGTGCTGTTTCTAAGATAAATCGCCCCGCCGTACCCGGCGTCGTTGGACGAGAAGGTCAGGTTGGCAAGCACCGGGCTGCTGTTATCGCTGTACAGGCCCGCCCCCTGCATTTCTGCCATGACGGATCCAGTAGCCGTGCCCCTGGTAATGGTGAAACCATCCAAAACGGTGGTATTGCCGACCGAAACGGCTTTTACGATGTGGACGATATTGTCCGAGGTACTGGCCCCGCCGATCTCTCCGCTCAGGATGGTGGCGTTGTTCTTCCAGTTGCGCTGGCTGCGCGCCGTCTCGCTGCCGGCAAAGCCGCCATAGACGGCCACCCCATTCTTCAAGTTGAAAGTATCCGAACGGTTGGCGCCCGGCAGGTAGGTGCCCGCCTTGACCCAGATTTCGTCGCCGCTGCTGGCCAGCGCCAGGGCGTAGTTCAACGTACAGGCGTTGGCCCACGACTCACAGGAACCGCTCCCCAGGCCGGTGGGCGAGGCGTAGTGACGCGTCGTGTCGATGGTCAACATAAAGCTGTCACTGGCGCTGGCGCTGCCGTCGGAAACGGTGATGGTGACCGTGACCGAGCCGTACTGGTTGGCGACCGGCGTCAGGGTCACGGTGCGGTTGGCGCCGGAACCGCCAAAGACGATGTTGGCCTCCGGCAGCAGCGCCGTGTTGCTGGATGTGCGGCTGAGGGTCAGCGATGCCGCCGCGGTTTCGCTGTCGCCGATCGTGAAGGAAATCGGGGTGGACGTCGTGTTCACCAGGAGCAGTTGATCGCCGATGTTTGTGATGGTCGGAATATCGTTGACCGTCAGGGTAAAACTGGTGCTGGTGGTCAGTACGCCGTCGGTGACGTTAATCGTGACGGTGGCGCTGCCGTATTTACCGGCGACCGGCGTCAGAGTCACCGTGCGGTTGGCGCCTGAACCGCCCAAAACGATGTTGGCGTCCGGCAGCAGGGTGGTGTTGCTCGAAGTGGCGCTGAGCGTCAGGACGGACACCTTTGCCGCCGGCCCGATGGTGAAGGGAATGGCCGCCGTGGCGGTATTCTTGTTAATTGTCGGGTTGGCAATGGTCGAGATCGTGGGGGCGGCGTCGTCAATTTTCAGGACGAAGCTGTCGCTGGCGGTGGCCGTGGCCGTGCCACTGCCGTCGTTGACGGTGATGGTGACGGTGGTAATGCCGCGCTGGTTGGCTGCCGGCGTCAGGGTAACGCTGCGGTTTGCCCCACTGCCGCCAAAGACGATGCTGGCGTTTGGCAGCACGGTCTGGTTGCTGGATGTAGCGGATAAGGTGAGCGAGCCAACCGCGGTTTCCACATCGCCCACGGTAAAGCTCAACGGGCCAAAGGCGGCGTTCATGGGGATGAGTTGATCGTCGCTGACATTAGAAATCGTCGGCACGTCGTTGACAGAATTAACGGTGATACTGGCGGCCAGGCTGGCGGTGCTGAAAGAGGTGGCCCCGCCGCCGGTGGCGGCGTTGGCCGTGCCGCCGTTCACGCCGATCGATTGATCCCAGGCCACAAAGGTAATGGTGGCTGTACCAAAGTAATTCGCATTGGGCACAAAACGCAGGCGGGTGCTGGCGTCCGAGGCCAGCAGGCGCGCCGCGCTGGTGCTGGGAACCCCCAGGGCGTTCCAGGTGGTGCCGCCATCCAGGCTGTACTGCCAGGCGCCGTTGGTCGCGTCGGCGGCAACGATGGCAATGCCATCCTGGGCGGCCAGGTCCGAGTCGCTGATCGGATCGCCGCCCGCGCCCCGCGAAAGGAGGGTTGAAATCAGCGTCCCGGTGTCGCCGGCGACGTCCTCGTTAATGGCGGTCAGGGTGGGGCTGACGCTGGTATTGAGGGTCGGGGCGGTGTTGGCCGTCATTTCATACGCCCCCATGTCCACGATGGGCGCGCTGCCATTGCCGGCGTCGACCCGCGGGTAATCCGTCTGGCGGGCGCTGCGGTTCAGATCGTAAGGCAGCAGTTCGGTGGCGTTACCGTCTCTGTCCAGGTCGTTGGTATCCACGGGAAGAACGCTGTTATTGCCCGCGTCCGCGGCCAGCGAAGAGGGCTTGAGGCGGAAATCCCCACCGCCCGCATTGACAAATTGCGGATCCACGTTCAGGTTGCCCGTTCCCGAGGCAGCCTCTTGCGTGATGCTGTAGCTCACATTCACCGTACTGCCCACAATACCCGCCACACCATTTGCTGCCGTATTGCCCCAGACGATGCTGCTGCGGATATTGACGGTGGCATAGCTCACATAGATTCCGCCGGCCGAGGAGGAAGCGCTGTTATTGGCAACGGTCACATTGTTTAAGTAGAGGGTGGTTCCGCCTTCAACGTAGATGCCGCCGGCATTGCCGTTGTAACCGGCGATATTGGTATTGTTGCCACGAACAAGCGAATTGGTCAGCGTGACGGTTCCGCCGCCGGCCGCGCACAGCCCGCCGCCAAAAATGGCAGAATTTCCGGTAATGATGAGGTTAGACAGAGTTGGGCTGCTGTTATAGAGATACAGACCGCCGCCCATGAAGTAATAATCCTCAGGGTTGGTGATCACGCTGGCCTTCCCGCCGGTGATGGTAAAACCATCCAACACGGCCGAGCCGTCGACATTCCGGGCCGTGACGACGTGATAGTTTTGCGGTGAACCGCCGCCGCTCAGGGTGGTGACATTGGCAATCCAATTACGCTGGCTGATGGACGTCTCGGTGCCGGCAAAACCACCGTAGATCCCGACCCCGCTCTTCAAGGCAAAGGAGCTGGCCGCGCTGCTACCCGGTTTGTAACTGCCAGCCTTGACCCAGATCTGATCTTTTGCCACGGCAACCGACAGCGCATAGTTTAACGTACAGGCGTTGGCCCACGAATCACAGGCGCCGCTGGCCAGGCCGGTTGGCGTCACGTAACGCACGGGCACCTGGGTGACGGTCAGCACCAGGCTGTCGCTGGCGCTGTCGGCGCCGTCCGAAACGGTGAGCGTCACGGTGGCCGTGCCGACCTGATCCTCGGCGGGCATTAAGACCACGGTACGATTGGCGCCGGAGCCGCCCAGGCTGATACGATCGTCGGGCAGCAGGGTGGTGTTACTCGAAGTAGCCGTGACCACCAGCGCCGCGGCCGCCGTTTCTGCGTCCCCAACGGTGAAGGGGATGGGCAACGTGAAGATGTTCCGCCGGGTGGTCTGGTCGGCGACGTTGGAGATGGTCGGCGGGTTATTGACAGTCAACACAAAACTGTCGCTGACGGTGGCGGCGCCATCCGAGACGCTGACCGTGACAGTGGTCGTGCCGGTCAGGCTGGCAGACGGCGTCAGGGTGAGGGTGCGGCTGGCGCCCGAGCCGCCCAGGACAATCCCGGACGACGGCAGCAGGTTGGTATTGCTCGAGGTGGTCGTGACCGTCAGTGAACTGGCGGCCGTTTCGATATCGCCGATGGTAAAGGGAATGGCGGCGGTGGCGGTGCCTTTACGGATGGTTTGATTGGCGATGTCAGAGAGGGTCGGTGGGCTGTTGACGGTCAACAGGAATTGATCGGAACTCGTCGCCCGTCCATCCGACACCGTGACCGTGATGCGCGTCTTGCCGATCCGGTCGAGGGCAGGCGTCAGTGTGAGGGTGCGATTGGCGCCCGAACCGCCCACGACGATGTTGGCGTTTGGCAGCAGTTCAATATCCGTCGAGGTGGCCGTAACAGTCAACGCCGTGGCAGCCGTGTCGCCATCCCCAACGGTAAAGGAGATGGGGGCAGAAGTGGTGTTCTTACTGATCGTCAGGTTGGTGATATCGGAGATGGTCGGCGTATCATTGACCGTCAGCACAAAACTATCGCTGGCGGTTTGCAGTCCGTCGGATACGGTTACCGTAATGGTTGCGGTGCCGTACTGGTTTACGTTCGGCCGGATCTGGAAGGTGCGATTGGTGCCGGATGAAGAAAAGTGAACGCCACCGGGTGTCACCAGGGTGGTGTTGCTCGAGGTGGCCGTGAGGTTCAACTCATTGGCGGTCGTTTCGGCGTCCCCGATGGTGAAGGAAACACTTTCGAGAATGGTGTTTTCGTTGGTAATCTGATCGGTGATATTGGAAATCGTCGGCGGTGTGCTGACGGTAATGCTCGCGCTGCCCTGTTCGGCGCTGAAGGACGTATGCCCGCCGGGGAACGGGATGCCCATCGTGCCGCCGTTGCTGCCGATGGACAGATCCCAGGCTTGAAAGGTGAGGCTGGCCGTGCCGCTGTAATTGGTGTTGGGCACAAAGCGCAGGCGAGTGGCGCTGTCCGAGGCCAGCAGCCGTGCTGCGGATGCACTGACGGGTTCTACGTTCGCCCAGGTGGCGCCGTCCAGGCTGTACTGCCAGGTGCCGTTGCTGTTCTGCACCGAAGTGATGGCGATGCCGTCCTGAGCGCCGGCGTCGGGGTCGCTGATCGGGTCGCCGCCTGCGCCGCTGGCAAGCAGTGTGGAGATCAGCGTGCCCGAATTGCTGGTCGGGTTTTTGGGGATCGGCGTCAGTTTCAGGGTCTTGGTAATATCCAGGGTGGGGGCAGTGTTTTCAGTCTCGTAAGCGCCCAGATCGACGTACGGGCTCGTGCCGTTGCCGGTGTTGGGTTGGGGATGCTGGAGACGACGGCTGGTGCCGGCGAGATCGTAGGGAACGACCTCGGTGGTGTTGAGATCGCCGTCCAGGTCGGCGGCATCTGCCAACAGAGACGTGTTATCGCCGGCGTTGATGGCCGGGGAGTTGGCCTTCAGGCGCAAATCGCCGCCGGCAAGATCTACAAACTGCGGCGACGGGTTCCCGGTAATCAGGCTGGTACAGGTGGCGCCGCTCGGGCAGCCACCCTGAATGAGTGAATAGAAGAGGGTAGAGCTGCCGCCGCTCAGGTAAATCTGAGCCCCGCTGGCGGCCGTGTTGCCCCAAAAAATGCTGTTGCGGAAAGCGGGCGTGCCGCCATCGCTATAGACCGCCCCGCCCGACGTAGCCGCGGAGTTGCCGCCAAAGCTGACATTGACCAGGCGCGAGCTGCTGCCGTGGTTGAACAACGCCCCACCCACTTTGGCAGCGGTGTTGTTTACAAATACGGTGTTGACCACATCCGCGGCGCCAGCCCCTTCTAACAATAGCCCGCCGCCGCCTCTGGATGCGTCCGCGGCGGTGGAGCTGTTGCCGTTGAAAATCATATTGTACAGTTTGACCGAACTGGTCGAAAAGCTGTACATGCCGCCGCCGTATGCGGCCACATTGCCGGCAATCGAAACATTGGAGAGAACCGGCGCGCCGGTAGAATTGTACACCCCGCCGCCGAGGTTGCCGGCCTGGTTGGCGGTAATTTTCAGGTGGGCCAACTGCGGGCTGCTGTTGAACAGAAAAATCCCGGCGCCGCTTGCCTTATCCGAACTGCCGTTGGCCATACCGCCGCGGATCGTAAACCCGTCCAGAACGACCGTCGAGGTCAGTGCGCTCCCGGAAACCACGTGGTAAACATTATCCGTCGTGACGGTGGTCGATCCAATCTCGCCGCTGAGAATGGTTTCGTTGGCGACCCAATTCCGGCTCGAGAGCGCAGTCTCGCTGCCGATAAAGCCTCCGTATAATTTCACGCCGTTTTTTAACGCAAATGTACTGGTGCGGGTGGTTCCAGGCGTGTATGTGCCCGCCATCGCCCAGATTTCTGAGCCAGCGCTGGCCTGTGTCAACGCATAGGTCAGCGTGCAGGCCGTAGCCCAGGTCGAGCAGGTTCCACTGGTCAGTCCACCGGGTTTGGCATACAACACCACTGCGGCAGACGCCGGGGTGGGGGCGACAAGCGCCAGAAGCAAAGCGTTGATCAACAGAGCCAGCGATACGTGAATCCAGAGGCGTTTTTGGGGCATGACAGTTTCCTTTATTGGGGAGCGGGAGGGGGATTGAGTTCCAGCATGGTCGCCAGAGTGGGATCTTCTTCCACACGGGATTGTAGGAAGGCGCTCAACGCCGCCAGGCTGGAAAACACCTGGCGCTGGTTGGTCTGGCAGTCTTCTAGCGTGGCAAAGGCCACCGGCTGGCCGGCATTTTCCATCTGCCACAGACGTAAGATATACGTTTGATAGTGAGCCTGGGACTTCATGTTCTTATTATAAAAATCGAACGTGCCTGGAACGTGCCTGGGCAGGAAATCGGAAAAGAACGTATAATTATTTGATCAGCTCTTCATTTCCGCAACTAGAGGATTGGCCACTGTCCCGTTTATCGGTTTGCCTGCTCGGCAGTATGCAGGTCCACCTGATCATGGCTGGCGAGGGCCAGGCGTTATCTGGTCTGGATGTGGGCAAGGTGGGCGCTTTGTTCGCATACCTGGCGGGCGAAGCCGACCGGCCGCACACCCGGCAGGCCCTGGCCGAACTGTTGTGGCCCGAACGTTCGGACGCCGAGGCGTTGAGCAGCCTGCGCTTCGCCTTATCCAAACTGCACACTGCACTGCAAGACCGCCAGATGCCGCAGCCCTTCCTGTGGGTCAGCCGCAGCCAGGTGCAGTTAAATCCACAGGCGGACATCTGGGTAGACATTGCCGAATTCCAGCGCCAGGCCAGCAAGATTTGCGGCGGGGCGCCGGTGCAGGCCGCCGCCCTGCAGGCCACCCTGGCGCTTTACCGGGGAAACTTTCTCCAGGGTTTTGGCCTGGGAGACAGCCTGCCGTTTGAAAACTGGGCGTTGAATAAGCGCGACCAGCTTGAACGCCAGCGCATGCAATTGTTGGAGCGGCTGGCGCAGCGCCTGGAGGCAGAGGGCCAGTACCCGCAGGCCGAGGCTACCTACCGGTGCATCCTGGCTGAAAGGCCCTGGGATGAGGCTACCTACCGTTACCTGATGCGTCTGTTGGCGGCTACGGGACAGCCGGGGGCCGCCATCGCCCAATACGAAGCCTGCTGCCTGGCGCTGCGAGAGTTGGGGATCGCTCCAGGGGCCGAGACCAACCGGCTGCTGTATCAGATCAGGCAAAACATGCCAACGGGTGTTTTGACCTGCACAGAACCGGAGCAAGATACCCCGGAAACGGCGTTCGTGGCCCGTGAGCGTGAGATGCAGCGATTGGGCGCCTTCCTGGAACGCTCTCTGACCGGCCAGACCCAGGTGGCTCTGATTGCTGGCGAGGCCGGCAGCGGTAAAACCGCCCTGCTCGGCCAGTTTGCCCGCCAGGCGCTGACCAGTCACCCCTCGCTGCTGGTGGTTGGCGGGCAAAGCGACGCCTATACCGGTTCTGGACAACCTTACCAGCCCTTTGTCGAATGTGTGCAGATGCTGGCCGGGGCGTGGGAAACACTGCCGTGGGCCGAACACCTGCCGGCTGAGGCGCGGGCGCGCCTGCAGGCCGCCCTGCCGCAGACCGCCCAGACGCTGGTCGAGTCCGCCCCGGCGTTGTTGGGGCGTTTTGTGAACCGGGCCGACTTGGGGCGCAGCGTGCGCGCCGCCGCCCCCGATCTGCGCCCTCGCCCCGCATGGCTCAAAACGTTGAGCGACTCCACCGCTCATACCGTCCCGCGCCTGGAAGCCGGCCTGTTGTTTGAGCAGTTAACCCGTTTTTTGATCGAGATTTCTTACCGCCAGCCGCTGGTGCTGGTGCTGGACGATCTGCACTGGATCGACCCCGGCAGCGCCGCGCTGGCGTTTCACCTGGTGCGCCACCTGTCCACCAGCCGGATTTTGATCCTGGCCGCTTACCGTCCGGTCGATCTGCACCACCTGGCGGCGAGCGGCGAACATTCATTGACCGGCCTGGTGAGCGAAATCCGGCGTTACGGCGGCTGGCGCGGCGGCAGCATGCGCCTGGACCTGGATCAGGCCAACGAACAGGATTTTGTCGCGGCGCTGTTAGAACAGGACCCACAGCTACAACCCAACGCCCTGGACGAGGCCTTCCGCGCCACCCTGGCCCACCGCACGGGCGGCAACCCCCTGTTTACCGTCGAACTGCTGCGCAGCATGCAGGCGCGCGGCGACCTGGTGCGCTCGGACGACGGCGTCTGGGAAAGCCGCCCCGACCTGGACTGGGACCACCTGCCCGAGCGCGTCGAAGCCGCCATCACCGGGCGCATTTTTCCCTTGAACGCTTTGTGGCGAGACTGGCTGTCAACCGCCAGCGTGATGGGAGAAAGTTTCAGCGCCGAGGTGCTGGCAAAGGCACACGGGGTGCCAGAGCACGATCTGCTGCAGGCCCTGAACGGGCCGCTGGGCATGGGGCGGGGGGCGCTGCACCTGATCCAGGGCGAGGGGGTGCAGTGGGTGCAGGCAGAAGACCGGCGTCCCCGCTCATTATCGCATTACCGCTTTCGCCACATTCTGTTTCAGACTTACCTCTACCAGCAGTTGAACCCGGTGGAGCGCAGCCGGCGGCACAGCGCCGTTGCAACGGCGCTGGAAGCATTCTATGCCGGGCAGTTCCAGACGCTGGCGCGCCCCGCCGCCGAACTGGCGCGCCATTTTGAAGCCGGCGGCATGCCGGAAAAAGCAGCCCGTTATCACCTGCAGGCCGGGCAGCAGGCCGTTTATCTGGCGTCCGGCCAGGTGGCAGTGAACCACTACCGCCATGCCCTGGATTTGCTGAACGGTCTGCCCAACAGCCCGGAACTCAACCACCTGGAAATCAGCCTGTACCTGGCGTTGGGCGCCCCCTTCTTGCTGGCCGAAGGGTGGGGCGGGCCGGAACGGCAGCAGGCGATCGAAAAGGCGCTCGCCCGGATTGAAACGATGGATAGGGATGCCGCCTGGCCAGAACTCTTTCCGGCGCTGTACGCCCAGGCCGATTGGTTGACCAGTCAGGGGAAACATGCCCAGGCCATTCACATGGGCGAACAAATACTGATATTGACCGGGGAGCAACCCGGTTTGCCTCAGATCCTCGGCCACCGCATCCTGAGTTCAAACCATTTGTTTCAGGGGCAGTTTGCTGAAGCCCGCAGACGCCTGGAGCAGCTACTGGATATGTGCAACGCCGGCGGGCACCCCAAAACGTTGACGGTGGCGGGGGTAGACATCGAATCAATCAGCAGGACTTCACTGGGTTTCGTTCTGACCCTGTGCGGTTCTCCCGCACAGGGTTGGGCGCAGGCGGTACGCGGGCTGGCGCGGGCGCGCAGTGTGAATCACCTGCCCACTTTGGGAAGTGCGCTCATTTTTGCCGGCGAATCGGCTGTCTTAAGCGGAGACTGGCCAACCCTACAAACCCTGGCAGGCGAATTGTTGGAATGCGGGCAGGCCAGAGAACAGCTTTTCTTTCGGGCGCACGGCCTGGGGAACCGGGGCTATGCCCGGGTGTTACAGGCGCAGACGGCAGGGGAGTACGCGGTACAGCAACTGGCGCTGACCGGGCTGGATGAAATCCGGCAGGGGTGGCGCCTGTGGAAGACCACCGGTACGCGTACGGGGCGCGGGCAATGGATCGTACGCCTGGCGCACGCCTGCCTGCTGGCCGGGAAAATCGACGAAGGATTAGAGTTCACCACCAACGCCCTGCGCAGCGATAAAACCGGCGATATCGCCGTCGGCCTGGCGCAAATCTACCAGCTACAGGGCGAGCTTCTATTAAAGTCAACTACCCCGCAGCGCAGCGCCGCCGAGGTCTGTTTTGGCCGGGCGCTTGAAATTGCCCGCCAACAGGGAGCGCTCCTGATCGAACTGCGCGTCGCCCTCTGCCTGGCGCGTTTGTGGCAAAGCGAACACCCCGGCGAGGCCCGGGCGCTGCTGTGCGGCGTCACCTCCGGGTTTAGCGAAGGCCTGGAAACGCCGGACGGGTTGGAAGCGCAAACGCTGCTCAAACAACTGGGGCGAGTTTAAAAAACTCGCCCCGGCTTTCTTGCAAAGCGCCTTCAAAACAGACGCTGGCTATTTGATGCGAATCTTCGCAATAGACTGCGTCTGATTCCCTTCCAGATCCGAGGCGACAAACCCGATCAGATAGTCGCCCGCCGCGGCGTATAACTCCTTCCAGACCAGCGGCTGAGCGCTAAAGGTCAACGTCTCGCCGTTCTCGGTCACCCGCCGGTAGCCGCCGTCGCCGTCCGGTTCCAGCCAGGTCTGGATCAGCGTAAACTGGTCGCCCGACTGCGGCATGAGTTCATGCATGGCGCCGGTCGGCTTCATGCCGGTAAAGCCGAATATGCGCGTCAGCTTCCCGTCGCTGAAGTACATCCGGGCATAACGCTTCTCGCCCGAAGCAGCTTCGGTGTAAATGCCATCCACGGTGTATACCGCTTCGGCGGTCGATGCGCCGTACCGTTCAGGGGTGAACAGGGCCACCACCTGGCGGCTGCCGTCGTCGATGGCAAAGACGGAGGGCGTCCAGGTATATTTCAGTTTGAAACTCTTGCCGTCGCTCCAGACCGGGTAATACAGGTCGCCAATCTGGCGCGTCTCGGGGCTCTCCAGGTAGTCCTGATCGGCGATCAGGATCGACTTGCCGTTCGGGTCGTAATAGCCCACGAACAGATAGACATACCCGATGTTGTTGCCCTTGAGTGTGGCCTCCATACTCACCGGCTGGTCGTAATCGACCGTGGTCGCCGACAGTTTGACGCGTGAGATGGTAATCTGTCCCTCGCCGGGAGCAACCATCCGCGCGTCAGCCGCGGGGATAACGGCCTGGTTTGCATCCAGTTTGAAGGGGGTGTGGGTGTAATGGAAGGCCAGGAAATCGTCCCACAACGAATCGGCGGCAAAGCGGTCGACGATGCCGGTATACGTGCCCGCCCCGGAGGTCTCCTCGCCATACAGGTTCCTGTTGGGGAAATAAATCGAAACGCCCGTTGCTCCGGGTTTCTCGGAGCCGTGTTTCTCCGCCACCACGGTGCGTTGGATCTGTTCCAGCACCTCCCCGGCGGCAGAACGCACCGCAGCGGACGAGCTTTCTTTTTGCAGCAGGCCGGCAAAGCTGCCCAGGTCAATGTAAGAGGGCTGCACGTTGTCACCAAAGATGCTGCTGAACGATTGGGCGTACTTGCGGGCGCGCGCCACCCCCTTCTGGTCTTCCTTCTGTAAGGCAAAAGCCAGGCGGTTGACGCTGTCCATCAGCCCGGGCAGGGCGTCCATGTCGGCCGCGTTCAACGTGATCGACTTGCTGATTTGGCGCGAAATCTGAGCCGGTTTGACGTTGGCCGGGTTGCCCATCGCCCCGCCCAGCGGCGAGTCCTGGCGCAGAAAATCGAGGCGCGCCTGTTCGTCCACGATGCGCTCGTCTTTATCGATATATGTAGCCACGATCTGCCGGCCGAGTTCGGCCCCGTCTATCCCCGGGTTGTCAATCAGCGCCTGAAGGAAGCCGGCGTAGGCCCAACCCAGGGCCGGCTCGGTCTCCTGCGAACTGACCACATACCGGGCGTGCGGCGCCAGGGCGCTGTACACTTCCAGATGAGACATCAGGCAGGCGTCCAGGCCGACCAGTTCGAAACGGTCGATGCCGGTTTGCTGGCGAATTTTTGCCAGGGCCTGATCGATCTCGCCGGTATACATCATGTTGTCTTCCATGGCGTCGGCAAAGGGGGTATCCACCTCGCGCCGCTCCGATGGCTTGGGGTCGGTCAGGCCGCCCGGCCAGCCCATGCCATGATCCGAAAGGATTAACACGTACTTATCGGCCGGGTAGGTCTGGATCGCCCAGGTGGCAAAGTCGACCAGCGTCGCCGGGTCGGCCATGCTCAACTCTCCCAGGTCGGCTACCATTTCTGAATTGAGCCGGAACAAATCGGCGTCCTGGGTCAGGCGGTAGCGCCGGGTACTCCTCCAATCGCCGTCGCCGCGATAGGCGCCGGCATAGCGATCCATCTGGGCCACAATGTTAATCTGATCCGTGGAGCCGACGCGCTCGGCCTCGTTGAGATCCATGAGCATGTCTCGCTCCAGGACGGGATCGTCGGCGTCCTCGTAGAGCAGGACCGTCCAGGTCTGTGGCGAGCGCGGGCCGCTGGCCGTGGGGCGCGGTTTGGTGGGCGCCCGGGTCGCGGCAGCCGGCGCCCCGGCCGGGGGAACCTGCTCTTCTGTGGCAACCTGGCCTTGCGAAGAGGTCGTCTCATCGCCCGTGCTGCCTTCATCGCCGCCGGAAAACAGGCTGAAAAGCAGATACACTGCCACCAGCAAGACGATCACCCCCGTCGATAAACAGCCCTTGCCGCCGGGCAGCCCGCCGCCGCCCGACGAAGGCCGGCCACCGCCTCCGCCTCCGCCACCCGACGAAGATGGCCTGCCGGACATATCGGCGCGCCCCGAGGGGCCTTCCCCCGATCCACGCCGGCGGCGCTGCGCCTCCACCGTCTCGGAGTCATCCGCCGCAAGAACGCGGTTCCTGAACCATCCCGGCACGACCGGGGTCAATGGAGCCCTAAAAATACGGCGAGAATAGATCGTCATGATGCCTCCGATTTCTTTTATCTACCAGGATAAACGCTTACATGCTGAATTATAGCCGTTTCATCCAGGGCAACAAGACGTTTCTTCGTTATCGGTAATACAGCATATTGATCAGAACGGCAGGCTCGTCGCCCTCGTTGTCAAAGGCATGCGCCAGTTCGCCCTTGAAGCGCACCGCATCCCCCGCCTCCAGGTGCAGGCTTTCATCGCCCAGCGTCAGGTGCACCGCCCCGCTCACGAGCAAAACAACCTCGTCCACACCGTTCCTGTGCCCGCTGTTGGACAGGCGCGCCCGAGGGGCTAGCTCCAGGTTCAGGATCTCGGTTTTATGCGCTTCATGGTAGGGGAAGACGCTGGAGATTTGATAACCCTCCGTCTGGTCGATCATCGTCTGCTGCGAACGCCTGACCACGGTAAACGCCAGGTCGTCCCCGGTCATCAGGCGCGTCAGCGGGGTCTTCAATCCCTCGGCAATCTTCCATAATACCAGGATGGTGGGGTTGGTTGCGCCTCTTTCTATTTCACTCAACATACTCTTGCTGACCCCCGAGATTTCCGCCAGGTCATCCAGGGTCAGACCCTTTTCTTTCCGGATACGTTTCAGGTTTTGGGCAATCCAGGTGTTGATATTTTCCACTGTGCGGGTCTCCTTCCGTCAAGTATATATCATATTGAAATTAATTCCAATATAGTATATAATTCGATATACAGGAAAAAAATATTATATAGCGAACAAAGGAGATCGATCATGGAAATACGTAACCTGGGGCAGTTGCTCGGGCAGTTGGTTAAGGATGAGAAGTCGGACATTCAGATGCTGCGCCTGAGCGATGACGTCTTATCCTTGTTCGTCGCCCGGCTGTCGGCCGGTAAGAAGCTGCCGGCGCACTATCACCGCCAGGGCAGTGAAATCTACCAGATTCTGGCGGGCGACGGCTGTTTTGAGTTGGGTGCACTGAGTGAGCAGGGCGTGAATTGGGAAACGCGCGTAGACGTCGGCGCCGGTGATATTTTCGAGGTACCCGCCGGGAAGGTGCACCGCTTATCCGGCGGCAGCCAGGATCTACAACTGGTCTTTTTCACGCCGTCCACCCATCTGGGCGACGACCGCATATTCATCGAAGGAAAAGTCCAATGAAAACGCTCAGCTTCAAGAAAATCGACGCCTTTACCGGCGGCGCGTCGGCGGGGAACCCGGCCGGGTACATCTTCATGCAGCCGGACGAGCTGCTGGACGAAGCCGAGATGCAGCGCATCGCCGCCGAGTTGAAAGGGTTCGTCAACGAGGTGGGCTACGTATACCAGGAGGCAGGTCAGTATGTGCTGCGCTTCTTCTCTTCGGAATGCGAGGTGGCCTTCTGTGGTCACGCCACCATCGCCATCCTTTACGATCTGCTGTGCAGCAACCCACAAAGCCTGGATACCCCCCAGGTATCGATCCGCGTCAGCGCCGGGGAACTGCCGGTGTACAATTTTATCCGGGAACAAAACGCGGTTTATATCACCGCCCCTGCCCCGCGCTTCCTGGGCTGCACGCTCGCGCGCCAGCAGGTGGCGGCGGCGCTGGAGATGCCCGTTCACGGGATAGACGAACGCCTGCCGCTGCGGATCATCGACGGCGGGCTGCGCACGCTGATTGTGCCCCTTGTTGCCCTGGAAACCTGCCTGACCCTGCACCCCGACCCGGAAAAACTGCGCCTGTTCTGCCTCGAAAACGACATCGACATCGTGCACGTCTGGGCCGCCGCGGCCCTCACCGCCGGCAGCCAGTACCATACCCGGGTCTTTGCGCCCAAATACGGCTACCTGGAAGACCCCGCCACCGGTTCGGGCAACGCCGCCTTCGGCTATTATTTGATCGACGAAAAACTGTGGCGCAGCGATCTGACGATAGAACAGGGCCCGGGGGGCAAATCGCCCAACTTTGTCAAATTAAAACGGCTGGAAACCGGGGCAGGGGCACGCATCCTCTTTGGCGGCTGCGCCACCACCCGCATCGCCGGCCAGTACCATCTGGTTTAAACGGGTCGGCAAATTTTGTGCTACACTGAGTGTGAGAAACTGCAATGACCATTCAGAGTAGTCTCCAAATTGGCAACATCATCCGGAACGCCGTTGCGTTCAATATCAAGAATTGGCCTGGTGGCGAGATGAATCCAGATTCGCTGACCCAATCCGTTCAAGATCTGTTTGCGCTCCTGGAGCAACAGAAGATCTGTTATGTGCTGGTCGGGGGGATTGCCCTGCTATACTATATCGAAGGCCGCAACACCCAGGATCTGGATCTGTTGATGGCGTTCTCCTCACTGGAAAAAATCCCCGAACTTGTTATCCTTCACCAGGATCGATATTTTGTCCGTGCAAAATATGGCGAATTACAAATTGATATCTTGCTGACGCAAAACCCCCTATTCAATGAGGTGTATCAGCATTATGCAGGTGTACAGCGCTTTCTGGATCGCTCAATCTCACTGGCAAGTGTAGAGGGTCTGATCCTGTTAAAACTTTATGCGTTGCCGTCTCTGTACCGGCAAGGAAACTTTGCCCGAGTCGGGCTATATGAAAACGATATTGCGACCCTGATGCATGCATATCATCCCGATATGGGGGCGTTATTGCAGAAACTCTCCGCCTACATCGACGACAGCGATGCAAGGGAAATTCAGGGTATCGTCACCGATCTTCAAAATCGTATCCAGCGTTTTACCAGTACCAGCAGCCAGGCGTAAAAGTGCGATCCTCTTGACAAGGTTATTTGCGCCCAGTATAATGCAACCGGTTGCAGTAAAGGAAAACGACGATGAGCAAAAACCCGGCCCTGACCATTGCAGATATTGCCCGACTGGCGCAGGTATCCAAATCGACCGTATCCCGGGCGTTGAACGACAGCCCGCTGATCGGCGACGAGACCAAGATGCGCATCCGCGCCATCGCCCGGCAGCACAATTTCCGCGTCAACGTCGCCGCCCGGCAGCTCAGCCTGAAGCAAAGCCACACCATTGCGTACGTCACCCACTGTTACCACAAGAACTTCTCGGTGGCAGACCTGTTCGGCCTGGAAATCATGGGCGGCATCTTCGGCGCATTGGCTGCCAACGGCTACGACATGCTCGTCGTGCACGTCAACCCGCGGGACACCGACTGGGCGCACCAGTATATGGACACCGGCCGCGTGGATGGTTTCGTGCTGATGACCTCCATCCGCAAGCAGCAGCACATCCACACCCTGCTGGACATGGGCGCCCCCTTCATCATCTGGGGCGTTCCCGGCCCCGATTACAACTGCTGCTCGGTCACCGGCGATAATTTCAGCGGCGGCAGACTGGCCACAGAACACCTGCTGCGCAGCGGCAGGCGCCGCATTGCCTTTCTGGGCGGCTACGCCGGCGAGCTGGAAGTCCGCCAACGCTACGCCGGGTACGAGGCGGCGCTGCAGGCCGCCGGGCAAAGCGTCGCCCCCGAACGGGTGGTATACGGCAACTACTCGATTGCCTCGGGCGCCTCGGCCATGGAAAACCTGCTCTTACAGGATCCCGAACTGGACGCCGTCTTCGTCAACAGTGACCTGATGGCCATTGCCGCCATCAACGTGCTGCGCCAGCGCGGCCGGCGCGTGCCCGAAGACGTGGCCGTGGTCGGTTACGACGATCTGTCGATTGCCGAAATCAGCGCCCCGCCGCTGACCACCATCCGCCAGAATATCCCCCAGGCAGGGCGGCTGCTGGCCAACAACCTGATCCAATACTTACAGACCGGCCTGATTACCAATGTCACCGTGCCGGTCGAATTGATCCAACGCCAATCGGCCTGACCGGCTCTTTTTTTGACGCCGGATGCAACCGGTTGCAATCGATAATCAAGGAGAAAAAAAATGAACCCCATGGTCTTCACGATCTTAAGCTGGGAAAAAGATTTAGAAACCCACCGGCAAACACCCCCGCAGCCGTACAACCTGCTGGAGCAGACCAGCCCCGCGCCGCAGGCCCCGCGCGCAGAACGCCGCCCGGCGCTCATCACCTGGCTGCACCTGCCGTGGCGCCCGAAAGCCAGGAACACCACCTGCTAAGGTTCTGGGAAAATCAGGCCTGTGCACATCGTTAACAAAGGTGTGGCGGCTCACCGCCGCCACACCCAATCCCCAAACGCTACAAAACGCTCACTTTGCCGGCTGCAACGTACCACCGTTGCCGAGGGTGTAGGTCTGACCGGCCAGCGCCTGGCAGGCGTTGGCGTCGTAAGTGACGACATGGCCGTTGCCGGTAATGTTGGTGATTTGTGTCCCCGAAACCCCGGCCTCGTCCACCAGGCAGGTCAGATACGAATCGGAGGTCACGTTCCAATGGCTGGATGCATCCAGCGTCAGGCTGGCCGCCTGGGCGGTGTGTTCCGGGTTGATGGCGCCGGTCAAAACCGAACCATTTTGCAGGGTGGCCGTAATGGCGCTGAGTTGATCGGCAAACAGGTCACCCACCAGCGTCTGTCCGTCGGCGGTCAGGATAACCGTGCCGCCGTTGGCACCCGACTTTCCCCAACGCCCGGCCTCGGCCCGCAGCAGTGTTCCCGAAGCAGCGCTCAGGTTGACCTTTTTTAACGTGATTACACCGGTCGAATTGGTAACGTAGAACAGCGGCCCCTTGGCGGCCGTGTACGCCAGCGAACCGCCGGTCATGGTAAACGAGCCTTCGGCGCCCACCGCGTCGCCGGACATGCTCTGGTAGATCATCACGCCCCATTTATTCTCTTTACTCGAGGACAGATCGCTGTCAAGCAGGGTAATGCTGTTGGCGCCCTCGATGACGGCCGCCTCGGCGCCGCTGGCGCTGATCTTTGCGCCGGAAACGGTGATCACGCCGGTTGAATAGATGCCCGGCGAGTCCGCTCCGGTGGTGGTCACCGTGCCGCCCGTGGCGGTGATCGTCCCGCTGCCGCGGTCGGTGGCGATAGCGCCGGAGTTGCTCCCGGCGGTGGTCATGTTCACATTCTTGAGCGTCAACACCCCACCCAACGTCGCCATCACGGCGTGGGCATATTTACCCGTGGCGTCGATGGTCACATTTTCCAGGGTGATGTTGGATCCGCTGCCGGCGGCAAAAACGCCGTTGGCGCCTGCGCCGCTGGTGACGATCTTGCTGTCGGTAATGCGGATGGTGCTGCCCGCCGCGGCCAGCACGGCGGCATTGAGCCCGTAGAAGCTGCTGGCGTCGGACGAAGAGCTGTCGCCGCTGGTGAGGATGGTGGCGTTTGCCAGGGTCAACGACCCGCCGTTGGTCACATAGATCGCCGACTCATCCGTATCGCTGGCCTGGTAGGTCTGCCCTGATTGGCTGGCGGTTTCGGCATTCAGGGTATACGCCCCGTGGATCGAATCCGGCGCCGCGCTGCTGTCGCCGCCCGGCGGCGGCTGAGCGCCATCCGGCGGTGGGTTGCCATTACCAGGGCTGCCCGATGGCGGATTACCGGGCGGGGGTGTGCCGTTGCCGGGTACACCATCCGGAGGTGGGCCGCCGGGCGGGGGGTTACCATTGCCGGGGGCACCACCATCGGGCGGGGGATTCCCCGGCGCGGGGGTACCGTTAGCCTGAGCGCCACCCGGCGGCGGGTTGCCGCTGCCGGGTGCACCTGGGGCGCCGGCGGGTGGAGGCCCACCCGGCGCAGACGATACTTGCGTCTTCTGCGCCGGGTTCTGACCGGCGACAGCGCCTGGAGCCGTCGCCGGCGTGCAGGCGCTCAGCAGCAGTGCGCCCGCCGCCAGAATACCAATCAAACGATGCGTTTTCTTCAACATGCTCTCTCCTTGGCCGGACAATTAAAGCTTAGCGGCCTGTCTCATTGTAGAAAAACAGGCTGTGAAAAAACCAAGAAGAGATTGTGAAAAAACTGAGAATCGCGCCGGGCGCTACGCCATAGCCCGCAGCAGCCTGCGGGCCGCCTGGCGGATTACCGCTTTGGGGTGATCGGCGTACTGCCGCCCGATGACCGCTAACGCACCGTGCAGTTCAGGCATCTGGCGGGCAACCTGGGCCAGGCCCTCCAGGGCGTGCCCGGCGTGCCGCCCGTCCCACACCGCCAGCGCCGCCTGCAACAGCGGGTAGGCCGCCAGCGCCGTTTCCCGGTCTACCCCGGCAAAGTTCGCCACGGCATCGATGGCGTAATCGCGCACGATGACGCTCTCATCGACGGCAATCATGCGCTGCAATTCGGGCAGCAGCGAGCGGATCGTTTCCGGCGCCAGCGCAGCGACCAGCGCCAGGCAGTGGGTCGCCTCCCAACGCACCCGCCCGTTCTTGTGCGCCAGCGGGCGTACCAGCTCGCCGGCAAACGGTGCGACCAGCGCCGGGTTCTGGCGGGCCACCTCGGTCAACACCTCGGCGCAGTCGCCGACCAGTCGGGCATCCTTTGCCTGCAACCCGGGGACAATCTCCGCCAGCAGCTGCGGCTCGACCAGACATCGCCCGGCCACAAGATGATTGGCAGTACTGCTTCTTTCGCCAAGTTGTGAGGCAAGCTCATTAAGAATGCTCATGATACAATGGTATCCTATGAATGGGTGAGACAGGAAACGTCACTCATAGTATAGTATCGTTATGTCCCTATAGAAAGCGATTTCGCAAAAACCATGAGCGCCAAGTACAAACTCGCAATTTTTGATTTCGACGGCACCCTGGCGGATACCTTCCCCTGGGTGCTGAGCATCATCGACGCCCTGGCGGATAGACACAACATCCGGCGGCTCGACCGCAGCGAAATTGAGACGCTGCGCGGCTGTGACGCCGGTCAGGTCATCAAACGCTACAACGTGCCCTTCTGGAAAGTCCCCATCCTGGCGGCGCAGATGCGCACCCTGATGGCGCGAGACATCCAGCAGATCCGCCTGTTTGCCGGCCTAGACCGGGTGCTGCGCGAGCTGGACGAACTGGGCGTCCAACTGGCGGTGGTCAGCACCAACTCGTACGAAAACATCTGCCATGTGCTCGGCCCGGAAATCGCCCGGCGCGTGCGCTACTACGAATGTGGGGTGTCGCTCTTCGGCAAACAGCCCAAGCTCAAGGCCATATTACACAAGAGCGGCGTGGCCCCGGCCGAAGCCATCTGCATCGGCGACGAGATTCGCGACATCCAGGCCGCCCAGAAAGTCAACATCCCCTTTGGCGCGGTGGCGTGGGGCTACACCCGCATCGACGCCCTGGCGGCGTTGGCGCCGCGCGCCATCTTTACCCACGCAGAGCAGATACTGGAAGAGATCGGCGGAGGCGCACGATGAGCGGCGCACCGCCGCTCCCGCCGTTGGACGTGAGCGCCTTCTACGACCGTTTCGACGCCCCGCTGGCGGACTTCGACTGCGGCGCAAAATGCAGCCCACATAACCCGCGCCGCAAACCGTTTTGCTGCGATATCTGCCAGACCGTGCCGCTCGCCTACCGCCAGGAATGGGACTATTTGCAAGTTCACACCGACCTGTGGCACGAATGGCGCGGCGACGAATGCAGCCAGGAGCCGGTCGAGGCCGGCGCACTGCGCGCCGAGACGCTGGAACACCTGGTGCTGCTGGCCTGCCAGGGCCCCGAACACTGTCAGCGTCCGTTTCGCTCGAGCAGTTGCCGCCAGTTTCCCTTCTTCCCGTACATCACCGGGCGCGGCCGTTTCCTGGGGCTGGCCTACGAATGGGACTTTGAGCCTTTCTGCTGGATCATCAGCCACCTGGAAAGCGTCAGCGACCGCTATCGCGCCGGGTTTGTCCAGACCTACGACGCCCTGTTTGCCGTCTGGGCGGAGGAATTCGAGTGCTACGCCGACGAATCACAGGAGATGCGCGAGCACTTTGCCGCCCGCCGGCGCCGCATTCCGTTGCTGCACCGCGACGGCGGCCTGTATCTGATCAGCCCGGCCAGCGAGCGCCTGCGGCGCGCCACGCCGGCGCAGCTGCCAAAATTCGGCCCCTACCAAAAGGACACCGAGACTCTCTGAAAGGATGCGGAAATGATCACGATCGAGCAACGTAAAGCGATGATTGCGGCCGCCCTGGGCCGCCAGCCGTTGGATCTGCTGCTGCGCAACGTGCGGCTGGTCAACGTCTACACCGGCGCCATCGAGCCGGCCGACCTGGGGATCAAGGCCGGCAGCATCGTCAGCCTGCAGGCCGCCGGACTGGAGAGTGCGGCGGTCTTCGACGGCGGCGGACGCTACGCCCTGCCCGGCTTCATCGACACCCACGTCCACCTCGACTCGACCCTGCTCACCCCCGAGCACCTGGCCGAAATGATCGTGCCGCACGGCACGACCGTCATGCTGGCCGACCCGATGGAAAGCGCCAACGTGGGCGGGTTTGCCGGGCTCCAGGCGCTGTTGAGCGGCATGGAAACGCTGCCCTATCACCTGTGGCTCGAGGTGCCCTCACGGGTGCCCACCGCCCCCGGTCTCGAGACCACCGGCGGCGAACTGGGGTTAGAAACGGTCGAGCAAATCCTCGCCTGGCCGCACAGCATCAGCCTGGGCGAGCTGGATCCTTCCAAAGTGTTGGGGCTGCGCGATGAATACCTGGCCAAAGTTGCCGCCGCCCACGCCAACGGCAAGATTGCCAACGGGCACGCCGCCGGGTTGAGCGGCCGCGAACTGGAAGCCTACGTATGCGGCGGGCTGCTCGACGACCACGAAGCGGTCGATTTTGCCGACGCCCAGGCGCGACTGCGCCTGGGATTGCCGGTGCTGGTGCGCGAAGGCAGCACCGAACGCAACCTGCGCCCAATCCTGAGTGGGGTGATCCAGCAGCAGGCCGATACCCGCCACCTGATGTTCTGCACCGACGACAAACACCCCGACGACATCCTGGCCGAAGGGCACATCGACCACATGGTCAACGCCGCCATCCGTCTCGGCCTGCCGCCCGTCCAGGCCATCCAGATGGCCACGTTGAACTCCGCCCAACATTTTCGCCTGGAGCAATGGGTGGGCAGCCTGAGCCCCGGCCGCTCGGCCGACGTGCTGCTGGTGGACGATCTGCAAAACGTGCGCCCCAGCCACGTGTTCTTCCGCGGCCGGCTGGTGGCCCGCGACGGCCAGCTAACCGATGAAATCCCGGCGGTGAGTTACCCCGATTGGTTCCGCCACACCGTGCACGTGCAGCGCGGCACGCAGGCCGGCGATTTTCGCCTGCCGGCCCCCGGCGCGCACGCCACGCTGCGCGTCATCCAGCTTTACCCCGACCAGATCATCAACCGCGCCGGGCAGGCCGTACTGCCGGTGGTGGGCGGCGCGGTATGCTGCGACCCATCGCAGGATGTGCTCAAGCTGGCGGTGGTCGAGCGCCACGGCAAAAATGGCAACATCGGCGTGACCTTCGTGCAGGGGTTTGGTTTACAGCGCGGCGCCATCGCCTCTTCGGTGGCGCACGACCACCACAACCTGATCATTGCCGGCTGCAACGACGCCGACATGGCCGTATGTGTGCGCGCCCTGGCCGAAACTCAGGGCGGCCTGGCGGTCGCTGCCGGCGGCGAACTGCTCGGCGTGCTGCCCCTGCCGCTGGGCGGATTGATGAGCGACCTGCCGGCGGCCGAAGTCACCCGCCAGTTACAGGAACTGAACCGCATCACTCACACCCTGGGCGGGACGCTGCCCGCGCCCTTTATGACGCTGTCGTTTATCGGGCTGCCGACCATTCCCGACCTGGGGCTCACCGATCGCGGCCTGGTGGACGTGCGCAGCCACGCCCTGATCAGCCCGTTCGTAACGGAGTAAAAGCGCATGAAAACCGGCAGAAAATATCCGCTGTTGGCCGGGCTGGTCTGCCTGGGACTCGCCCTGGGCTGCCGGGCAAGTCCCGCCGGCGGCGTCACCCCCACCGCCGTTCGCCCCACGGCGAGCCGCGTTTCTCCTGGTACGGCGCTTCCTCCCGTCACCCTCGCTCCCAGCCCGGCGCCAGCAACCGCCAGCCCGTCGCCGCAGGTCGCCCCCTCGCAGGCGCCGGCCGCCGGCACACAATCCACAACCCGCGGCGCCATTGCCCGCCGCCACCTGGAGGCATTCTCCAGAATCGGCGCCCGGCCATCCGGCTCGAAAGAAGAACAGCAGGCCGCCCGTTACATCCAGGCCGCCCTACAGAAAATGGGCTACGAGACGCAAGTCCAGCCCTTCACCTTTCACATCGATGACGATCAGGACGAAGTCTTCCATTCGGCTAACGTGATTGCCCTCAAAGAAGGCCGTTCCAGCCGCGAAATCGTCGTTGGCGCTCATTACGATTCGGGCGACGAGGGCGACGGCGTCGATGATAACGCCTCCGGCGTGGCGGCGCTGCTGGAAACAGCCGAGCGAGTCTACGCCGTGGACACGCCCTACACCATTCGCTTTGTCGCCTTTGGCGCCGAGGAGGAAGGACTGCACGGCTCGTACCATTACGTCGATCAATTATCCCCGGCCGAAATCAAAAACACGGTCGCCATGATCAACCTGGACAGCCTGGCTGCCGGCGATTACGCCTACGTATACGGCGAAGATCGCTCCGGCAGCCTGCGCGACTGGATCGTGCGCATGGCGCCCGCCACAGGTTTTCCACTGGACACCCGCCCCATCCAGGATCTGGACGATCCGGACGGCACGCCCTGCGAATGTTCCGATTACAGTCCGTTCCAGGAGGCCGGTATCTCCATCGCCTACTTTGAAGCCACCAACTGGAACGCCGGCGATCAGGACGGCTGGACGCAGGTCGACCCGCGCTACGGCGACGAGGGCTCCATCTGGCACACCGAATACGATACCCTGGCCTACCTCGAGCAGACCTTCCCGGGGCGCATCGACCAACACCTGCAGCAGTTCAGCGCCCTGCTGTACAATACGTTGACACAGTACCAGGCCGCCCGCTAGACGCACACAGCCACGCCCTATCGAGGCAGAGTCCCCCCACCCGGCTGCTTCCTGCCGGAGCACAGAGCAAACTCCCCGGCCCTCGAGGGCGAGGGCCGGGGTGAGGGTGAAAACCCTGCCTTACCTGCCTGCCAATCGTACGGACGGATTCCCCCCTCACCCAACCTCTCCCCGCCGGGGCGAGGAGCCAGACGCCCTGCCCCGGCTGCTTCCTGCCGGAGCACAGCGCTCCAACCCGCTACACCTGAGCGATGACGTTATTCAACGCCAACAGGGCGTGCGGATCGATTTTGAGCGTGTGATGTTCGTCACCCGACCCGCCGTACACCGCCGGGTAAGCCAGCAGCCCGCCGTCCACCAGGGTAGGCAGTCCGTGCCCGATCAACGGCACGTAGCCGGCGGTGAAGCCCATCGCCTGTAGTTCCTTGCGCCGCGCCAGGCCGTGAACCTTGAAACCCAGCCGCAGGCTCAAGTCGTCAAAGTCGATGCCGGTCTGGTCGCCGCGCAGAATCAACGCCACCGGCCCAATTTCCGTGGACAGGATCAACGTCGGAGCGGTCTGACCGGCGACAATGTGGAAATATTGCACGCCATCTTCCACCGAAAAGATCTTCTTCTCGTGAGGGATGATCTCGTACTCAAAAGCGCAGCCGTCGAGCTGCGCCAACA
>CAZHTS010000017.1:0-69457 GCA_964535315.1 uncultured Anaerolineaceae bacterium
CCTCGCCTGCTGGCTGCTGCCTGCCACGCCGCCATTCTCATCCCCGGCGTGGGCGTGCTCGCCCCGCTGGCGGTGTGGGCCGTGCAGCGCCGCAAACAGGCCGGGCTGTGTTTCCAGGCCATGCAGGCGTTGGGCTGGCAGTTACTGCTGACCGTGTTTGCCCCGCTGCTGGCGCTGTTGTATCTTTCGCTGATGGCCGTACTCTCGCTGGGCATCCGCCACGGCGAGATTCCCCCCTACTGGCGCATCAGCGCCCTGAGCGGGCTGGGGCTGGTGGCGTTGTTTCTGGGCCTCTACATCCTGGGCGGGCTGGCCGGAGCGCTGGCCTGCCTGCTGGACAGGCCCTTCCGCTATCCCTGGCTGGGCGCTCGCCTGGAGCGTTACCTCGAAGGCGACACACAGCAGGGCGAAGATCGCTGGATGGCGGCCATGGGCCACCTGGGGGTGATGATCGCCGCCGTTGGGCTGGTTATTCCCCTGGTGGTGAGCGGCGTTCGCCGGCGCGAGTCGCCGCTGGCGAGTTTTCACGGTCTGCAGGCCGCCGTCTATCAGGCCATTGGCTTTGCGGCGCAAATGCTGTATTTCGCCGCCGGATCGCTGCTCTTGCTGCCGCTGCCGATCCTGCTGTCTCTCTTTAACAGCGGCGACCTTGCCGCCAACAGCCTGGGCATGCTGTTGAGCATCCTGACGGTGCTGATCCTGCTGCTGGTCTTTTTGGGCGTCCCCATGCTGGTGTACCCGCTCTATTCCACCCTGCCGTTGATCGCCGCCTACCGGCTGCTCAAGGGCCGCGACTATCGTTACCCGCTGGTGGCGGGCTGGACAGAGCGCTGGTTGATGCGCCGCCCCCTCTCCACCGGGCAGACAGGTTAAGCCATGCAAACCATCCGCATCGATCCACCGCTGCTCAAATCGATCGCCGTTCTGGCGGCCGTGGTGGAAGCGCGCGACGCCTACACCGGTGGGCACATCTGGCGCGTCAGCCAGTACACCCGTCTGCTGGCCGAAAACGCCGGGCTATCGCGCGACGAGGTTTTTGTGGCCGCCACCGGGGCGCTGGTGCACGACATCGGCAAGTTAGGCGTGCCGGACGCCATCCTCAACAAACACGGCCGCCTGAACAACTCCGAACGCAACGCCATGCGCCGTCACCCACAGGTGGGACGTTTGCTGGTGCAGGATCACCCCCTGGCCTTTCTGTTCGAAGACACCATCGGCGAACACCACGAACATTACGACGGCCAGGGCTACCCTGACCGGTTAGAAGGGACGCACATAGCGCTTTTCTCACGCCTGGTGAGCATCACCGACGCCTTTGACGCCATGACCACCGTGCGCGCCTACAAACGCGGCATCTCCCCAAAACAGGCGTACGACATCCTGACCGGCGAAAGCGGCCGGCAGTTCGACCCGCAACTGGTGCCTGTGTTCGTCGACCTGGGCCGGCGCGGGCGGCTCGACCACATCCTGGGCCATAGTTGGGAAGACCGTATGCTGGTCGCCTGCCCGGAATGTGGGCCGATCATCAGTATCCCCCACGGCAAAACCAGCGGCGACGACATCGTTTGCCCTGGCTGTACCCGTAAATTTACCCTGCACGCCAAAGCGGGCACGTTCGAGATTGAATGGCAGGGCCAGTACGATCCCGACTGGCTGCCCGAACCGGACATGCAGGCCGTCGAAGACTTTTTAAAACGCATTCCGAAAGAAATCCGTTGGGATGGAGGAGATTGAAGGCATGACCGACTATGAAGCCATTATCGGCCTGGAAACACACATCCAGCTCAATACGACCACCAAGATTTTTTGCTCGTGTAAGGCGGATTCGTGGTTCGATCCACCCAACACCAACGTTTGCCCGGTGTGCACCGGCCTGCCGGGGGTGCTGCCGGTGCTGAACAAGGCAGTGGTGGAAAAAGGCGTGCTGCTGGCGAACGCCATGCACGCCACGCTGCGCCCGCTTTCGTTTTTCGATCGCAAGAACTACTTCTATCCTGACCTGCCGAAGGGCTACCAGATTTCGCAGTACGACATGTCGCTGGCCAAAGGCGGCTACATGGACGTACCCATGCCCAACGGGCAGGTGCGCCGCGTCACCATCTGGAAACTACACCTGGAAGAAGACGCCGGCAAGACCAAGAACGAACGCGGCCGGCGCCTGATCGATTTCAATCGCTGCGGTGTGCCGCTGGTAGAAATGGTCACCGGGCCCGACCTGCGTTCGGCCGACGAAGCCGCCCAGTACATGGTGCGCCTGCGCCAGTTGCTGCGCTGGCTGGGCATTTCTGAGGCCGATATGGAAAAGGGCCATCTGCGCTGCGATGGCAACGTCTCGATTCGCCCGGTGGGCGCCACGCATCTCAACCCCAAGACCGAGATCAAGAACGTCAACTCTATCGACTCGCTGCGTGAGGCCATCAGCAAAGAGATCGAACGCCAGATCCGCGAGGTGGAGGCCGGGCGGCGCATCGAAGCCTGGACGCTGGACTGGGACGAGGACGCCGGTGTGCTGCGCAAGATGCGTTCCAAAGAAACCGAAGCGGATTACCGCTACTTCCGTGAGCCAGACCTGCTGCCCATCCGCCTGGACGAAGCCTGGCGGCAGGCCATCCTGCAAAACTTTCCCGAGCTGCCGCTGGAACGCCGTCAACGCTTCATCCAGGAATACGGGCTGCCCGAGTACGACGCCGACATCCTCACTTCCGAACGCCAGCTCTCGGATTACTACGAACTGGCCGTGCGTTCGTACGGCGGCGACCCCAAGCGCGTCTCCAACTGGTTGATGAACGACGTGCTGCGCATGCTCAACGAGCGCGGCCTGACCGCCGCCCAATTGTTGTTAACCCCCACCTACCTGGCCGAGATCCTCAAGCTGGTCGATGGCGGCACCATCAATACCTCGACCGGCAAAAGCCTGCTGCAGAAAGTGCAAGACAGCGGTAAATCGCCGGCGGCAATCGTCGCGGCCGAGGGCCTGGCCAAGGTCAGTGATGACAGCGCCATTCGCAGCATCTGCCAGGAGGTAATCAACGAGAGCCCCAAGGAAGTCGCCTCGTACCGCGGCGGCAAGGACACACTGATGGGCTGGTTCGTCGGGCAGGTGATGAAGAAAATGCGCGGCAAGGCCGACCCGACTCTGGCGCGCACCATCCTCGAAGAACTGCTCAAACAGGGCTAACCGCCCCGCCTATTCATACGCCAGCGCATCCCGGATGGTGATGCGCATGGCGTTGCGCGCCGGCAGGATGCAGGCCAACGCCGTCAGGATCAGCAGGATCAGCAGCCAGCCCAGGGCGCCGGCCAGAGAATAACTGTACGTAAACGGCGTCTGCATGATAGCCATGCCGACCACCAGGTTGAGCAACCGGCAGAGCGGCAGCGCCAGCAGGCAGCCCAGCAGCCAACTCAACAGGCCGAGAAACATGCCCTCACGTAAGACGATGGTCAACAGGGCGGCGTTGCCGGCCCCGATGGCGCGCAGCACGCCAATCTCGCGGCTGCGTTCGAGCACGTTGAGGCTCATGATGCTGGTCAGCCCCAGGCCGCCCACCAGGCTGAGCAGCACCGCCATGATGGTCAGAATGGCGGTGACGGCGCCAAAGATGGCCTCGATCATGGCGCGCAGTTCGGTGATCACCAGGCTGGTGGTGACGTGAATGCCGCCGTTCTTGTAGATGTGCTCCAGGCGCTGCATGGTCGGCAGCAGCGTTTCGGGATCGCGGGTCAGCACGTGAACCCCGTCCGCCTTGCCGCGGTTGCCCGACAGGCGAGTGTAATAAGGCAGGTTGACGTATACGGTCGGGCCATCGCCCATCAGCATGTGCGCCACACCCACCACGTACCAATCAACCTCGTTGCCGTTGACTTTCATGCGCACCGTATCCCCCACCCCGACGTTGGGTTCCGCATCCAGAAACTTATTGGTGATGACCATGGCGTTGTCGTCTTCGGGCAGCAGCCAACGCCCGCTCAGCAATTTCGGCTCGACCGAGAAGGTGTCTGCGGGTAAAGCGTACATCAGGATCATATCGCCATCGCTGCCGTCAGCGTGTACCCGATTGGTGGTGGTATAGCCCCAGCTTTTGACCTCCGCCACCCCGCTCACGGAGCGAGCGCTCTGCTCGACCCGGCTGATGGGGTGGGGCTGGCTGAAATTGAATTGGAAATCGTAACGCCAGTATTGAAAGACATCCTCGATGGAGGCCATAGCCGACTGGTAGGTGCTCATCACGGCAATAAAAAACGCGCTGGCAAAGGTCAGTGAGGTCAGCGTCAACACCAGGCGTACCCGGTTACGGAAGATATTACGCAGCGGCAGCAGCCACGGCGCCGACAGCCCACGTCGCGGAAATAACAGACGGTTGAAAAAACGAGCCTTGAACTGCACCTGGCTGAGCAGATTGTTGTTGAGCGCTTCCAGGATGGTGATGTTGGCGCCGGCGCGTATCGGGTACCAGGCCGAGAGCAACGGGATAAAGACGCCCACCACAATTTGAACGAGCGGCACAAAGGGAGAAATGCTCAGGTCGACCAGATCGCAATTGATCACCTGCGCCACGAAGGCCGAGAGCAGGCGCGCCGCCACGACGCTCAACGGCATCGCCAGCAGCAGCGCCGCCAGGCTGAAAATGAACGCCGTGCCCAGGTAAAGCGCGGCAATCTGGGGGGTGCTGGCGCCGATCGATTTCATGATGCCAATCTGGCGCACGTGCTGGCTGAGCAAGGCCGAGAAGGTGTTGAACACCAGAAAACCACTCAACACAATCACGAACGCACTCAACGCCCCCAGCAGGATGAGAATACCATCGACGGTATCCTGTAAGGGCGCCTTGCCCGGTTCGGGCACGGTGGAAGAATAAACGACCACGCCGCCATCCTCAATTTTATCGCGCACCCGGCGGGCGATACGGCGCACGGCGTCCTGCTCGCGGATGGATGGATCGACGCGCACGTGCAGGGTGTTGAAGAAGCGCGGCTCGTCCAGGCGTTCGAGCGCATCCATCGAGAGGTAGCCGTAAATGGAACCTTCAAAAGAAGCCGGCTGCTGCGACTGGTCGTGCCCGATGCCGGCGGCGCGCAGGCGGCGCTCATCGCCGTTGGCCAGCTTGAGGCGCACGGACTGTCCGGCCGCGACCGCTTCCAGCGCCAACGGCATAGAAGCCTGGTCGAAAAGGATTTCGTCCTCGGCCGGCGGCCAGGCGCCGGAGACGTACTCCAGGCGGTCGACGTGCTGGTCGGTGAAATCGTCGATGGCAAACAAAAAGAGCGCCTTCCACTCGTCCGGCCCGCTCTGCATGCGCACCATGAACTCACGCCGGCCCTCAACCGCCGCCACCTCTGGCATCCGCCGCACGCTGGCCAGCAGGTCGTCGTCAAAAGCGGTGGTGCTGAAGGTAATGCTGTGCGGGTCGGTGGCGGCGTAGCTGCTGGGCAGTTCGCGGCCGAGGATCGAGCGGGCGCCCAACGCCATGCCGACCGAGAAGATGCCCACCGCAATCGAAAGCACTACCAGCAAACTGCGCACGCGGTTGCAGTTGATATCCTGCACCATCTTGCGGAAGGGGGTGCTCGGCGCGGCGGGAGCGTTCATGGTGTTTTAATTATCGCCCGAATTGCGTAAGTTGTCAATGTTCGAAAAATACTAAACGATCCTTTTTAAGCTCAACTACCCCCCTCAGCCTCAGGCGGCGTCAATCACACCGCGTTCCACTTCCCGAGCAGACGCTGCAACGTTTCGTCGAGCATCTCGGGGAGAACGCGGGTCTGTGAAACCGTCGTCATAAAATTGCTGTCGCCAGGCCAGCGCGGCACAACGTGAAAATGAAAGTGATCCGCCACGCCTGCTCCCGCCGCTGCGCCGATATTGGCGCCCAGGTTGAAGGCCGGCGACTGGTAAGCCAATCGTAAGACCGCCATGCTATGGTTGATCAAATCCATAATCTCGGTGCGCGTCTCTACCGTTAAATCTTCCAACGACGGACGGTGAACGTAAGGTACCACCATCAGGTGACCGGTGGTATAGGGGAAACGATTGAGGATGACAAAGGCCAGCCTGCCGCGTGCCACGATCAGGTTTTCAAAATCATTGTCTTGTTCGACTGCGCTGCAAAAAATGCAGCCGGGGGGTCGTTCGGATTGCAGGATGTATTTCATCCGCCAGGGTGACCAGAGATGCTTCATGGTTCCTCCCCTTTTTCAGATTTTACACAAGATTGTAGCAGAGAATGGGACGCGATGGAATAGCCTCAGGTTAGCGTTTATTAAGGAAAAAGACGCCGGCACGTTCAAGAGCCGGCGTCTTTTTCCACCACCCAGAAATGCGAGAGGCCCAAAACACGCAGGGGCGTGCGCTCCAGGGTCTGCAACACGGTGCGCAGGGCGCGTCCCAACGCCGGACGGCGGGCAATCATATTATCGTAGGCGCCAAAGACAACCGTACGCGTCACAAAGCGTACCGGCAGCGCGGCAAACAGGCGTTCCAGGTCGGCGCGGCTGTAGATGCGCACGTGCGGCGCCAGGCGGTCACGCCAGCGTCGCGGCAGGTAATTGACCAGCGGAATGTTGCCGAAATGATAACGCCCGCGCCAGTAAATGCCGTGCGTCTCGAAAGGATAGCCGCGGTTGGGGCAAAATAATACCAAGCGGCCGCCGGGGCGCAACGTACGTACGATCTCTTCCACCGCTAACCGGTCGTCCTGAACGTGTTCCAGCACCTCGTGGCTGAGCACCAGGTCAAAACAGGCATCCGGGAAGGGCAGGCGTTCACCCACAGCGCACACCACCTGTAATCCCATCTGTCCGGCCTGAGCGGCGCGCCCGGCCTCGATCTCCAACCCCACCGCCTGGCCGGCGGTCTCGCTCAAACGGCGCAAATACATCCCCACCCCACAGCCGTCCTCCAGGATACGCCCGCGCAGGCGCTCGCCCGCCGCGGCCCGGATCATCTCCAGGCGGCGTTCCTGACCGGCGCGCCACACATACGAAGGCTCGCCGCGCAGCGCCGCTTTTTGCAATTGTTGTTCATCCATCCGGCGTCCATTCCTCTTTGAAACCGAAGCCGCGCTGGTTGTCGATCAGGCGGATCCAGTCAGGGATAAAAGCGTAGAGCGCGTTGCGCGCTACGGCCTGCTCCAATCCTACCACAAAAGGAAACTTTGCAATGTACAACTGCCAGGCCTGCTCCCAGGCTGGGCCGGGCGCCAAGCGTTCCACCCGGCCGCGCAGTTGCAGCCCGCGAATCTGCCGCCAATCATTGGCCTCGGGCTGGATGGTAACCGCCGCCGCCGGATTGGCCGCCAGGTGACGGCCGTGCTGGCTGTCGGGGTCGGAAAAGAAATACAGGCGCCCTTGCTCGCCGGCGGCAAAATACAACGTGGCGGCGTGCGGTGCGCCATCGGAGCCGCGGGTCGCCAGCGTCATGGCCGGCAGGGCCAGCAAATCGGGCGGCGGGAAACCGCCAGCGGCGGCCGGGGCGGGGCGCAGCCCCTGCCAGCGGTGATACAACGTATTGTCGATCTGCAAACGCGCCAGCACACGCCCGACGAGCTGGTCAACCAGTTCATCCACGCTGTGCGGCCCGGCGTAAAAAGCCGGCACCGGAGGAAAGAGAACCGCCCCGGCGCGGGCAGCCAGATCCATCAGGCGGATATGCCCGCGGTGCAGCGGCGTCTCACGCACCACCAGCAGCAGCGGGCGGCCTTCCTTGAGCGTCACATCGGCGGCCCGGCTGAGCAGATCGGCGGCGTAACTGTTGGCAATGGCCGAGAGCGTCTTGATCGAGCAAGGAATGACCACCATGCCATGCGTAACAAAAGACCCGGAGGCGATGGCCGCCCCAATGTCACGGTAGGGGTAAGAGACATCGGCCAGCGCCACAACATCCTCCACCCGCCAGCGCGTCTCCTGTTCGATCGTCAGCCGCGCCGCCGGGCTGAGCACCAGGTGCGTCTCGACCTCGCTGTCCTGCAAAGCCTGCAACAGGCGGATGCCCAAAATGACGCCGCTGCTGCCCGAAATGCCCACCACCAGGCGGCGCGTCTTCATGCGTTATTTGCGCCCCCAATGGATGGCGACGGTGCCCAGCATACGCCGCTCGAATTCCACCTGACAAAAACCGGCCGCCGCCAGGCGCACCAGCAGTTGCTCGGCGCTGAGGAACTGCGCCGAAGAGGTCGGGAAATATACATACGCCTCGCGCTGGCCGGTGAGCAGCGTCCCCAGCAGTGGAATGACGTGGTTCATATGAAAGCGGATGAAAGGCGCCAGCAAGGAAGGCCGCAGGCGGGTGGTGTCCAGCGCCACCAGCCGGCCGCCGGGCTTGAGGACACGGTACTGTTCGGCCAGCGCCTGCGCCAGATCGGACACGTTGCGCAGCAAAAAGCCCGACACGACGGCGTCAAAGGTATGATCGGGAAAAGGCAGGTGCAGGGCATCGGCCGCCGACCAGTGCAGCGCCGGCCCCGGCCGGCGTTGGCCGGCGCGCATCATCGCCAGGGTAAAATCGGCCGCCGTCACCCGGGCGCCGGGCGTCTGGCGTAAGGCTTCGCGCCCCAGGTCGCCGGTGCCGGCCCCCAGGTCGAGCAGGTGCCCCCCGGCAGGAAGCTGCGCCCGTTTGATGACCGCCCGCCGCCAGGATTGATCCTGTCCGGCGCTCATCAAACGGTTCATCAGGTCGTAGCGGGCGGCGATGCGCGTAAACATCGCCTGGACGTAACGGCCCTTCTCGTCAGTTGTTGCGTTCATACGGCACCCAGGCCAGCATGGTGGTCCCGGCGCCCGGCTCGGAGGTAATTTCCACCTCACCGCCCACGTTGCGCGAGCGGGTGAGCATGTTCGACAGGCCGTGCCCCAGGCTGACGCGCACTCGCCCCGAATCAAATCCGCGCCCATCGTCGTGCACCTCGAGCAAAACACGCTCCTCGGTCATCCACAGAGAAATCTCCACCCGCCGGGCGCGGGCGTGCTTGGCCACGTTGGCCAGCGCCTCCTGGCAAATGTGGAAGAGGGCCACGGCCTCGGCTTCGGGCAGTTTGAGATCCGCCTCACTTGGGATGGTGAACTGAACGTCGAGCAGTGTATTGGCGCGGAATTCGGTCACCAGGCGATTGAGACCCTGTAACAGGTTCTGGTTGTTAAGCTGGCGCGGGCGCAGATCGAGGATGTAGGCGCGGATGTCGCGGATGGTGCTGTTCAGGTCAGCGGTGGCCTGTTCGATACGCTGGCGGGCGGCCACCGTATCCTCACTCAGCAACAGGCGCGCGTGTTCGAGCGTCAAACCGACGGCATAAATCGATTGGATGATGCCGTCGTGTAAATCCATGCCGATGCGCTCGCGCTCCTCGAGCACCGCCAGGCGGCGGCCCTGCACATTGAGGCGCACACTCTCGACCGCCATGCCCACCCACGAACTGATCGCCGCCAGGTAATGTAATTCCAGTTCGTCGAGCGGCTGCGGGTGCAGGGTGGCCACACACAACACGCCCACCACCCCACGCCGGCCGCTGAAGGGCGTGATCGCCACCTGCTGGATACCGCTTTCAACCACGCTGCGATGCAGATGATGGTCGACGCCGGCGCGGATGCACAACAACTGCGGCTGCCCCTGGCGCGCCGCCTGACCGATCAGGCCCTCGCCAATGGTGTACTGACTGTGATCCCACAGGCGGGCGACAAGTTCGCCGCGATGCAGCACCAGCTTGAGCGCCCGGCCGTCTTCCTGCCGCAAAAAAACCTCACCCACTTCGAGGTGCAGGTAATCCATCACCTGGGTGAGCGCCTGCTCGATGATCTGCTCTACGTCGGCAGAAGAAGCCAGGGTGGAGGCCAGCTGGTTGAGCTGCGCCAGATTCTCGTTGCGACGGGTGAGGATGCGATCGCGCTGGATCAATTCCTTATATAAACGGGCGTTGGCAATCGCCACGGCGGCGTACGCCGCCAGCATCTCAATCACCTGTTCATCGTCGCTGCTGAATTCGGCCGCGTCGATTTTATCGGTCAGATAAATCTGGCCCAGCGTTTGTTCGCCCTGGCGGATCGGAACGCCGAGGAAGGAAGTCATCGGCGGGTGCTGCTCAGGAAAACCGGCGCTGCGCGGGTCAGCGGCGATATTCGCCAGGCGAATGGGGCGCTCCGAGCGCATCAGCGCACCGATCAGGCCCAATCCGACCGGCGGGTGCGGCATACGCGCCACTTCTTCCGGGCTCATACCAATCGGGATGAAGTGCTCCAGGCTGCCGGTTGGCCCCAGCACCCCCACAGCGGCGTAGCGCGCCCCAGCCTGCTCGCAGGCCAATGTGGCAATGCGCTGCAGGAGCGACTCGAGCGAAATATCCTGTACCAGGTCCAGGCTGGCGCGATGTAAGGCCGCCAGTCGTTCCTCAAGTTGTTCGCGCGTCAGTTCCACCATGCATACCCTCGCCGTATTAATTGTACCGAATTCCTCCATTTTCGTCAAATTTTACCGGCTCATTCCCGGGAAAAGATTCTACACCCGGCTTGTAACGGCAGGCGCCAAATCGTATAATAAAGGTGGAGGTTATCATGTTTGATCGTTTTCGTTCCCAAAATGAATCCCGGCGTTCCGGCGAAGGGCGCCTGCCGCCCGGCCAGACGCTGACACAAAAATTTCCCGTCCTGCATTACGGCCCCACCCCGGCTTTCAATCCGGCGGCCTGGGATTTTAGCGTATGGGGCGAGGTGGAACAACCGCTGCGCCTGAGTTGGGAGGCCTTCAACCAACTGCCGCGCGCCCGCCTGGTGCTCGATCTACATTGCGTCACCCACTGGAGCAAGCTGGACACGCAGTGGGAAGGGGTATCGCTGCGCACACTGGTCGAGCAAGGATTGATCAAACCGCGGCCAGCGGCGGCCTTCGTCGTGCAACACGCCGAATACGGTTTCACCGCCAACCTGCCGCTTGAGGTGGCGTTACAGGAAAACTTTCTGCTGGCCACCCGCTACAACGGCGAACCGCTCAGCCCGGATCACGGTTACCCGCTGCGCGGCGTGATTGGCGCCATCCCCGGCCGGCCAGAACTGAAAACACCTTACCTGTGGAAAGGCGCCAAGTGGCTGCGCGGGCTGGAGTTTTTGAGCCGCGACCGGCTGGGTTTCTGGGAGCAGGCCGGCTACCATAACGAAGCCGATGTGTGGAAAGAGCAGCGTTTCGCCTGAAACACAGTGACTCCGGGCAAAATGTCACCAATTTGCGCCAAAAATGAAACTTTTTGGCCACCACATACGTTAACAATATAGATAGTTGTACCTTACAAAACCGATGAGTCGCAGCGCCGGATGGCTGGATACAATAAAAGTGTAGGGGGAGCTCCCCCGCACCCATAACGCTGCCCGAAAACTCGTTCCTTTTCAACCCGAATCCACGCGACACGTTTTGAACGGATCGGGGTTATAGAGTCAATAACGGTTTGCGGCTCACTCATTGGCAGGTTGTTTTGATGGAGGTGGCGTATGTTCGTCTATGTTGTGGTAGCGGCCTTTTGTGTTTTATTCGGCGCCCTGAGCCTGGCGGGTTTGCAGTCTTCCGATCTGTAAACATGTCGCTTTATTGCGCCCATCGCATTCATTTTCAATTCGAGGTCACCGGGTAAAAAATCTCCCGGTGGCTTCGGCGCGCCCAACCTCTACTCACAACCGCCCCGAGGGGGCGGTTGTGGTTTAAAGTCAGGATTGCGTTTAATCGCTGGCGACCAACAACTTGCGGATGTGCTCGCGGTGGTCGATCTCGTGCCATAAGACGCGGCGCAGCAGCTTGCGCGGCCCCCAGAATTCACCCTGCTTGCCCAACACCTTTTCCGCCCCGACCAGTTCGGGCAGCACAGCGTTCAGGCGGGTGCGGGTGTACGCCAGGCGTTCCAGTTCGTTTTCGGGCAGGGCTTCACGCTCGCAGCCTGCCAGGTCGAGGCGATCCAGGTACCACCACTCGGCGTTGGCCACGTGACGCAGCAAACCGCGGATGCTCAGGCGTTCTTTGGGGTACTGGGCGTCCAGGCGGTCGTCCGGCAGTCCGGCGACCGTCGCCAGCAAATCGGTGCGGCTCCACTCCAGCAGACGCAGCCCGCGCGCCACTTCTTCGGCCTGCAACGGCTTCCAGTCGTGACGGAACCAGGCGTTGACCTCGCGCCCCTCGACATCCAGATCGTAGCGATCGTTAATCGAATAGCCTTCCCACACTTCTGCCAGGCGCACGTCGAAATCGCCCAACTCCGGAACAGCGGCGGGGTCGTGCCCGGCGATCCAGGCCTGGTAAGCCACCAACGCCTGTGGGGCGCTCACCAGAGCGATCGGGCCGTCCACCCCGTAGGCAAAACAGCCAGGATAATCCAGCGCCCAGGCAATCGAGCGCCTTTCCGTATTGTTCTCCAAACCGATCAAAACACGCATCTTCTTCCTCTCCTGAATCAGCCGTCCGAATCAGCCGCACAAGGCGTTTCACGTTCGTTTCAATACCTGTATTGTATATCAATTCGGTGTTTCGCTGATCCATTCCGGCGTACAGTTTGTTTACAATCTCTGAACAAAATCTTAACCGCCCTTACGCCACAACTTAACGACCGCGCCTTAGACTGAGAACGATGCACACAGACAACCTCTCCGCAGCCGCACCAGACCGCCCGGCCCATGCCATTCACGTCTGCTGCACTGCGTCCCATATTCAAGGATAAAACATCATGGCACGAGCCGATTTACACGTTCATAGCCTGCATTCCGGTCACACCGGCGACCCCATCCTGAGGGCGCTGGGGGCGCGCGAATGTTACACCACCCCGGAGATGGTTTACCAACAAGCCATGCGCAAGGGCATGGCGTTTGTCACCATCACCGACCACGACTGCATCGACGGCACAATGGAATTACACGCCCGTCACCCCAACCAGACCTTCACCGGCGTAGAATGCACGGTCAGTTTTCCGCACGAAGATTGCAAGCTGCACGTACTGGTTTACGGGCTGGAGGCCGCCGAGTTCGCCACCCTCAACCGCCTGCGCGGCGATATCTATCAGTTTTGCGACTACCTGAACGAGCGCCAGCTGGCCCACGTCCTGGCGCACCCGCTGCTGCGCATGGGCAGCGAACTGAGCATGGAACACCTGGAAAAACTGGTGCTGTTGTTCGACGTATTTGAAGGCATCAACGGCAGCCAGACCGCCGCCCAGAACCTGGCCTGGACGCAATACCTGCACAGCCTGACGCCGCAGCGCATCGAAGCCCTGACTGCCCGGCACCATATTCAGCCGCACAGCGCCGAACCGTGGCGCAAAACCGTCACCGGTGGCAGCGACGATCATACCGGGTTATTTATCGCCAACACCTACACCGAGGCCGAAGCGCGCACCCCGGCCGAGTTCGTCCAGGCCATCTGCCGGCAGCGCACTGTCGCCGGCGGCAGTCACGGCACGTATCAGGACATGGCGCTGTCGTTCTTCAAGGTGGCGGTTGAGTACGGCGCCAGCCGCACGCGCGGCGCCCTGACCCAACGCATGATACGCCGGGTAGCGGCCCATGCCTTCGAGGGCCAGGCGCTTGGCGCGCTGGACCACCTGCAACTGGACGTGTTAAACTGGCTCGCGCGCCACAGCCAGCCCGACCCTGCCCGCAGCCTGCTGCTGGATCTCACCCGGCGGCTGACCGCCATCCCGCCGCAGGCCAGCGACCGCTCGCAGGCCGTCTATGATTGCCTGGCGCAGGCCGCCGACGATTATCTGCGCACCTCGTTGAACCGGCTGCAGGATGCCTTCACCGGCGACCAGGAACGCCAGCCCTGGCAGGAGTTGAGCGCTCAGGCGTTGGGCCTGGCGTTATCGGCGCCCTTCTACGCCGCTCTGGGGGTGATGAACAGCGACCGCAGCCTGATCCACCGTTGCCAGCACGAAACCGGGCTCAACGAACCGCAATTACCGCGCCGGGTAGCCTGGTTTAGCGACGAGCCTCCCGCCCACATTCTGCCGCCCGACCTGCCCGACCAGCAGTTCGTCCTGGTCACGCCGCACGCCAGCGAGCAGATCCACCACATCAGCCTGCCGCTGGTCGGTGAATTACACCTGCCCGACCGCCAGGAGGCGCTGCGCATTCCCTCGCCGCTGCGCGCCTTGCAGATCATCAACGCCCTGCAGCCCGAGGCAATCTACATCGAAACCCCCGGCCCAACCGGGGCGCTGGGGCTGCTGCTGGCGCGCCTGATCCATCTGCCGGTCATGGGCATCCACGTCACCATCGACGGGGCCGTGCCCGCCGACCACGCCCCCTGGCCTGAGGCCTACCAGCGCTGGTTCGACACGTTGCTCGATCAGGTGCTGACCGTCAACCTCTACCGCCAGAGCATCCCGTTGTTCGGCGAACAGGCGCACAACCTGTCACTGCCGCTGGTGTTGGACTGACAGGCGCCTCTCCGGTTAAGATCGATGCCACAGGCTGCAAAGGAAATATCCTTTGCGCCTTTGCGTTAAGCCTTTTGCCCGGCTGAAGAAAAGACCCTGCCCCGCCCTCCACGGCCCGCCGGGCAACTCGCCGGCAACACACGACCCCGGCTGTATGCCCTATGACGGGTAGGCCTCATCCAGGCGGGTCTGAGACCCGACCCTACCAGGGGCGGCGCAACGCAAAGCCGGCGCTGTACCGCTCCGGCAAATTGTTTAAACAGGATGGGCAGGATGCACAGGATTAAAAAAGCTTCCTTTGCGTCTATGCGTTAAGCTTTGCGGCCTATCGTTCGGGCCGCGTGTGATCATCATGATCATTGGCGGTCATGGAGGGCGGGGGCAAGCCCCGCGCCCTACGGCAGACGCCCACATTCCCCCGCACACCCCATCCCACGCAGGATGGGCAGGATCGACAGGATAAAGAACGGGTTAGAACACTTGGGCGCGGCGTGCTATACTGGAACTGGCGTGGTGTTATGCTTAGAAATATATGACTTAAAGGGTAGGAATTTCAGACCGCGCCGGTTCGATCCAATCATTTGAAAACCACAACAAAATCAGTGGGGTACAGGTCAACCATTGTCCAGGTTTTGCCGTGCAACTCCGTGTTCGATCCTTCAGGAGGAAGCGATGAACGGTAAGACATGTATCCATTTCTTGCTGCCCGCGCTGATGATTTTCAGCATGCTGCTGGCAGCCGTATGCACCACGCCGGTTCAAGCCCAGGGAGAAGAACCACCCGCCGGCGATGCCCCAGCAACAGAGCCGCCGGCAACTACCGGGCCCGGCGAAAGCGAGCCTGCCGGCGAAACAGCGGCAACAGAGCCTGGCGCAGATCAACCACCGGCGGACGCTCCACCGCTGGATAATGCTGCGACTGCTCCTCCCTCCGTCGATCCGCCGGCGGCGGTGGACGCGCCAGACGAAGCGCAAACCAGCTTGCCCACAGAAGACAGCCCCGCCCTCGCCCAGGCCATAGAAGCATTGGACGAGACCGGGCTGGTGCTGGTCGACGATCAGGGCCAGGCGCTGCCGCTGGCCAGCCAGGAAGCCGCACAGATTCTGAGCGCAGCCGATCCGTATTTCTATCACACCTCGTGCACCGGCGGCAAGTGCGCCTACGGCAGTTTTGCCGAAACATTGACCCATTTTGCCAGTAAAAACGCCAGCGGCTACATCTACGTTGAGGGTGGCGCCAGCTATGGCGAGACGGTAAATATCGATGCCGCACTCGTCACCGGCTATGCCGGCCTGCAGGGACTGGCCTGGCGTAACGCCGACGGCGCCGCTCTGCCCGTTGAGGAGACCCGACCGGTCATCAACGGCAATGTTACCATTCAAAACTTCGCTCACGCCTTCAGCCTGGAGGGGTTACGCATCAACGGCGGGCTTACCCTCAACCACATCACCGGCAACGTCGGTCTGAACGACGTGACCGTCAATGGCGGCAGCGGGATCGATCTGACCAACAACACCGGTATCGCCAACCTGACCGATGTCACCTCAACCAACGCCACCGATAACGGCATCAGCATCGTCAATCAGAACGGCGCCATCAACCTGACCCAGGTAAAACTGACCTATGCAGCCGATAACGGTCTCAGCATCGTCAGCCACACCGGCGCCGTCAATCTGACCATCGTCAGCGCCAGACACAACCATACCTATGGCGCCGACATCGATACCAGCGGAGTGGTCAAAATGACCACCAGCGCCTTCGACAACAATGGCGCCGGCGGCATTGCCAATGACGGCGGGCTGCGCATCAGTCGCAGTGCAGCCATCAGCATGAACGGCGTTTCTGCCAGCGAAAACCAGGGAAGCGGAGCGTACTTCGTCAAAATCAGCAACGGCCTGACCGTGCGCAATAGTATCTTCAACAACAACGCCGACGCTATTCTGGGGCAGAGTTACGGTATAGCGACCTTCAATACCGACAGCAAGGGCAACCTGACTTTTGAGAACGTGCTGGCCAACCACAACCAGGCCAGCAACTGGCTGTTGGCGACCAACGGCAACATTACGCTCAAGACCGTCGAAGGCAACGACAGCCAGAGCGGCAACGGGCTCTACCTGCAAACCCTGGGGAATGGCACGCTCAGTCTGAGCGACAGCAGTTTCAACAACAATCTCAACGGATACGGCCTGTTCGCCATGAGCGCCGGCGCTGTGACCCTGGACGCCACACTGGCCGTCAATAACGGCCTGGGCGGCGCCTACCTGAACGCACTGGCCACCCCTGGCAAAACCGTTAACGTGTCGAACAGCCAGTTTGGCAACAACCAGGGCGGCCACGGGTTGGAAATTGCCGGGCGAGGGGCCATCACCCTCGACAATGTGGACGCCTGGGATAACGCCGCCTATGGGTTCTTCCTGGATAACACACAAGGTACCGCCGGGGTCAGCCTGCTCAATACGTTGGGCGACAACAACATCGACAGCAACCGCATGGGCGGCGTCTATATACGCAGCAAGGGCGCCCTGATCCTCAACGGTGTGGATTCGTCCAACAACCAGGACTACGGCGCCAACCTGGATAACTGCCTGTGGAATGGCACGGCGTGCGCCGGCACCGGGGCGGTGACCATCACACAGAGCGCCTTTAACCGCACCTGGCACGACAACGGCAACCCCGCAGAGCCCGGTTACCCGCAGAACCCGGCGTCGTTGGATATGGCCGGGCTGCTGGTGAAGTCAAAGGGATTGATTACACTCAACAACGTCAGCGTATCCGAGAGTTACAACAACAGCGACCCATCCAGCGGCATCACCGGTGTCGGCGGGGCGCAATTGTACAACAATTTCAACGGCGCCACCGCCGGGGTGAGCATCCTCAGCGCGCTGGGCAACAACCGCTTCGACTGGAACCAGGGCGGCAGCGGTCTATTCATCCACTCCAACGGCGCCGTCAGTCTGAGTAACCTGAGCGCCAGCCACAACCAGGCTTACGGCATGCTGATTCAAAATGACGCCGGCACTGGCGGCGTGAGCCTGCTATCCACCGCTAACGGGTGGAATGTGCTTGAGGAAAACGGGATAAGCGGTTTGCTGATCCAGAGCAGCGGCGCCGTCAGCCTCAGCCGGGTGAGTGCATCTCGCAATGGCGGAGATGGGGTCAGGATCGAGAACTACACTGGAAACGCCGGCGTTACCCTCCAGGGTGGAAATCTCGACGAAAACACAAGTGATGGCCTCTATGTGAATAGCAGGGGCGCCGCCAACCTGACCGACATCCAGGCGAATAGCAATACCGGCACCGGCGCAGCCCTGCTCGGCGTCAGCAGTGTGACTCTGTCCACCACAGCTGACCATGAAAACAATTTCAACTCCAATCAAGAACATGGACTGTCCATCAACAGCAAAGGAAACGTAACCATCAACAACCTCAACGCCGCCGAAAACCACGTGATTGGGGTCACAATCAACACCTGCAACAATATGGGCGCGGGCTGCACCACCAAAGGCAACGTAACCTTCACCAATACGCCTGGCCGGTGGAGCTGGGCAGGAGGAAACGATGCAGCCGGAATCGATATCAACGCCGGCGGTAACATCAGTATGGAGCGCATGAACGCCAGCGGCAACGTTACCCACAACGCCTACCTGGTTACCCACGGAACGGGCGGGGTTTCTATCCAGCAGGGCCAGTTCAACGCTGGCGGTTTCTATGGCCTGTTTATCAACGCAGCCGGGGCGATCACCCTCAACGGCATCTCGGCCGACGAAAACTTCGCCACCGGCGGCGACCTGCAAGCGCAGGGCAACATCGCCGTGAGCAGCAGCAACTTCAACCGCAACAACGGCGATGGGCTGTACGCCCATGTCGGCGGTACACTGGCCCTGAACCAGGTCACCGTTGAGGAGAACCAGCGCGGCGCCATGCTGGAGGCGCACGGCAACATCCAGATCGGCGCAAGCTCGTTCAACAGCAACAAGCGCGAGTTTGGCCTGTTCGTATTGAACGGCGGCACAATCACGCTCAGCGACGTCGAGTCCAACGCCAACGGCACGCTGGTGGGAAACGATCCAGCCAACCCCGCCAGCGCCTGGGCCTATGGCACCCGCATCTACCAGAGCAGCAGCGCGGCCCCAAAAAACATCACCATCAACCGCAGCCAGTTCAACAACAATTATGGCTACGGGTTAGACGTTTACGTCCCCGGCAACATTCTCGTAGATGGCATCGCGGCCAACAACAATTTCAGCTATCACACGGAAGGCACTTCCACTACCTATCACTACGGTGCCTGGCTGCAAACCGGCGCGAGTATCACTTTAAGCGACAAACTCGGCCGCAATCAGTTCAACGACAACGCCCACTATGGGATCAATGCCATCTCGGGCGGGAAACTGACCCTCGCCGGCGCCAGCGCCAACAACAACCAGAAGTACGGTTTCTATTTGTTCAGCGACGGCGACGCGGCGCTCAGCCGTCTGTACGGTTACAGCAACGATGGCGGTGGACTGCTGTTCACCGGCAGCGGCGCCGTCAAGCTGGATAAAGCAGAGTTTGTCGAAAACTATTCGTTTGGCGCCTTTCTCCGCAATACCGGCGCCACCGCCCCACGCAGCGTCGCCGTCAGCAACGGTTTGTTTAACGGCACGCCGGACGGTTCCGGGCTGGTCGTCTTCAGCAACGGAGCCATCACGCTCAACACGGTTTCCGCCTGCAATAACCGCTTCGACAGCGGCGTCCTGCTCGACAACACCACCGGCACGGCCGGGGTAACCCTCACCACCGCCAAAGGCTACAACGACTTCAGCGGCAACAGGTACAACGGTCTGGTCATCGCCACCCACGGTGCGGTCAACCTGAGCAATCTGCGCGCCAGCCGCAACAATGAGGCCGGCGTGGTGGCCTACGGGGCCACGACCATCACGATCAACAATCTGATGGCCATCCAGAACGGGACGCACGGCGTCGATCTAGCATCCGGCGGGCTCATGACCATTAACAAACTGTACAGCTTTGAGAATGGCCGCGACGGCGTGCCCGCCAACGATAGCGGCTATGGGCTAAAGGTCACCAGCAGCGGCAACGTCATCCTGCGTAACAGCGCCTTGAGCGGCAACGGCGAATCGGGGGTGTGGGCCAGCCTGGGCAGTGGCTATCTGGATTTCTACGCCACCTCCTGGTTGGGCAACAACCGCGACGGCGGTCTGCTCGACGTCTTCGTATACAGCGGCACCTGGCGCGTCTTCACCCTGCCGGCGCCCTGAACCCGCCGTGCGCCGGGAACAGGCCCGGGACTGTCTTGTAAGAAGGTCGATACAGGACTTTCAGGCATGAAAGACGGGGCTGTCCGATTTTTGGGACAGCCCCGTCCCTGGTTGTCATCCCTGTGGCCGTCATGATCGCCAGGCCCCGATAGAGCCCTCGTTTTGGACAGCCTCGCCTGAGCCGAGAGGGGCCACCCCTTCGGCGGGCGCGCCGCTCTTTTCATCGCGGCAGGCCGCCAACCGCCCGGTAGTTTGCTTAAACAGGATGGGCAGGATGTACAGGATGTTTTAAAGCGCCTTTGCGTTAAGCCTCTTGCCTGGCGGGCGCGCACTGGCCTTGTATAACGCACCAGTAATAAGCGGAAATATGCTATACTAATTTTGTCCCGCAAGCGATCGCAACAACTTAAAGGTGGAGTTCCGAGTTCGGACGACATCTTCTGTCGATTCAATCATGGTAAAAACCTGGGGAGGTAGGAGCCATCCATCACACAGAGGATTTGCCGTCTGGCCTCACATTATTGACTCATAGAGGGATGAATGAACCGTAAAATGCACTTCCGTACCTTGTTACCCCTGCTGGTCATTCTCAGCATGCTGCTGGCAGCGGTACACACCACGCCGGTCTACGCCCAAAGCGAAGAACCCCCGGCGACAGAGCCTGCGGTAACAGAACCCACCGGGGAGGAACCGGCTGGGGGAGACCCGCCGGCAACAGAGACCGGCAAGGGTGAACCCACCGGCAGCGAAACCCCGGCAACGGAGCCCGCTGCAGGCGAGCAACCCGCGCCGGAGACCACGGTAACAGAACCTGCCGGGAGCGAATCACCCGCGGCAGAGAGCGGCGAAGTGGTGGCCGCAGCGGTCGAGGCGCTGGCCGAAAACGAGCTGGTGCTGGTGGGTGCACAGGGCGAGGCCCTGCCGCTTGCCAGCCAGGACGCCGCCCAGGTGCTGGTCACCACAGACCCGTACTTCTATCACGCCTCGTGCGCCGGCGGTAAGTGCACCTACGGCACCTTTGCCGCTGCGCTAACGGATTTTGCCGCCAAAAGCGCCAGCGGATTCATCTACGTTGAGGGTAACGCAACCTATACCGAAGCGGTCACCATCAACGGTGCCACCGCAGGCTATGGCGGCCTGACCGGGTTAAAGTGGCGCCAGGCCGACGGCACAGCCGTGGCGGGCGAAGTTGCTCCGATTATCAACAACAATATCACCATCTCCAACTTCAGCCATGCCTTCGACCTGTACGGTCTGACCGTCAACGGCGGCGTCACGCTCAACAACATTGCCGGCACCATCAACCTGACCGAAGTACAGGTTGACGGCGGCAGTGGCATCGACATTACCGGCGGTAGCGGCGCCATCAATATGAACAAGGTCATCAGCACCGATTCAATTGACCACGGGATCGCCATCACCAATCGCAGCGGCAACGTCAGTATGTATCGCACGGTAGCCGAAGGCAACAAGAGCTACGGCGCCTACGTCGACGCCACCGGCACGGTCAAGATCGGCAACAGCACCTTCGATTACAACGGCGTGGATAATGCCGCCAACGACGGCGGGTTGTTCGTCACCAACAGCGCCGCCATCAGCCTGGTGGGTGTCTCGGCCAGCGAAAACCGGGGCAACGGCGCCTATTTCGACGAGGTCAACGCCGGCCTGACCGTGCGCAACAGTATCTTTGATAACAACGCCGACGCCACCATCACCCAGGGCTTTGGCCTGTGGGCCGGCAACGCCAGCAACAAAGGCAATCTGACTTTTGATGGTGTGTTTGCCAACAAGAACGACCAGAGCAACTGGACACTGCAAACCAACGGCAACATCTTGCTCAATAGCATTGAGGGCAAAGAAAGCGTGAGCGGTTACGGCGCCGACCTGCAAACCCTGGGCGTCGGCACCGTCACCATTGTCGACGCCGACTTCAGTTCCAACACCAATAACTATGGATTGGATATCGTCAGCAACGGCAACGTTATCCTGAACGGCGTCACAGTCGCCAACAGTGGGCTGTACGGCGCCAATATCGACAACGCTTCCCTGCCCGGCAAAACGGTAACCGTACTCGCCAGCAACTTTAGCTATAACCAGGGAGACAGCGGGCTAAATGTTATTGCCTCCGGGATGATCACACTCAACAATGTGACCAGTAGGGGCAACAATGGGGCAGGCATATACCTGGATAACACCGCCGGCACGGCGGGGGTCAGCCTGCTTAACACGTTGGGCAGCAATGAGATCCGCGACAACCACAATGGTGGGCTTTCCATCTCTAGCAATGGCGCTCTCGTCCTTAACGGTGTGGATGTAATAGAGAACGAGAACTACGGCGCCTGGATGGATAATTGCCAATGGGCCGATGCGAGCGGCGCATGCAAGGGTACGGGAGCGGTGACCATCACGCGCAGCAACTTCGACTACACGTGGTACAATGGCTCGTTGGCCCCGGATATAAACTTTGGGTTGAGCGTATATTCCAGGGGCCTCATCACCCTCAACAACGTCAGCGTCTCCGACGATAGTCAAGGCCACGAAATCGGAGTCGGCGTGTCTGGGGCAAAGTTGCAAAACGCCATCGCCGGTTCCACTGCTGGCGTGAGTATCCTCAGCACGCTTGGAGAGAATCGCTTTAACGGGACCCAGGGTATTGGGCTGAACATCGAATCCAATGGGCTGGTCAGCTTGAACGACCTGGAAGCCAGCAATAACAGCGAGTACGGAGCGTTCATCGTAGCCAACAACAATGTGACCATCAAAAATGGCGCCTTCACATCGAACAAGGACAAAGCCGGATTATGGGTGAAGGGCAGCGGCACCATCACCCTCAATCAGGTGAAAGCCTCTGGGAATGGCGTGTTGGTTAACAACAACCCTGAGGACGCCGATAGCACCTGGGCCTACGGCGCTATGCTGGATAATTCCGCCAGCTCCACGGCCAAAACCATCACCGTCAGCCGCGGTTGGTTCAGTAATAATTACGGCGACGGCCTGGTTGTCAAAAGCAAGGGCAATGTGCTGCTGGACGGCATTCAGGCCACCGGCAACTCCAGTTACCACATGGTAGAAGGCAGCGAAATCAGCCACAATGGCGTCCAGGTCAACACTGCCGGCACCCTGACAATGAGCAGTACTCTGGGCAGAAACGACCTGAACGGCAATTCGTTCAACGGGCTGAGCGCGACTGCCACCGGCAAGATCACACTGACCAATGTATATGCCAGGGACAATGATAAGAGCGGTTTCCTGCTGACGAGCCAGTCTGATATGGCGCTCACCAACCTGCAGGGAGATGGCAATGGCGGTGGGCTGACACTCACCACCAATGGCATGGTCAACTTGAAACAGTCGGGCTTCAGAAGCAACGCACAATACAACGCACTCATCGACAACACCGGTGCGACCGCCACTGCCCCCAAGGCCGTCACCATTAACAACAGTATCTTCAACACCTGTGCCTTCGGCTACGGTCTGCAGGTGCTCAGCGATGGCCTGATCACCCTCAACTCGGTGACAGCCTCAAACAATGCCGGCGCCGGGGCAATGCTCCTCAACACCACAGGGACGACTGCCGGCGTGATCGTCCAAACGCTGCAAGGTTATAACTCCTTCGACCTGAATGGCGGCAATGGGTTGCACATCCTTTCGAATGGGGCAGTTAATCTGACCAATCTGCACACCGCTCAAAACTCTTCCAGCGGTCTGCTGGTCAATACGGCGTCTCTCATCACTATCAACAAAATAGTCGCGACGCATAACAGTGTGCACGGCGCCAATCTGACGGCGGGTGGCATCGTGACGATCGATAAGATGCTGGCCTTCGAGAATGGCCGGAATAACACCCCCAACGACGGTACCGGTTACGGATTGAAGGTCGTTACCAGCAGCACCAACGTTACCGTGCGCAACAGCGCCTTCAGCGGCAACGGGGAGTATGGTGTATGGGCCAGCCTGGGAGCGAGCAACTTCCTGGATTTCTACACCACCACCTGGCTGGGCAACAACCGTGACGGCGGCACCAGCAATGTCAAGGTGCTCGGCGGCACCTGGCGCGTCGCCACCCATGTCGTACCCTGAACCCGCCGTGCGCCGGGAACAGGCCCGGGACTGTCTTGTAAGAAGGTCGATACAGGACTTTCAGGCATGAAAGACGGGGCTGTCCGATTTTTGGGACAGCCCCGTCCCTGGTTGTCATCCCTGTGGCCGTCATGATCGCCAGGCCCCGATAGAGCCCTCGTTTTGGACAGCCTCGCCTGAGCCGAGAGGGGCCACCCCTTCGGCGGGCGCGCCGCTCTTTTCATCGCGGCAGGCCGCCAACCGCCCGGTAGTTTGCTTAAACAGGATGGGCAGGATGTACAGGATGTTTAAAAAGCTTTCTTTGCGTCTTTGCCCCGCCGCGCCTTGGCGTTAAGCCTTTTGTCCGGCGGGCGCGCACTGGCCTTGCATAACGCTCAGGCGGCAAACAGGAATATGCTATACTCAACCTATCAGCGATCAATCTTTAACGACTAAGGGTAGGAGTTTCGAGGCTGAGGCACCATCTTCAACTCATTAAGAGCAGGGCAAAACCAGGGGAGGCAAAAGCCATCCATCGCGCAGAAGATTTGCTGCCCGGCCTCACATTATTGACTCAAAGAGGAATGCATGAACCACAAAACTTACTTTCGTACCTTGTTACCCCTGCTGGTGATTCTCAGCATGCTGCTGACAGCGGTACATACCACGCCGGTCTACGCCCAAAGCGAAGAGCCCCCGGCGACAGAACCCGCGGTAACAGAGCCTGGCGGGGACGAGTCCGGTGAGGGCACCTCCCCGGCGACAGAGCCTGCCGAAGGCGAACCCACCGGCAGCGAGCAGCCACCAACGGAGCCCGCAGCGGGCGATGCCCCCGCAACAGAGCCCCCGCTAACAGAGCCTGCCGTCAGCGAACCGCCGGCCCCAGAAACCAGCGGGAGCGAACTGCCGGCAGCCGATAACGGCGAAGCCGTGGCCCAGGTGGTCGAGGCGCTGGCCGAAAACGAGCTGGTGCTGGTCGATGCGCAAGGCGAGGCCCTGCCGCTCGCCAGCCAGGAGGCTGCTCAGATGCTGGCTGCCACCGATCCCTACTTCTATCACGCCTCGTGCGCCGGCGGTAAATGCAGCTACACGACCTTTGCCGACGCCCTGACCAACTTCGCCGCCAAAAACGCCAGCGGTTACATCTTTGTCGAAGGTGCAGTGGGCGGCTCGGGCGGTGTCTACACCGAAAACGTGAACATCGACGGCTCGGCGGCCGGCTACGGCGGCCTGACCGGGCTGCTGTGGCGCGACGCCGAAGGTAAGGACGTCGCCGGTGAAGCGTCGCCGTTGATCAACGGCCAAGTAACCATCGCCAACTTCACACACAACTTTGATCTGTATGGGCTGCGGATCAGCGGAAACCTGACCCTCGACAACATTCAGGGCAACGTCGGGCTGAACACGGTGTATACCAACAGCGGCATCGACATCGTCGACAGCACCGGCAACGTCAACCTGCTGTGGAGCGGTGCGAGCAACTCCACCGACGACGGCATCCACATTAAAAACCATACCGGCAACGTCAACATGTACCGCGTCTCGGCCGAAGGCAACGACGGTTACGGCGCCCGCATCGACGCCACCGGCACGGTCAAGATCAGCAACAGCACCTTCGATTACAACGGTGTGGATAATGCCGCCAACGACGGCGGGTTATTCGTCACCAACAGCGCCGCCATCAGCCTGGTGGGCGTCTCGGCCAGCCAGAACCTGGGCAACGGCGCCTACTTCGACGAGGTCAACGCCGGGCTGACCGTGCGCAACAGTATCTTCAATGGCAACGCCGACAACACCCTCGACCAGGGCTTTGGCCTGTGGGCCGGCAACGCCAGCAACAAGGGCAACCTGACCTTTGAGACCGTGCTGGCCAACGGCAACGACCAGGGCAACTGGACGCTGCAAACCAACGGCAACGTCGTTCTCAACACCGTTGAGGGTAACGGCAGCCAGACCGGCTATGGCGCCAGCGTGCAAACGCTGGGTACCGGAACGGTCACCATTACCGGCGCCGACTTCAACCACAACAGCAACAGCGCCAACGGCTATGGGTTAAACATCGTCAGCAACGGCAACGTCACCCTGGACGGCGCTTTTACTATCAGCAACGGCCTGTACGGCGCACAGATCGACAATGATGCCTTGCCCGGCAAGACCGTTACCCTGTTGGGCGGCGGCTTTGGCAGCAACGCCGGCGGCAACGGGCTGCGTATTGATAGTTCCGGGATGATTACACTCAACGGTGTGAACGCCTGGGACAACAGCGGCTACGGCATGTACCTGCGCAACACCGCCGGCGTGGCCGGGATCAGCCTGCTCAACACGCTGGGCAGCAACAGCGCCAACAACAACCGTACCGGCGGGCTCTACATCCGCAGCAAGGGCGTCCTCGTCCTCAATAGCGTGGACGCCTCCGGCAACCGGGACTACGGCGCCGATCTGGACAACTGTCTGGTGAGCGGTTCAACCTGCGCCGGCACCGGCGCCGTGACCATCACACAGAGCAGTTTCAACAATACCTGGCACGATGATGGCACGCCCGCCCCGGCGCACGCCTCCGGGCTGTGGGTGCAGTCCAAGGGCCTCATCACCCTCAACAACGTCAGCGTCTCCGACAGCAGGAATGGCACCGGCGCCATCGGCGTTGCGGGGGCCGAACTGTACAACAACTTCGCCGGTTCTACCGCCGGGGTGAGCGTCCTCAACACGCTGGGTGGCAACCGTTTCAGTTGGAATCAGGGCGGCGCCGGGCTGCTCGTTCGTTCCAATGGGCTGGTCAGCATCAGCAGCCTGGACGCCGACAACAACAACAGCGACGGCGTCAACATCAACAACAGCGGCGGCACGGCCGGCGTCAGCCTGCCCGGCACGGGCAACACCTGGAGCTACCTGAACGACAACGGCGGCAACGGGCTGGTGATCAACACCCGCGGGGCCGTCACCCTCACCAAGATCGAGGCCATGCGCAACTCGGCCGGGGGCGCCGGGATCGACAACGACGGCGGCACGACCGGCGTCACCATTTTGAGCGGGCGCTTCAACGAAAACAGCGGCGGAGATGGCCTGAACGTCTCCAGCAAGGGCGCCATCAAGTTGACCGACATCCAGGCCAACAACAACGCAGGCAACGGGGCTCTGCTGGACAACCACCTGGGCACAACCGGCATAACGCTTGCCGTCAGCCCCAACAGCCTCAACACCTTCAACGAGAATACCGGCCGCGGTTTATCCATTCGCAGCAAGGGCGCCGTGTTGGTCGGTGATAGCGACGCCGGTAAGAACGGCGTCAACGGGATAGACGTGGACACCTGTATCGACGCCGGTTCGGGCTGCACCGCCAAGGGCAACGTCACCCTGGCCAACGCCGCCGGCCGGTGGAGCTGGCTGGGCGAGAACACCGGCGCCGGGCTGAACATCAACGCCGGTGGCAACATCGCCGTAACGCGGGCTAACGCCAACGATAACGACCTGATGAATGCTTCCCTGATCACCTCCGGCGCCGGCACGGTTTCCCTCTCACAAGGGAACTTCAACAACAGCCAGGGAGGACTGTATATTGACGCCGGTGGGGCGGTCACGCTTACCGCCATCGAAACCAACAACAACACCAACCAGGGCGCTTATATCCAATCCGGCGGCAACGTCACCCTGCTCACTACGCTGGGCAGTAACAATTTTAGAGAGAACGGCGGCCGAGGGCTGAACATCAGCGCCATGGGAATGGTCGCCCTGAACGGCACCACCGTTGAAAACAACGGGCTGGGTGCCTTGATCAACGCCGGCAACAGCGTGACGATCAACAGCAGTTCCTTCTATCGCAACAAGAATTCTGCCGGGTTGTTGGTACAGAACAACGGCACCATCACCCTCAATCAGGTGAGAGCCAGTGAAAATGGTGTGCTGGCCAACGATGATCCCGAAGACGCCGGCAGCACCTGGGCTTACGGTGCCCTACTGGATAACAGCGACAGCACTACGCCCCAGACCATCACCGTCAACCGCGGCTGGTTTAATAATAATTACGGCGACGGGTTGGTGGTCAGAAGCAATGGCAACGTCCTGCTGGATGGTATCGACGCCGGCAACAATTACAGCTATCACAAAGACGGCGTCAACGTCTACCACAATGGCGTCCAGGTAAACACCGACGGCACGCTGACGATGACCAGCAAATCAGGCAACAACAACTTGAATGCCAATTCGTCCAACGGCCTGAACGCCACTGTCAGCGGAAAGATCAGCCTGACCAACGTGAATGCCAGCGACAACCGCAACGGTTTCACGCTGGGAAGCCAGTCCGATGTATTGCTCGCCAATCTACAAGGCTACAACAATAGCCTGGCCGGTCTGACCGTCAATGCCAGCGGGGCGGTCAGCCTGAGCAAGTCGGGCTTCTCAAACAATGGCGATTACAATGCGTTGATTGATAATACCGGCGCAGCCGCCGCGGCCCCCAAGAACGTCACCCTTACCGGCAGCAGCTTTAACAACAGTTCGAGCGGCTACGGTCTACAGGTACTCAGCGACGGCGTGATCACCCTCACCTCGGTGACGGCCTACGGCAACCAGAACGGCAGCGGGGCGATACTCAACAACACCAGCGGCGTGACCGCCGGCGTGATCGTCAATACGCCCAAAGCCTACACTTACTTCGGCAACAACAGCAGCAGCGGCTTGCAGATCAATACCCACGGTGCAGTCGCCCTGACCAATTTGCGCGCCGACCGTAACACGGGCAGTGGGTTGGTCGTCAACACAGACTCCACGGTCACCATCACCAACCTGCTCGCCATCCAGAACGGCGTACACGGAGCAGATCTGACGGCGGGTGGAGTCGTAACGATCGACAAGATGTCCGCCTTCGAAAACGGCCGGGACGGCACGAGCAACAACGGCACCGGTTACGGCTTGAAGGTCACCACCAGCAACGACAACGTTACCGTGCGCAACAGCGCCTTCAGCGGCAACGGCGAGTACGGCGTGTGGGCGAACGTGGGCGCCGCCAATTTCCTCGATTTCTACGCCACCGCCTGGATGGGCAACAACCGCGACGGCAGCACCGGTAACATCTTCATCTCCAGCGGCAGCTGGCGCATCATCACCCTGGCCACGCCCTGACCCACCGATAAACGAACGCTTCCCCGTATAAAAACGGGAGAGGCCAGACCTGCGAGGCCTGCGAGACCTCGCAGGTCTTTTTTAATTCATGTCATCGCCGGGCAGGTTTGAAAATGTGCTATACTCAAACCCATCGAGCGCAGTTCCGGCATGACAGACTTAGAGGTAGGGATTTCCAGACACACTGCGCCTCTTTTAACCATTGCATACGACAAAATAATAGGTGAAGATTAACCGGTGCCCATAGGGGTACCGCCAATCACCACACTTTTTATCATCAGGAGGAATGCATGAAGCGCAAGACGTATTTCCGCACCCTGTTACCGCTGCTGATTATTTTCAGCATGATGCTGGCAGCGGTACACACCACACCGGTCTATGCTCAGGGCGAGGAACCCCCGGCGACAACCGAGCCCGCCGGCGACAGCCCCGCGGCCGAAGAGCCTGCCGGCGATGAACCGGCGGCAACGGAGCCTGCCGGGGACGAACAACCGTCAACGGAGCCTGCCGCGGGCGAGGCCCCTGCAACCGAGGCTCTGCCAACAGAGCCGGCCGGCAGCGAACCGCCGGCCCTAGAAACAACCGGGAACGAACTGCCGGCAGTCGATAACGGCGAGGTAGTGGCCCAGGCGGTCGAGGCGCTGGCCGAGAGCGAACTGGTGCTGGTGGATGCGCAGGGTGAGACCCTGCCGCTCGCCAGCCAGGAGGCCGCCCAGACGCTGGCCGCCACCGATCCCTACTTCTATCACGCCTCGTGCGCCGGCGGTAAGTGCACCTACACGACCTTTGCCGATGCCCTGACCAACTTCGCCGCTAAAAGCGCCAGCGGCTACATTTTTGTCGAGGGCAACGCCACTTACGCCGAGACGCTCAACATCGACGGCACCACCGCCGGTTACGGCGGTCTGACCGGGTTGAAGTGGCGCCAGGCCGACGGAACGTCCATCGCCGGCGAGGTTGCCCCGATTGTCAACGGCAACGTTACCATCTCCAACTTCAGCCACGCCTTCGATCTGTACGGTCTGAGCGTCAACGGCAACGTCACGCTCAACAACATCACCGGCAACATCGGCCTGACCAACGTACAGGTTGACGGCGGCACTGGCATCGACATTACCGGCGGCAGCGGCGGCGTCAGCCTGACCAACGTCCGCAGCACCAATTCGAGCGACAACGGCATCACCGTCGCCAACCGCGGCGGCAACGTCAACATGGATCGCGTCTCGGCCGACAGCAACGACGGTTACGGCGCCCGCATCGACGCCACCGGCACGGTCAAGATCGTCAACAGCACCTTCGATTACAACGGCACGAACGGCCTCGCCAACGACGGCGGGTTGTTCGTCACCAACAGCGCCGCCATCAGCCTGCTGGGCGTCTCGGCCAGCAAGAACCTGGGCGACGGCGCCTACTTCGACGAGGTCAACGCCGGCCTGACCGTGCGCAACAGCCTCTTCAACGACAACGTCGACGCCGGTTCCGGGCTGGGCCTGTGGGCCGCCAACGCCGCCAACAAGGGCAACCTGACCTTTGAAAACGTACAGGCCAACCAGAACGGCAGCGGCAACTGGACGCTGCAAACCAACGGCAACCTCGCGCTCAAGACGGTCGAGGGCATCGGCGCCGTGAGCGGCTACGGCGCCGACCTGCGCACGTTGGGCGCCGGCACGGTCACCATCACCGGCGGCGACTTCAACGATAACAACGGCAGCAGCACCGGCTACGGGCTGTACGTGCTCAGCAACGGCAACGTCACCCTGGACGGTGTGGCCGCCATCAGCAACGATCAGTACGGCGCCTGGGTGGACAACGACGCCCTGACCGGCAAGACTGTGACTGTACTTGGCGGCGCCTTCGGCGACAACGGCGGCGACGGGCTGCATGTCGACGCCTCGGGGATGATCACGCTGGATGGCGTGAACACCTGGGGCAATTCCGGTTACGGCATGTACCTGAACAATACTGCCGGCACAGCCGGCGTCAGCCTGCTCAACACATTGGGCAGCAACGGCGCCAACAACAACCGTACCGGCGGGCTCTTCATCCGCAGCAAGGGCGCCCTCGTCCTCAACGGCGTGGACGCCTATGGCAACCAGGACTACGGCGCCAATCTGGACAACTGTCTGGTGAGCGGTTCAACCTGCGCCGGCACCGGCGCGGTGACCATCACCCAGAGCAGCTTCAACAATACCTGGCACGACAGCGGTACCTCCACGCCGGTCGATGCCTCTGGATTGCTGGTCGCCTCCAAGGGCCTGATCACCCTCAACAACGTCAGCGTCTCCGACAGCCAAAACGGCAGCGGCACCGTCGGTGTGACCGGGGCGCGGCTGAACAACGCTTTCAGCGGCTCGACCGCCGGGGTGAGCATCCTCAGCACACTGGGCAGCAACCGCTTCAGCCAGAACAAGGGCGGCAACGGGCTGTCCATCCGCTCCAACGGGGCGGTCAGCATGGCCAACGTGGATGCCGACCACAATACGGGCAGCGGCATCAACGTCGATAACAGCGGCGGCACGGCGGGCGTCAGCCTGCTGGCCACGGGCAACTGGTGGAATAACCTGAGCAACAACCTCGATGGGTTGAATATCGTCAGCCGCGGCGCAGTCGCCGTCAACCGGATCAACGCCAACGAGAACACCCTCTCCGGAGCCACCATCACCAACTCAAACGGCACAGCCGGCGTCACCATCACCAGCGGGCATTTCAATGAGAACAAATCGCTGAATGGGTTGACCGTCACCAGCAAGGGCGCCATCAAGCTGACCGACGTCCAGGCCAACGGCAACCAGAGCGGCGGTGCCATCCTGAACAACACTGCCGGCACGGCCGGCGTGACCCTGGCGATCACCTCCAATAACAGCAACAGTTTCAATCAAAATGCGGTGGACGGGCTGGTCATTTACAGCAAGGGCGCCGTGCTGCTCAACAATCTGAGCGCCGGCGAAAATACCCGGAACGGCGTGATCGTCGACACCTGCAATGACTCCGGTTTGAGCTGCACCGGAAAGGGCGCCGTTACCTTTACCAATACCGCCGGCTGGTGGGGTTGGTTTGATGGCAACGGCGGAGCCGGTCTCAACATCATATCGGGCGGCAATATCAGTATGGCGCGCATCAACGCCAGCAAGAACGATGGCGGCAACGTTTTCCTGGCCGCTAACGGCACCGGCACCATCAGCGTCTTACAAGGGAACTTTAACGAGGGCGGTGCGGGATCTGCCATCACGACCGACGGCGGCGCGATCACCCTCAACAACATTGAAGCCAGCCGCAATGCAGAAGGCGGCATGACCATCACGGGCGGCGGCATCAGCCTGCTCAGTACGTTGGGCGAAAACCGCTTCAACGATAATGCCGGCTGGGCGTTAATGGTTGAGTCGCGGAGCAGTGTCACACTGAATAACATCTTTGCCAACGGCAACACGATAGGCACCGCCATCAATGCCGATGGCGATGTGGTCATCAACAACGGTCAGTTCAACAACAACAAGGGCGACGAAAATACCGAGGCCGCCCTGGTGGTAGCTGCGACCAACGGCGCCATCACCGCCAACAACATTGAAGCCAGCAACAATGGCACGGTGGTTGGCGACCCCGCCTCCCCCGCTGCCGGCAGCACCTGGATGAACGGCGCCATGCTCACCAACGATGGGGGGAAGGCGATCACCGTCACCAACAGCCGGTTCAACGGCAATTACGGCAACGGCCTGTGGCTCGTCAGCATGGGCAACGTCGCGCTGGACGGCATCGATGCCAGCGACAATTACAGCACCCACAAGGAAGATGACGGGGCAGGGGGAGAGCTCACCGTTGCTCACACCGGCGTCCATGCGCTCGCGGGAGGCAGCTTGACCCTGACCAACAAGTTGGGCGCCAACAACTTCTCTAACAACTCGGGCGACGGTCTCCAGCTTGAAGTCGGGGGTAAGACCTCCTTGAGCAACGCCAATGCCTCGGGCAACCAGAACGCCGGTTTTAGCCTGCAGGGCAACGATGCAACGCTCACCAACCTGCAAGCCAATAACAATGGCGGAACCGGCTTCGCACTGCAAGCCATTGGCGCGATGACGCTCACCAACCTGTCCGGCAACAACAATAAAAGCGGGCTGCACGTTGAAACCTTGAAATCGGTCAATCTCGCCAAATCGGTTTTCAACAACAACCAGTCATACGGCGTCAAGATCGAGGGCAACGACGGAGGCGTCGCCGCCAACGTCAGCATTGCCAATACGTCCATCAGCGGCACCACCGCCGGGAACGGGTTGGAAGTAACCAACGAGGGACTGATCACGCTCAACACGGTTTCATCCTACGGTAACACGGGGTCCGGTGCAGTCCTCAATAACTCCTCCTCGGCAACGGCCGGGGTGACCATCACCGCGCCCAAAGGATACAACTATTTTAGCGGCAACTCCGGCAACGGCCTGGTCATCGTCAGCAACGGCGCCATCGCCCTCACCAACCTGCGCACCGATCGCAACGGCATCAATGGGTTGGACGTGAACGGTCATTCCACCGTCACCATTACCAACCTGGTTGCCATCCAGAATAGCGAGAACGGCGCCCAAATCATCACCCCCGGAGCCGTGACCATCGATAAGATGTTCAGCGTTGGCAACGGCCTCGGGCCCACCACCGGTTACGGTTTGAAGGTCACGACCAACGACTCCGTCACCAACGGCGCCAACGTCACCGTGCGCAACAGCACCTTCAGCGGCAACGGCGAGTATGGCGTTTGGGCCGATGTCGGCGCCACGCATTTCCTGGATTTCTATGCCAGCACCTGGCTGGGCAACCATCGCGACGGCGGCAGCGGTAACGTAGCCATGTACTCTGGCACCTGGCGCGTCAACACCCACGCCGTGCCTTAAGCCGGCAATCTGTAAACGCTCTCCCGCATAAAAGCGGGACAGGGGCTGCCCGGAAAATCGGGCAGCCCTTTTTAATAGACCTCTTGCAGAAGTAACTAAACCAGGCCGATAGCAAGCGCCATCAGGATGAGTTTTTGAATGTTTGAATATTGGTTCGACGGTGGGTCACACCCTCCTGCCTCCCCCATTTTAAAAAACAAAATGGAGGAGAAAAGACGCTATGAGTGTACGAGGAACCTCAAAATTCATTTTACACTGGTTCGGTCAATGGTCTAACCGGCACATTCCCCCGCTCATCCTCCATCCCCCGTAAGGGCGACCCTTGCAGTCGCCAGCCGCGTATCTACCACGCCTCCCGCACCCTGACACACCACAATCCCTCCCCTCAGACACATTGCTGGCAATATTCGTGGGCGCCCCGCTATGAAAAGGAAATACTCGTACAGCCACGCCAAAGCAGATGTGCTATACTCTATCCAGCGCAGTCGATTAACGAATTTTAAAGGTAGGGGTTTTAGATCCGGTGCGCCGCCTTCAATTATTCCTATAAGAAACTACAACGAAACAGGCAGGGGGTAGAGGCCATACATCGCGCAGGTTATGCCATTCAATCCTATATTCTTTGTTCCCCAGGAGGAATGTATGAACCGGAAGATGTATTATCGTACCTTGCTACCGCTGCTGGTGATTCTCAGCCTGCTGCTGGCAGCAGTGCACACCACGCCCGTCTATGCCCAGGGCGAAGAACCCCCCGGCGCACCATCCGGCGGGGATGAACCTTCAGTAACAGAGCCCGCCGAAAACGAGCAGCCGGAGACAGAACCTACCGGGAACGAATCCGGCGAAGGTGAGCAGCCGGCAGCCGAACCCCCGGCGACAGAACAGCCGGCGGCCGAACCCCCGGTAACAGAGCCTGTTGAAGGCGAGACAGTCGGGGCGGAACAACCGGTCGTTCCACCCACCGAAAGCGAACTCCCCGCGCAAGAGAACAACACCGTCGTGGCCGCAGCGGTCGAGGCGCTGGCCGAGGGCGACCTGGTGCTGGTGGATGCCCAGGGTGAGGCCCTGCCGCTCGCCAGCCAGGAGGCCGCTCAGGTGCTGGTCTCCAGCGATCCGTACTTCTACCACGCCTCGTGCGCCGGCGGCAAGTGTAGCTATCTCAACTTTGCCGACGCCCTGCTCGACTTTGCCGCCAAAAGCGCCAGCGGCTACATCTATGTAGAAGGCGCCATCAGCGGGGTCGGCGGCGTCTACGCCGAAAACGTAAATATCGACGGTTCGGCGGCCGGCTACGGCGGCCTGAGCGGGCTGTTGTGGCGTGACGCAGAAGGCGCCGACGTGGCCGGCGAAACCCTCCCCACCATCAACGGCAGTGTTACCATCGCCAATTTCACCCATGCCTTCGATCTGTACGGGCTGCGCATCACGAACGGCCTGACCCTCGACAATATTACCGGCAACATCGGGTTGAACACCGTGTCCGCCGAAGGGGGGAGCGGCATCGATATCACCGATAGCAGCGGCACCGTCAACCTGCTGTGGAGCGGCGCAACCAGTTCAACGGACGACGGCATCCACATCAGCAACCACAGCGGCAACGTCAACCTGTACCGCGCCTGGGGCGACGGCAACCACACCTACGGCGCCCGCATCGACGCTACCGGTACGGTTAAGATCAGCAACAGCACCTTCGATTACAACGGCACAGATAATACCGCCAACGACGGCGGGTTATTCGTCACCAACAGCGCCGCCATCAGCCTGGTGGGCGTCTCGGCCAGCCAGAACCTGGGCAACGGCGCCTACTTCGACGAGGTCAACGCCGGGCTGACCGTGCGCAACAGCATTTTCAACCACAACGCCGACCCCACCCTCGCTCAGGGCTTTGGCCTGTGGGCCAACAACGCCGGCAACAAGGGCAACCTGACCTTTGAGAGCGTGGTGGCCAACGACAATGACCAGGGCAACTGGACGCTGCAAACCAACGGCAACATTTCGCTCAAGACCGTCGAGGGCAACGGCAGCCAGACCGGCTACGGCGCCAGCCTGCAAACCCTGGGCGCCGGCACCGTCAACATCCTCAACGCCGACTTTAACAACAACAACAGCGGTTACGGCTTGAACATCGCCAGCAACGGGAACGTTACCCTGGACGGCGCCTTTACCATCAACAACGGCCTGTACGGCGCCAGGATCAACAACGCTTCTCTGCCGGCCAAGACGGTGACCGTACTCGCCAGCGGTTTTGGCGGAAGCCTGGGCGGCAACGGGCTGGAAGTCAACAGTTCCGGGATGATCACGCTCAACGGGGTGAGCGCCTGGAACAACAGCAGTTACGGCATATATTTGCTCAACACCGCCGGCCCGGCCGGAATCACTTTTCTCAACACGCTGGGCGGCAACGGCGCCAACAACAACCAGGCTGGCGGTCTGTATGCCCGCACCAAAGGCGCCCTGCTGCTCACCGGCATGGATGTTTCCAGTAACCAGAATTACGGCGCCGACCTGGACAACTGCCTGTGGAACGGCTCGGCTTGCATTGGCATGGGCGCCGTGACCATCACCCAGAGCAACTTCAACGGCACCTGGCACGACGATGGCACGGCAGCCCCGGCGCACGCTTCCGGGCTGTGGGTGCAGACCAAGGGCATCATTACCCTCAACAGTGTCAGCGTCTCCGACAGCCAGAACGGCACCGGCACCGTCGGCGTGGCGGGGGCCGAACTGTACAACAACTTCGCCGGCGCCACCACCGGGGTGAGCATCCTCAATACGTTGGGCGGCAACCGCTTTAGCTGGAACCAGGGCGGGGCCGGTCTGACCATTGCTTCCAACGGGCTGGTCAGTCTCAGCGGCGTGGACGCCGACAACAACAGCGGCGACGGCGTCAACATCGACAACAGCAGCGGTACGGCCGGCGTCAGTTTGCCTGGCACCGCGAATGGGTGGAGCCGTCTGAATGAAAATGGCGGCGACGGGTTGGAAATCACAACCCGCGGGGCCGTCACCCTCAACCGGATCGAGACCACCCGCAACTCGGGCGGGGGCGTCAAGATCGACAACGACGGCGGCACGGCCGGCGTCACCATTTCGAGCGGACGCTTCAACCAGAACAGCGGCGATGATGGCCTGAACGTTTCCAGCAAAGGCGCCATCAAGCTGACCGATATCGAAGCCCGCGAAAACGCGGGCAGCGGTGCGGTGCTGGATAACCACCTGGGCACCGCCGGGGTGACGATCGCCGTCAGTCCCAACAGCGGCAACTCGCTCAACAACAACGGCGACCACGGTCTCTACGTCCGCAGCAAGGGCGCCGTGTTGGTCAATAACCTCAACGCCGGCAATAACGGCATCAACGGCGTGGACATCGATACCTGCATTGATATCGGCGCAAGCTGCACCGCCAAAGGCAACGTCACCCTGGCCAACGCCATCGGTTGGTGGAGCTGGCTGGGTGAGAACACCGGCGTGGGGTTGAAAATCGTCGCCGGCGGCAGCATCGCCGCAACACGCGTCAATGCCGACAACAATGACCTGATGAACGCCTCGCTGACTGCCTATGGCCTTGGTACGATTTCACTCCTTCAGGGGAACTTCAACAACGGCTTAGATGGGCTGTACGCCGCCGCCGCCGGCATGGTCACCCTCAACAACATCCAGGTCAACGACAACGACAATAATGGCGCCTACATTCTATCCGGCAACAGCATCGCCCTGCTCAACACCCTGGGCGGCAACGATTTCAACAATAACGCCGCTCACGGGCTGGATATCGTCGCCACCGGTACGGTCACGCTGAACCAGATCAACGTCGAAAACAACGAGCGGGGTGCGTTCATTGAGGCCAACAACAACGTGACGATCAACAACAGTTCCTTTGCTCGCAACAAGGGCGAAGCCGGGTTGTGGGTACAGAACACCGGCACCATCACCCTCAACCAGACGGGGGCCTACGAGAACGGGGTGTTGGCGAACGACGATCCCGAAGACGCCGGCAGCACCTGGGCCTACGGCGCCATGCTGGATAATTCCAGCAGCACCACCGCCAAAACCGTCGCCATCAACCGCGGCTGGTTCAACAATAACTACGGCGATGGCTTAGACGTCAGAAGCAAGGGCAACGTGCTGCTGGATGGCATCGACGCCAACAACAATTTCAGCTATCACAAAGACGGCGTCAACAATGTCTATCACCACGGCGTTGCGGTCAGCAGCGATGGCGCCCTGACGATGAGCAGCAAACTGAGCGGCAACAACCTGAATAACAATTCGGGCAACGGGCTGAACGCGTACGCCACCGGCAAGATCACCCTGACCAATGCATACGCCCAGAATAACGGCGGCAGCGGTTTCGTGCTGGCAAGCCTGTCCGACGCGCTGCTTACCAACCTGCAGGCGCACAACAACGCCGACTCCGGCCTGACGCTCACCACCAACGGCCAGGTGACCGTGAACCTGTCGGGCTTCTCGAACAACACCGATTACAACGCCTTAATCGATAACACCGGCGCGGCGGCCGCCGCCCCCAAGAACGTCACCATCACCGGCAGCGGCTTCAACAGCAGTTCCGGCGGGTACGGCCTGCAGGTGCTCAGCGACGGCGTGATCACCCTCACCTCGGTAACGACCTTCAACAACCGGGGCGGCAACGGAGCGACGCTCAACAACAGCACGGGAACGACCGCCGGCGTGATCGTCAACACAGCCAAGGCCTACACCTATTTCGGTCAAAACAGCGCCAACGGCTTGCAGATCAGCACCAACGGTGCGGTCACCTTGAGCAACCTGCGCACCGACCGCAACGACTCCAGCGGGTTGGTGGTCAACACGCCCGCTGCCATCACCATCACCAACATGGTCGCCATCCAGAATGGCGTACACGGCGCCAACCTGACGGCCGGCGGGATCGTGACCATCGACAAGCTGTCGGCCTTTGAGAACGGCCGGGATGGCAACAGCGCCAACGGTACCGGCTACGGCTTGAAGATCACCACCAGCAACGACAACGCCATCGTGCGCAACAGCGCCTTCAGCGGCAACGGCGAGTACGGCGTATGGGTCAACCTGGGGGCGGGCAGCTTCCTCGATTTCTACGCCACCACCTGGGTGGGCAACAACCGCGACGGCGGCACCGGCAACGTCTTCATCTCCAGCGGCAGCTGGCGCATCTTCACCATCGCTGCGCCTTGAGCCGGCGAGACTGACCCACTCTGTTTGAGAGACAGATGCAATCGGGAGCTGCCCAAAAAATCGGGCAGCTCCCGATTTTTAAAGCCGCCCGCCTTTGCGTTAAGCTTTTAACCCGCCGCACCCTGCTGAGCCCCCTTTGTGTTGGCCTCTCACAACGCATGTTCTTTCATGGTATGATTTGCGCATGAATTATTTTCCCCTCATCCTTGGCCTGGGCGCCTCGCTGGGGCTGTGGCGGGTGGCGCAGAGCGTGCCCCGCTGGCAGACCGGGCGCTGGGTGCGCGCCGGGCTGGCGCTGCTGCTCGCCAGCCTGCTGGGGGCGCGCCTGAGTTACGTCCTGGCCCACGGGGGATATTATCGCGCCCACCCGCTCGAAGCGCCGCAGATCTGGCTGGGTGGGCTGGATTGGCCCGGGGCGCTGTTGGGCGGGCTGCTGGCGCTGATCGTCATCAGCCGGTGGTGGGGCATGGCGCTGGCGCGCCTGGCCGACGGCTTGCTGCCGCTGCTGGCGCCGGTGGTCGTCGCCGCCTGGCTGGGCTGCTGGCTGGCGGGGGTGAGCTACGGCCCGCCCGTCCCGGCCGGCGCCTGGTGGGGCGTGCCCTCACCGCAGGAAGGCGGGCTGGTGACATCGCGCCTGCCGCTGCAGGCCCTGGCCGCCCTGGCTTCGCTGGGGCTGTACGCCTGGCTGGAGATCAAATTCCCACACCACAATCGCGATGGCCAGCCCGCCAGCCTGGCCGCCCTCGGCCTGGGCCTGATCCTGCTGGGCGCCTCGCTGCTCAGCGCCGAACCGGCGCCGCGCTGGCACGGCCTGCGCAGCGACACCTGGACGGCGCTGGTCTTCAGCCTCCTGGCGGCGCTGTCCTACGGTTTGTGCCGCCTACAATCCCATCCCAAACCTGTTTCCTGACCGGTGAACTCATGAACCTGACTCTGGCCCTGGCCCAAATCAATACCGTCCTCGGCGGCGTGGAACGCAACCTGGAAAAGCACCTGGCGCTGATCCACGAAGCGCACCAGCGCGGCGCCGATTTACTCGTCTTTCCCGAATTATCGTTGACCGGCTACGTTCTGCAAGACCTGGCGCCCACCGTCGCTCACCGGCCCACCGCCACCGACCCGATCTTCCGCCCGCTGCTGGAAGCCAGCCAGAAACTGGACGTGGTGGTCGGCTTTGTGGAAGAAGACGTGCGCAACCGCTTTTTCATCTCATCCGCCTATCTATCTCAGGGGCAGGTCGCCCATGTACACCGCAAGGTCTACCTGCCCACCTACGGCCTGTTCGACGAAGGCCGCTTCTTCGCCCTGGGCGATGCGATCCAGGCCTTCGATACCCGTTTTGGCCGGGTGGGCATGCTCATCTGCGAAGATTTCTGGCACGCCTCGCCGCCCTACCTGCTGTGGCTGGACGGCGCCGACCTGTTCCTGTTCATGTCCGCCTCGCCCGGCCGCGGCCTGAGCGCCGAAGCGCAGCTCGACTCGGCCCGCTGGGTGGATCACATCAACCGCGCCTACGCCAGCCTGTTCACCGCCTACGTGGCCCATACCAATCGCGTCGGCTTTGAAGATGGCTTGAACTTCTGGGGCGGGGCGGCAGTCTACGACCCCAACGGCGAAGTGCTCGCCCACGGCCCCTATCACCAGGAGGCCCTCACCCTGACCAGCATCGACCTCGACCAGTTGCACCGCACCCGCGCCCGCCTGCCGCTGCTGCGCGACGAGCGCACCGCCCTGGTACAGCGCGAACTTTCCCGCATCTTAAACCGCCCGGCCAACAACAGCGGGCGTTAAAGGAGAACGATGAGCATCGATCTGAACATCAATACCGCTCTGGCCCGCCAGATTCTGGCCGATTTTCTGCGCAGCGAGATCACCCGCATGAACTTCTCGCGCGCCGTCATCGGCCTCTCGGGTGGGATCGACTCGGCCCTGTCCTGTTTCCTGGCGGCCGAAGCGCTTGGCCCGCAAAACGTGCTCGCCGTGCGCATGCCCTACCGCACCTCGTCGGCCGACTCGCTGGAAGACGCCCAGCGCGTCATCGACGCCACCGGCGTCCAGGCGCTCACCCTGCCGATCAGCGACATGGCCGATGCGCTCATTCATCAGTACCCCGACATGAACGCCATGCGCCGCGGCAACATCATGGCCCGCTGCCGTATGATCGTCCTCTACGATCAGTCCGCCAGCTTTAACGGGCTGGTGGTCGGCACCGGCAACAAGACCGAAATCCTGCTCGGCTACAGCACCCTGTACGGCGACTCGGCCTGCGCCCTCAACCCGCTCGGCGATCTGTACAAGACCCAGGTGCGCCAGCTTTCGCAGGCGTTGGGTGTGCCGCAAAGCATCCTCGACAAGGCCCCTTCGGCCGACCTGTGGAGCGGGCAAACCGACGAAGGCGAGTTGGGCTACACTTACGCCGAGGTCGACCGCCTGCTGTACCTGCTGGTCGACCAGCGCTACACCCCCGCCGAGTGTGTGCGCGCCGGCTTTGGCGAGCCTTTTGTGCGCTCGGTGGTCGAGCGCATCCGCCGCAACCAGTTCAAGCGCGTCCTGCCGCCCATCGCCAAGTTGAGCAACCGTACCATCGGCTACGACTTCCTCTACCTGCGCGATTGGGGCACCTGATGAACCTGCAACTGCCCCCGGCTCTGCACCACCGCCGTTTTAGGCTGTTGTGGGCCGGGTTGCTGATCTCGGTTGCCGGCTCGCAGATGCAACTGTGGGCGCTGTTCTGGCACATCCGCACCCTGAGCAACGAGCCCATCGCCGTCAGCGGCATCGGTGTGGCCCGTTTCATCCCGGTGTTGCTCTTCTCGCTGCTCGCCGGCTGGGTCGCCGACCGCCTGAACCGGCGCCGGATCATGTTCCTCACCCAGTCGGCGATGACGGCGGTGGCCATCCTGCTCGGTCTGCTGACCCTCTCCGGGCAGATCACCGTCTGGCACATCTATGCTCTGACCGGTCTGCAGGCCGTCGCCGTGGCTTTCGACCTGCCCGCCCGTCAGGCGCTGATCCCCAACCTGATCGACAACAAGGAACACCTGCCCAGCGCCTTCAGCATGAACTCAATCGCCTTCAACACCGGCGCCATCCTCGGCCCGGGGCTGAGCGGCATCGTCATCAGCCAGATGGGCCAACCGGCGGTTTATTTCCTCAATGCCGTATCGTTCCTGGCCGTGCTGCTGGCGCTGGTGTGGATGGGCCCGGTGCCGCAGCAGACGCTCACCCCGCAGACGGGCAAAGAGCGTCTCAACCCGGCCGACCTGATCGAAGGCGTGCGTTTTATCCTCAGCAAGCCGATCATTCTGTCCAGCATGCTGCTGGACTTCTGGGCCACCTTCTTCTCCTCGGCCAACACGCTGCTGCCCTATTTCGCCCGCGATGTACTGCACGTAGACGTGGTGCAATACGGTTTCCTCTCGGCGGCGCAGTCCATCGGCGCCGTGCTCACCGCCGGGGTGATGGCCTTTCTGACCTCCATCCGCCGCCAGGGCGCTCTGCTGTTGGGGGCGGTGGTGATCTTTGGCCTGGCGACTATCCTGTTTGGCCTGTCGAGCTCGTTCATCCTGACCATGCTGGCGCTCATCCTGGTGGGGGCAGGCGACGCGGTCAGCACCGTGCTGCGCAACACGCTGCGCCAGTTACAAACCCCCGACCACATCCGCGGGCGCATGATCAGCGTCAGCCAGATTTTCTTCAGCGGCGGGCCGCAATTGGGTGAAATCGAGGCCGGGTTGGTGGCGCAGGCGTTTGGCATCCAGGCCGCCATCATCAGCGGCGGGCTGGGGTGTATTCTGGCCGTCGGCTGGGTGGGGTGGCGCTGGCCCGAGCTGGCCCGTTACAACGGCGACGAGCCCATTCAGGCCGGGTCGCCGGCCGCCTCTTGAGGCAAACCATCCTGGGCGGCCAGTTCCTGGCGAATTTCCATCAGCGCCTGGCGGGTCTGGGCGTAGACTGCGGCCACCTCGTGAATGCTGCGCCGGTAGCCGCGTACGTCCATCGTCACGCCGCGTTCCAGGTCCTGCTGTAAACGCTGATCCAGGTGGGCGCACAGTTCCGACAGACGGCAGGCGCCCAGGCTGGCAGCCGCCGACTTGATCGTGTGGGCCGCGTGCTGCAAGGCGACATAGTCAAACGGCTCCAACGATTGGTGCATATTCTGAACCAATCCCGGAACGGACTCCAACAGGGTATCGATCAGTTCAACCAGCGCCGGCCGGGCGTTGACGCCCATATATTCGATCAGGCCGTTCAGAACCTGACGATCAACCCACATCTCTTCTTCCACGAGCGCCGCATGGGTCTCCGGCGCCTTCATCACCGCCGGCGCTCCGCTCTGCCGGCGGGCCGTGTAGGCGCGCTCCAGCGCCCGCTCCAGTTCGCGAATCTGCACCGGCTTGCTGACGTAATCGTCCATCCCGGCCTGCAAACAACGTTCACGGTCGCCCGACATGGCGCTGGCGGTCATGGCGATGATATAGGGCCGGGGCGTGCCGGCCAGCACCTGGCGGCGCATGATGCGCCGGGCTGTTTCCAGCCCATCCAGTTCGGGCATCTGCACATCCATAAATAACACGTCGTAGGGGCGAGTTTGCAACGCCTGCAGCACCTCGCGCCCGTTGGAGACCACGTCGCATTGCAGCCCCAGGCGGCGCAACTGCAACTGCACCACCTTTTGATTGGTTGGATTGTCTTCTGCCAGCAAGATGGTCAGCCCGGAAAGATGGCCGGGCTGCTCCGCAGGGGCGGCCAACGGCAGACGTTCGGCCTGCCCCAACGCCCAGGCCACCGCCTGAGTGAAACGAGCAGAACGCACCGGTTTAAACAGGCGATCCATGAAGCGCCCGGCCGGAAGAGGGTTGAGATGTTTATTGGGATAGGCCAACAGGATTAACGGCAGGCTGGCGCCCTGCGGAAGATCGCGCAACATTTCGACCAGATGGGCGCTATCCATCCCCGGCAGGTGCTCATCGACCAGCAGCAAATCGAACTTCTGCCCCTGGCGCAGCAACGCCAGCGCCGTCTCGGTTGAGGGCGCAACCTGCGGTTGGAGCCCAATGCCGCGGGCAAAACAGGCCAACATTTCTCCGACGTGCAGGTTGTCGTCCACCAGTAACGCCCGGCGCCCTTCAAAACGCACCGGCGCTGCGCCGTTCGTTTCGGGGATAGCCTGGACGTGAACGGTAAAATGGAAGGTAGCCCCCTGGCCCGGCACCCCCAGGCTCTCAACCAGCAGCGTTCCGCCCATCAATTCCACCAGGCGCTTACTGATGGCCAGCCCCAGCCCGCTGCCGCCGTACTTACGCGTGGTCGACGAATCCAGCTGGCTGAAAGACTTGAACAGGCGGTCGATCTTGCCGGGGGGGATGCCGACCCCGGTGTCTCGCACTGCAAAATGCAGCATGAGATCTTCACCCTGACGCGAACGCTGCTCGACGTTGAGCACCACCTCGCCCTGAGCGGTGAATTTAATGGCATTGTTGAGCAGGTTGACCAATACCTGGCGCAAACGCAGTACGTCACCGCCCACCTGGCGCGGCAGACCGGGCGCCAGCGCCAACGAGAGATCCAGCCCCTTTTCCGCCGCCGGCAGCGCCAGCAATTCCAGGCTGTCTTCCAGACATTCGAGCAGGTCGAAGGGCTGCTGTTCCAGTTCCAGGTTGCCCGATTCGATACGCGAATAATCGAGAATATCGTTGATGATGAGCAAAAGCGTCTCGCCCGAAGATCGGATCGTTTCCACCCAGTTGAGTTGTTCGGACGTCAGCTGCGTATCGAGCAGCAGCGCCGTCAGGCCGATGACGGCGTTCATCGGCGTGCGAATCTCATGGCTCATGTTGGCCAGGAATTCCGACTTGGCCCGGTTGGCCGATTGGGCCTCGACCATCAGCGAATTGGCCCGCTCGATACTGGCTTGAAGCTGGCGATTGGCTTCTTCGGCCTCTTCTTTGGCCTGGCGCAGCGCCTCTTCGCTCCACCTGCGCTCGGTCACATCATGCAGCACCACGCTGAAACCGCTGGCGCGCTCACCCTGCCCGGCCAACGGGGTAATGGACAGTTCATAAAAGCGGTTCGTCGTCCCCACCAGATGAGAAATCTCCGTCGTCTGCGGCTGTGTGGTTTGCAGCGCGGCCAGCAATTCGGGCCAGTCGACCAGCGCCTGGGCGGCGACCTGGCCCACCGGTGAAGACTGCCAGCCCAACATGCGCTGCGCCGCCGGGTTGCTGTCCACCACCCGGCTCTGAGCATCCAACACCAACATCCCATCGCGCATCCCGTCTACCACCCGGTCACGCGCCACGGGGATCAGATCGAGCAGACGGTAACGAAACACCGCCCAGTAAACCAACAGACCGCTCAACATGAACGCAATCGGGGTCAGATCCAGCCCCGAGGTGACGTCGGTGTTAAAGGTGTAGACGATATTGACCAGCCAGGGCACCCCCGAAGCCAGCAGTAAGACGCGCGTTTGCACTGAATAGAGGTGGGGGAAACGAATGACCGCCCGCGCCAGCAAGACCACACAGATGGTCAGCATGACGTAGTTGAACAGGGTTTCAAACCAGAACCAGGGGCCGTGCTCGTACACACCTGAAATGCCGGCCCAACGCGTCTCGACCAGTTCGATTTTGGGCCACAGGATGCCATGCAGCGGGTTGGTGGCGGCGACGGTGATGGAGCAAATGGGAATGACCCACAACAGGATCATCTGCCAGCGTTGCAGACGGCGGTGCGGCATGGTGAACTGCCAGGCAAACAGAAAGAACAACACCGGGAGACTTTCGGCGCCGAAATAGATCAACGCCGACCAGAACTGCTTGACCGGCAGAGTGGTGGCCATGCCCTCAAAGGCGGCGGTCAACGACCATTCGGCCACCGCGGCCATGAGCAACACAAAGGGCACCATCCCCCCGGCCGTCGATCGCCGGCGCCAGACATACGCCGCCACTGTGGCCGAAATCAGCGCAGAGATAATCATAGAAAGTGAATAAAACGTCATTTGCATGGTAATGGCCTGTTAGCGGTTGTGTCGACCCTATTGGTTAATTATATGCTATCCGGGCGCGAAACAGGAATGAAAATCGCGTCCATTTTTGTCCCGGCTGTAACGATCCCGCCCTTTGAGAAGACAGCTTCCAGGTTGAAGTGAGACACCGCCCTCGCCTTCTGGCAGAACGTCTTGACAGGTGGCCTGAAAGCACTATAATTGAACATGTTCAAATCTTGTTCAGGAGAATTCTTATGCGCATTCTGGCCATCCTTGGCAGCCCAAAAGGAAACGGAAACACGACGCACGGCGTCGAGCAAATCGCTGCCCGGCTCAAGGCCCTGGGCGGCGATATCACAGTCGATTATCTCTCGCTCAAAGAGGCGGGGCTGGAACCCTGCCGCGGCTGTTTCGCCTGTCTGGCGCACGGCGAAACATACTGTCCGCTGCGCGACAGCCGGGCGCAGATCGAAGCGCGCATGCAGCAGGCCGACGGCGTCATCTTCGCCAGCCCCACCTATGTTTACAACGTCTCGTGGCTGATGAAAAACTTCATCGACCGCTTTGCCTACGTCTGCCACCGGCCGCGCTTTCACGGCAAGCCCGCACTGGTGCTGACCACCACCGGAGCGGTCGGGGCAGGTGTCTCCGCCCTGTGGCTGGCGTTTGCCGCTCAGACGTGGGGTTTTACCATCAGCGACCGGGTGGGGCTGCAATGCCCACCGGTGAAACTGCCCGCCGCCGAGACACAACGCCTCGAGGAGCGTACCCGGCAGCAGCTCGACCGCGCCGCCGGGCGCTTTTACCGGGCGCTGGGGCGCGGCAAACAGGCCGCCCCCGGGCTGCTCAACCTGGCGCAGTTCCTTTTCCAACGCGAGGCCTTCCGGCGCGGCGACCCACAGTCGTGCGACTACCGCTACTGGCAGGCGCAGGGTTGGCTCGACCCGCGCACGTCTTATTTTTACCCCGTGCACCTGCCGCCCGCCAGGTTTGCCCTGGCCTGGCTGGCAGCCCGCATCCTGCTGGCTACGATCCCGAAGCCGCCTCCGGCACGTCTGCCCTCCGCATCCGCTGGCGCAGCGCCAACAGGGCAAACACCAACGCACTGAGCAGTCCCCAGCCCAATCCGCCATACCAGATCGCCACCGGGGCGATCTGGTCGTTTAAATAACCGCCCACCACCGGGCCAAACCCGTGGCTGACCCCCCACCCCAGGCTGTAAATACTCAGGTAGCGGGCGCGCATCTCCACCGGCGCCAGGTTGGTGGCATAGGTCGTCGAGGTGGGGGTCAGGATCAACTCCCCAATGGTCATGAAAGCCATGCTGGCGGCAAAATGCCCCAACTGACTGCCCAACGCCACACTGCCCACGCCAAAGGCGTAAAACAACGCCGCCAGGGCGCTCATCACCAACGGCGACCGGCGGTGGGTGATGCGTGTTACCAGCACCTGCAAGAACACCACCATCAGGGCGTTGACCGCCATCAGCACGCCGGTTTCGCTTTCGAGCATGCCAAAGTTGTTTTTAGCGTAGGCTGAAACCAGGACAAACATCAACGACGAGGCCATCCCGGTGCAGGTCATACCCAGGACATAGACCAGGTAAAAACGGTCGCGCAGCACCGGACCGTAGCCAGAGGTCGCCAGGTGCGCCGCCGGGCTGGCGGCGTGTTTGGGCAGGGTCTCGACCATGACCAGGGCCACCAGCAGCCCAAAAAAGATCAGGCAGGCCGCCGCACCGGCAAAAGCCACGCCGTACGAGGCCGCCGCCACAAAACCGCCCAGCGACGGGCCAACCGCCACGCCGACATTGTTGGACATACGCAGCAATGAGTAGGCGTCCATACGGCGTTCGGATGGAATCATATCGGCCACCATGGCGTCCGCCCCAATGCGGTACAACGGCACCACAATCCCACGCAGCCCCATTAACACCAGAAAAGCCAGGAACGTGCTTGCCACCCCCATCAGGCCGTAGACGATGCCCATGCTCACCAGGCTGACCACCATCACCCACTTGCGGCCAAAGCGGTCGGCGACCGAGCCGGCCACAAATGAGGAGGCGATCGACATGATGGAATCGATCGTCAGCAGCGACGTCACGGCTGTCATCGAAACGTTCAGGCGTTCGCTGATATAAATGGTCAGAAACGGCCAGATCATCCCCATTCCCGCCGTGGAAATGAGCATGCCCACCAGCAGATACCAGTACTGGCGCGGATACAAACTTCGCAGTGCACGCACACGATCCCGAATCATACTTTGCCCTTAAAAAGAAAAAACAGAACAGGCCGGTCTAGACGGCTTCGGCCAGTTGCGACCAGGCTTCCATGCGTTCGTCCAACGCTTGCTGGATGCGCTGGTAATCCTGTCCCAGGCGCTGCACCTTCCCGAGGTCGTCGGGCGGGTTCTCCAACTGGCGCCCAATGGCGACCAGTTGCTCCTCGAGCGCGGCGATTTCGCTTTCCAGTGCCTGAAGCTGCTGCTGGCGTTTGCGTTCGGCGGATGCTGCTCCGGGTGGGCGCAGACGTTTGCGCCCGGCCTCGGCCTGCGCCGTTACCACGGCCGCCTGGCGGGCAGCTTCGGCCTGCAAATACGCCTTATACTCACTATAGGTACCGTTAAACATACGCAGGCTGCGTTCTTCGGGCAGCACTTCCCAAATCTGGGTCGCCAGCGCATCGATCAAGTAGCGGTCGTGCGAGACGAGCAGAATGGTGCCGCCAAAATTACCCAGGATGGCCTGCAAAATTTCTTGCGAGGGCAGGTCCAGGTGGTTGGTGGGCTCGTCCAACAACAGCAGGTTGGCGCCCTGTAACGCCAGACAGGCCAGCGCCAGCCGGCCGCGTTCACCGCCGGAGAGCAGATCCACCGTCTTGAAAACATCGTCGCCGGTGAAAAGGAAGCGCGCCAGGTAGCTGCGCACTTCGCCCGGCAGCATGTTGGGCGCCACCGCCTGGATCTCTGCCATCAGCGTCCAATCGCTGTGCAGACCCTCGTGCGCCTGGGCAAAATAACCAATGTGCAGGCTGGCGCCCAATTGGGCGCTGCCGGCGTAGGCCGGCACCTGTTCGAGCAGCGTCTTGAGGAAGGTGGTCTTTCCGGCGCCATTGGGCCCAAGGATGGCGGCGCACTCGCCGCGCCGCAGCACCAGGTCGGGGACGTGGAACAACGGACGGCCCTCGTCGGCATAACCAACCTGCAAACCCTCGGTGCGCAGCACCAGTTCGCCCGAGCGGGCCACCGGTTGTAGCTGCAAATGCATGCGCCGGGTTTCGGCCGGCGGGGTCAGGCGCGCCTCTTCCAGCATGCGTTCCAGGCGCTTGCGCCGGCCCTGAGCCTGGCGGGTGTTCTGCCCGGCGATATTGCGGCGGATGTATTCTTCTTCTTTCTCAATGAAGGCCTGCTGCGCCTGGTATTCCTCCAGGCGGCGCAGGTAACGTTCGGCGCGCTGGCGCACATAGGCGCTGTAGTTGCCGCTGTACACCTCGAGCTGTGGGGTCATCTCCCACACCGTATCGACCACCTGATCGAGGAAATAGCGGTCGTGCGAGACGATCAACACCGCCCCCGGCCAGTCGCGCAGCGTGGCTTCCAGCCATTCCACCGCGGCAATATCGAGATGGTTGGTGGGTTCGTCCAGCAGCAACAGATCGGGAGCAGAAAGCAGCAAACGCGCCAGCAGGGCGCGCGTGCGCTGCCCTCCCGAGAGTTGCGCGATGGGGCGATGTTCATCCGCCCGGCTGAAACCCAACCCACCCAGGGTCTGGTGGATGCGGTTCTCGTACAGATAACCGCCGAGGTGCTCGAATTCGTGCTGCAACCGGCCGTACGCCTCCAGCATGGCTTCAACCGCCGCCGCCGAGCGGCCCATCTCGGCTTCCAACCGTTCCAGCTCGCGCTGGCGGGCGATCAGGTCGCTAAAAGCCGGCAGGCATTCCTCCCACAGGGTGTGGCGCCCGTCCAGGTTGGCCTCCTGCGGCAGGTAACCGCAGCGCAGACTGCGCGCCCGCTGCATCTCGCCGCTGGTAGGCTCTTCAAGGCCAATCAGGACGCGCAGCAGGGTGGTCTTACCCACCCCGTTGGGGCCTACCAGGCCGATGCGCGCCCGCTGGGGAACGCTGACCGAGACCTGGCTAAAGATATCGGCCGGGCCATACGACTTACTTAAATCAACCGCGGTGATCAGCGACATAACGCTGGAAGTATACCAGAATTCCGCCTCGTTTTGCTGCCTGCCGGTGGAGCAGAGGGCGTCCAACGTACAATTTTGCAAACCCTGCCGCTGGACTCAACCACCCGGCCCCAGGTACAATAAGGAACAGGCTGATGACCCCGGCCAGGAGGTAGAAGGATGCGCTTCCGCACTGCAATGCTGCTCATGATATGGCTTTGCGCCTTATTGTTTATATCCGTTTCTGATAGTCATGCCGGCGTAAGCCAGCAGGAACCGCCGCCGCCCGTGACGTTTGCCGAAGGGAGTTATGTCCCCGGGGAACTGATCGTCGGTTTGCTGCCAGAAGCAGAGCGGGTTGAGGCGCAGGCCGGCAGCCTCCTGCCGGCCCTGACCGCCAATGAGACGCCCCCGCCCGGTTTGCAGGCGCTGGACGCCGCCGTGATCAACGTGCCGGTCGGGCAAGAAGCCGCCTATCGCCAGGAGCTGCTGCAAGACCCCAACGTCCTGTACGTTGAACCCAATTACCTGGTGACGGCCCATATCGAACCGAACGACCCCGCCTGGCCGCCGGCCGACACGGGCTGGACGTACGGTGAGCAGTATGCGCTGCCCCTCATCCGCGCCCCGCAAGCCTGGGACGTAAGCACCGGATCGAACGGTGTGACCATTGCCATCGTCGACTCGGGCATCGACCCCAACCACCCCGAATTTGCCGGCCGGCTGGTCGCCGGCTATGATTTCGTCGACAAAGACACCACCCCCGAAGACCGCACCGCCACCGACCAGGCGTGCGGCCACGGCACGCACGTGGCCGGCATCGCCGCCGCCACCGGCAACAACGCCCAGGGCATCGCCGGCGTCGACTGGCAGGCCAACATCATGCCCGTGCGCGTCCTGGGCGCCACCTGCAGCGGTACCCTGGCCAACGTGGCCGCCGGCATCCGCTGGGCCGCCGACAACGGCGCCGACGTGATCAACCTCAGCCTGGGGCTGAGCACTGCTTCCACCCTGCTCGATCAGGCCACCCAATACGCCTACGACCTGGGCGTCCCGGTCATTGCCTCGTCCGGCAATACCGGCGAGGAGGTGCAGTACCCGGCCGCTTACCCGCAGGTGCTGGCGGTCGGCGCCACCGATAGCAACAACGAGCTGTCTTCGTTCTCCTGCCGGGGAGCGGAACTCGATCTGGTGGCGCCAGGAGCGGACATCGTTTCGACCACCCCCCTCGATCTGCCTTTCTATTACAACACCGTGCTCGGCGCAACCGCCCAATACAGCGCCCTCAGCGGCACATCGATGGCTGCCGGCTACGTGGCCGGTGCGGCCGGGCTGATGATTGCCCACAACGCCGCCCTGCGCGATCACCCCGACCAGATTTACACCGCCCTGATCGGCGCCGCCCTCGACCTGGGCACCCCCGGCTGGGACGAAGAAACCGGCGCCGGGCTGCTGCAGCTCGACCGGGCGCTCGGCCTGCCGGGCAGAACACCCCCCACCCCGGCCATCGATTACAGCCTGTTCAGCACCCGCTGCCCCCGTCCCGGCCTGGCGTATGAGTGGATCGAGGTAGACCCGGCCGGCTCGGATATTACCCTGAGCGGCGACGACGCCTCGACCACGGTCGACCTGGCGGCGCTGTACGACCCGGATTTCAGCTTCAATTTTGGCGGTCAGGCGTACACCAGCCTGACGGTCAGCACCAACGGCTACATCACCTTTGGCGGCACGGCCACCTCCGGCGCCAACAGTTCGTTACCCTCCACCTTCCAGCCCGACCAGCTCATTGCCCCGTTGTGGGACGACCTGACCAGCGATCAGACAGTGCGGGCCGAGATGTACGGCAGCGCCCCCAACCGTTATTACGTCATCGAGTGGTACCAGACGCAGACAAAAGTCGACCTGCTTTCCGAACTGACCTTTGAAGTCATCCTGTACGAGACCAGCAACCGCATCCTGTTCCAGTACGAGACGTTGTCGGGACAGAACAGCGACGGCGCCTCGGCCACGGTCGGCCTCGAATATTACGCCGACCCCACCGCCAGCGGGCCGCGGGTGTTGCAGGATTACGCCAGCAAGCTGTACGGTTACAACCAGGCCGGCGGCCTGCTGGCCGGGCAGGCGATCGAGTTCGCCCCTTATCCGTATGGAGAGCAGGGCGGTCTGCGCACCTGCAAACACGCTCTGCGCTTCCCGCTGACCACGTACCGTTGACAGTCCCCGCCGGCCAAAAGACTTAACGCCAAGGCGCAAAGAAAGCTTTTTTAATCCTGTGCATCCTGCCCATCCTGTTTTAAGTACGACAATCTACGCGAGGATGGCGCACAGGCGCAGTTTTGCAGGTTTGCGACCCTTTCGGCTGGACTCAACCGTATTAACTCATGTAAAATAAAATCATGCTGGCCGCCCCAGCCAGGAGGTAGAAGGATGCGCGTCCGCGCCGTGACGCTGCTCATCCTATGGTTCTGTGCTTTATTGTGCGCACCCGTTTCCGGCGCTCAGGCAAGTGCAAGACAAGAGGATGAACCGCCGCCACCCGTCGAATTTATCGAGGGGAGCTACGTACCCGGTGAACTGATCGTCGGTTTGCAGCCGGGGGTGGCGCGCGCCACGTTGCAATCCGATGACGAATCACCGCGACTGGCCGCCGACGAGGCAACGTCCCAGTCAGATTTGCAGGCGCTGGATGCCGTCCTGATCAGCGTCCCGGCCGGGCAGGAAGAAGAATATCGCCAGAAGCTGCTGCAAGACCCCAACGTCCGTTACGTCGAACCCAACTACCTGGTGGAAGCCCACCTCGAACCGGACGACCCCGCCTGGCCACCGGTCGACCCGGGCTGGACGTACGGTGCACAATACGCCCCGACCACCATTCATGCCAACACCGCCTGGAACGTAACCACCGGCTCGAGCAGCATCACCATCGCCATCGTCGACTCGGGCATCGACCCCAACCACCCTGAATTCAACGGCCGCCTGGTGGCCGGCTACGATTACGTTGACGGCGACACCACCCCCGAAGATCGCACGGCCACCAACCAATCGTGCGGGCACGGCACGCACGTGGCCGGCATCGCCGCCGCCACCGGCAACAACGCCCAGGGCATCGCCGGCGTCGACTGGCAGGCCAACATCATGCCCGTGCGCGTCCTGGGCGCCACCTGCAGCGGCACACAGGCCAACGTGGCCGCCGGCATCCGCTGGGCCGCCGACCACGGCGCCGACGTAATCAACCTCAGCCTGGGGCTCGTCTCACCTTCTACCCTGCTCGAGGACGCCACCCGCTACGCCTACAACCTGGGCATCCCGGTCATTGCCTCATCCGGCAACAACGGCGGGGCGGTCATGTACCCTGCCGCCTACCCGTGGGTGCTGTCGGTGGGCGCAACCAACAGCAGCAACGGCCTGTACTCGCTCTCCTGCCGGGGAGCGGCCCTCGATCTGGTGGCGCCGGGGGTGGGCATCGTCTCGACCACGCCGCTCAGCCTGCCCTTCTACTATAACACCCTGTTGGGGGTCACCGCCCAATACGGCACCCTTACCGGCACCTCGATGGCCGCGGCTTACGTCGCCGGCGCAGTGGGGCTGTTGTTAGCCAACGACCCCAGCCTGCGCGGCCAGCCCGACCGGATTTATGACACCCTGACCGAAACCGCCCTCGACCTGGGCACCACCGGCTGGGACAGCGATACCGGCGCCGGCCTGTTGCAGCTCGACCGGGCGCTCAACCTGCCGGCCAGCGCCCCACCCGCCCCCAGTATCGATTACGAAGTATTCGGCAGCACGCGCTGCCCCAGCGCCGGCCTGCCCTATCATTGGGTCGAGGTGGCCCCCGCTGCCTCGGATATCTTCCTGACCGGCGATAACGCCTCAACCACGGTCGACCTGGCGGCGCTGTATGACCCGGATTTCAGCTTCAATTTTGGCGGGCGCAATTACACCAGCCTGACGATCAGCACCAACGGCTATATCACCTTTGGCGGCTCGGGCGCCTCCAGCGCCAATACCCTGCTGCCCGCCACCTTCCAGCCCGACCAGCTCATCGCCCCACTGTGGGACGATCTGACCATCACCACCCAGCCGGTGCGCGCCGAAATGTACGGCACGGCCCCCAACCGTTATTACGTCATCGAATGGTACCAGGCGCACAACAAGGTCGATCCGCTCTCCGAACTGACCTTTGAGGTCATCCTGTACGAGACCAGCAACCGCATCGTATTCCAGTACAACACCCTGCTGGGCCGCAACAGCGACGGCGCCTCGGCCACCATCGGCATCGAATATTACGTCGATCCCTTCGCCAGCGGGTCGCGTACGCTGCAAGATTATGTCGGCAAGCTGTACAGCTACAACCAGGCCAACACCCTGCTGGCCGGCGAGGTGATCGAATTTGACCCCTATCCGTATGGGGAAGAACGCAGCCTGCACGGCTGCAATTACGCCAGTTCGTTGGCGATAGGCACCGGGCGCGGCTGCGACGACAGCCTGCCGTTCACCGCCGAAATCCCCGACACGTGGCTGGTGCAGACCACCACGCTGGATATCGACCTGCTGGCCACCTATGCCCCCTCGACCACGCGCTATCTCGATCTGGGTCATTACGCCGACATTTCGCTGCTGCCGCATCCGGTCGGGGCGCTCGATCCACCCGGAGCGGTGTGCTACAACTATACCGCCGCCGACGTACTGGCGGGCGGTGGGCGGCCGCAGAACCTGTTCATCGGCCGCTACGATTACGCCAGCGGCAGTTGGAACATGCTGCCGACCGAAGTCGACGCCGGTTTGGGCCGGCTGATCGCCCGCATCGATCATTTCTCCGTCTACGGCGTGTTTGCCCGCCGCCCGGGCAGCCACAGCGGCGGCGGAGGAGGGGAAGATGACGAGGGCGCCCTGAACGGGCACAGCCTGCCGACCACCGGCGGAACGGTCACGCCCTCCGGCCTGCTCCTGTCCATCGCCGCCGGCGGAGCGCTCCTGGCGGTGCTGGCCGCCCGGCGATGCGGCCGGCGGCGCTGAGGCGCCGCGGCCGGCTGGCCGCCGCCCTGGCCGGACTGGCGCTGGCTGCCTGTATGGCGGCACCGGCAGCCGCCCCCACACTGCCGGCCGCCACCCTGCCGCCGCCGGCGGTGTACACCACCCGGCGCCCGCCTGCCAGCGCCACACCCCCACCCATCCCCCCCACCCCCTGGCCGGACTCACTGGCCGGACTGGCGCGCGCCGCCCACGGCGCCCGCCTGATCGACTGGATCCGCATCCCGGCCATCAACGTTTTTGCCCCGGTCGTCCCGGTCGGCTGGGGCCCGGCGCAAGACGGCTCCGGCTGGCTGGTGTGGGACTCGCCCGAGGCCCAGGTCGGCTGGGCGGTTTCCAGCGCCCTGCCGGGTGAGGGCGGCAACGTCATCCTCTACGGGCACAACAACCTGCACTCCTCGGTCTTTTTACACCTGGCGGATCTCAAACCCGGCGACGAGGTGCGCCTGACCACCGGCGAAGGCGATTACGGCTACACCGTCCAGGCGGTGGACATCTACCCGGTACCCGACCCGCAGGCCGAGCAGGAACTGTACGAGCGCTATTTCCAGCGCGGCACGCATGAGGCGCTCACCCTGCTCTCGTGCTGGCCGCCGACCAACAATACCCACCGCGTGTTGGTCAGCGCCGCGCGGCGTTGATGGGCAAACCTGTGTTTCCTCTGGCAGACAACCAGACGGGGTTTCCGCCCGCCGCCCCGAACTGCCCGCGACCGGATACATACCAAAAACGTAGAAGATTGTATAATGAATAGGAGCACGGGATTTCTATCCCCCCGGCCCGCAAAGGTGTCTGTTATGGATTTCCTGATCGATCCCAACGTAGCCTACATTTTGTTGGTGGGCGGTCTGGTATTGGCGGTGCTGGCCCTGTTTGCCCCCGGCACCGGACTGATTGAGATTGGCGCACTGTTCATGCTGCTGTTGGCGTTTTACGGCATCGCCAACCTGAGCGTCAACCTGTGGGCGCTGGCCATCCTGTTGTTGAGCATCTTCCCCTTCGTTTTGGCCCTGCGCCAGCCGCGCCGCTGGATTTACCTGTTGGTCGCCATCCTGACCCTGATCGTCGGCGCCATCTTCCTCTTCCGCCAGCCAGATGGCAGTCTGGCGCTCAACCCGTGGGTGGCGACCTTCGTTTCGCTGACGGCGGCCGTCTTAATATGGTTGATCGGCACCAAAGGACTGGAAGCCATCCGCCGCCGCCCGGCCTACGACCCGGCCAGCCTGATCGGACGCAGGGGTGAGGCGCGCACCCTGATCCACCTCGAAGGCAGCGTGTACGTGGGCGGCGAAGAATGGAGCGCGCACAGCGCCCAGCCCATTCCGGCCGGCAGCCCGGTGCGCGTCGTCGCCCGCCACGGCCTGGTGCTGGAGGTCGAGGCGCTGCCCCAACCACCCACTGCCTGAACCCTGTCCATTCCAACCCCCCGTTCAGTCGTTCTGGCGGAGGACAAACACCATTCCCTAATCTCTGGAGGTCTTTCATGAGTACTACTGCTGTTGCCACCGGCATTCCCTGCCTGTTGATGATCATCATCGTAGCCCTGGCAATCTTCCTGTTCAGCGCCATCAAGATCGTGCCCGAGTACCAGCGCGTGGTCGTCTTTCGCCTGGGGCGCTGTATTGGCAATCGCGGCCCCGGCCTGGTGCTGCTGATCCCCTTCATCGACCGCGCCGTGCGCGTCGACCTGCGCGAGCAGGTGCGTGAGATCCCCGCCCAGACGTCCATCACCAAAGATAACGCCCCCATCTCGATCGACTTCCTGTGGTACTACAAGGTTTTCGATCCCACCGAGAGCGTGCTGCAGGTCGGCAACTTTGAACTGGCCGCCCAGGGTATCGCTACCACCACGCTGCGCTCGGTCATCGGCGGCATCCCCCTGGACGGTGTGCTCTCCGAACGTGAGCAGATCAACAACGCTCTGCGCTCTCGCCTGGACGAAGTCACCGAACGCTGGGGCGTCAAGGTGACCAACGTGGAAATCCGCGAGATTCTCCCGCCGCGCGACGTTCAGGAAGCGATGAACCGCCAGCTCTCGGCCGAACGTAACCGCCGCGCCAACGTCACCGAATCGACCGGTACGCGCGAGGCCGCCATCAACGTGGCCGACGGCGAGAAGCAGTCCAACGTGCTGCGTGCTGAAGGCGAGAAACAGGCTGCCATTCTGCGGGCTGAAGGCGAGCGGCAGTCGCAAATCCTGCGCGCCGAAGGTTACGCCCAGGCGCTCACCACCCTCTTTGGCGCTGCCCGGCTGTTGGATCAGAACACCATGACGATCCAGTACTTCGAGACGCTCAAGAGCATGGCTGCCAGCCCCGCCACCAAGTACATCTTCCCGATGGAATTCACCAGCCTGTTGGGCAACTTCGTTCGGGGGCAGAACCGATAGACGCCCCGGAATTTGAAATCGTCTCCGCCGGCTGGCGCGACCTGAGCGACCTGCGTGAACTGGAGCAGGCTTGCTTTGGCGGCGACGCCTGGCCGTTGTGGGACCTGATTGGCGTGTTGACTCTGCCCGGCATCATCCGCTACAAAGCGGTGATCGCCGGGCAGATGGCCGGTTTCGCTGCCGGCGATCCTCACCCGGCGGAACAAATCGGCTGGATCACCACCATCGGCGTGCACCACGCCTACCGCCAATTGGGCATCGCCAGCGCCCTGCTGGAAATCTGTGAGGTGGAGATGAAACTGCCGGTCGTGCGCCTGTGTGTACGGCGCGACAACCAGGCCGCTCTGCGCCTCTACCAAAAACACAACTATCACACCGTGGATGTCTGGCCGCACTACTATCAGGACGGCCAGGATGCCCTGGTACTGGAAAAGAATCGTTGACTTTCCTTTTGAGTCGTACTATACTGTATAGACACAGGTACAGTCATATGCAGGTCTTACCCCAAAAAGGCTCATCGAAAGCAGGCACGCGTTCTTAACGCGTGCCTTTTTTACACTTTCCCCTCATCTGAAAGGAGATAGGAACCATGGACTATGGCATGATTGGCAAGATCGAAAAGGCCAAACGCTATGCACAGGAGCGCAGCCGGGTTCACTTTACCGCTTTTACCGTCACGTTTGATGGCGAAAACAACCCGCACACCGTTCGTTACGAAAACGGTGAATGGAGCTGCGATTGCGATTTCTTCCAGTCGCGCGGGCGGTGCAGCCACACCATGGCCCTCGAAATCATTTTGGAAGGAATGGTTGCCCAACCTGCCGGAGCCTGACGGTTAAGCCAATCCATATCAACGCATACAAAACGCCAGGCTTCTCAAGATACGAAAGCCTGGCGCATTTTTTTCAAAGCAAAGATCGCCCAACGGCTACTTATGTACCAGGCCCTCGCGCCAGGCGTACACCGCCGCCTGGGTACGATCCTGTAAATGCAGTTTGCTAAGAATATTGCTGACGTGTCCCTTGACCGTCTTTTCGCTCAACACCAGGCGCGCCGCTATTTCGGCGTTGCTCAACCCATCGGCGATTAAACGCAGCACCTCGTGCTCGCGCTCGCTCAGCTCGGAAAACGGGTTGGCCGGCTGACCGCGGTCGCCGCGCAGTTCCTGCACCAGGCGGGCGGCAATGCGCGGGTGCAGGCTGGCCTCGCCCTGAGCGGCGGCGCGCACCGCTTCAACCAGTTCTTCCGGGCCGATATCCTTAAGCAGGTACGAGAGCGCCCCGGCCTTGATCGCCGGGAAGACGTGGGTATCGTCGTGAAACGAAGTGAGCACCACCACCTGGCTGCGCGGACTGACCCGGCGCAAACGCCAGGTGGCCTCCACCCCGTCCATCTCGGGCATCACCAGATCCATCAACACCACATCCGGCACCAGTTCCGCCGCCAGGCGCACCGCCTCGGCGCCCGAACCGGCCTCACCCACCACCTGCAAATCCGGCTGAATCTCCAGATAGGCGCGCACCCCGCTGCGCACGATGGCGTGATCGTCAACCAACAAAACGGTGATAGGAGCGCTCATGCACCTTCCTCCTTGCAAACGGGTAAGAGCGGAATCTGGATCCGCAGCCGTGTGCCCGTATTGGCGCTTTCGACCTGGATCAGTCCGCCCAACGACTGGACGCGTTCTTGCATCGAACGCAGCCCCAGGCCGGGGCCGGGGTGCTGCGGGTCAAAGCCGTGGCCGTTATCGCTGATCTGTACACTGATGCAGCCCGCCGGCGCCAGTTCGACCAGCAGATTGGCGGCGCTCGCCCCGCTGTGCCGGGCAATGTTGGCAAAGGCCTCCTGGCATACCCGGTAGAGCACCTCTTGTTGCGCCAGAGGCATGTCCGGCAGGCGCAGCGGCAGGTGCACCTGAATGGGAATGCCGTTGCTGTGTTCCCAATACGACAGGTGGCTGCGCAGCGCCTCATCCAGCCCTTTTTCGGCCAGCTGCACCGGGCGCAGGGTCTGGATCAGGGCGGTCAGTTCCTGCTGCGACTGGCGTGAAAGCACCGCCGCCGTGCTCAGGTGATCGTAGGCCTGCTGCGGGTTGCGCTCCCACAACGCCTGCGCCACCCCCAGGTTCATAGTAGTGGCAAAGACCTGCTGTTTGACGCTGTCATGCAGATCGCGCGCCAGGCGGTTGCGCTCTTCCAGCGCCGCCAGTTCCTGGCGAGTTTGCAGCAGGGTCTCGAGTTGCCCGGCCACCTTGTTCATCTCACGCGCCAGCAGGCCAATCTCGTCCCGGCTGCGATCGTTGATCCGCCGGCTGAAATCGCCCTGCCCCCAGCTGGCGGCCGTATCCGCCACCGTCTTGAGCCGCCGCGCCAGACCGCGCGCCGCCAGCAGGCCAAAGACCAGCCCGATCACCCCGGCCGCGATGGTAACGGTCAGCACGCCGCCCAACACCGCCTGCATGCTGAGGGCAAACACCTCCCACTGCCCGGCCGGTTCCACCCGCACGTACACCACCCCGGCCGGCGCGGCGCCGTCGCTGCCGCCGATGGGCGCCGCCGAAATCAGCCGCCCATCCTCCGCCTCCACCAGCAGCAGGGGGTTGGTCTCGCCCTGGCGGGCACGCTCGACCAGCACCCGCCCGCTCGAACTGATCACGTCTACCGGTACGCTCCCCCCCGGCGGGATCACATCGGGATGGTTGCTGGCCTGCACGACGCCCTGCATATCCAGGATGAGCACCTGAGAGTCGGGCGAGGCCACGGCGTAAAAGGTCAGGGTCGTGTTGGCATCTTCTTCGTTCGCCGAAATATCCAGGGCAGAGCCCTTCACCACCTGTTTCATCCAGGTTTCCAGCGCCTGGCGGTCGGGCGGGGTCTGGCGCAAAGCCAGCGCCAGACCGGCGGTCGAATTGTGCAACGCCAGCGGCAGGTCGTAGTCCAGGCGATTGTGATCGTAGCCAATCTGAGTGGACAGGTAAACCGCCGCCGCCATCAGCAGCGAGACCGCCACCACGGTGACCACCGTGTACAGAAAGGCCAGCTTCCACTGCAAACGCAGAAAGAGCAGAGCCGTCTTCTCGGCCCAACTGGCCAGACGATCTAGAAACGCCAGGAATCCGTCTTTGTTCAATCGCATAGACCGCTACCTCTAATTCGCCGCATCAAAAAGCGCACCTATCTTCTTCTAATTATACAACCCCGTCTGCAACAGTATCCTGAACCCGTTTGCGCCAGCGCAACGCCGCCAACAGATACAAACCGGTAAAGATCCACTCACACACCACGGTGAGAATCACCAGAATCGGGTACGCCCCACCGGTATACGGGATCGGCAGGTACATGGTCATGGTCTGCACCTTCATTTCGTACAGGTGATAGCCCGACAGCGAAACAATGTGCATGCACAACACCACAATACTATAAGACGCCGCCAGGATCAGCGCCGGCCGGCGCAGGTCGGGATCGAGCAGATAATACACCAGCAAACACACCCCGATCACCCCCAGGACGGTGCCAAAAGCGGTGACCGCCAGCGATACGTACGCCAGTTGCAGATTACCCCGCATGCTGACCATGTAACTCAGCGGGATGTTGATTACAATGGTCATCACGAACGAGACCACGTACAGGATCACAGCCAGCCAGGCCAGGCGGTGATGCTCACGGCTCAACTTGCCGGCCTCCGAGGCGACCATAAACAGCCCGATCACATCCAGGACGACGGCAATGGGCGCCAGACAATTGGCGACCGTCAACCACAGCGGCGTCGGCTGGTTGAGCAGCAATTCCAGCGAAGGGTGAGACAGGGTGTAGATCGAACTGGCCGTGGTGGCAATGGCCGAACCCAACATACCCAGAAACATCAACAACAGCCCGGTCGCCGTGCGGCGCGGGGCATAAGATAACGCCTGCTCCTGATACGGATCGTTTGCGATTTCCATTTTTTCCTATCCTTATTCTGCCCGCAGCGCTTCAACCGGCATCAGGTTGGCGGCGCGATTGGCGGGGTAAAAACCAAAGAAAATACCGATGGCCGACGAGAACAACGTCGCCAGTAAAATCACGTCCAGGCCGATCTGTGGGCTGATGGCCGTACCGCTGGCCGACGAGATCAGGCGAATGGCGACGCCCACCAGCCAGCCCAACAGGATACCGATCACGCCGCCCACCAGGCTGAGCAGAGCCGACTCGGCCAGGAACTGCACCAGGATGTCGCGCTTGCTGGCGCCGATGGCCTTACGCAGACCGATCTCACGCGTGCGCTCGGTGACCGAGACGAGCATGATATTCATGATACCGATCCCACCCACCAGCAGCGAGATGGCCGCCACCCCGCCCAGAAAGACGGTCAGCACCTGCGCCACCTGGTTGAAAGCGTCCAACAGCGCCTTGGGGGCGAAGAGGAAAAAATCGTCCACGCCCACCGGTGTGCGGTGACGGATGCGCAGCACCTGCTTGATCTGCTCGCTGGCGCGGTCGATCTGGCCGGCGCTGGCAATCTGCACGTTGAGCGAGTCGACCCAGGTGCGCGTCGGGCGGGCGATCAGCCGCGCCTGGGCGGTGCTGAGCGGCACCAGCACCGAGTCGTCGCCGGCGCCGGTGCCCAAGCTGACCCCGCTGCCCTGCGCCAGCACACCGACGACGCGGTACGGCTGGCCCTCCAGGCGGATCAATTCGCCGGTAATGCCGCGCTCACGCTCGAAAATCTTCTTGGCCGCCCGCGCGCCCAACACCGCCACCGAGGTCTGCCCGAGGTTGTCTTCCTCGCTCAAAAAGCGCCCCTCGGCCAGCTTGAGCCCGTTGACGGTGGCGTAATTGGCGGTGACGCCGTAAAACGTGGTCGACACGCTGCGGTTGCCGTAACTGGCCACGCCGCTGCTGGAAATGCTGGCCGAGACGCGCATCACCCCGGTCACCGCCGCCGGATCCGCCAGGGCCGCCGCGTCGGACAGCGTCAACGGCTGCGGGTTGCGCAGCGAGGCGTCCGGCGCATAGAAAATGGTCAGCGAGGTGGCGCCGATGCCCGAGAACTGGCTGTTGACCGACGCTTGCACGCCGCGCCCCAACGAAACCATAGCGATCACCGCCGCTACGCCGATGACGATGCCGAGTACGGTCAGCAGCGAACGAAGCTTGTTGTTCGTCAGGCTGATCAACGCTTCGGACAGGACCTCCGCCAGGTTCATTGTCCCTCCGCCGCGATCATACCGTCACAGACCCGCACAACACGCTGGGCGCAGGCGGCCACGTTGGGGTCATGCGTCACCAGGATGATGGTCGTACCGCGCTGCTGGTTCAGCCCCAGCAGCAGTTCGATGATCTCCTTGCCCGAACGCGTATCCAGCGCTCCGGTCGGTTCATCGGCCATCAGGATGGCGGGATCGTTGACCAGGGCGCGGGCGATGGCCACGCGCTGCTGCTGCCCGCCGGAAAGTTCGGTCGGGCGGTGATGCAGCCGTTCACCCAGGCCCACCGCCTGTAACGCCGCCACGGCGCGCTCTTTGCGCCCGCGGTTGGCGCCGGCGTAGCGCATGGGCAGTTCCACGTTGGCCAGCGCCGTCTGGCGGGTGAGCAGGTTGAAGCTCTGAAAGACAAACCCGACCTTGCGGTTGCGAATGCGCGCCAGTTGATCGTCGCGCAGGCTCGAGACGCGTTCGTCGTCCAGGTAATAATCGCCGCTGGTCGGGCGGTCCAGGCAGCCGAGGATGTTCATCAAGGTCGACTTGCCCGAGCCGGAAGGGCCCATGATGGCGACCACCTCGCCCCGCCCAATCTGAAGCGAGACGCCGTTCAGGGCATGCACCTTGACCTCGCCCATGCGATAGACCTTGGTCAGGTTCTCGGCGCGCACCACCCAGGGGGTGGCTGTTTGTGTATCCATGCTGGCCTCCTCGCTCATTCGACCATCGCCGGCAGCAGCGCGTCGGGGTTGAGCACCACGTTATCGCCCGGCTGCAAATCGCCTTCCAGCACCTGGCTGAGCGTTTCGGACGAAATGCCCAGCTTGATCTTGACCTGCTCGGGCAGCGGGTTTTCACCGCGCAGGACGTAGACCACCCGGTCGCCGTCCACCATGCGCACGGCGCGGTTGGGCACCATCAGCACGTCGCGCACCGCGTCCACCTGGACGCGCACCGCAGCAGTCATCCCCGATTTGATGTATTCGTCAGGCTGTTCCAGTTCGATCACCACCGGGTAGCTGACCAACCCCTGGTTCGACACGCCGCTGATGCCCACTTCGGTCACCACGCCGCGGTATTCGCGCCCGTAGGCGGCGTCAAAGGTCACCGTGACCGGCTGCCCGATCTTAACGCGGTTGACGTCGATCTCGGAGATCGACACGTCCACAAAAAAGTGGCTGCGATCCTCCACCCGCAGCGCCAGGGCGTCCGTCTCGGTCGAGTCGCCGGCGTGCGTTTTGACCAGGGTCAGGATGCCGTCAAACGGCGCCAGCAGTTCGGTCTGGTTGAGCGTGGCCTGGGCGGCGTCGATGCTGGCCTGGGCGGCGTTCACCTCGCCGGAAGACAGCCCATCGCGCAGGCGGTCATAGGTGCGCTGCGCCTGCTCGAATTTGGCCTGGGCGGTTTCCAACGCGGCGCGCGCCTTTTCGATCTCCAGCTTCGACGGTTTACCGGTCAGGTACTGGTAGCGGTAGAGGGCGTTGTCGCGCTGGCCCTTGAGTTTGATGGCGCTGGCCTGTAGGTCGAGCACGAAGGGGTCCTCGGCGTAGTAACCGACCGCATCCAGCTGCTGCTGCACATCCTCCATCGATTGGTTCAGCCGCAAGTATTCGAGGCGGGCGTTCTCGATCTCGAGCGGGTCGGCCGAACGTTTATCGGCCAGCAGGCGGGCGTGTTTGTTTTTGGCGTCCTCAAGCGTCTTGCGGGCGTCGACCAGTTCCTGGTAAGCGGTGGCCAGTTTTTCGGGGTGGCCTTCACGCAGTTTGTCCAGGTTTTGCCGGGCGTTGTATAGATCGGCGCGCGCCGAAAGCACGCTCTGCGGCAGGCTGTCGGCGCTCAGGCGGGCCAACACCTGGCCCTGTGTCACCGCGTCCCCCAGCCCGGCGTTGACCTGTTCGACCACGCCGTTGATCTTCCAGGACAGGTCACGCGAGCGATTGGGCCGCACCGCGCCGTTGGCCACCACCTGCGCGGTAAGGTCGCCCTTACGCAGCGCTTCGGTCTCGAAGGCCGAAGGGTTGCCCGCCGCCGAACTACAGCCGGAAGCGGCGAGCAGCCACGAAATTACCACGAAAGAAAGAACTGCTTTAATGCGCATATGCCTCCATTTCCAACGCTCCCAGGATACCCCAGGTGGAGGCAAATGTGACCCCTCTCCAGACGGGTCAGCGCACGGTCTCAAGACCCATTCTGGCTTATCCTTTCAGTCCAGACATCGATACCCCTTTGATGATCTTATTCTGGAAGATGACAAAGAACAGCAGGGGCAGGACGGCGGCGAGCAGGTTGGCGGTCATGATCGTGTTGATCGACGCCCGGGTGAAAATGCCGTTGTAGCGATTGACCATCTGGCTGACCGTAAACATATTTTCGTTGGTGGCAATGACCAGCGGCCAGACAAAGTTACCCCAGGTCTGCATAAAGGTGATGATCGCCAGCGTGACCAGGGCGTTGCTCGAGAGCGGCAGGACGATGTGCCAGTACACCTCAAAATGATTGGCGCCGTCGATCTGGGCTGCGTCCATGATTTCTTTGGGCATGTCCTGGAAAAACTGGGTCAACATGAACAGACCAAACGCCGAGGCGATGCCGGGGATCACCAGGCCCTGCATGCTGTTCAACCAGCCCAGGTCTGCCACCAGCAAATAGGTCGGCACCAGGGTGACGACGGTCGGGATCATCAATGCAAACAGAATAAGGGAAAACAGAATCTTTTTTCCGGGAAAATCGTGCAGGGCAAACTCATAGGCGGCCATCGAACACAACAACAGCACGCCCAGGATGGTCAGCACCGTATAGAGCGAGGAGTTGATGTAGGCTTTGAAGAACTGCTGGTTATTTTCGGAGACGACCTTGACGATATTATCGATCCCATCCGACAGCGAGGTGGGGACGAGGTGCGGATTGACCGCCACGGGCACGCCGGGTTTGCTAAAGACGATGTTGACCATCCACAAAATCGGAAAGAGCATGACGATCAAAATCGCAACGGCCAGCAGCCAGCGTAAGACGAAGCCCCATTTGAAGTGGATACGTTTTTCCAGCATGTGTATACCTCTCTCACCTGTTTTTTCGTTGCACCAGGAACAACAGCGCCGTAACAGCCAGAATCATCAACGTCAGCAAAAAGCCGTAGGCAGAGGCCGGCCCAAACTTCAGGCTGCCAAAAGCCCGCCCCATCATATCCATCACCGGGAAAAGTAGCCCCTTCAGACGACCGCCGTACGCAGCATTGCTGGAGGCGGTCATCAGCCAGGGAGCGTCAAAGACCTGCAAGGCTGAGATGTAGCCGTAGGTAATGGTAAAGAACAATACCGGCCACAACTGCGGGATGGTGATGTGGATCACTTCCTGGAACGGGTTGGCGCCATCCACTTTGGCGGCGTCGTAGTATTCTTTGGGGATATTTTTCAGGCCGGCCAGCAGGATCACCATGTTGAAACCGGCCGAGCGCCAGACGTCTACGATCACCAGCGAGAAGATCATCACCTCTGGCTCCTGCAGCCAGTTTACCGACGCAAGCCCCAGCCAGCCCAACATCGTGTTGACGATGCCCACCTCCGGCGCATACATCCAACGCCAGACCGAGGCCGCCAGGAAAATCGGGATCATGGTGGGGATGAAATAGGCGCTGCGGAAGAAACCCGACCAGAACCCCTCAAAGCTGTCCACAATCAACGCCAGCAAGAACGCCACAGCGATACCGATGGGCACGGTGATGGATACATACTTCAGCAAATTGACGAAAGACCTGACAAAATCGCTGGAAGTGGCGATGGTAGCATAGTTCCTTAAACCCACAAACTCGGGTGTATGAACGGCGTCCCACTTAAAAAAACTGATATAAAAACCTTTGACGATCGGGAAAAGGAAGAACAGGGAAAAAAGCAAAAAGAACGGCGCGATCATCAAAAAATGCTTGAGATTTTTCTTCATCCATCGTTTCATCGATCAGGTCTCCCGGTCCATTCCAGGGCCCTGGGAGAGGAATCTCTCCCAGGGCCGGTGGCAAACTGGCAGTTTACTCTGCCTCAGCGATGAGTTTGTTAAGCGTGTCGACCAGTTGTTTGGCGCCTTCTTCGGGCGAAACCTGGCCGCTCTCGATGGCTGCCATGTTGTCCAGGATCGCCTGGCCGTACCCATCCGGGTAAGCCTTGCTGAAATCGGGCGGCTGGGTCAACAGGGCCGATTTTGCGCCCTCGGTGGTGACTTCCAGCAGTGTGTCTTTCACCTTTGCCAGCGTCGTCTGATTGCTGTTGTAACGGCTGAGCAGGGTGGCCCAGCGGGTCATTTGCGGCTCGTCGCAAATGTAGGCGATGAACTTCCAGGCGACATCGTTGTTCTTGCCGTTGGGGGGCAGCCCGATGAACTCGGTGCCGCGGTGTCCGGCGGTATTGTCGGCGGTATTGCCGGGCAAGACAACATAATCATAATCCAGATTGCTGTTTTTCTTGGCCTCGGCAAAGGTTACGTTTGACCAAGGCCCGCTCACCCGGTAGGCCAGCTTGTTGCCCATGAACAGATCGTTGGCGGCCTGATCGCGGTTGCCAATCTCGGTGCCGTACTGGCGGGCGTCGACCAGGAATTGCATCATGCGGGCGTACTTCTCCGGGTTCAGCCTGGTCTTTTTAGCGCTCCAGTCGATGCCCCATTCGTCTTCCGTGGCAGCGCCGGCATACATGGCGACGAAATCGTTGTAATGATCCGAGAAGGCCGGCAGCGCCTGGTAACCGGCCGCCTTGATCTTCTTCATCTGTTCCATCCACTGATCCCAGGTCTCGACCTTTTCCTTGGGGTCGATGCCGGCTGCTTTCAAGATGGTCAGGTTGCGGTACAGGAAGCTGGAATAACCGGTGTAGGGCATGCCGTACAGGGTCTTCTCGGCGGGCATCATCTCCGAGATCATGACCGGGTTGAACTGGCTGCGGAACGCCTCGGGCAGCGCCATCCAACGATCGTAGACGTTTGCAAGTGCGCCCAGTTTGACATCCAGAGCGCCCATATCGTTGCCCTGCATGAAGATATCCGGCAGGGTATTGCTGGCGGCGGCGGCTACAATGCCGGTCGACAGTTCGTCGTCGTTCTTGGGGCTGATATTGATCTTCACCCCGGGGTTGGCGGCCTCAAATTCGGCGATGAAGGTCTTCTGAAGCTCACCGGCCTCCCCTTGCCCGTAGTCTGAGAAGACCCAGTATTCCAGGGTGACGGGGGTGGCTGCGGCAGGTTCGGCGCTGGCTGCGGTCGGGGCGCTGGCAGGTGCTGTGGCCGCCGGCGCAGAGGGGGTCGCGGCCGGCGAGCAGGCGCTCAGCACAAATATACAGGAAAAGAGAATGGACAGAATCACGGACGTACGCTTCTTGATCACTTTTTCCTCCAATTTATTGGTATAAAACGACTTGTAAGCGGGTCACGGCTCAATCGGAAACGGAAAGGAGCCGTGATAAAATTACACTTAGATCATAGCGCCCAACTTTAACGTTTTTTTGCCAAGGTTTTGCCTTTTTTCTGCCATCGGCTGGAGAGACCCCAAACGATATGGACATAGAACATTTTCAAGATCAGCTCAGAATGGTTCTGAATCATCTCTCCGACGTGGCCTTTCTGGAAAAACAACCCGATCTGTTGAGCCTCTTTCTCACCAAAGAAGAAGCCCATCAACCCAATCGCATCCAGTTGCTGCGTGCAAAAATCGGTAATGGGATCAAATTGCTGAGCCCACCCGAAGATACCCCCTTACAGGCTTCGGAATGGCGGAGTTCCAGAGCCTTAACCATGCGCTATCTCAACGGCCTGGAGTTGTATCGCATCGAAGAAGAGTTGGGGCTCAGCCAGCGGCAGGTGCAGCGCGAATTAAAAAAGGGCGTGGATGCGCTGGCCTCCATCCTGTACGAGCAGCTTTCGGCGGTCCAAAAAGAGATGAACCTGGTCGAACCGCCGCCCACCGACATGCCCGATTTCTACGACCTGGAAGTGCTTAAAAAGGAGCTCAAGGGGTGGGAGATTAATTTCAGCTTCAACCCCCTGGCGCAGATGATCCAACAGGCCATCCATCTGTGCGAGTTCCTTTCCAACTCTGCTTTAACCCACCGCGTGCACCTGGAAGAGGTCGACGCCGGTCTCTTTATCATGGTCGACCCGATTCTGACCAAGCAGGGCTTTTATAAAATCCTGTCGATGGCCGTGGCCGGAGCGCAAGACGCGATCATCCGCATGGCGCTGCGCCCGCTCAACGACCATTTCGTCGAACTGACGATTAACATCACCCACAACCAGCCGCTGGATCAAAACGGGTTGGAAATCGCCCGGTTGTTCTTCACCGTACAGGGGATCAACGAAGTCGTTTCCGGCCAGCAAGGGCAAACCACCATTTCACTCCATCTCCCTTTAATGAACCAGGGCAAATGCCTGGTGATTGACGACGTCGTCTCGGTGCGCACGTTGATCGAAAGAATGCTCAGCCCGTACGGCATCCAGGTCTTCGGCGCCGACCAGCCAGATGAGGCGCTGAACCTGGCGCAGTTGATGGTGCCCAACTTCATCCTGCTGGACATTCTCATGCCCAAAATGGACGGCTGGGAATTGATCCGCAATCTTAAGTTGAACCCGGAGACGCGGCTCATTCCGGTCATCATCTGTTCTGCGCTGTACGAGCCAGACCTGGCACGCGCTGTAGGGGCGGCGGGGTATATCCGCAAACCCATCGACCGGCTCAACCTGATCGACACCTTGCAGCAGGCCGGGCTGATCGCGCCAGCCGCCAAAGACGTGGCGTAAGCGCGTTCATCTCCTCACCCCGGCCC
>CAZHTS010000018.1:0-64077 GCA_964535315.1 uncultured Anaerolineaceae bacterium
GCATTTCTCAAGGGCTCGCTTGCTGCTTCCTATTACTCTTCAGTTGTTAAGGTTCTGTTCAACTCCGAGAACCTTCTCCCTTTCACCGTTCGATTTACAGACGAAAACGCCGATGTTTTCCGTGACTTTCCGGTCACACCGGCTTTCCTCTTGATCGCCCGACTACTCTTCGGGTCTGGATCCTCACTTGTTATCGATCTGCTTTCGCTAGATCTTTTCTCTCGTGCGGCCCTTATTTTACCCGTTTTGCTCTTTCTGTCAAGGGTTTTCCCCAAATTCGTTTTTGACTTTTTTCGGTCTCTTTTTCGTTCGACCGTCTCACGTCTCTGGTGGAAATCAAAGGCTTCCTCTTCGGAAGTTGAATATTGGTTTGTTTGATTTGCCCCTGCGGGCGAAATCTTGCTTTGTTTCAAGCAACGGGCTGGATTATACTCGTGTCTGATATCCTGTCAAGGGATTTGCTAAAAATTGGTCAGACATTTTTCCAGATTGCCTTTGCACACCTCACGGAGCCAGCACTTCGACCTGATCTAGCTGCACCGCCCGCATATTCAACGCCTCAAACCCTACCCCACCCCGCAAAATTGGGTTGGGATCGACGTACGCCCACATCTCCTGGTCGCCGATCAACAGGCGCAGCCGGTCGCCGATGACCTCGATGCGCACCACCCGCCAGCCGCCGCCCGGCCCACCGCTGCGCGTCAGATCCTGGTCAATCCTGTCACCAATCTGTTTCGCCAGATAGGTCTCTTCCATGCTCAAGCCGATCATGTAGCGCTGAAACCGTTCGCCGTCGCTCATGCGCACGTTGGCGTGCAACTGGGCCCCTTCCGCCAGAGATACGCCAAACTGCAAGACGTAATCGGCCCACGGCCCGCGCTGCAAATGCGCCCACTGGTGCCCACGCCCCTCCAGAAAGCCGCGCCCGCCCTGGTTGATCAACGACCAGCCGGGATCGAGCTGCCACTCTGCCGCCAACGTTTCCCCGTCAAAATCGTCGCGGTACGGCAGCCGGTCGCTGCGATTGGCCAGGCGCGCCATTGCCAGCGCGACCAGGACCACCAGCCCCGCCGCCAGAACCAGCCGCCACCAGCGCCGTCTCCGCTTGTGTTCCGGGTGCCGCACCGCCGGTTTTGCCGCCGCAGCGGTTTGCTGCGCGGGCGCGGTTGCCACCGTTACGGCCTCAGACGGAACTGGCGTCACCGCTTCAGACGAAACCGGCGTCAGCGGGGGAGTTGCCGGCGGGATGGCAGCGACCGCCTGCGCCGGTGTGCCCGCCGCCGTGGATAATACCGAGACCGCCACGTCCAGGGCGCTCAACAGTTCGCCGGTGCTCTGATAACGATCTTCCACACGTTTGGCGAGCGCCTTATACACCACCGCCTCTAATACCGGGTGCAGGTCGGGGCGCGCTTCGTGCAGCAAAGCCGGTTGTTCGTAAATATGCTTGTAAATCAACGCAAACGGCGTATCCGCCGTAAACGGAACGCGCCCGGATAACATCTCGTACATCACCACCCCGAGCGAGTAGATATCGCTGGCGTTGTTTAACGGCAGCCCCTGCCCCTGCTCCGGCGACATATACATCGGCGTACCGATCAGCGCCCCGGTCGCCGTGTATTGCGTCACCCCCAGGATGCGGGCGATGCCAAAATCCATCAAATAGGCGTTGCCGGCGCCATCCAGCAGAATGTTAGAGGTCTTGATGTCGCGGTGCAGCATCCCATGCTGGTGAGCATACCCGAGCGCCTCGGCGATCTGCCGGAAAATACGCAGCGCATCCGCCAGCGGCATCAATTCGCCCCGCCGGTTCAATTCTTCCAGGCGCGCCCTGAGCGTCCCCCCGTCGATGTACTCCATCACCATGTACATCAGGTCGTCTTCGACGTCGAAATCAAACAATCCCACAATGTGTGGATGGCGTAACGCCGCCACCGAACGCGCCTCGCGCTCGAAACGATGAATAAAATCGGGTTCCTGTGCCAGTTGGCTGTTGAGCACTTTAACCGCCACCGTCCGCTCCAGACGCACGTGATAGCCGCGATAAACCTCAGACATGCCCCCGCGTCCAATCAATTCGACGATCCGGTACTTCCCCAGTGTTTTGCCAGCAAGATCGGGCATCTCGCACCTCTCCACACAAGATTATACGCACCGTTAGTATGATTGTAGTCGCTTTCCCACCCAAAACAAGCCGCCAGACATAACAAAAAGTTCCTGCCCCATCGCAATGGGGCAGGAACCGCGCTCACAGCACAACGGTTTATTGATCCGCTTCGACCACAAACGTTCCCGTTTGGGCCAGGTGCGCATCGACGTAAAACTCGACCCGGTACGTGCCGGCGCTCAACACGTTTACGTTGCTGTAGGCAAAACTGAGCTGCCGCTCCAACGTGCCGGCGGCGCCAAACGTCCATGCATCCGCCAGCCGCCAGGAAGGATCTTCTTCGTCGTCGATGTAGACCTTAAAAACGACTTCCTGCCCGTCCTGCATACCCTCGTAATCGAACAACACCGCCACCGCATCAATGCCGTATTTGAAGGTGTCGCTTTGCAGGTAATCCACCACGTTCCCTTGCTCGTCAAAAACCGGTTCGGCGAAGACAAACTGGCCGATCCTGGCCTTCAACTCACCCGCCGGCGGTTTGCCGCTGTATTCCAGGGACACCGCCAGGCTCTTGAGCCGGGCGTTCAATGCAGCGGCAACCGGTTTAATCGCCTCGGCGTTTGTAAACGCGCTGGCCGGCGGCACGCCTTCCTCCCCGGCCAGCGTGGAAAGCAGATCGTCCAGCGACTCGCTGGCGTCACCCAGCCCCCACCACAGATAGGATGGCGGTTCCTGCCCGGCGCTGCGGGCATCCGCCACCATGCGGGCCGCCGTATCCATCCCTACCTGATAGGCCGCCTTGGCCTCATCCACCTTGCCCAGCGCCAGATAGGCCAGGCCCAGGTCATACTGGATCCACAACTCATCCGGGCTGGTCTTGAGCGCCCGCTGGTTCATCGCCACCGCGTCGGCAAAACGCCCCATCAGGTGATACGTCCAGGCCAGTTCCCCGGCCAGCGAGGCCGAAGTGTTCCCCGCCGCCTGCGCCGCCTCAAAATCGGCGGCGGCTTTGGCGTACTCGCCCAACGCCAGATAGGCCTCGCCGCGATCGCGCAGCGCATTGGCATACTGGGGCGCACAACTCAATGCCTGGTTGTAACTGGCGATCGCCTGCTCGTGGGCTTCTTGATATGCCAGCCCGCGGCCCTGCGCATACAGATCAATGGCTGCCTTATCGCCCACCTTGCAATCGCGCAAATCCTTCACCGGAGCAAAGTACAGCGTCACCGCCCATACTACCGCCACCAGCGCCACCCCAGTGCCCACCAGCGAAAAGATCCAGCGCGTCATCGCCCCCGACAGGGTGGTCGACATGCCATACAAAAACAGGGCCACCGCCAACAGGGTCAGGTGGATGATATAGGTATTTGCCTTGTAATCCCAGGCATCTTTCACGTTCGAGGCCGCTTCAAAACGCTCGGACAACGCCACGGTATCCACCAGGTAAACGTCCGCTTCGTATTTGGCCGTCTTCAGTTCGTTGGCCTCCGGGTTGTAATAATCCTTCGAAAGCAGCGGGCTCAGGCTCATCATCCGCTCGCCGATTTTACGATAACGGTCGGCCGCGGCCTGATCGCCCGAGTTTTCAGCCGAGGTGGCCAACAGATCCAGTTCATAATACGCCTGAACCACGGTGTTGTAATCAAAGTTTACCCGCGCATCGCCGCTGATTTTGCGCTGCATCAACTCGATGGAATACCGCTTGGAATCGCGATTGGCCTGATCGTCGCGATTACCGGCGTCGCTTTGCAGGAAGGTAATCACGCCAATAAACAGAGTGACCACTGCAATCGCTACCGCCATGATGCGATTAAAGCGGTCGGTAGGCATCGCAAAAAACTTGTTTGAGGTAGATCCTTCGCTCATTTCAATCCTCCTAGCGGGCAAGTTCAAACAGAATCGCCGCAACCGTGCCGCCGAGCATACAGATCACACCCAGGGCAAGCACCCCATATTTAATCCTCTGATCCGGCATGGGCTCAACCAGGGTAAAGAACACCAGCGAGGCGGCCAGAATCATCAGCGTCAACAACACCTTGTTTGATTTTTGCCGTAAGGCATCCGCCTCGGCGTATTGTGGGTCGGGGTTGAGATCTTTTTCCTTGGATGCGTCCGCCCAGAGTTCCCCCATCTCCCGCTGAACGCTGTAACTACCGTCCCGATTCATAAACCGGTGCGGGAATAGACGCCGGTTGGCCTGCGCCAGATCGTAAGCCTCGGCCTGCTGGCGCTGCAACATGAAGACCTGTTCCTCGCTCAGATTGGCGCTGTCTTTTTCGAGGATATCGCCAATGGCGTTGCCTAATTCGTTGTAACGCGAATAGGCCACAAACGAACCGTAGTGCTCATAAGCGTTGACATAATTCAAAGCGCGGGTCTCCTCAACATTCACCGACGCCCGCAAACCACCGTAGTCGGCGTCGCCCGATGCGTCCAGGATCACCGACGCCCGCCAGGCAACCACCGCGCCAATCACCGTTGCCACGGCGATAAGAATCGCCACCACGGTTTCAAGAACACTGCTTTTTTCCTCCACCTGCTCTGCTTCCATACCAAAATCCTCCTTTTACCCTTGATCAAAAAATCGAGTTATGGGCCGGTTCTTAAATCTTCATACCCCAATCTGCGCATCCATACACAAACCACCGGCCCACCGTGCCGGTCGGGCGATGGCGTGCCGCTGCGCACTGGGATCCCCGTGTACCCATAAAAATATCCAAACTTGCCGTCCAGTTGTTGGCGGGCCTCTCTGGAAAGCTCCTTATCGCCGATGGCGATGGCATGAATGTGGATCGCTGAACCAGGGTACACCTCGTCCGGCTGGCGCAGCCAGGCAGCAAAGCCGGCCAGGCGCAGGGCGGCGATCAACGCCGGTATATCGTCCTTCAACACCGTATAGGTGCCTTTGCGCATCACCGAAAGATCTACCGCTCCACCCCCCAGGTGGGTGCCAAAACTGGCCGGGCCGTTATCATGATAACTGCCCTGGGTGATGCCGCTGCCGGTAATATCCAGTTCCCCGCCATAGAGAACGGCTGCATACTGTAACATGGCGTAGGTGCGGCGGTTCAGCGTCCAACCATTGACCTGGACGTGGCGGTAATCGGCCTCCGGCTCACGGCACCCGGCCGGCTCGAGAGTAGGCGTCGGCGACGGAGTGTGAGAAGGGCTGGCTGTCGCCGTCACCGTCGGCGACGGTGGGCGGGGCGTGTGGCTGGGCGCTGGCCGGGGCGTGCCCGTCGCCGTGGCAGTCTGCGCCGGGATGCGCAACGCCGGCTGGCAGGCAGCCAGCCCGGCCCAACATGCCGCACAGATCCCAAATAACAGTAAACCTTTAAGCCGGTAAAACATCCTGTAATCACCGTCGCAGATATCAGAACAAACATAGCATAAAATCTCGGGCCACACAACCGCTAAAAGTACAGTGCATAACCCTGTTTAACAACAGAACGTCTCAGCAGAAAGGGGTAAGACCTTGCACAAGAGACCGGCGCAACAGGTGAAAAACCGCAACACGAACCACCGTCGTTCCGCCGCGGCATTGAGGAAAAAGACCTCGCAGGTCTTAAAAACCTGAGAGGTCTGAGCGATACAACGAAACCGGTCTTGCAGCGGCGCGCAACGTTTACGGCGCGATCATCTCGACAAAATTGATCTTACCGTTCTTGACCTGCAAAATAGCCGCCGGCTTGATCGGGTTATGATACTGATCATAGACAATCTTTCCGGTCACCCCGGAGAATTCGATCTTGGCCAGCGTTTCGGCCACCTTCTTGGTGTCGTCGCTGCCGCTCTTTTCGATGGCTGCCAGCAGCAGATTGGTGGCGTCGTACGCCATCGTACCGATCGAGTCGGGGGTGACGCCGTGCTTGTCTTTGTATTTCTTCACCCATTCCACCACCTCGGGGCGTGGGTCGTCGGCCGAATAGAAATTCGAGAAGAAATTGCCATCATTGGCCGACAGGTTGAGATCGGCCGAGTCCCAGGCGTCGCCGCCCATCATCACCGCGGCAATGCCCTTCTCCTTGGCCTGCGCCGCCACCAGATTGACCACGTTGTAATAATCCGGCATCCAGATCATATCCGGGTTGGCCGCCACAATTTTCGCCAGAATCGGCGAGAAATCGGTATCCTGGGCAGTGTAAACCTCTTTGCCCACAATCGTACCGCCATCCTTCGTCCAGGCCGCCTCAAACGCCTCGGCCAGGCCGCGCACGTAATCGTTGCCGATATCCACCATCACAAAGGCATTCTTATACCCTTTCGACTTGGCAAACTTGGCCATCACCGTGCCCTGGAACGGATTGATAAAACAGGTGCGGTAGACGAAATCCTTGGCCGTACCGTCTGGTTTCAGCGTGATCGTTTCCGCCGTAGAAGAAGGCGTAATCATCACCACGCCCTTGTTTTGCGCCACCTCTGCCACCGGGATAGAAGCCTTGGAACACACCTCGCCGATGATGTAATGCACTTTATCCTGATCGATGACCTTGTTGGCCGCATTGACCGCCGCATTGGCGGCGCACTGGCTGTCTTCAACCACCGCCTCGATCTTGCGCCCCAACACACCGCCCTTAGCATTCCATTCGTCGATGGCGATCAACGCCGCATTGCGGTGTGACACGCCGTAGGTGGGAGCCGGTCCGCTCAGCGGCGCCAGAATGGCGACTTTGATCGGCTGCGACTGGCTGCTCGCCTGACCGCAGCCAGACAGCAAAACAGCCAACAACAACACCAGACATACGATCCTCGTGACTTTCATGTAACTCCTCCTTGAGCCAAACAAAAAGATAAAACGGAAAAACACAGGCGAACGCCTGTCTCTACCCCTGCACCTGAACTGGAAAATTCCGGAAAACTGGCCGCTCCCCACAGCTTCATCTGCCAGACAAAAGACCACAAAAACAGATAACGCATTCAGTATAAGATATGTATGCCCATTTTTCAAGTAAAAAAGTCAACAAAAAGCTGCCTCGAATTGCGAGGCAGCTTTTTCAATCAAGCAGAAGATGAGGCGTTCTAGCGCGCCGGAGCCTTTTCCATGATACCGTCGCTGGAAACGGGCGGCTTCTTGGTCAGCGCCACGATCGTCTCGGCCGCCATCAGACCCGACAGGATGATGAGGATCAGCGCCACGGGGGGCACCGGGCCGGCCGCCAGGTTGAACTGGCCCTTCGGGAACCAGCCGGAGATCAGCATGCTGATCAACGCCCAGTTGCTCATCAAGAACATCCACACCGCCGGCACAAAGGTGGCGATCCATACCTTGCGGGTCGGGAAGGACTTGAGGATCCACACGGTGACGCCGATCAGCGCCAGGCCCGCCAGCAGCTGGTTCGAGGCGCCAAACAGGTTCCAGAACACCTTCCAGGCCGGGATGGGATTGCCCTTGGCATCCAGCGAGGTCTGCATCACGAACATCAGCGGTACGCCGGCCGTCAGCGCGGTGGCAACGGCGCGGCCCCACCATGTCCGCCAACCGGTGAGTTCCTCGATGATGTAGCGCCCGAGACGGGTGCAGACATCCAGGGTGTCGTAGACAAAGGTGGTGAAGGCCATCAAACCAAAGGAGATACCCAGCGAGGCCGGGATGCCCAGCAGTTCCAGGAAGCGCCCGATGCCCGAGGCATAGATGAAGTTCGGCGCCTTGGCCGCCAGGGGGTTATCCTGGGCCAGGATCATCACACATGCCAGCGAGACCACCGCCACAACACCTTCCAACAACATGGCGCCGTAGCCGATGACCTTGGAATCGCTTTCACGCTTGAGCTGCTTCGAGGTCGTCCCCGAGCCCACCAGCGAGTGGAAGCCCGAACAGGCGCCGCACGCCACGGTGATGAACAGCAGCGGGAACATCGGGAACCAGAACGAATCGGAGCCGGCCGGCATCTTGAAGGCCGGGTATTCAACCGTGAAACCGCCAAACAGCACGCCGATGGCCGCCGCGATCAGCGCCGCATACAGGAAGTAACCGCCCAGGTGACCGCGCGGTTGCAGCAGCATCCACACCGGCAAAATTGAGGCCACGAAGCAGTACACCAGGATGAGCACGTCCCACACCTTCTGCCCATCCGCCGGCTGCATACCGAGGATGGCGGCCAGATCAAAGGGGATGTACTTGCCGACCCAGATGGCCACGCCCACCAGCGGCAGGAAGATGATCGTCGCCCAGGTCAGGTTGAGCTTGGCGTAACGCATCAACAGCCCCATGACCACCGGCAGCGCCAGGTACAGCAGCGACGAAGTGGCAATCGCCCCGCCGCTGACCAACTCGCCGTTCTCCAATTTCACCGCCCCGACAAACGAGCCGGCGGTGATATCGGTGAAGGCCACGATGACGTACACCAGCGTGATCCAGATGAAGATCATGAAGATGATCCAGGCCCGGTGCGAGACGTTCTTACGCACCACTTCCGTGATCGAACGGGCCTGATGACGCACCGAGGCGATCAACGAACCCATATCGTGCACGCCGCCGACGAAGATGGCCCCAAACAGGATCCACAACAACGCCGGCGCCCAACCAAACAGGGTACCCGCCAGGATCGGCCCGGTGATCGGGCCGGCCGCGGCGATGGCCGAGAAGTGCTGCCCCATCAGGAACTTGGGCTCGATCGGCTCAAAATCGACGCCGTCGGCCAGTTCCACGGCCGGGGTCACCCGCTTGTCGTCCAGTTGGAAAACCTGGTTGGCAAGGAAGCGACCGTACGTGCGGTAGGCAATATAAAAAATAGCCGCCGCACCGACAACGATAAACAAGATATTCATACAACGCTCCTCCTGACGCCTTATGCGCCAACACTGGGATTTATGAATTCGGCAACCAATGCCGGGCTACCCAACAACAAGAACCCACACCCCTGCTTTGAACAAACGAATCAAAAAATATTTGCCTTTTTAAACGTGCCCCAACGCCAACCGGCTCAAGCCAGTGTGGCTCGTTTTCCCTGCCGGCCCGTTACGAACTGCCAGCCCACAAGGGAGAAAACACACTCCCCGGCGTTGGACGAATCTGTATTGTTATTTAGAAGATAGGGTGTACAGCTGAATGATCCACAACAACCACAGAAAAGATGAACTCAATCTGTATGCTAAGATTATACACGCATGTCATAAAAGGCAAGTTTCATTTGACTATGATTTTTGGCGAAATGTCACATCGTTCAGACAATTAAACCCGCATTTGTACCAAAAGTTACGCGCCGCCAATCCGATCCCTGGTCGCCGGGCGGGCATGCCGCCGCGGCGACCAGAAAGACAACCCGCTTGCCTTTACAAATCCAGGATCAACGTATCCAATGCACGCTTGGGGACATGGTGCACCGCGTCCGCCGTGCGCCAGTATTTGATGTCGCCATCCGCCCCCACCGGCTCGACCACAACCGTCTCCACCGGCTTGCCCAGCGCCAGCACCAGCACAATCTCGTACTGCGCCGGCAGATCGAGCACCTGCGCCAGTTCGGCCTTCTTGATCGAAGCAATCATACAACCGCCCAGGCCCAATTCCGCCGCCCCCAACAACATGCTTTGCACCACGATCCCGGGGTCGATGCCAAACGCCGGGCGGATGGTGGTGTCGCCGACGACCACAATATACGCCGACGGGCGTTCGCCTTCCACCGGCCCGGGCCAATCCTTCAAATATCCCGCCCACGCCAGGCAGTCAAAAATGCGGGCGTTCTTTTGCGCCTCGCACGACAGCACGTATTTGAGCGGCTGCGCATTCTGCGCCGAGGGGGACAGCCGCGCCAGATCCACCAGATCGCGCAGCGTCGCCTCACTAATCGCCACAGACTGGTCAAAACGCCGGTAACTGCGGTTCTTGAAAACCAGTTCCTTGAGCATATTTACCTCCGCCAATATTGAGGGAATCAAACCTGAGTTAATTTTAGCTTAATTCGTAAAATCGCCGCCCCAAAACAGGAACTTTTGCAGCCCCCCACCGCGCTTCGTGTTATGATAGAGGCTCGGTTTTCACCTTGTTAATGGCAGGATGGTTTTCACATGCAGCAAAGCGAACGCACCGATTGGTCGAGCATCGGTAAAGTGGCTCTGGGCGCCTTTTGTTACAGCACACTGATTCTGTTCACCCGCCTGACGCACGGACTGGATGCGATGAGCATTGCTTTCTTCCGGGCCTTTTTCGCCTTTCTGCTCTTCTGTCTGCTCTTGCCCGTTTATCGCCAGCCGCTGCAAATCGGCCGCTACCGCAAATCGATCTGGGTACTGGTCTGCGCCGGCATCGCCATGGGCGTGACCGCGGCCCTGTACATCTACGCCGTCCAACACACCACCGCCGCCAACTCGGCCCTGCTGGTCAACTCGGCGCCCATTTACATCGCCTTCATCGCCCCCTGGCTGCTCAAAGAACAACGCCCCAAATATACCTGGCTCAGCCTGGCGCTCATCCTGGTCGGCATCCTGCTCATCACCGGCGTGCTGCAAAGCGGCCTCGACGTGCGCTCGCTGGAAGGCATCTTTGCCGGCGTCCTATCGGGCTTTACCTATGCCCTTACCATGCTGTTCAGCCGCCTGCTGCGCGGCAAAGTTTCCGGTTTCACCCAGTCGTTCTGGAGCACCGGGGTGGCCGCCCTCATCCTCTTACCCTGGATGCTGCGCACCCCCACGGCCCTGATCTGCGAAAATATCTTCGTCCTCATTCCGCTGGGGGTCATCTCGCTGGGCATCGCCAGCCTGTTATATTTCGTCGCCCTGCAAAAGATCAAGGCGCAGGTGGTCAGCGTGGTCGCCATCCTTGAACCGGTCAGCGGCGTGCTGCTTGGCCTGCTGGTTTTCAACGAGCCGCTCAGCCTGCCCGCCGTCATCGGCAGCCTGCTGATCCTGGCCAGCATTTACCTGATCTCCAAATAACCCTCGCCGGGGCAAACCCGCAGCGAACAAAACGTGTAAGAACTTTATAAGAAAGCGTTAATGGGCCTTGACTTCCCTCTGGAAGACAAGTATCATAGGGCTTGTTAGCACTCGAAACACAAGAGTGCTAACAAGCCTAAAACGCAAACCCTATCCTTGACCAGGAGGCATGTATGTCCATCAGCTTGAAACCTTTAGGTAATCGTGTCGTTGTCGAACCGCTCGAGCAGGAAGAAGTGACTGCCGGCGGCATCGTGCTGCCCGAAACCGCCAAAGAAAAACCCCAGAAGGGTGTTGTCCTGTCCAGCGGCCCCGGCGACCGGGATGACAAAGGCAACCGCATCCCCATGGACCTCAAGGCCGGCGATACCGTACTGTTTGCCAAGTATGCCGGCACCGAAATCAAGATCGATGGCAAGAAGCTGTTGATCCTGCGCGAAAGCGATATCTTAGCCATTGTTGAAAAATAAAAACTGAAATCAAAGGAGTCTCATATGGGAGCCAAGCAACTTGTTTTTTCTGAAGAAGCCCGCCGCCGATTGAAGAACGGCGTCGATATCGTCGCCAGCGCCGTCGCCACCACCCTGGGCCCCAAGGGCCGTAACGTGGCTGTGGACCGCAAATTCGGTTCGCCCACCATCACGCACGATGGCGTGACTGTTGCCAAAGAAATCGAACTGGAAGATCCCTTTGAGAACATGGGCGCCCAGCTTCTGAAGGAAGCCGCCACCAAGACCAACGACATCGCCGGTGATGGCACCACCACCTCCACCGTGCTGGCGCACGCCATCGTCACCGAAGGTCTCAAGACCCTCGCCGCCGGCGCCAACCCCATGCTGCTCAAGCGTGGCATCGAAGTCGCCGCCAAGGCCGTGGCCGCTGAAATCACCAAGCAGGCCATCGAAGTCACCACCAAAGAAGAAATCGCCGACGTCGCCACCATTTCGGCCCAGGACCGCACCATCGGTGAGTTGATCGCCGAGGTCATGGACAAGGTCGGCAAAGACGGCGTCATCACCGTCGAAGAATCCAAGGGTCTCGAATTCGAGAAGGATTACGTCGAGGGTATGCAGTTTGATCGCGGCTACATCTCGCCCTACTTCGTCACCGATTCCGAGCACATGGAATCCGTGATTGCCGAGCCCTACATCCTGATCTACGACAAGAAGATCTCGGCCGCGGCCGACATCGTCCCCATCCTCGAGAAGCTGGTGCAGATTGGCAAACGCGAACTGCTCATCATCGCCGAGGACATCGACGGCGAAGCCCTGGCTACCCTGGTGCTCAACAAACTGCGCGGCATGCTCAACGTGCTGGCCGTCAAGGCCCCTGGCTTTGGCGATCGCCGCAAGGCCATGTTGGGCGACATCGCCATCCTGACCGGTGGCCAGGTCATCTCTGAAGAGACCGGCCGCAAGCTCGAGACCGTCACCATCGCCGACCTGGGTCGCGCCGAGAAGGTCGTGTCCGACAAGGACAACACCACCCTCGTAGGCGGCAAGGGCAACGAGAAGGAGATCAAGGGTCGCATCGAGCAGATCCGGGTTGAGATCGACAAGACCACCAGCGATTACGACCGCGAAAAACTCCAGGAACGCCTGGCCAAGCTCAGCGGCGGGGTTGCCATCATCCGTGTTGGCGCCGCCACCGAGACCGAACTCAAGGAAAAGAAGCATCGCGTCGAAGACGCCCTGTCGGCCACCCGCGCCGCAGTGGAAGAAGGCATCGTTCCGGGCGGCGGTGTTGCCCTGATCAACGCCATGAATGCCCTGGATGGCCTCAAGCTCGACAACGAAGACGAGCAGATCGGCATCAACATCGTCCGCAAGGCCCTCGAAGTGCCCATGCGCAAGATCGTTGAGAACGCCGGTAAAGAAGGCTCGGTCGTGGTTGAGAACGTGCGCCAGACCCAGAAACGCGAAAAGTCTGTCCGCTATGGCTACGACGTGATGAGCGACGAGTACAAAGACATGGTCAAGGGCGGCGTCATCGATCCCGCCAAGGTGACCCGCGGCGCCCTCGAAAACGCTGCGTCCATCGCCGCCATGATCCTCACCACCGAAGCGTTGATCACCGACGTGCCCGAGAAGGAAAAACCCGCTCCTGCGCCCATGCCGGAGTACTAAACCCACCGAATTTCGTGCTTTTCCCCGCTCTGTAGTACCCGGAGCGGGGAAAAGTTTGTTAAAATGAGTAAATCTGTATTAAAATTCAGGCGGAGGTGAGCGATGAGCATTCTTCTATGGCTGGTTACGATTGGTGCATACATCGGTTTGCATTTTTATCTGCGGTTGAATTTTTCGATCACCAACATGTGGCTGGCAGTGGCCGCCCTCGTGCTGGGCTTTATTTCTTTTGCCACCGGCAAACGGCTGTGGCTATTGGGCTCGTTCGGCGTTCTTTTCATGGGCATTGTTTTTCTCTATACCACCTTCCTGACGCGCGGCCTGATCGTCTGGTGGATCGCCGCCCTGGCAGTCGTCATCTTCATGGCGGTGCTGGCTTCGCTGCGCGAGCAGTAAGCAGACAAAAGGAGATCCAGTATCATTAAGCAACGCACTTTTTCAATCTATCCGGTGCTCTTGTGCGCCCTCGGCCTGCTCGTAGCCGGCTGCAACGCCGGGCAGCAGACCCCGGCCCAGAGCGGCGCCCCGACTCAGCCGCCCACTCCCGCGGCCAGCCCGACCCCGCCCCCCCCTACCGCAACCCCGGTGCCTATGGCCGCTGTGGTCAACGGTGAGGGCATCCCCCTGGCCGAGATACAGGCCGAGTTACAGCGCTTCGTGGCAGCGACCACGCCATCTGCCAGCCTGAGCCCGGAGCAACAACGCCAGCGCGTCCTGGATGAATGGATCGACCAGACCCTGCTGGCCCAGGCCGCCCGCAAAGCGGGTTACAACCCGGACGAAGCCAGCATCCAGGAGCGCCAGGATCGTCTGGCCGCGCAGTTGGGTGGCCCGGCCGCCCTGGCCGACTGGCAGACACGCAACGGCTATACCCCCGAGAGTTTCCGCGCCGCGCTGTTGCGCAACATGCTGGCCGCCTGGCAACGCGATCAAATCGCCGCCAGCGTGCCGCCCAACGCCGAACAGATACATGCTCGCCAGATCCTGGTACTGAACGAAAATCTGGCCAACCAGATTTCTCAAAATCTGAAACTTGGTACGGATTTTGCAGCCCTGGCTTTTCAGTACGATACGCAAACCGGTGGCGATCTGGGATGGTTCCCGCGCGGTTATCTGACCCAGCCCGAGATCGAAAAAGCCGTCTTCGAGCTGCAACCCGGGCAGGTTAGCGCCGTCATTCAGACCAGCTACGGTTACCATATCATTAAAGTGATCGAACGCGACCCGCAACGCCCGCTGACCCCTGAGACCTACCGGTTCTTACAACACCTGGCCATTCAAACCTGGTTGCAAGAGCAGCGCGCCCAAAGTAAAATTGAGATACGGTAATCTAGAGGAGCAAACATGACACCAGCCAATCGCCCCAAACGCAGACGAACCCGCTCGAACAGCCGGGCGGCGCTCTGGAACGTGTTGACGATCCTGGTGTTACTGGCCATTCCGCTGGTCGTCGTTGTGGCCGTCATCATCTACCTGGACCCGACCAGCAGCCTCAACCCGTACCCCCCACCGACCCTGCCGGCCACCATGGCGCTGCCGGTGGCGGTCAATGCCAGCCCCGCGCCTGCCGGCGAGACGTTACAGGCGGCATCTGCCACCCCGGCGGTGACGCCCACCGCCACCGCCACCGCACAGCCCAGCGCCACCTACACCCTCGCCGCCAGCGACACCCCGGCCCCCACGCCGACCCATACCCCGACTGCCACTGAGGCGCCCACCGACCCGCCCATTCCCGGCCAAAACCTGACCCCCACCCGCAAGGCCAGCCGCTTCTTTTCTTTCGTCGCCCAATCCGAACCCAAGGCGCTGGATGCTTCCATCTTCCGCGCCGAGCATACCTGCGATTGGATGGGGGTAGCCGGACAGGCGATCGACCTGCAAGGCAGCCCGGTACACGGCATCCAGGTGCAGGTCGGCGGTTCAATCAACAAGCAACAGCTCGTGCCCATCACCAGCCTGACCGGCACCGCCCGCTGGTACGGCGAATCGGGGTACGAGATCACCCTGCCGTCCAAGCCGATCAACTCTACCGACAAATTGTGGGTGCGCCTGCTCGACCAGTCCGGCATCCAGATCTCGGAAATGGTGTTTTTCAACACCTACGCCGACTGCCAGCGCAACCTGACGGTGGTGAACTTCAAACAGATACGCCAGCAGCAATCCGTACCCTGAGCCCGGACGCTCACTGCCTGCGCTGGCGCACCACCTCAAACAATAGCACCCCGGCTGCCACGGCCGCATTTAATGACTCGCTGCGCCCCGGCATAGGGATGGTAACGTAGTCGGTACACAGCCGCCGCGCCTCGGCGCTGGCACCCTCGGCCTCGCCGCCCACCACCAGCGCCAACGGCTGGCGGAAATCGGCCTGCCAGCACACCACCCCCTGCTCGGCCTCCGCCACAAACACCCGCAGCGGGCGGCACAGCGCTTCGATCTGCGCCCAATCCAACGCCAACACCGGCAGGCGAAAATGCGCCCCCATCCCGGAACGTACGACTTTGGGCGCAAATGCATCGGTCGTGCCGGGCGGCAAGAGCACCGCCTGCGCCCCGGCAGCCGCTGCGCTGCGCAACAACGTTCCCATGTTTCCCGGATCGCGCAGCCCATCGGCAACCACCACAAAATCCGGGCGTCGCGGCAAGGGGAACGCCCGCCGCGGCAGCACCGCCAGAATGCCCTGGCTGGCCTCCGTCTCGCTCAATTCCTCCAGCAGCCTGGCGGCGACCTCTTCGGTTTCCACCCCGGCCTGAGCAAAACGGGCGATCAACTGCTGGCCGCGTTCAGAGAGACGCTCGCTGTACAGGACAAAACGCGGCAGCCAGCCGGCAAGCAGCGCTTCCTCTGCCAGCCGCACCCCTTCCACCACAAAGGCCCCGGCCTCGTCACGCTCCTTGCGCCGCCCCAGCAAGGCGCGCGCCAGTTGGATACGGGCGTTGTGCGCCGAAGTGATCATAGCGCCCCGCCGCATTGCGATTGAAAAACGTACAGGAAAGTCTCCAGCGTGGCCACATCATACAGAACCAGGCGCATCAGCCTGACCCGCGCCGGCGTCCGCCGCAGTGTCTCACAAAAAATACGCGCCGCCCGTTCCACCGGGAAACCATAGATCCCGGTCGAGATGGCCGGGAAAGCAATCGACTGGACGCCCAACCGGTCGGCCAGGCGCAGACTGCCGCGAATGGCGTCCGCCAGTTTACGATCCTCATCGCCCTCGCCCAACACCGGCCCCACGGCGTGGATCACGTAGCGGCAGGGCAAACTGCCCGCCCCGGTGTATGCGGGCTCTTCGTGGCTCACCGGCCCGTGCTGGCGCACCCAGGCGTTGCTCTCAGCCTGGATGGCCGCCCCGCCGCGCCGTGCAATCGCCCCGGCCACCCCCGCCCCATGTAAAAGCTGCGAGTTCGCTGCGTTGACAATCGCATCCACCGTCTCCTGTGTGATGTCACCCTGCACAATCTCTATGATCCGTCCCCCCGCCAGCGGGAATGTCGCATTCAAAGGCCCCATCCTCTCCGTTTCCATAAATTCGTTTCCCCTTTCTCTGCCAGGAGTTTTTGCCCGGCCCCGTCCCAGAACATGCCCAAAACCACACCTATGACAATTATCCATACCCAATTAAGTATAACAAAAACAGGATGTTCTGACGAACATCCTGTCAAATTCGACATTCAAGGAGCTTAAGCAGCCTTGGCTTTGGTGACCACGGCGCTGAACGCCTGGGGGTCGCGCACGGCCAGATCGGCAAGCATCTTACGATTCAAAACGATACCGGCCTGCTTCATCCCGTACACCAGGCGGCTGTAGCTCAGTCCGTTCAGACGAGCAGCAGCGTTGATGCGCGCGATCCACAGACGGCGCAAGTCACGTTTGCGCACGCGACGATCACGGGTGGCATACCACAGGCTCTTCAACATGGCTTCGTTCGCCCGGCGGAACAGGCGATGACGGCTGCCGAAGTAGCCCTGGTTCATCTTCAAAACTTTCTTGTGGCGGAGATGCCCTTGCGGACCTCCCTTAACACGAGCCATAATTACTCCTTTGCAAACCCCTGGGCGTCGGTGAAATCACCCGTTATAAACACCCAACGGCCGCACCCAAACCGGATACGAACAGCCTTACTTAGCGATTCTTGGCCATGTAAGGCGCCAGACGATTGACACGCTTGATGATGTTCTCGCCTTCGACAACAATCATCTCGGTGAAGAGAGCCTTCGTGCGCTCAGAGGTACGGCGGCGCAGGTGGCTCTTCCCACCCTTGGTGCGCATCAAGGTCCCCGACCCGCTCAGGCGAAACCGCTTCGAGGTTGCCTTATGGGTCTTCAGCTTGAACTTACCATCTTTTTGCTTGCGGGGCACAGCGATACTCCTCTAGACAAGATACAGCGGCCTGCTTGCGCAGCCGCAAACCGACAAGTGATTTTACCACAAAAGACGCAGGCGAACAGGTTAATCAGGCGTTTGCTTCAGGCTTGGAATCGGGGCCCTTCTTGCGCCCGGGTTTGGCCGGCGTCAACATCATCGACATGACCTTGCCTTCCAAAGCCGGGGCCTGTTCCACCGAAGCAACGTCCGCCAGCGCCTCTGCAATTTCTCTCAGATCTTCCAGCGCCAACTCGGGGTAGGTGATTTCACGCCCACGAAAACGCACGCTCACCCGCACCTTCATCCCATCCAACAACCACCGCCGGGCATCGTCCACCTTAAAAGACCGGTGATGATCGTTGGTCTTGGGGCGCAAACGGATCTCTTTGATCTCGATCTTGGTTTGCGCTTTGCGAGCCTCGCGCTCTTTCTTGGTACGCTCGTACAGGAACTTACCAAAGTCCATGATACGACAGACCGGCGGCACCGCCCCCGCGGCCACCTCTACCAGATCGAGCTCGGCTTCGCGTGCCATGCGCAGCGCCTGGTCGATCGCCACCACACCCACGTTCTCGCCACTCGCGTCAATCAGGCGAACCTCTGCAACCCGAATGGTCTCATTAACCCGAAAATTCGTTGCGCTGATAGCCTTCTCCTTGAATAAAAACGATTATCTAAGCCCGCCGTTACGACGGACGTGAAAGTGGTTTAGATGATACCACAGACCGGCGAGAATCGCAACGTTTTAACTCGCCGGTCTGTTTGTGGTTAATTAAATCTTAGCCGCAACGTCTGCCTGGGCCCGGGCGACAAAGGCGTCCAACGCCATCGCTCCCGGGTTCTCGCCGCTGCGCAGGCGCAACGCAACCTGGCCTTCCGCCGCTTCCTTGTCCCCAACCACCAACATGTAGGGGATCTTTTGCGTCTGGGCGTCGCGAATCTTGGCGTTCATCCGCTCGCCGCGGTCGTCCACCGCCACCCGCAGGCCCTGCTGTTTGAGCTGCGCCGCCACCTGCCGGGCATAGTCCACGTGCCGGTCCGCAATCGGGATGATCATCGCCTGCACCGGCGCCAGCCAGACCGGGAACGCCCCGGCGTAGTGCTCGATCAGCACCCCAAAGAAGCGCTCCATGCTGCCCAACAGCGCCCGGTGCACCATGTATGGCCGGTGGGGTTGACCGTCTTCGCCGATGTAGGTCAGGTTAAAACGCTCCGGCAGGTTGAAATCGAACTGAATCGTCGAAAGCTGCCACTCACGCCCGATGGCATCCTTGACCTTCAGATCGATCTTGGGCCCGTAGAACGCCCCGCCGCCCTCATCGATTTCGAACGGGATGGCCGCCCGGCCCAACGCCGCTTCCAACGCCTGCTCTGCTTCATGCCACATGGCCGGCTCACCCACCGATTTCTCCGGTTTGGTGCTCAAATACGCCTGGAAGTCTTTGAAGCCAAACGAACGCAGGATGTGCAGGCAGAAGTTGAGCACAAAATCGATCTCCGCCGGCATCTGGTCCGGACGGCAGAAGTGATGGGCGTCGTCCTGGGTGAAACCGCGCACCCGCAGCAGCCCGTGCAGCACGCCCGAACGCTCGAAGCGATACACCGTGCCCTTCTCGGCAAAACGCAGCGGCAGGTCGCGATACGAGCGGGTGCGGTCGTTGTAAATGTGCAGGTGGAACGGGCAGTTCATCGGTTTGAGGAAATACTGCTGGCCCTCAATGTCGATCGGCGAATACATGTTTTCCTTGTAAAAGCCCAGGTGACCGCTCGTCTCCCATAACTGCGCCTTGCCGATGTGCGGCGTGTAGACGAACTCGTAGCCGGCCTTCTCGTGCTCCTGATTCCAGAAGTCCTCGGAAATCATGCGAATCTTGGCGCCCTTGGGGTGCCACAGAATCAGCCCTGCCCCAACCTCGTCGTTGACGCTGAACAGATCCAGGTCGCGCCCCAGCTTGCGATGATCGCGCTTTTTGGCTTCTTCCAGCTTGCGCAAGTATTCGTCCAGTTCGGCCTTCTCGTAAAAAGCCGTACCGTAGATGCGTTGCAGCATGGGGCGTTTTTCGTCGCCGCGCCAGTAGGCGCCCGCCACGCTCAACAATTTGATCGCCTCGGGGTTGATCTCGCCCGTATCGGCCACGTGTGGGCCGCGGCACAGGTCGGTGAAGGTGGCGTGCTGGTAGATCGAAATCTCGGGTTTTTCGCTGACCGGGTTGCCATCCTCGTCCAGACCGCCGCTTTCCAACCCGGCGATCAACTCCAGCTTGAACGGCTGGTCGGAAAAGATCTGGCACGCCTCTTGCGCCGAGAGCGCCCGGCGCTGGAACGGATGTTTCCCGCGCACGATCTCGCGCATGCGCCCCTCAATTTCATCCAGGTCTTCGGGGGTCAGCGAACGCGGCAGTTGGAAATCATAATAAAACCCATCCTCGATGGCCGGCCCAATGGCCACCTTGCCTTCGGGGAATTTCTCCAGCACTGCCTGCGCCATGACGTGCGCCGCAGAGTGCCGGATGCGATAGAGCAGGGATTCTTCGTACCGCTCTTTCTTATTTTCTGCCATACGTACCTCCGTTCATCTGACAAAACAAATAAAAAACTCTCACCCAACTGGGGCGAGAGTTTTCTCACGCGGTTCCACCCAGATTGACCGGCGCACTGCGCCTGTCATCTCTTTGCGACCGATAACGGGGTCTACCGTTTTCCGTACTGAGGCCTCTGGCCCGTTCAGGTGCTCGCTCACGGGGGGTTTTCACCGGCTCATCTCTGGAAGGGACTCTCAGTCTCCGATCCCTTCTCCCTGTCAGCCTTCTCCGGCTACTCGTCCCGGTCATTGCGGGAGTGGGCGGTATAGGACTCGAACCTACGACCTTTGCGATGTCAACGCAATGCTCTAACCAACTGAGCTAACCGCCCGAACAGTTTGTATTATATCCGTAGCCTTCAAAAAGTCAATGGTTTTGCCGTTTTCCGCATCAAAAAACGGTGGGCGGCCATCGTTTGCCGTCCACCGTTCCCCGTTCATCACAAGCCGGGCGGTTACGCCCAGGGTTTCTCGGTCGCCACCTGTTGGCCGGCGATACGCCCGAAGGTCACCGCCACCGAGACCGCCGTGCCGCTGCCCGGATAGATTTTACCGCGCCAGCCGCCCGTGGTGCTGCCGGCGGCATATAGACGCCGCAACGCTTCGCCAAACGGATTGAGCACCTGCGTTTGTGAATTGATCTTCAGCCCACCGGCCGTATCGCAGGTCGCCGGGATGGAGCGCACCGCATAAAACGGCGGTTTTGCCACCGGGCCCAACCCGATCTCTTTGCCAAATTCGGTATCTTTCCCCGCCGCCACATTTTCGTTGTACACCCGCAAAGTGTGCTCCAGGGTCGAGGCATCCAGGCCAATCTGTTCGGCCAGTTCCTCGAGCGTGTCGGCCTTCTTGATCCAGCCCTTCTCGATCTCCTGCAACAGATCGGCGCTAAAGGCCGGCACGGTGATGCGGTTGGAACCCAAATCGGTCACCGTCTGATCCCACAGCGTCCACACAAAACCGTCTTCCTGTTCGGCCACCTTGTCGTACAGGAATTCGTAATACAGGTCTTCGCGGAAATGCCGGCGCCCGTCCTTGCCGACCATGACGCACGGCGAGCCCCAGATAGTGATCACCATGCAGGGCGTCATCTCAGGCGTGGTCTCCACCCCCACCACCGCCGCCTGCGGGATCCACATATTGATCAGCGCCGCCCCCACCGCCTGGCCGAGCACAATGCCATCGCCGCGCTGCCAGGGCGAACCAAACGAGCCGCCCGTCATCATCTTGGGCATGTAATTCTGGATCAGATCCTTGTTGCGCGAGAAGCCGGCCGAAGCCAGAACCACACCCCGCCGCGCCTTGATCGCCATCGTCTTTCCTTCCTGGGTGGCCAGAACACCCAGCACCTCGCCCTCGTGCTGCACCAGGCGGGTGACATGGGTGCGGAAGAAGAAACGCGCTCCCTTTTCCACCGCCGTGCGATACAGGGCCGCCACAATCGGCTTACCGCTGCGCACATCGGTGATGTGACCGCGCGCCACCGGCGGGGTCACGTGGGCAAATTCGCGTTCGACGCCCGAGACGTACAGATGCTCCAGCGGGAACTTAACCCCCAGGCTCAACAGCCATTCCACCGTTTCGCCGGATTTGCGCGCCCAGGTGCGCGTCAGATCCATATCGGCGAAACCGCCGCTCACCGCATCCAGATATTTTTCAAATTCGGCCAGCGAATCCTGTACGCCGGCCGCTTTTTGCACAGAGGTTCCGGTACCCATCACCACGCCCCCACAGGTGGCCGTCCCAGACTGGAAGACATCTTCCATCACTTCGAGCACCACCACCTCACATCCGGCGCCGGCGGCCTCCACGGCTGCTGCAATACCGGCCCCGCCCGCCCCCACGATAACGACGTCAACGTCCATGTCCCAACGCTTGGGTAATTCTGTAGGTACCATTTTTTAAATCCTTCCTTAAGAGCATATAGCCCAATCTCTCACTGGCGCCAATGAGAGCGCGATATCTGTATTATACAAATCAAATGCCCAAAATTGCAATAAAACTGCAATGAAACTTCCCCCACCTTACAAAACAGGAAGGCGCCGTTCGCCTTCCTGTTTTCATTCAACACGACCGTCACGGTCAAAAACCGGGGATATACACTTCCTTTTCAAAGACCGGCGTTTTTATCCCTTCGGCGTACACCTGCAAGAAAACATCGTCCTCGTAGCCACCCAGCGGCCCGTGACAATACAACCGGTTCGGGTGCTGCGGCAGAATCTGGCAGGCGTACTCCTTGTAGGTATCCACCCGGGCGTAGAATTTGCCGGCCAGTTCATGATCGGTCTGCAACGTAATCAGACAGCGATACTTGGGCAAATACGAGACGCTGATCACCTTTGCGCCGCTCAGCGTGATCGCCGATGGCAGTGTGGCGCTCGGCGCAGCCGTCGCCGTGGGCGCCCATGTGGGCGCCAGGGTGGGCGCCGGCAGGGTCGGGCGGGGTGTCATCGTGCGCGCCGCCACCGGAACCGGCGAGGCGGTTGCCGTCGGCCCGATCGGGGTCGCCGCCCCATTACAGCCCGCCAGCAACAGCGCCGCGCCCAACAGTACAAACACAATCGGAGAAAGTTTACCCATCAGAACAGTCCTATCCTGTCAAAGAAATTCACAAACACCACGTGCAACACGAAGATTATACCCTATCCCGCCCGCAACGTTTAGGGATTTTTAAACAAACAAAACTCGCTGTAATGTCTTGCAACCGTCTTACGGGCTTGACGGCCCATCCCCTTTAAGATACGATATTCAGGCCCAATCTCACCGGGCGACGGAAGAACAAGGACCCTGCTTGAATGGATGAAACCGCTCTGGTGCACGCCGCGCTCAAAGGCGACCTGGATGCCTTCAACCGCCTGGTGCTGGCATACCAGGACATGGCGTTTAATCTGGCATATCGCATGCTCTCTGATGAAGACGCAGCCGAGGACGCCACCCAAAACGCTTTCCTGGCCGCTTACCGCAATCTGAAATCGTACCGCGGCGGTTCGTTTCGCGCCTGGGTGCTGCGCATTGTGACCAACACCTGCTACGACGAACTGCGCCGGCGTCAACGCCGCCCCACCGTACCGCTCGAACCCACCAGCGACGAAGACGACGAAGAAATCGAGACCCCCGCCTGGCTGGCGGACCACGACGCCCCCACCCCCGAAGAAGCGCTCGAACAAAGCGAAATCGACCAGGCAGTACAGCGTTGCCTGCAGGGTCTACCCGAAGATTTTCGCGCCGTGGTCATCCTGGCCGATATCGAAGGGCTGGATTATCACGAGGTCTCCAGCGCCATCGGTAAACCTTTGGGCACGGTCAAAAGCCGCCTGGCGCGCGCCCGTCTGCGCCTGCGCGAATGCCTGCAATACGTATGGGAACTTTTACCGGTAAATTACCGTCTGGAAGATGAGGGTCGCACATGAACGGGCTATTTCATCCACGGACACCCGGGGAACTCTCTCCCCAAAACTGGCAGCTCCTTTCCGCTTATCTGGATGGACAGATCTCCGATCGCGAAAAAGCGCTGATCGAACAACGACTGCAACGCGAGCCGGCCTGGCGCGAAGGCCTCGAAACCCTGCGCAAGACCCGCTCCGTATTGCGCGCCGCGCCGCGCCGCCGGGCGCCGCGCAATTTCACCCTCAGCCCGGCGCTGGCGCAGCCGCCGCGCGCCGGCTGGCTGCTGCCCTTCTTCCGCTTCTCCTCGGCCTTTGCCACCCTGTTGGTGCTGCTCTCTTTTGCCCTGCAATATCTGCCCGGGCGCGCTGTCCCCACCGCCGTCTACCTGGAGAGCGACGCCGCCTTGCAAAACAGCCAGGCGGTACAGAATAGCGGTACGCCGCCGCCGCTCATCGTCTGGGGCGGGCCACAGGCCTACGTACCCCTGCGGGAAGGGTATAACCTGCCCGGCTATGGCGGTATGGGGAGAGGCGGCGGCAACGATGGCGGCGCACCTGCTTCTCTGCCGCCGCCTGCCTCTGCCCGGCAAGAATCTTCTGCCGCCAAGACAATCGCCGGCGGCGAGGCCCCTCCGCCAGTGTTAAGCGCCCCAGAAGCGGTGAGCGCCGGCATGCAGCCCGAAGCGGCTTCCATGTCCGCAGCCGCACCTTCTGCCGCCGCCCCAGAAGCGGTTACCGCGGCGCAGGCCGCACCCACCACCGTCCCGGAAGCCGAACAGTCTGCCGGCCTGGTGAACGGCGCCGGACCGATCCTGGGTGTGCGCCCCGGCGCCGAAGCCCAGGCAGCCAACAGCCAGTCGTTGCAATCTCTGCCTACCCCACTCCCCATCCGCCCCGCAACACCGCCTGGCAGAGCGGTCGACTGGCCGCTGGTGCGCACCCTGCTGTTGGTATGCGCACTTGGCAGCCTGCTGGCAGTGTTCGTCCTGCAACGCAAGGTGCGGCGATGAACGGCTGTGCCATCCGTTTCTGCCCGTTGTGCGGCACGCCCACGCAAATGCTGCCCTCGTTCGGCGAGGAACGCCCCACCTGCCCTGCCTGCGGCTGGATGTACTTTGCCGATCCCAAGGTGGCCGCCGCTGTGCTGGTCGAACAGGACGACAAAGTACTGCTCACCCGGCGGATCAACGATCCTCACAGCGGTCGCTGGAGTCTGCCGGCCGGGTTTGTCAACGCCTTTGAAGACCCCGCTCGCGCCGCCGAACGGGAATGTTTCGAGGAAACCGGTCTGTGCGTTCAGGTCACCGGCTTCTTACAGATCCTCACCGGGCGTGAACACCCGCGCGGCGCCGATATCTTCCTGCTCTATCGCGCCGTTGTCACTGGCGGCAGCCTGTGCGCTGGCGACGACGCCGATCAGGTCGGCTTCTTCAGCCGCCAGCAGTTACCGCCGCTGGCCTTTGCCAGCACGTACAAAGCGCTCGGTCTGCCAGAACAGCCCGTCTGAAGCGCTTCAACTCGCCGCGGCCAGCGCCTCGATCTGCTCTTCGAGCCAGGCGCGTTCCACCCGCGACGTCTCGCGGGCGATATGCAGCATCCCGCGCCGGAAGGGGTCCGCTTCTTCCCGGTAGGAAACTGCCTGTCCGGCGCGCACGAAGAAACTGCGCCCGCCCTGCAAGAAAGCCAGCCGGCGGGCCAGCACGATGCGCTGTTCTTGCGGGGTGAGATAGCGCAAAAAAGCCAGCACCACAAAAAAGCGGTTGCGGTCCGAGATATCCACTTCCTCCGGCTGGCGCAGCATGCGCAACAATTCGCCCTCGCCGGCGGGCGTTAACGTCAACACCTGGCGCGGCGCCGCCGCCGCTCCCGGCTCCTGCCGCCGGGTAACCCGGCCCTGCCGCTCGAGCCGGGCAATCGCCGGATACAACGCCCCATCACTGACCGGGCGAAAATGCCCGGTCAGCATACTGATGTGCTGCTTCAGTTCATAACCATGCAGCGGCGTTTCGTGTAAGAAGCCCAGAATGGCCAGTTCAAGCACGCGGCTACAACTCCAACAGGAAGGGTTCCACCGCCGCTCGCCAGCCGGCGGGTTGATCATAGTGTACCACATGCCCCGCCCCGCTCACCTCCACAAATCGCCCCTGGGGCATGCGCGCCGCCATCTGCTCCAGTTCTGGGCGCGGCATGCTGCCTTCGGCGCCGCGCACCACCAGCGCCGGGCACGCCACCTGCTCGATCTCGGCCCAATAATCACGCCCCTGCCAGTCTTGCACCGAGCGGAGCATGTGCTCGAACGAGAAAATCGGCCGGTATCCGTCCGCCCGCTCAACCATCACCTCCATGAAATAATCGGCCCAGGCCGGCCGCTCCGCTGCAAAAAAGGAGCGCACCGCCGCCAGGCTGCTAAAAGGCACCGGCCAGCTTTCAAACCACTGACGCCAGCCTTCTACGTCGCTCATCCCCGGCGTGTTGGCGGTCATGTCCTCGATCACAATTGCGCGTACCAGTTCCGGGCGGCGCACCGCCAGCACCCAGGCGTTCAAACCGCCCATCGAGTGCCCCACCACCACCGCCGGCCCCAACCCCAGCGCCTGGATGGCCGCCGCCGCATCGTCGACGTACGCCGTGCGGCTGTAATCGTCCTCGGGGTGGTCGCTCCAGCCATGCCCGCGCTGATCCAGCGCCACCACATGATAGTGCGGCGTCAGCCACGCCGCCGTGGTCTCCCAGGTCGTCGCCCGCCCCATCAGGCCGTGCAATAACAGCAGCCCCGGCCCACTGCCGCCAAAATCGATGACCGCCAGGTGAATACCGTTTACTGCCAGCATACTCCGTTTCATGCCTGCACCTCCGCAAAAGCCCGGATTAATTCCTGTGCATCCGCCAGCCGGGCAAACCCATAACGCAGCGTCTGCAACTCTGCCGCGTGCAGCGCCGCATCGTTGCTGGCGGTCACGTCGCGGCCAAACACCACCCGGTAGCCACGCTCGTAGGCCTGGCGGGCGGTTGCGCCGCAGCACAGGTTGGTCAACGTCCCGCTGATGATCACCGTGTCGCACCCCAGGTTGCGCAGGATGGTGTCCAGCGGGGTATCGTAAAACGCCCCGTACGAGGGCTTGAGCAGCACCGTCTCGCCCGGCAGCGGTTCCACTTCACTGGCAAAATGCGCCGCAACAAACAGACCGTCCGCCGCCAACTGCGGATAACGATTGGGCATCTTCGCCCCGCTGGCCGGCCGGTCGAGATAACCGTGTGTCGCCGCAAAGGCGGTGTGAATGACCGGGCATCCCGCCCGGCGCGCCGCCGCCAGCACCTGCGCCACGAGCGGCAGCATCTCCGTCGCCGCCGGCACCCAGAACGGCGACCAACCCGGGCGCACGAACTCATCCTGCAAATCGATCACCAGCAGCGCCGCCCGGCGCAAATCCAGGGCAAAATCCGCCGTCCCGCAGGTGTAGGCCGCCCGGGCCAGCGCCTGTACATCTTCCACCGTATAACAACCCAATCCTTTGATCATGTTTTCCTCGCATGCATCGAAACGATATATAACGATTCGTAGTATAGCGCCAAAGCGCCGCAGAGTCAAGCGCGGCGGGCCAAATCGGATACAATCAAGCTGCGCCGCAATGCCTACACCCGGCGGCGCAGCGAGGAAAAGATGACCCGTCTCAAATTGATCCTGTTGGCTGTCCTGCTGGCGCTGGCCGGCTGCCAGACGTCCCCTGCCGCCAGACCCACGGCGCGCCCCGTTCCGGCTGCCTTGCCCACCCTGCCGCAGGCCTTTATCCAGACTCAGACCGCCGCCGCCCAGGCGCCCATCCCCACCGCCACCCCACTGCTCGACGCTTCCGGCCTGCAAACCCTGCAAGACCCGCTCCAACGGTACACCATCCAATACCCCGGCGACTGGCAGGCATCCACCAGCACCACCGTGCAACAATTGTGCGCCACGGCCGATCCCAATATTTGCCTGACCATCACCCTCTACCCCGGCGTTGTGTCCCTCCCGGCGCTGGTCGATACCTGGCGCACCCAGGCGGGGGCCCAGGTACAACAGCTCGTGCTCGCCGCGCCCGAAGAGAGCGAACTCGGCGCCTACCCGGCGCAGTCATTCGCCGCCAGTTTTACCCGCAACGGGCAGCCCCGGCAGGGCGTCGTGTTGGTCAGCCAGCACCACCGCCTGGGTATCAGCATCTGGATAGAAGCGCCGCAGGCCGTCTTTGAAGAACAGCGCCCCGACCTGGAAGGCATCGCCTACAGCCTGACCCTCAACGATCCGGGCGACCTGCCGCCCTACGCCGACTGGCAAACGCTCAAGCAGGGCAGCCTGCAACTGTACGCCGTCGCCGACAGCCCCGCCGCCATGCAGCTACCCGAGATCGCCGCCAGCTACCAAAATGCCCGCCAGGCCATCCAGAAGGCGCTGGGGATTTCCGATAACACCCCCATCAGCGTATATCTATACCCGTCCGCCGGGGCGCTCGCCGGCGCCGGCGGTTACGGCGGGCGTTTCGCCCTGCCCGCGGCCGCAGAGGTACACGATCTGTGGGCCGGCCCCGAAGAAACCACCCCACCCGGTCATGGCCTGGCATCCATCCTGATCCAGCGCGCCTGGGGCGCGCCGGGAACGGCCTTGCTGTCCGAGGGCCTGGCCGGCTGCCTGGATCAAAGCGGCGTCGACCCGCGCCAGGCCGCCCGCGACCTGCAACAGGCCGGCCGGCTGCTGCCGCTGGCAGCCCTGAGCGGCCAAAGCTGGCAGCAGCAGCCGCCCGAAGTGTCTTACCCGCAGGCCGCTTCGCTGGCCTGCTACCTGTTGGAAAAACACGGGCCCGCCGTCACCCGGCAGCTATACCCGGCCGGCGACCTGCCGGCGGCGCTTCAGGCAACCCTGGGCAGCGATCTGGCCGGGCTGGAGCGCGACTGGCTGGCCTGGTTACGCTAAGCCCGCCCGCCTGTGCTATAATTAGAACAACCTTTCGCTTTGAGTGTATCTGTGGCCAAACCTGCCGCTTCTAAACCCACCCAATCCCCTCCGGCCGACGCCGGTAAGCCGGCCAAAACCGGCGCCAAACCGGCCGGTAAGCCCACCGCAAAACCAGCCAGCAAGCCGGCCGCCAAACCCACGCCCGACGCCAAACCGGCGGGGCGCAAAAGCAGCCGCGGCGCCAGGAAGGCCGCCCCTGCCCCTGCGAGCTGGCAGGTCGGCGGCATCTCCACCGAACGCAAACTCGACTTCGTCGGCATCCTGCTGGCCCTGACCGGCCTGCTCACCCTGCTCAGCCTGGTCTCCGGGCAGAGCGGTAGTCTGACCGGCTGGTGGATTTCGCTGCTGGGCCGCGTGGTGGGCTGGGGCGTCTATCTGCTGCCCCCGGCTTTAATCGGCGTGGGCATCTGGTTGATCTTGCGCAACGTCGACCGCCTGCCGGCCATCTCCGCCGCCCGTCTGAGCGGTATCACCCTGCTCTTCCTCAACCTGCTCGCCTGGCTGCACCTGATTGCCGGCGGCGGTTGGGAACTGGCCCGCCAGGGTGTCGGCGGCGGTTACCTGGGCGCCCTGGGCGAGATGACGCTGGTCGCCGGTCTTGGGCGCGCCGGGGCGGTCATCGCCCTGCTCGCCTGGCTGCTCATCGCCATCGTACTGACCCTGGATCTGTCCGTCCCCGAACTGTTCCGCTATCTGCGCCAGGCCGGCCAACGCCTGCCCCGCCCGCAGCCGGCCACAGCGGCCACACCGGCCGCCCGCAGCGCCGGCCCGGCAATCACGCCCGGCGAGGAAAGCGGGCTCAGCGAACTGCCCCCCGATTTCAACCCCCTGCCGCGCCCCGCCCGCCCCACAACCACGGCCGGCCCGGCTCAAACCGGCGCAGCCGCTCTGGCCTCGGCCGCGGCGGCCGGCCCGGCCCAGAGCGCAGCCGCCGCGCCCGCCGCCAACAGCGCGCCCGCGGTCAACATCCCGGCCGCCGTTCCCTGGACACTGCCCGCCGTTGAGGGCATCCTGGAGCCGGCCACCCCGGCCGCAGCTCAATCCGGGCTGGATCAGGAACGCGCTCACCTGATCGAAGAAACCCTGGCCTCGTTTGGCGCCCCCGCCCACGTGGTCGAAATTCACCGCGGCCCCACCATCACCCAATACGGCGTCGAACCGGACTTCGTCGAATCGCGCTCGGGACGCATGCGTGTGCGCGTCAGCAAGATCGTCTCGCTGGCCGATGACCTGGCCCTGGCCCTGGCGGCCCCGCGCATCCGCATCCAGGCCCCTGTGCCTGGCCGCGGTTACGTCGGCATCGAGGTGCCCAACACCGAAATCAGCCGCGTCGCGCTGCGCGAGGTGTTGGAAAGCGAATCGTTCAACAAGCTGCGCTCGCCGCTGCGTTTTGCGCTGGGCAAAGACGTTTCGGGCAAACCCATCGCTGCCGACCTGGCCGCCATGCCCCACCTGCTCATCGCCGGCACCACCGGCTCGGGCAAATCCGTGTGCGTCAATGCCATCCTCACCTGCCTGCTGCTCAAGAACACCCCCGATGACCTGCGCCTGGTGCTGGTCGACCCCAAGCGCGTCGAGCTTACCGGCTACAACGGCATCCCGCACCTGCTGTCGCCGGTGGTGGTGGAAGCCGAACGCGTCATCGGCGCGCTGCAATGGATGATGCGCGAGATGGACAATCGCTATCACAAATTCTCGCAGGTTGGGGCGCGCAACATTCAGGATTACAACGCCCGCCAGAACGGCGAACACCTGCCCTACCTGGTGGTCATCATCGACGAACTGGCCGATCTGATGATGCTTGCGCCGGACGAGACCGAGCGCAGCATCACCCGCCTGGCGCAGCTGGCGCGCGCCACCGGCATCCACCTCATCCTCGCCACCCAGCGCCCCTCGGTCGACGTGGTCACCGGGTTGATCAAGGCCAATTTCCCGGCGCGCATCGCCTTTGCGGTTGCCTCGGGCGTCGACAGCCGCGTCATCCTCGACCAGCCCGGCGCCGAACGGCTGCTCGGGCGCGGCGATATGCTCTTCCAGGCCCCCGACGCCCCCGCCCCCGCCCGCCTGCAGGGTGTATACGTCTCCGATGCTGAGATCCAACGCCTGGTAGACACCTGGCGCCTGGCGGCCCGCCCGACGGCCGCCAGCAGCGAGGCGGGCGATCAGGCGGTCGACAGCCTGCCGCGCAACGTGCCCCTGCACCAGGCGCCGCTGTGGAAAGAGATGGAGGAAGATACCTCAAAGGTCGATCCCCTGCTCAAAGAGGCCATCGACCTGGTGCGCCGTGAGGGGCGCGCCTCGGTTTCCATGCTCCAGCGCCGCATGCGCATCGGCTACACCCGCGCCGCCCGCCTGGTGGACGTGATGGAAGAACGCGGCATCGTCGGCCCGCCCCAGGGCGCCACCCAGGTGCGCGAGGTGCTCGATTACGGCCCGGCCGCTCCCCCTGCCGGCGAATAATTTCCCCTGCCGGCGTGCATCAGGGCTACCGGGTAATCCCAAACGAAGCGCAGATCTCCTCACTGGGCTTGATGATCGCCAGAATGATCGGGTCGCCGCTGAAACCGTCGCGCACCTGCCCGAGGATCTTGACCGCTTCGGTACACTTGTCGTCGGTCTTGCGGTGCATGCCAGCCAGCGCCGAACCGTAGGTATAGTAATACACCACCGTGTTGGGCGAGAGCGGCATACCCTTGATCTCAATCTGCGGGTCGGTCTCGGGGTCACACTCGCGCACCTCGCAGCTCTTTTCCGCATCACAGCCGTAAATGGCGCATTGGAAGGCCGGCATGGAGCCCTCGTAGTTACGTGATTTAAAATAAATCATCCCCAACTGCCCGTACACGTCCGGCGAGTTCGGGCGATATTGCAGGGCGCGCTTCACGTTACGCGCCGCCACAAAGAAATCGCCCGTCTGCGAATAGGTCTTGGCGATCGCCAGATACGGGATAGGGTCTTTCACCCCCAGGTTCTGGTTGATGCGCACCGCCTTCTCGTAATAAATCAAGGCATTATCGTACTGCTTCAACTGGCGGTAATTGGCGCCAATGCGAATGTACAAAAAGGTCAGGTTGGGGGTCACTTCCGACGCCTTTTTGTACTCCTCGATTGCCTGCGGGTAATTTCCCAGCGACTCGAGCACGTAGGCGTTAACACGATGTACGTCCATCAGGCTGTCGTCACTCTGGACCGCCTGGCGGATGTACTGTTCCGCCTGCAACCATTTGCGCTGATCGACCAGGATTTCGGCGTAATAGGCCAGCGCCAGGGCATTCTTCGGGTCGATCTGGATCGCACGCACCGCCTCCTGCTCGGCGTCCAGCAGCAGCGATTCGGCTTTGGCCGGGTCGACCAGGGGGTTCGAGGCGTTCCAATCTAAAACAAAGGCGCGCACCGCGCGCACCATGCTGCTCTCAGGGGCAATCTTTAACGCCGCATCGATCGAAGCGAGCGCATCCTGCAAGCGGTCGCGCTGTTCCTCGTCAGTGGTCAACAGCGCCGAAGAATAAGCCTGGATGCGCGCCAGTTCGCCCCAAATTTCGACGTTTTGCGGGTCGAGGCGGGTGGCTTCCTGATACGAAAGAATGGCCTTCTCCAGGTTGCCCGAAGTAAAATGCGTTTCGCCCTCCAGGGCAAACGAAGCCGGGACGCGCGTGGGCACCGCCGTGGCGGCCATCAAAGGCTTGATCTCGCCGCTGTTCACGGCGCGCAGCAAAAAGATACTGGCCAGCAGCAGCACCAACAGCGTCAGAATGCGGTACGGCGCCAGGTTTTGTTGCCGGCGAAAAATAGGTCGTCGGTCATGAACATCGATCATAGGTACAAACTTATCACGGTTTTTTGGTCGCAGTGGCGCTCGGGCCGGGGGTCTCTGCGGCTTCGCCGGTGGCCTGCGGCGTGCCTTCCGCCTCCGGCGTCTCGGCGCCGGCCGGGGTGGCCGCACCGCTCACCTGCTGCTGACAGATATTGATCATTTCCTGGGCGTTATAGGTGGCCGTTTCGTCCTGTGGGACGCCCTGCGACAACACCTGCGAAATTTGCAGGGCCTCGCCGCACTGCCCGGTACGCGCCAGCGCCAGCCCATAAGTATAGTAATATTCGGCGATCCGGCCGTAATCCAACGGCAGCCCTTCGACCGCCTCGCCGTCCTCGCTCTTCCCGCCGCGCACCGCCATGCGTAGATTGGTCACCGCTTCCGGATAGGCGCGATTGCGATAGTACATCGAACCCAGGTTGCCGTACATGTAGGCATCGGTCGGGCTGGCCTTGACCGCCTGCTGGGCAAACTGGATCGCCTTGGCGTATTCACCCACGGTGGCATAGGTGCGCGAAATATAGGTATACGGCATTGGATCGGACGGATTGAGGAAAATGGCCTTGTTGAATTCCTCCACCGCCTTATCGTATTGCTCGAGCGCCCGGTAATTGCGCCCCAGAGCCAGGTGCAGGTCGGCGATATTGCTGTTGATTGCCACCGCCGCCTCGAACTCCTGCACTGCCTCGGCATAGTTGGCCGTCTGTTCCAGCACCATGCCGCGCGCCCGGTGTGCCTCCAGTTCATTAGGCCCCAATTCCTTGGCCTTGCGCGAAATCTCGGCGGCGCGTTCCATGGCGCCCAGAGAGGATTGGCCGGCCTGCGATTGCAGCACGATCAATTCGGCGTAGTAGGCGTAGGCGGCCGCACTGTTTTGATCGAGTTCGATGGCTCGTTTGATCGCCGCCTCGGCCGGTAGATATTCGCCCACCTGGGTCAGCGCCCAACCGCGGATGGCATGGGCCGTGGCATTATTAGGATTGAGCAGCAGGGCGTTCTCGGCATTGGAAACTGCTTCTTTATACAACCCGGTGTACACCTGCAAGCGCGCCAGTTCGATATAGACCGAAGGATTCTTGGGGTCCGACTGCACCGCCTGCTGGTAAGCCTGGATCGCCTGGTTGAGCTTGCCCTCGGTCTGCAAAGTCTGCGCCTCGGCAATGAACGACTCGGGCGAGCGCGTCGGTGTGGCGGTCGGGATAAACGGCGGCGGAATGCTTGGCATGATGAACTGGTTAAAATACAGCATCCCCCCTACCAGAATAACCAGAATGATCAGGCGTACCGGGCTGCTACGCTTGCGGCGCCGGCGCATACTCCAATTACTACCACGAAGATACATGTTCTCATCTTACCATCAAGTGACAACGTGATCAAGGTTGGCGGATTCGCGTCCGATTGAAATGGCATAGTGACTGTGACGGTCTGTGAGCGTATCAGCGGGAAAAAGCCGGGTAACCCCGCCCGATGCCGTATAATCATACTATCCCCACGCACGCGAGGCGTCCATGACCAACCTGTCAGTCTATCCAAACTGGTGGAAACTGCCCGAGATACGCCGGCGCATCCTGGTCACCCTGCTCTTGCTGGCGTTTTACCGCCTGCTGGCGCACATCCCCCTGCCCGGCCTGGAGCGCACGCTGTTGCAACAGGTCGTCCAACCCGGCAGCGGGCAGGCCACCCTGCTCGGCCTGCTCAACTTCCTCTCGGGCGGCGCCCTCGAACAGATCTCGCTCCTGGCGTTGGGATTGGCCCCCTACCTCAGCGCCCGCGAATTATACGAAGCCGTCGAGAAACTGCGCCCGGGGCGCGAAGACCCATTCGAATTCCTCCACCCAGGGCGCAAAAAAGAGCGCGCCATCCGCCTGCTCACCCTCCCGATGGCCCTGGTGCAAATCTACGGCCTGTTCTATCTGACCTCCTTTAGCTGCCAGGGCGGCGCTGCCGTCACCGCCCTCGAGCGCTTCCGCACCGACCCGCTTTCCGTGGTCACCCTGGCCGCCCTGGCGTTGGCCGGCACCTTCCTCGCCGTGTGGATCACCGACCAGATCAGCCTGCACGGCATCGCCGATTACGGCATTAACCTGGTGCTGTTCAGCGGTATGGCGACGCTGCTGCCGGGCGAACTGCTCGGCATGCTGCAACAGACCCCGCCCCGCTGGGACGCGCTCCTGGCCTACCTGCTGCTGCTCTTTGCCGGCATCTACCTGCTGGTACAACTCGGCCACGCCCGCCGCCCACTCACCGTCTTCCTCACCGCCCGGTCCGCCGGCCCCGGTGGACGGGCGCCGCACACCACCCTCAACCTGCCGCTGTCGCTCGGGCAGGAAGCCATCCTGGCCGTCTCCACCTTCATCTCCTGGCTGGTGCTGATCGGCGTACTGCTGGCCTGTATCCCGCTCGACTGGCTGCGCCGCGGCGGGGCGCTCCTCATTGCCATGTCCGCCGAAGACAGTGTATGGTTCGGCCCGATCACCTTCGTGCTCGTTTTCCTGCTCACCTATTTCTACGCCGGCGAAGTCTTATTTGAAGACCTGAATCTCGTCGCCCAATTGCGCCAGAGCGGAGCGGTGCTCGCCGGGCGCGCCCTGCCGTTGGCCAGCCCGGCCGGCCTGCGCTACCTTAAGAAGACACTGGAAAAGACTCTCTTCCTGCCCGCCATCCTTTCCGGCCTGCTGGTCATCCTGCCGTGGGCCGTTTACCAGGTGTTTGGCGTCTCCGTCTCGCTGCTCAGCGCCGCTGCCTTTTTGCTTGCCACCCTCACCCTGCGCGACGTACTGACTCAAATCGAGCAAACCGCCATTCAGGAAAGCTACCGGCGCATGATCTCGCGTTCGTGATATCATTGCCCCGCCACACGCCCATATTTTCCTACGGATAACCCGCCCATGCGTTTCGATGTATTCACCCTCCTGCCTGAAGTCTTCAACCCTTATCTGCAAGCCAGCATCCTGCAGCGCGCCAGCCAGAACCGCCTGATCGAGGTTCAGGTGCACGACATTCGCTCCTGGACGTACGACCGCCATCACGTCACCGATGATGCACCCTACGGCGGCGGCGGCGGGATGGTGATGAAGCCCGAACCGGTCTTCACCGCCGTCGAGGATATACTCGGCGCGCCGCCCACCTGCCCGCTCGTCCTGCTCACCCCGCAGGGACGCGTCTTCAATCAGCGCATCGCCCAGGAACTGGCTGCCCTGCCGCGCCTGGCCCTGTTGTGCGGGCGTTACGAAGGCATCGACGAACGCATCCGCCAGCACCTGGTGAGCGACGAAATCTCCATCGGTGATTACGTCCTCACCGGCGGAGAACTGCCCGCCCTGATCCTCATCGACGCCGTCACCCGCCTCATCCCCGGCGCGTTGGGCGACCCCGACGGCGCTCAGGACGACTCGCACGCTTCGGGGCTGTTGGAGTATCCACACTATACCCGCCCGGTTGAGTTTCGCACCTGGCGTGTCCCCGACGTGCTCCTCTCGGGCAACCACGCCCAGATCGCCCGTTGGCGGCGCGAGCAGGCCCTGCTGCGCACCCTGCGCCGCCGCCCCGATATGCTCGCCGGCGCCGATCTCAGCGAGACCGACCGCCGCTTCCTGACCAACCAGGACGACGAGTTGTCAGACAAAAATATGACTTAAATCTTCTTGCAGCCTGCCCGTGTTGCGGGTATACTTAGTCAGGGTGGTTGGAACAATTGTGCCTGAGCACAAAACCCTTTATCGCCAACCACCAGACACTATCTCTCTAGGAGGAGAAAGTCAATGTCCAAGAAGCTCTACTCTGTTTTGGCCATTTTGGTGCTGGCTTCCATGATCCTGGCTGCCTGCGCCCCGGCCGCTACGCCGGCCCCCGAGCAGAAACCTGCCGAGCCGACCAAGGCCCCCGAGCAGAAGCCGGCTGAGCCCACCAAGGCCCCCGAACCGACTGCGGCCCCCGTTGAGCCCACCAAGGCGCCCGAAGCCGCCACCAACGCCGATTGCGCCAAGCCCGAGGTTCTGTGCGTGGGTCTGGTAACCGACGTTGGCAAGATCGACGACAAGTCCTTCAACCAGTCGACCTGGGAAGGCGTCAAGCAGGCCGAGAAAGACCTGGGCGCCGTGGTTCAATACATCGAAACCACCGATCCCAAGGACTACATGAAGAACATTGGTACCTTCGCCGAAGCCAAGTTCGACGTGATCGTCACCGTTGGTTTCGCTCTGGGTGAGGCCACCCTCGAAGCCGCCAAGCAGTACCCCGATGTCAAGTTCATCGGTGTCGACCAGTTCCAGGGCGAGGCGCTTGCCAACGTCGCTGGCCTGATCTTCCCCGAAGACAACGCCGGCTTCCTGGTTGGCGCCCTGGCCGCTCAGATGACCAAGAGCAAGAAAGTTGGCGCTGCCCTGGCGACCGACGCCGTTCCGCCCGTCTGGCGGTTTGGTGAAGGCTTCAAGGCCGGTGCTGCCTACATCGACCCCAAGGTGGAAGTCAACGTCGTCTACCACAATGATGTCGGCCTGGACAAGACCTTCATCGATCCCGAATGGGGTAAGACCACCGCCATTTCGATGATCGACAAGGGTGTGGATGTCGTCTTCGGCGCCGGCGGCAAGACCGGCAATGGCGCACTGTTGGGCGTCGCCGAAAAGAGCACCGCCGACAAACCCGTCTACGCCATCGGCGTCGACACCGATCAGTACTACACCGTGCCCGAAGCGCAGAAGGTGCTGCTCTCCAGCGCCATGAAACTGCTCACCCCCGGCACCTTCGATCTGATCAAGATGGCCAAGGAAGGCAAGTTCCCCGCTGGCAATTACGTCGGCGAAGCCGGCTACGCCCCGTTCCATGACCTGGACGGCAAAGTGCCCGCCGAAGTCAAGGCCAAGATGGAAGAGATCGCCAAGGGCCTGAAGGACGGATCGATCAAGACCAACGTTCCGCCCACCAAACCCCAGTAGTTTCTGAAGATGTAACCTTCGGGGAAAGGGAGTTCACCACTCTCTTTCCCCATTTTCATAAATATGACCTGTGGAGCTGCCAATGGAAACCAATCAACAGCCCAATCCAACCCCCGCCAAGCGAAGCACCAGCAGCAAACTCTCCTCCCTCTTACAACAGATGATCATTCCCATCCTGGCCGTGTTCACCTCGGTGATCATCGGCGGCATCGTCATTGCCCTGGCCGGCGGCGACCCGTTTGCGGCCTATAAGGGCCTGCTGGAGGGCGCTTTCGGTTCGCAGCGGGCGTGGAGTGAAACGTTTGTATGGTGCACCCCGTATATCTTTGCCGGCCTGGCCGTCGCCCTGGGTTTCAAGGGCGGCCTGTTCAACATCGGCGCCGAAGGTCAGCTGGCGTTTGGCGCCGTCGCCGCCGCCTGGTTCGGCTACGCCGTGCCGCAGATCCTGGGCTTCAATCTACCCGCCATCGTCCACCTGCCGCTCACCATCCTGGCTGGCATGCTCGCCGGTGGCTTGTGGGGCGCCATCCCCGGCTGGTTAAAGGCCCGTTTTGGCGGCCATGAAGTCATCAATACCATCATGATGAACTACATCGCCCTCAACCTGACCAGCTTCCTGCTCAATGGGCCGCTGAAAGACCCCAACCCGCTCAACGTCATCGCCCGTACGCCCAAGATCGCCGAAAGCGCCCGCATCCCGGCCATCTTCACCGGGCTGCGCCTGCACTGGGGTTTCATCTTCGCCCTGCTGGTCGCCGCCCTCATCTGGTGGCTGCTGTGGAAGACCACCCTGGGTTTTGAAATCCGCACCGCCGGCAGCAACCCCGACGCCGCCCGTTACGCCGGCATCAACGTGCAGCGCACCATCGTCGTCACCATGACGCTCTCCGGCGTCCTGGCCGGTCTGGCCGGAGCCATCGAGGTCACCGGCCTCAACTATCGCCACGAATTGGGTTTCTCGGTCGGTTATGGCTTCGATGCCATCGCCATCGCCCTGCTCGGCAAGAATCACCCATTGGGCGTAGTGCTGGCGGCCATTCTCTTTGCGGCCATGCGCAACGGCGCCACCCGCATGCAATTCCTCACCCAAATCCCGACGGATGTCATCTCGGTCATTCAGGCGCTCATCCTGCTCTTTATCGCTGCCGATGCCATCATCCGCTTCATTTACCGCATCCGCGCCAGTGAGGAACGTGTCGTCCTCACCCGTGGGTGGGGCGGTTAGGAGGCAGAACTTATGGACCTGCGTCGTTATGCCTTTATTGCCCTGATTATCGTCGTCCTCTTTGCCGGGGTCGTCATCGTGGGCGGAGCCCAGGTTTCTCCGGGCATCATCATTTCTTCGATGATCGCCACCACCATTTCGGTCGCCACCCCGCTGACCCTCGGGGCGTTGTGCGGCGTGTTCTGCGAACGCGCCGGCGTGGTCAACATCGGTATCGAAGGCACCATGTTGACCGCCGCCTTCTTCGGCTGGTTTGGCGCCATTTACATGAACACCATTCTGAAAGTGGCGGCTGAACCCAGCCTGCTCATCGGTGTATTCATCGCCATCCTCAGCGGTGTGCTGATGAGCCTGCTGCACGCTGTGCTCTCGATCACCTTCAAGGTCGATCAGGTCATCGGCGGCACGGTCATCAACATCCTTGCCATCGGCATCACCGGCTTCCTCAACCGCCAGCTCTTCTTTGAAAAGAGCAGCATGTTCGGCGGCCAGATTCCGCATGCCCCCGGCGTCCTGCCCCGCATCCACATCCCGCTGCTGGCCGATATTCCCGTGATTGGCAAGATTTTCGAACCGCAGCCCATCGAATTGTTGACCATCATCCTGGTCTTTGCCGCCAGTTTCGTGCTCTTCAACACCCGCTTCGGCCTGCGCACCCGCGCCGTCGGCGAGCACCCGCGCGCCGCCGATACGGTCGGCATCAACGTCAACCGCATGCGCTACATCAACGTGCTCATCGGTGGCGCCCTCGCCGGTCTGGCCGGGGCCTACTTCACCCTTGAATCGGTGCCTTCCTTCGAACCGCTCATGACCAACGGCCGTGGCTTTATCGCCCTGGCCGCCATGATCTTTGGCAACTGGACGCCCATCGGCGCCTGGGCCGCTGCGCTGGTATTCGGCGCTGCCCAGGCCATGCAGATCAACCTGCAACAATTCCGCGAATTCATCCCCCAGCAGTGGGCGTTCCTTTCCCAATCGTACGTGGTCGGCCTCGTACCCTATATCCTGACCATGCTCATCCTGACCGGCGTGGTTGGCAAGACCACCGCCCCGGCCGCCGATGGCGTCGCCTACGAGAAATAGCCCGGGCCTGTTGATGGAGGAACTATGACTACCGTTCTAGAAGCAAAAGGCATCGTCAAGAAATTCCCGGGCGTTCTGGCCAACGATCAGGTCAACCTCGATCTGCACAAAGGCGAAATTCACGCCCTGCTTGGAGAAAACGGCGCCGGCAAATCCACCCTGATGAACGTCCTGTATGGCCTGTATCGCCCGGACGAAGGTCAGATCATCGTCAATGGCCGTGAAGTCCAGATGGGATCGCCCAACGACGCCATCGCCAATGGCATCGGCATGGTGCACCAACACTTCATGCTCATTCCCGTCTTCACCGTGGCCGAAAACATCATGCTCGGCGCCGAAACCAGCCGCGGGTTGGCCCTCGACCGGCGCAGCGTGGAGCGCGAGGTGCGCGAACTGTCGCACAAATACGGCCTGGACGTCGACCCGACCGCCATCGTCCAGGAACTGCCCGTCGGCATCCAGCAGCGCGTCGAAATCGTCAAGGCGCTCTACCGCAAGGCCGAAATCCTCATTCTGGACGAACCGACCGCCGTACTCACCCCGCAGGAAGTGGATGACCTGATCCGCATCATGCGTAACCTGACCGAGCAGGGCGTCTCGATCATCTTCATCACTCATAAACTCAAAGAAGTGCTGGCCGTCTCAGATCGCATCACCGTCATGCGCGCCGGCAAGGTGGTCGGCAGCACCACACCGACCGAAACCAACGAGACCCACCTGGCCAACATGATGGTCGGGCGCAACGTCATCCTCACCGTTGAAAAGGCCGAAGCCCAGCCCAAAGAAGACGTACTGGCCGTCGAAGATTTGCACGTTTACGATAACCGCGGCGTCGAGACGGTGCGCGGCGTCAATTTCAACGTGCGCGCCGGGGAAATCCTCGGCATCGCCGGCGTTCAGGGCAACGGACAGACCGAACTGGCCGAGGCGCTCACCGGTTTGCGTCACGCCCGCAGCGGCAAGATCAGCATTGCCGGCGTCGTCCAGACCAACCGCCCGCCGCGTGAACTGGTGGAAAACGGCCTGGCGCACATCCCCGAAGATCGCCAGAAACACGGCCTGGTGCTCAGCTACCCAATCACCGACAACATGGTGCTGTGCACCTATTACATTGCGCCCTTTGCCCAACGCGGGGTGCGCCAGGAAGACGCCGTCGAGGATAACGCCCGCAAGCTGATCCAACAATTCGACGTGCGCACCCCCAGCCCCTTTGTGTCCGCCTCCAAACTCTCGGGCGGCAACCAGCAAAAGGTGATCGTGGCCCGCGAGCTCTCCCGCCCGATCAAGCTGCTCATCGCCAACCAGCCGACCCGCGGTCTGGACGTGGGTTCGATCGAATACATCCACAAACAGATCATCAAAATGCGCGACGAGGGCATTGGTGTGCTCCTGATTTCGGCCGAACTGGACGAGATCATGGCGCTTTCCGACCGCATCGCCGTCATGTACCACGGCGAGATTGTCGACACCCTGCCCACCGCCCAGGCCACCCGCGAGCAGCTTGGCCTGCTCATGGCCGGAGCTAAAGTGCAGCACGGCTAACCTGCAAACTCCCGGAATTGACAAGGGCCCCTCAAATGATATTGAGGGGCCCTTGTTCATAGAATAGCGTCTCTGCACCTTTGCGCCCAGGCGTTAAGTTTTTGGCGCGCCGCCCCATCCCAACCCGGTCGCCAACATTTGTTATAATGAACCTATGTCCACCATCAACGTCGAGCACATTACCAAAACCTTTGGCGCGCACCGCGCCGTCGACGACGTATCCTTTGCCGTCGAACCTGGAGAAATTTTCGGCCTGTTGGGGCCCAACGGCGCCGGCAAGACCACCACCATCCGCATCACCCTGGACATCTTCAAACCCGACCAGGGCTCCGTCTCCATCCTGGGTGGAGCGATGGACGAGGCCAAGAAAGAACGCATCGGCTACCTGCCCGAAGAACGCGGCCTGTACCAGGAAATCACCCTCGAACGCTGCCTGACCTACCTGGCCACCCTCAAGGGTCTCAGCCACGCCGAAGCCAGCCGCCGTTTGGGCGAATACCTCGAACGTTTCGATCTCGCCGCCAACCGGCGCAGCAAACTCAAGGAACTCTCCAAAGGCATGCAGCAAAAGGCGCAGTTGATCGCCACCCTCATCCACCGCCCCGAACTGCTCATCATCGACGAACCCTTCAGCGCCCTCGACCCGGTCAACACCCAGATGGTCAAAGACCTGCTGCGCGAGGAGCGCGCCCGCGGCGTAACCGTGGTGATGTGCACCCACCAGATGCATCAGGTGGAAGAACTGTGCGACCGGCTGGTACTGATCAACCACGGACAGGTGATGCTCTACGGCGCCCTGCACGAAATCCGCCGCCGCTTCGCCGGCAAAGAAGTGCTGGTCCACGCTCAGAACGATCTGCCCGAACACATCCCCGCCGTGATCGAACGCCAGGCGGTCAACGGGAAACAGCGCCTGCGCCTGGACGCCGGCGGCAGCCCGCAGGAAGTGCTGCGCTACCTCCTGGATCAGGGCGTACTCATCGAACAGTTCGAGATCGCCATCCCCACCCTGGACGAAATCTTCATCCAGGTCGTCCAGGGCAGCGGAGAGAGCGCATGAAGAAGATCTGGTTGATCTTCGCCAACGAGTATACCTTTCACGTCCTGCGCAAACGCTTTCTACTGGCGGTACTGAGCGTACCGCTGGTCGGGCTGCTTGCCATCGGCGCCATGCTGATCAGCGTGTGGATCCAGTACGACCCCACCCCCATCGCCTACATCGATCGCTCCGGCTGGCTGGTCAACCCGGCCCCGCCGTCCTATGAATACGAACTCTTCCCGCCGGTTGAGATTTTGCGCTACGAAGACGAGGACGCCGCCCGCCAGGCGTTGCAAAACGGACAGATCCAGGCCTGCTACATTCTGGCCGCCGACTACCCGCAAACCGGGCAGGTACGGTTGTTGGCCATGCAGCCACCCGCCAACAACGCCGAGCTCACCTTCCGCCAGTTCATCCAGACCAACCTGCTCATCGGGCAGCCCGAGGCCGTCACCCGCCGGCTGCTGACCGGCAACAACATGATCGTCCGCTCGCTGGATAAGACCCGCCAGTTCTCGCTCGACAACTGGCTCAACCTGATGCTGCCCATCGTCTCGGGTATATTGTTCATCCTGGCCATTAATACCAGCGGCAGTTATCTGCTCCAGGCCGTGGTCGAGGAAAAAGAAAATCGCACCATGGAGATTCTGGTGACCTCGGTCTCACCCGGCCAGTTGATGACCGGCAAGATCACCGGCAACTTGAGCGTCGGTCTGACCCAGCTATTGGTATGGGGGCTGATGGCCGGCATCCCGCTGCTGCTGGTCGGCAGCCTGCTGCCCGACCAGATGCTGCACGTCGAAGCGCAATATCTGGCGCTCATGATGCTGACCCTTATCCCCTCGTTTATCATGGTCGCCGCCTTGATGGCCGCCATTGGCGCCACCGCCGCCGAAAGCCGCGAGGCGCAGCAAATTGCCGCCATCTTCACCCTGCCCATCTCCGCCCCGTTCTGGGTGGTGACCGCCATCATCACCAACCCCACCGGCACCCTGGCCACCATCCTGAGCTTTTTTCCGCTCACCGCTCCGGTCACCCTGCCGCTGCGCGCCGGCTTCGCCACCCTGCCGGCCTGGGAAGTAACGCTCAACCTGGGGCTGTTGTTCCTGTGCGCCGCCGGCTCGCTCTGGTTGGCCGCCCGCGCCTTCCGGCGCGGCATGCTGCGCTACGGCAAAAGCCTCTCGTGGCGCGAACTCTTCCGCCATTCCAGCTAGGAGCATCGCCATGTCCAAAATCTGGCTGGTCTTTAAACACGAATTTGCCACCACCGTTCTGCGGCGTTCTTTTCTCATCACGCTCTTCCTGCTGCCGAGCATCTCGTTTGCCCTCGTCCTGGGTCTCTCGGCCTTGCAAAAGGACAACAAGATCGAGCCGATCGAAGAGTTGTTCATCCCCAGCAGCAAACCCGTTCCGGAGGGCTACATCGACCCCGGCGGGCTGCTGCGCACCCTGCCCCCCTGGCAAAAGGAACAACTCCTCCGCCCCTACCCCGACGAAGCCGCCGCCGAGGCGGCTCTGCTGCGCGGCGAAATCACCAGTTACTACATCATCCCCGCCGACTACCAACAGGAAGGGCTGCTGATCAACGTACGCCCTGATTACAACCCGCTGACCGGCGCCATCCAATCGCAAAATCTGCGCGACGCCATCACCTTCAATCTGCTGCAAGGCGACCGTTTGCGCGCCGAACGCTACCTGCACCCGCTCGAACTGGAGCGCGTTTACCTCAACCCCCAGCCGCAGCGCGAGCGCGACGACCTGATGACCTTCATGCTGCCCTACGCCGTCATGCTGCTGTTTTACTTCGTCATCCTCGAATCTTCCAGCCTGATGCTCAACGACATCACCGCCGAGAAGCAAAACCGCGTCCTGGAAGTGCTGCTCACCTCGATCACCCCGCTGCAAATGCTGGCCGGCAAAATCGTCTCGTTGGGGCTGGTCGGCCTGCTCCAGACGGTGGTGTGGAGCGGTTCCGGTTATCTGCTGCTGGGTCTGAGCGGGCAGGCCTTCGCACTGCCCGAGGCTTTCCAGCTTCCGGTCAGCATCCTGGCCTGGGGCGTGGTGTTTTTCATCCTCGGCTATGCGCTCTACGCCAGCCTGATGGCCGGGGCCGGCGCCCTGGTGCCCAACATGCGCGAGGGCGCCCAGATCAGCACCCTGCTGCTCATCCCCATGTTCATTCCCATCCTGCTCATCAGCGTCCTGGTGCAGCAGCCCAACGGCGCCCTGGCGGTCACGCTCAGCCTCTTCCCGCTCACCGCACCGGTGACGATGATGACCCGCCTGGCCGCCGGCCCGGTGCCCTTCTGGCAGCCGCTGCTGGCCGCCGTCCTGCTGCTGGTCACCGCCTTGCTCGCCATCCGCGCCGTAGCCGGCATGTTCCGCGCCCAATACCTGCTTTCCGGCCAGCCCTTCAAAATGGGACTGTTTTTCAAGGCCCTGATCGGCAAGGCGTAAAAAAATCCTGGAGGCCCATACCCATGTTCATCCCGATCACACCCGACGAATGGAACCAGGGGCGCACCCCCGCAGATTTCCTGGCGGCCATGACCCGCAACCAGGCCGAGATGCAGGCCCGCATCCAGCGCCTGCGCCTCTCGCCTGCCCAGGCGGCCTTCTTTCAGCGCCCGCCCGTTGCCCCTGCCCACGTCCTGGTCATGACCGAAGACTGGTGCAGCGACAGCCTGATGAGCCTGCCCATCCTCTGGCACATCCTGGCCGCCCTGCCCGCCGCCGGCTGCCGCATCTTCGTCCGCAGCCAGTCGCCCGAACTGAAAAGCCGTTTCGAAACGCAGGGCATCGCCAACATCCCTGTGTTTTCTTTCCTGGACGAAAACTTCGTCCAACTGGGCGTGTGGGTGGAGCGTTCGCGCCTGGCGCACGAAAAGGTGAGCGCCTGGAAAGCCGCTCACCCTGAAATGCAAGCCATCCGCAGCGACCCCGCCCTCTCGGATGAAGAAAAGCGCGCCCGTCTGCGCCCGCTCAACAAAGCCTTCGTGGCCGAAATGACCCGCTGGTACGATGAAGAAGGGCTACAGGACGCAACCGTAAGCGAGATTCAGTCGCTGTTGTCCGCCGCCGGCAGCGGCGTTTCCTGAGCAGCCAGCGCAGGGGTCTCCGCCTGCCGGACCGGGTAACACGCCAGACGATCCTGGAGGGTCGCCGCGCCATGCTGCCAGCGCACCCAGGCCACCGTCAGGGCGCAGCCCAGCGCAATCGCCGCCAGCCCGATTAAACCTGCCTCCGGGCCAAAGGCCCCGCCCGTCCACACTTCCGGCCCACCCTGCTGGATGTGGATGAAGGTCGCCCCGGCCTCCGTGCCGCTCACCGGGAAACCAAACACGTTGCCCTGGAAAAAATTCCAGGTGATGTGCAGCCCGATCGAGATGGCCAGTTCACCGGTCAGCAGGTACCCCAGCCCCAGGAACAACCCGGCCACAATCAGGTTCAGCGTGCTGATTGCGCTGGCGTTGGGGTTGCCCATGTGCAGCACCCCAAAGACCGACGAGGAAAGGACGTAACCCAACAGCAGCGCCGCCCGCGGCCCAACCGGCCCCAACCGCAGTCCCTCGGCCAGGTTGCGCAACTGGTAACCGCGCGAGAACAGTTCCTCATAAATGCCCACGCAGATAAACATAATCACGGCCTGGGAAATCCCCAGCGCAAACGAATTCTGCTCGGGGTTGGGGGCATACCAGAAAGCATCGACCACGATCCAGCCCATCACCCACTCAACCAGGAAGATGAACAGCATTAACACCGCCCCCAGCGCCAGCCCAAACCCCAGGTCGGTAAACCAACGCCGCCCGAAATGAAAGCCAAAGTCGGCCATCGGCCGGCGATCCAAAAACCGGCCTGCCAGCCACACGCTGAACACGATCCCGGCCAACGTGAGCAGCCCATTGACGGGCGTCATCCACGGGCTATTCGTAAACACAGCCAACTGCTCCAGCGGGAGCGCCATCGTATCGCCGCGCAATGCGTTAATCAACAGGCTGATCAACATCAGCCCTAACCCCAGCAGCAGGTTCAAAACCAGGCTGACCAGCAGCAGGGCCAGGATCTGACCGATCAGGCGCCACAGGGCGCGCAACCGCCGTTCGTCTCGATTCCAGAATGGATTCTTCATGCCACCCTCCTTATTTAACTATGCAGGTTTCCGCAAAATGGGTACGCTCGACGTCCTGCCAGCTCTCGCCCGGCGCCAAGCGGATGTAATCACCCAGCACCGGCATAGCCGTCTGGATCATCTCTGCCATACGTCGCGCCACCCGCCGCACCGAAAAATGGGCGTTGGGCGCGCTGCGCAGGGCGATAAAATGCAGTGCGCTGCGCAAATTACACTGCAACAACAGCCGGCGGTTATAACCGTTGGGCGTCACATAGGCCGCCACCTCGGGGTCAAAGGCCGCCAGCGCCTCGTAGGCCTCACCGGCGGCCGACATGGCCGCCCGGTAGGGGCCTTCCATACCGGCCCGGCGCATACGCGCCGGCAAACAATAGCCCAGGCGCGTGCCCAGCGCCTGCGGCGTCTGCGTCATCATGCGATGGCGTTTCACCTCAAAATAAGCGCCCTGATCCAGCAGCACGTCAAAGGTAAAGCTGGCGTATTCCAGCTCGCGCAGCGGAATATCGAAGCGCCCGCGCCCGCCCAACAACTGCGCCGCCAGCCGGCGGCGTTCTTCCAGGCCGGCGGCCTGCACGGCTGCCAGCGCCTGTTCGTAGGGCATGCCGCCAAAGCGATACAATCCGGCGGCCAGGATGCGCGCCTCGCCCGCCTCGTCCGCCGCCACCAGGCGCAGCCAATCACCGGTGGGCTGCGCCGCGCCCAGCTGCTGCGCCGTGTGCGTCAGTTCCCCGCGGCTGTGCTCAAGGTAAGGTATGGCATCGGCGTACTTGACCAGGGTGGGAACCGCCGCCTGCGCCACACGTTTGATGTCGGCGCCCAGGGCGCGCACCTCACCCAGCGGTGAAGACAACAGCTTGGCAATGGCGTGTTCCAACGCCCGGGCGTTGATCGTCACCCCCACGTTGGCCAGCGAAGCGGCCGGCAGCAAGAAACGACACACGTCCACATACTCGCTGCGGATGCGCCGCTCCCAACCCGCCTCACTCTCACCGGCCTGGCGCGGCAGATCGGCCTGCACCACGGCGCGCACCGCCGGCAGCGCCTCCAGATAGGTCTGCATCAACTGCCGGCAGGCGTTCTGATACACCGCCAGCAGGGGATGTTCCTCCAGTTCGGGCGGGGTGAAGAACTCCTGAGCGCTCCATTTCTGGTAGCGCGTGGACTTCTCGGTATACGAAGCCAGGCGGTTCGACTCCAACGTCTCCACCGCCAGGCGCGAGATATTCTCTACGGCGATATGTAACACGGCATGCTCGGCGACCGAGGCATGCCCGTATCCCACCACCCACTTTTCGTGAAATTCGGCGCTCTTTTCCGCCGTCAGTTCGGCCGCAATCTCGCGGAAAGACTGCGCCGTGCGTGAGGTCTTGGCAAAGGTGACCGCAATCGTTTCTGCATCCAGCGCCTGCGGGTCGAGCAAATAGACCTGACGCTCAGCCGGCATCGCCCAACACCCCGCGCGTCCGGTGGGCATCGCGGGTGATCTGTTGGATCAACGCCTCCGGCGAAGCAAAGCGCTCCTCGCGACGCAGCATCTCGATGAATTCCAGGCGGACGGTCTGCCCGTATACATCCCGATTAAAATCCAATAGATAGGTTTCGACCCGGCTCTCCACCGGCGCGGTCTCAAACGTCGGCCGCTGGCCGATGTTGGTCACCGCCGGGCAGCGCAGCTCGCCGATTTGCGCCCAGGTGGCGTAGACGCCGCCTACCGGCAGCACCCGCTCCGGCCACACCGCCAGGTTGGCGGTCGGGAAGCCCAGGGTATGCCCACGCCCATTGCCGCGCACCACTTCACCGCTGACGCTGTAGGGGCGCCCCAGCAGATCGTTGGCCTGGCTGATGGCGCCTTGCTGGATCAGCGCCCGCACCTGGCTGGAGGAAACCACCTCGCCGCCGCGCACCACCGGCATGACCACCCGCACCTGATAATTCAGTTCCATTCCCAGGCGGCGCAGGGCGGCCACATCCCCTTTACGCCCGCGTCCCAGGGCAAAGTCATGCCCCACCCACAGGCAGCGCAGGCCCAGGTGGGTGACCAGCCGGCTCATGAAATCCTCGGCCGACAGCGCCGCCAATTGCTCGTCAAAAGTCAGCGTCACCACCCGGTCGACACCCATCGCCAGCAGCAAAGCGGCGCGTTCGTCGGGCGTGTTCAGGTAGATCGGCCCCTGCAGGCCGCGCACCACCCGCACCGGGTGAGGAAAGAAAGTCACCACCACCGCCGGTACGCCCACCTGGTGGGCGCCCTCGACGAACTGTGCGATCAGTGTCTGGTGCCCCCGGTGGACGCCGTCAAACGAACCAATCGTGCACCAGGAGCTTTCCAGGTGCAGCTCGTCCAGGGAGGTATCGTGTGGCATCAGGAGAAGAACACCTTACGGGGCTGCCATTCGTTGGCTTCGGGGTCAAACTCGAGCAGCGCCACCAGTTCGCCCTGCTCGCTGATACCGCGCGCCCAGTTGCCCTTGCCGGCCTCACCCGGGACACGATGCCCGTGGCGGACGCTCTCCACCTGTTCGTGGGTCAGTTCGATGGCCTGCCAGTCCGAAAGCGCTTCGGCCGCCGGGATCAGATACTGATACCAGTTGCCGTTCTCGAACGCCTCGCGCAGCTTGCGCAGCGGTACAGCATCCCGCAGGGTGAAACGTCCGCTCTTGGTACGGCGCAGCCCCACCAGGTGCGCCCCACAGCCCAGCGCCTCGCCCAGATCGTGCGCCAGCGAACGGACATACGTCCCCGAAGAGCAGTACACGTCGATGACCGCTTCCGGCAGCGCCCATTCCAACAGTTCCAGGTTGTAAACCTGGATCTTGCGCGGCTGCAAATCCACTTCCTCGCCCTCGCGCGCCATCTCGTAGGCCTTGCGCCCTTTCACCTTCACCGCCGAGTACGGCGGCGGCACCTGTTCGATCTCGCCGATGAACTGTTTGAGCGCCGTCTCGAATTGCTCCTCGCTCACATCCACCGGACCCGAACTGGTCACGCGGCCATCCGCATCGTACGTATCCGTGGTGGCGCCCAAACGCACCACCGCCTGATAACGCTTATCCGAGGCCGAAACGTATTCGCTCAGGCGCACCGCCGGGCCAATCAGGATCACCAACACACCCGAAGCGCGCGGATCAAGGGTACCGGTATGTCCGGCGCGCCGGATGTTCGTCCCTTTGCGGACGATTTGCACCACATCGTGGGAGGTCAGGCCAACGGGTTTATCGACGACCAACACCCCAGAGATGGCATTCTTAATATCAAAGCTGCTATCTTCCATTTTTCATCTCCCCGTCCGTGCATCAACAGGTTGCTCAAGTAGATTTTTTCCCATTTTTGCCGTTCGAAGTTTCAATAAGTGTACGCGTGGCATCCAGCACTCGCTGGCGTACTTCCATTAGTTCACCCGACAACTCGGCGCCCGCCGCCGCCGGATGACCGCCTCCCCCAAATTGTAACGCAATTTGGGAAACATCGATACCCGGTTGCGCCCGCCAACTTACCTTAACTTTATTATCGCGCTGTTCGATCATTAACACACACACATCGCACTCGTCGATGGTTGCCAGCATATTCACCAGGTCGGCGTCATCGTTGCCAGGATAAGCCACCCGGGAACGATCTTCCAGCGTCAGGGTGCCCCATACCATGCGGCCCTCGCGTTGCAGGCTCTGTAAACCCGCCCCCCAATAGCGCGCCGCCTCGAACGAACGCCGTACCAGCGCCCGATTATACAGATCCGCCAGGTTGGCGCCATGTTCGACCAACATCGCCGCCAGCCGCAGCGTGTGCGGCGTCACATTCGGCGTGCGAAAACCGATCGTATCGCTCACCAGCCCGGTCAGCAATGCCCGCGCCACCGCCTCGTTAATCGGCAGGTTCCAGCGCGGTAGATACTCCGCCAGAATCGCCGAAGTCGCCACCGCCTCTGGCAGCACCAGATTGACCCGGGCGAAATTGAGATTGGTGATATGATGGTCGATGTTCAAGCCCGGCACTTCACCGGGATTGAACACCCCACCGGTACGTTGTAAATCGGAACAGTCTAACACCACCGACAGATCCACCGGCCCGCGCGGCCGCCGCATTACCTGATTGCTGCCCACCAGATGGCGAAAACTGATCGGCACGCCATCCGCCAGCGTCATTTGCACGTCCTTGCCCAGCGTCTGGAGCGACAATCCCAGGCCAACCAGGGACCCGACCGCGTCTCCATCCGGGCGAATGTGCGACACCAACAGGATACGCTGCGCCCGCTGAAACAGTTGACCGATGGCGGCGTGAACGGCGTCACCCATTGTCGTCCTGTACCTCGTCCGGGGTGTTTTCCTGGCGCAATTGCGCCAGCAAACGTTCAATATGATCGGCGCGCTCCGGCGTTGGATCCCAGTGGAAACGCAGGCGCGGGAACGAGCGCAGCTCGATCCGCTCTGCCAGCGCATGGCGGAAAAAGCCCGTCGCCCTTTCCAGGCCGGCCATCACCTCTGCCATACGTTCGTGCCCTTCCACCGCCGAGACGTACACATCCGCGTACGCCAGTTCACGATCGACCTTTACATCCGTAATCGAGATACCCTCCAGACGAGGATCCTGTACCTCTTTTACGATCATCTCGGATAATTCCTGTCGCATGCGATCCGCAATGCGTTGCAATCTTAATTTTGACGGCATCTTTCAACCCTTACCAGAATAAAACCGCTGGTTAATCCGACGTGCGCTCCAGGATATAACATTCCAGGGTATCGCCGACCGTAATTTCGTTGTAGTTCTTCAACGACACGCCGCAATCATAGCCCTGGCGGACCTCACGCACGTCGTCCTTCTCATGTTTGAGCGAGGCCACCTCGCCGCTAAAAACCGTCTGCCCCCCACGCAGCACGCGCATGCGCCCATTGCGGCGCAACTCGCCCTGCACCACCCGGCAGCCGGCAATATTGCCAACCTTAGAAACGCGGAACAGCGCCAGCACTTCGGCTCGCCCGATCACCACTTCCTGGAACTCAGGTTTGAGCATCCCTTTGAGCGCCTTCTCGATATCCTCGGTCAGGCGGTAGATGATGTTGTACAGGCGGATGGAAACCCCTTCTGCCTCCGCCAAACGGCGGGCAGCGCTGTCGGCCTGAACGTTGAAGCCGATCACAATCGCCTTGGAAGCTGCCGCCAGCATCACATCGCTTTCGGTGATGTTGCCGGTCTCGGAGTGCAGCACGTTGACCTTGATCTCGCCTTCCTTGTTGAGATCGTTCAGCGAGAGCACGATCGGCTCCAGCGAGCCCTGTACGTCGGCCTTGATCACCAGGCGCAATTCACGCAGCTCGCCAGATTGGAAACGCTCAAACAGTTGTTCGAGCGTCGCCTTGGGCGTCGCATCGCTCTGCACCTGCGCCTTTTGCTTGTGCGCCTCGATATACTGGCGCGCCTCACGGTCGCTGGGGAAGACCTGGAACAGATCACCCGCTGCCGGTACCTCGCTCAAGCCCATCACCGCCACCGGCGTAGAAGGCTCGGCCTTGCGCAATTTACGCCCACGATAATCGAACATCGCTCGAAGACGGCCGTAGGCCGTCCCTGCCACGACCACATCCCCCAGTTGCAGCGTACCATTTTGCACCAGCAACGTGGCAAATACGCCTTTGGCGCGATCCAGTTCGGCCTCAATCACCGTACCGATCACCCGCCCGTTCGGATTGGCCTTGATCTCGGTGCTATCGGCCACCAGCAAGATAGCCTCAAGCAAATCTTCCAAACCCATGCGTTGTTTGGCCGAAACCGGGACAATCAGCGTGTTGCCTTCCCATTCGTCCGGCACCAGCCCCACTTCGGCCAGCTGGCGCTTGACGAAGTCCGGGTTGGCGTCCGGACGGTCGATTTTGTTCAAAGCCACAATGATCGGCACCCGCGCCGCCCGGGCATGGTTGATGGCTTCGCGCGTCTGCGGCATCACGCCATCGTTTGCCGCCACCACCAGCACCACAATGTCGGCGCCCTGCGCCCCACGCGCCCGCATGGCCGTAAACGCCGCGTGCCCGGGGGTGTCGAGGAAGGTAATCATGCGCCCCTTGTGTTCCACCTGATACGCGCCGATATGCTGGGTAATGCCCCCCGCCTCGCCGCCGGCCACGTTGGTGTGGCGTACGGCATCCAACAGAGTCGTCTTACCGTGATCGACATGCCCCAGGATAGTCACGACCGGCGGGCGGTTGAGCAGCTTGCCAGGATCCTCATCGGCGATCAACTGCCGCCAGAGAGGAATCTCCCCAACCTGTTTTTCCTCAACCGGTTCGTGTTGTTCCAGAGTGGCTTCATATCCCAACTCGGACGACACGACCGCAGCCGTTTCGAAATCGATTTGTTGGTTAATATTGGCCATCACCCCATTGGACATCAAAACTTTGATGATCTGAATAGGGCTGGCCTGGATGCGTTGAGCCAGCTCGCGGACCGTGATGCTGCCAGGTAATTCAATCGTTTTTCGCCCATTGTCGCTCATGTCGCACCTCCTAGAAATGACATCCCTTCATCTCGACCTGTGTACCACAGGACCGATCAGCACCATGCGCACCTGCTGGGATTTCGCATTGGGGGTCAAAATGAGCTGGTCAGTGGGTCGAGATTAAGCGTTCATCCGAACAAATCCGTTACGTAAGACTTCCATCCTCACCAGAAACCGGGGCGGTCTCTTCATGTAATGTGGGCAGGAAAGAAACAAGATACTCGCGGTCATGATCGGTCAGTTCAATTTTCAAGGCATGGGCCAGGGCACCCTTGAGGCCGCGCTCCCAGCAAGAGCGCTGATTGTGCAGATACGCGCCCCTCCCGGCCATCTTACCGCTGGCGTCCACGCGCACGCCTTCCGGCGTGCGCACGATGCGCATCAGCGTTCGCTTGGCCAGTACCTGGCGGCACCCGACACAGGTGCGCTGGGGTACATGCTTGACACGTTTCTCAGTCTTCTTGGTCACCTGCTCTTCTCAAACAAACTATTCTCCCCAATCCCAGCCATCGCCGCGCTTGTGCTTCTTGTGCACCACGACGACATCGCGATCGGGGTCATACTCCACTTCGACGTGCTTGCTCTTCTTCTTCTTCTTCTTGGCGGTCTTCTTACCCGTCACCGGGTCTTCTTCTTCTTCCTCGCTGGTCTCGGCCGCGACTTCGCCCGGCTTCAACGTGAACAAGGCATCGAAGGAAGGTTCTTCTTCACCTTCTTCTTCTTCTTCACCTTCGTCTTCGTCTTCACTCGCAGCAGCTTCTTCCTGCGCTCCTGCCAGCACCGCATTCTCCGCAACTTCCACCTGGCCGGCTTCTTCTACCGCCGGGGCAGTCACTTCAACGACGGCGGCTGTTTCTGGGGCGACAACTTTCGCCGCCTCGGGCTCCGCCACCAACGCCGCATCCAGCCGTTCCATCAGGTTGCGAATCTCCTGCATGGCGCGCGGCCCGATACCTTGCAGCCGCAATACGTCATCTGGTTGGGTCTTCATTTGAACCGCCAGATCACCGGCCGTCATATAACCGGCCTCCTGCAGAATGTAGGCCACGTGTTCGGGTAGACCACTGTCGAGGATATTGGTATCGAAAGCGCTGGCCGGGATGCTCTTGCGCAGTTCGTTCATCGCCGCCTCTTCGGCCTTCTTCTCCGCCGGCTGGCGGGAGACGAAACGGCGTTCAACGCGATCGACGATCTGGTTCATCAGGTCGTATTCTTCCGGCGTCAGCGGGCGGCCCTCGGCCTTCTTGGCCAGGGCAGCTTCCACCGCATGCGTCCGGGCGCTTTCACTCTCGGCCATTTGCAGCAGGGCCGGGTCGCTGTGCAGCTTGTACATGGCATCCGCCGCCGCTTCAGGCAGGCTCTTGATGTCGATACGCCAGCCGGTCAGCTTGGCTGCCAGACGTGCATTCTGGCCGTCGCGCCCGATTGCCAGGCTGAGCTGATCTTCCGGCACAACCACCGTGGCGGTCTTGCCACTGGGGGCGCGCTCGTTAAGGTAAACGCCGCTCACCCGCGCCGGGCTGATGGCCTTGGCAATGTACGCCGCCGGATCGGCATTCCACTCGATCACATCGATCTTCTCATCGTGCAGTTCGCGTACAATGGCCTGGATACGCACACCGCGCATCCCCACGCACGCCCCAACCGGGTCGATGCCGCCCTGCGTGGCCGAGACGGCCACCTTGGCGCGCTCGCCGGGCTCGCGGGCAATCGAACGAATTTCGACCACCCCGTGATAAATCTCGGGCACTTCGTTTTCCAACAAACGGCGCAAGAAGTTGCGATGAGTGCGCGAAAGGATGATCTGCGGGCCGCGCGGCGCATCTTTGACTTCCGCCACCAGCGCACGCACGCGGTCATGAATGCGGAAACGCTCGCCGGGGATCAATTCCTTGCGCGGCATGTTCCCTTCCGCCTTCATCTCCAACCCGATGGTCAGACCCTGGGCGTTGACCGCCTGCACCACACCGCTGACGATCTCGCCCAGTTGCTTCTCGTAGTAGTTCATCTGCGCCTGGCGCTCGGCGTCGCGGATGCGCTGCTGGATCACCTGGCGGGCAGTCTGCGCCGCCACACGACCAAAGTCGCGCGGCGTGCTCTCCACCACCACCATCATGCCAATCTCAGCTTCCGGATTATAACGGCGCGCTTCGGCCACGGTGACCTCAGTGCGCGTGTCCTGTACAGAGTCGACCACTTCCTTCTCTGCCAGGATGATCAATTTTCCTGTATCGGGGTCAATCTTGGCCTCCACATGCTGAGCGTTAGAAGCGTTCACCGCCCGCCGGTACGCCGAAACCATAGCCGACTCAAGCGCCTTTAGAATGACTTCCTTGGGCAGTTGTTTTTCTTCCAAAACTTCATTGAAAGCCAGAGTAAACTCGTTTTTCATTCCTACTCAACTCCAAAACCGACCCATTATGACGCAGAAAAGTGGGGGGCGCCCACTTTTCGTTGCACAACGTAATGTGTGCTTATTTTAACATACAAGCCCACAGGGCGCAAGGTTTTGATTGCGCCATCTTTTTTATCCCAAAATCATTTGCATGCCCCGCAAAAAGCCTCCAAAGCAGATATAATAGGGCTCACGGTAGTCCAGGAGGAACCGAACGTGACCCCAACCCCCTCTCCGTGGTGGCAAAACGGTATCATCTATCAGATCTACCCGCGCTCCTTTGCCGATAGCAACGGCGACGGCGTCGGCGATCTCAACGGCATCACCGCTCACCTCGATTATCTCACCGGCCTGGGTGTGGACGCCATCTGGCTTTCCCCCATCTACCCCTCGCCGGACGTGGATTTCGGCTACGACGTCAGCGATTACACCGCCATCCATCCCCTGTATGGCACGCTCGCAGACTTCGACCGCCTGCTCGCCGCCGCCCACGCCCGCGGCATCCACGTCGTGCTCGACCTGGTGCTCAACCACACCTCCGACCAGCACCCCTGGTTTCAGGCCGCCCTCAGCAGCCGCGACGACGAGCACCGCTCCTGGTATCTGTGGCGTGACCCCAAACCCGACGGCGGGCCGCCCAATAACTGGCAGGCGGTTTTTGGCGGCGGCGGCTGGCAGTTTGACCCCGCCAGCGGGCAGTATTACTTCCACATGTTCTACCCGCAGCAGCCCGACCTGAACTGGCGTAACCCCGCCGCACACCAGGCCCTGCTGGATGTCTTCCGCTTCTGGCTCGCCCGCGGCGTGGATGGTTTCCGCCTGGATGTTTTCAACGCCTTCTACAAACACGCCGACCTGCCCGACAACCCGCCCGCCTTCGGGCTGCGCGCCTTCGACCGCCAGCAGCACCGCTACGACATCGACCAGCCCGAAATGCTGCCCCTCCTGGCCGAGATCCGCCAGTTACTGGACGCCTGCCCCGAGGAAAAATATGCCGTGGGTGAAACCTTTCTGGGCAACCCCGAACGCGCCGCCCACTACTGCGGCCCCAACCGCCTGCACGCCACCTTCAACTTCGAGTTCCTCAAATGCCGCTGGCGCCCCAGTCAGTTTCTGCACGCCATCCAACGCTGGGAACACGCCCTCGAGCCCGAAGCCTGGCCGACCTACGTACTCAACAATCACGATACCCCCCGTTCGGCCAGCCGCTACGCTCAGGGCGAGGACGACGAGCGTCTCAAAGTCGCCGCCATGCTCCTGCTCACCCAACGCGGCACCCCCTTCCTTTATTATGGCGAAGAAATCGGCCAGCGCGACATCCCCATCACCCGCAGCCAGATCCGTGACCCCATCGGCAAACGCTACTGGCCCTTCTTCATCGGCCGCGACGGCTGCCGCGCCCCGATGCAATGGGACGCCAGTCCCAACGCCGGCTTCTCCCCGGCGCCACCCTGGCTGCCCGTCCACCGCGACTATACGCAGCGCAACGTCCAGGCCCAACAGTCCGACCCCAATTCGCTCTACCACTTCTACCGCCGCCTGATCCAGCTGCGCCGCGAATACCCTGCCCTGCGCCAGGGGCTCTTCCTGCCGCTGACCTATGAACCACGTCTGCTGCTGGCCTATCTGCGCCAGACCAGCGAACAAACCGTACTGGTGGCCCTCAACTTCGGGCGCTTCAAGCGCCGTCTGGTGCTTGGCCCGCAACTGGCGCGCGCCCCCTGGAAACTGCTGCTCTCCAACCGCCGCACGCAGCTTGCCCCCTTACAATCGGGGCTGCTGCCGCTGGCGCCCAACGAGGCCTGCCTGCTCGTCCTGGACAGTCCTCTACCTACCCATTAAAACTTTAATCGAGCGATGAAAACCATCACCCTGCCCCCTTTTCTAAAATTCTTGCGTTCCAAATGGGATCTTGCCGTCGTGCTGCTGATCATCCTGGCCTCCATCGGCCTGCGTCTCAGCCTGTATACCGACCCGCGCCTCTCCATCGGCGCCGACGATTCGAAATCATACCTCAAGGTTTCACAGTTACCCCTGACCAGTTGGGAATTTTTCACTGCCCGCCGCCCTTTCACCCTGCCGCTGTTCTTTAAGGCCCTCGCCCCGGCCGGCGGGCACGAATTGACCGTCATCAGCCAGCCCGCCGCCCACACCGACCAGAAATACAAAAAACTGCAACCCGGTCTGGATCGCGTGGCCGTAGCGCAGATGATCATCGCCATCTTCTCCTGGAGCCTGCTGACCTGGGTCGTCGCCCGGCGCCTGCGTTCCTGGCTGGTGCGCATCCTCTCCGCCCTGTTCATCATGGGCTTTGCCTTCACCCCCCCCGTAGCCGACTGGGACAGCGTGCTCATGTCCGAGTCGCTGGCCTTTTCATTGTTCGCCCTGCTGATGGCAATCACCATCGAGCTGATCTTCCGCATCCTCCAGGAAGGCAAACACATCTCGCTGTGGAGCAAAATCCTGCTCGGGCTGTGGGCGTTGGTGGTGCTCTTCTGGGCCTTCATCCGCGACACCAACTCGTACGCCATCCTCATAACCGCCCTGGCCCTGGGCGCGGCGCTGATCGTCCCCGTCACCCGCCGCAGACTGCCGCTCCGGCCGCTCATCCTGCTCATCGTTGCCATGCTCGGCGTGTACACCTTCCACGACGTGACCTACAAGGCCAGTCACCGCTTCGGCCTGTCCTTCTTCAATCTCTACCGCTCCTACATGAAGGGTTCCGAACTGCGCCGCGAGTTCTTCCTCTCGCGCGGCATGCCCCCCAGCAATTACATCGCCTGGGCCGACGACAACGGCGCCCGCGTCTATGGCAGCTTCCTGCTCTCGCACCCCGGTTTTGTCTTCTACACCTTTTACGACCGCAGCGAAGACATCTTCAGCGAGAACCTGCAACCCTTCTTCTTTGAAAACCCCATCGGCACGCGCGGCCGGTTGATCACCCTGGGCAGTATGCTGCACCCCAAATCCAGCGTCGTCCTGCCGCTCGTCTCGCTGCAAACCCTGTTGATCCTTTTTGCCTGGCTCAAGAACCGCACCCGCTGGCGCACCGGCTGGGGGATCTTCGTCGCCTGGCTGTACGCCACCGAGGTGATCATGCTCGGCGTCAGTTTCTTCGGCGATAGCTACGGCATCATCCGCCACACCATGGGCGCCACCGTCTTCATGCGCTTCTCGATCTGGCTGCTTTCCCTGATCATCGCCGAATTCAGCCTCTTCCCCGCCCAGGAGCAAACGGCTTGAACTCACCCACCGCCCCCCGCCGGCGCATCCGCGACTGGATGCCTATCCCCGACCGCTACCAGCCCGGCCCGCGCAACACCATCAGCGACGTGCCCGGCGTGCAGGTCGGCCACCACACCCTGATCGAAGGCCAGGACATCCGCACCGGGGTGACCATCCTGCGCCCTCATGCCGGCGACCCATTTCAGCTGCGCTGCCCGTGCGCCGTTTCCACCGGCAACGGCTACGGCAAGCTGGCCGGCTCGGAACAGATCGACGAACTGGGCGAGTTGGAAAGCCTGATCGGCCTGACCAACACGCTTTCGGTGGCGCAGGTACTGCAAGGTATCCTCGAGTATCATCTGGCCCAACTGCCCGCCATCCGCTCGATCAACGTCGTGGTCGGCGAGACCAACGACGGTTTCCTCAACGACATCCGCGCCTGCCGCATCCGCCCACAGCACGCACTGGCCGCCATCCGGGCCTGCAGCGCCGAGGTGGCAGAGGGCGCCGTCGGCGCCGGCTGCGGGACGGTGTGCTTCGGGTATAAGGGCGGCATCGGCAGCGCCTCGCGCTGCATCCCGCCCGGCGTTAGCGGCGAGGAACGTCCCTATCACATCGGCGCCCTGGTGCAGAGCAACTACGGTGGGCAGCTCAACCTGTACGGCCGCCCCCTGCCCTCCGGCCAGCCGCAAAACGTCGCCCCGGCGGGTTCTTGCATGATCGTGCTGGCCTGCGACGCCCCGCTGGACGCACGCCAGTTACGCCGCCTGGCGCGGCGCGGCATCCTCGGCCTGGCTTACACCGGCTCGTGCCTGCGCCACGGCAGCGGTGATTTCTGCATCGCCTTTTCCAACCACGCCGCCAACCTGCGCCGCTGGGATCAGCGCCGCACGCGCCGGGTTGAAGTCCTCTGCGACGAACAACTCGACCCCTTCTTTGAAGCCGCCGTCGAAACGGTGCGCGAGGCCATCTACAACTCACTATGCATGGCAACCGCCATGAACGGCGTGGCAGGTCACGCCGTCGCCGCCCTGGATGTGCCGGTCGTATGAACTCGCCCAGCGACCAGATCCAGATCACCGGCGCCTGCCTGCACAATCTCAAAGACATCGACGTCGCCATCCCCAAGAACAAACTGGTCGTTCTGACCGGCGTCAGCGGTTCGGGCAAATCCACCCTGGCCTTCGACCTGATCTTCGCCGAGGGCCGCCGGCGCTACCTGCAGGCGCTCGGTATGATCTCTGACCTGGCCGAAGACATCGGCTGCCAGCGCATCACCGGGCTGGGGCCCACCATCGCCGTCCAGCAGGGCATCATCCGCCAGAGCAACCCACGCTCCACGGTGGGCAGTCGCTCCGGCATCTTCACCTTCCTGCGCATGCTCTACGTCCACGAAGGCCAGCGCGCCTGCCCCGGCTGCGGCGCACTGGGGCGCGCCAACGCCCCCTGCCCCCACTGCCAGGCGCCCGCCGCCGGGCTGCACAGCGCCTATTTCTCGCCCAATTCCAGTTCGGGCATGTGCCTGCAATGCGAGGGACGCGGCTATCTTTACGAACTGAACATGACCCGCCTGGTGCCCACCCCCGAGACCACGCTGCGCCAGTTGCTCAACAACGCCGGCTCGCAGTCCACCTTCCAGTACCTGCTCAAGGGCATGCTCAAAGAATACGCCGACCTGCCCTACGCTCAGGCGCCCGAGGCGGCCCGCCAACACCTGCTCTATGGCCTCCAGCTTCACGATGGCCGGGTCAGTCACAACCTGTTCGACCATCTGCGCTGGAAACTGCACAAGGGGCGCGACGTCCAGGGCTGCATCCGGCGCCTGCCCTGCCCGGCCTGCCAGGCGTCGCGCCTGGGTGAAGAGGCCCGCCAGGTCACCCTGGCCGGCCAACACATCGGCCAGTTGAGCGAACTGACCCTGCTCGATCTGAGCGCATGGATGCAGCGGCTGCCCCAACACCAGCCGCTCTCGCCGCTGGGCCGCAACCTGCTGGGCGAAGTCTGCCAGCGCCTGGACACCCTGGCCGGTCACGGGCTGGGCCACCTGACCCTCTATCGCGAGACGCCCTCGTTGAGCGGCGGAGAACTGCAACGATTGTTTCTGGCCAGTCACGTCACCGCTCAAATGGACTCGCTGATTTACATTCTCGACGAACCCACCGTCGGGCTGCACGAGATCGAAAAAGGCCGCCTGTTGCAGCAGCTGCACAGCCTGCGCGCTCAGGGCAACACCGTCATCCTGGTGGAACACGACCCCGGCCTGATTGCCGCCGCCGAACACGTCATCGACATCGGCCCGTTGGCCGGGCGGGCCGGCGGACAGATCGTCTACCAGGGCGATTACGCCGGCCTGCTGGCCGAGCCCGCCTCGCTCAGCGGTCAATACCTGTCCGGTCGCCAGGCGCTCCCGCCTCGCCCCCCCGCCGGCGACCTGACCGGCCATCCCCGCCTGCACCTGCAAGAGGTCAGCACGCACAACCTGTGCGCCGTCAGCGTCGACATTCCGCTGGGCGCGCTGGTCGGCGTGGCCGGGGTATCGGGCAGCGGCAAGAGTTCGCTGATCATGAAAACGCTCGTCCCGCTGCTGGAAAAGCACTTCAACACCCCGCCCGTCGCCCACCCGGCAGAGAACGAAGAGGAAGAAGAACTTCCCGGCGACGGGCCTTTCTCCGGCCGGCTGGAAGGCTGCCAGCACCTGGCCGGCTTCAGCGCCGTCTCACAGAGCCCCATTGGGCGCAATGACAACTCCAACCCCGCCACCTACCTGGGCATCTGGGATACCATCCGCAAAGTGTATGCCCGCCTGCCCGAAGCGCAGGCGTTGGGCTACGGGCCGGGGCATTTTTCCTTCAACGCCGCCGGCGCCTGCCCCACCTGTTCGGGCAGCGGCAAACAGCGCCTCTGGCTGGGCAGCGCCTTTTTTGCCACCAACCCCTGCCCGCAATGCCAGGGGCGGCGCTTTAACGATGCGGTGCTGCAAATCCGCTGGCGGGGCAAGAACATCCTGGACGTACTCTCGCTGTCGGCCGCCGAAGCGTTGGCGGTCTTTGCCGAGTTCCCCGCCGTCTGCCGCACCCTCGAAACGCTGGTGCGCAGCGGCATGGGCTATATCCTCCTCGGCCAGCCGGCGCCCACCCTGAGCGGCGGCGAGGCGCAGCGCATCAAACTGGCCGCCGAACTCTGCCGGCCGCGCAAGGGCCACATTCTCTACATCTTCGACGAACCCACCACCGGTCTCAGCCTGTACGACACCACCTTCCTGCTCAGGCTGCTCGACGAACTGGTGCGCCAGGGCAACTCGGCGCTGGTGATCGAACACGACCCGCTCACCCTGGCGCGCTGCGACTGGATCGTCGAACTTGGGCCGGGCGGCGGCAGCCAGGGCGGCCAGATCATCGCCGCCGGTACGCCTCACGACCTGCGTCACAACCCCGCCTCACGCCTGGGGCCTTACCTGCCCGCCCTGCCATGAACGCGCCGGCCGCCAGCCTCACCCCCGAATGGCCCATCCTGCCCCCCGCCGAAATGGGACTGGCGCCCGAGGCGCTGGCCGCCGCCGGGCGAGCCCTGTCCCGCCCTCCCGGCGCAGTCACCGCCTTCGTGGTCGTGCGCCGCGGGGCGCTGGTCTGGGAACAATTCTTCCCGCACACCCGCCAGCATCTCTTCTCGCTCACCAAGAGCGTGATTTCCATGCTCTACGGCATCGCCCTGCGCCACGGCCTGTTCCAGAGCCTGGAACAACCCCTGGCCGATTTCTTCCCCGACCAGCCGCAGCTCACCGCCGGTCGTTACCCGCCCCTGACCCTGCGCCACCTGCTCACCATGACCTGCGGTTGGAACTGGCCCGTGCGCAGCTACGGGCTGGAGCTCATGTTCGACCGCCTGCGGCGCAGCCCGGACTGGACGCGCTTCATTCTCAGCCTGCCGGTGCACACAGACCAGATCGGCGTTTTCCACTATTGCAGCGCAGCCTCACACCTCCTGTCTGTCATCCTCGGCCGTACTGCCGGCAGCAGCGCCCGCGCCTACGCCAACCAACACCTGTTTGCGCCGTTGGGCATCGCCCCGCTCGCCGAGGAGCAGTGGCCCGCCGACCCGCAGGGTAACACCCTGGGCGGCTGGGGGCTGCATCTGAGCGGGCGCGAGGTGGCGCGTCTGGGGCTGTTATACCTGCGCCGCGGTCAATGGCAGGGCCAGGCCATCGTCTCGCCGGCCTGGGTGGACGAATCGACCCACCTGCCGCCGCAGGCTGGCCCGGCGGGCTACGGTTATCAATGGTGGCTGCGCGCCACGCCCTACGGGCCGGTCTTCGCCGGGTTGGGCCGCGGTGGACAGTATTTGTTTTGCGCCCCGCGCCAGGACCTGCTGGCCGTCATCCTTTCTCGCCCCGCCAGCCGCTGGCCCGACCGCTGGGACGTATTTCTCCCGTTATTAGCAAGCGCCGCCGTCATCTCCCGCCCCTCTTAACCAAATACAAAAAACTTCTGAACAAAATCTAAACCGGGTGTGGTTATCCTGAAACAGGATCGCAACACCCGGTTTTGGTTCTTTGAGTTTATCCATAAAGGCCCCCCTCGTATGGAGAAAATGGTTCCTTTCTTAAAACAGGCGCTGCGTTTTGGTACGGTTGGCCTGCTGAATACTGCGCTTGACCTGGGCATCTATTTTGTGCTGACGCGCCGGGTTGGCATGTTTGCCGCCCTACCGGTGGCCGCCAAGGTCGTCTCGTACAGCGCCGGTCTGCTCAACAGCTTTTTCCTGAACCGCTCCTGGACTTTCCACTCCCAGGCCAGCGTCCAACACGCCTTGCCGCGCTTTGTGCTCTTCAATCTGGTCGGGCTGCTGCTCAACGCCTGGGGCATGAGCATCGGTCTGCACACCCTGGCCCTGCCCGAAGTCCTCACCCTGGCCCTGGCGACCACAACCAGCCTGGCATGGAACTTCTTGGCCAGCAAATACCTCGTTTTCAGCCGCAAAGCGGCGCTGACGTCCTGACCGCCGCGATCCATTCATCCCCTCTCACCACAGGAACGTATGAAAAAACATCTCCTCGCTCTAATCGTATTGGCTGCACTGCTCCTGAGCGCCTGTTCACAGGACAGCCGCGCGGACGACGAAGACTCAATGGCCGCCATCTATACCGCCGCGGCCATGACGCTCACCGCCAACCCGCCCGTCGCCACCGCCACCCCAACCCCCACGCCGGCGCCCAGTGCAACGCCTGCACCTACCAGCGCCGCCAGTCCGACCGGGCAGGCGACGCAGCCCAAAGCCGCCGCCGCCGCTTCTTCCAGTTCCAGCGCCTGCGACGCCTCGCTGTTCCTCAGCGACGTGACCATCCCGGACAAAACCATCCTGGCCCCCGGACAGGAATTCACCAAGACCTGGAAAATGCAAAATTCGGGCACCTGCACCTGGAGCACCAGCTATTCGATCATGTTCGCCAGCGGCGAGGATATGGATGGCGTCGAGACTGCCATCAGCCAGTCCGTGGCGCCGGGCGCCTCGCTCAACGTTTCGGTCGCCCTGACCGCCCCGACCAGCGAAGGCACCTACACCGGCTACTGGAAGCTGGCCAACGCCGACAACACGCTCTTTGGCTCCTCGGTCTACGTGCAAATTGTCGTTTCGGACGACGCCTCCACCAGCACCCCCACCCTCACCCCTACCGCCACGGACGAGGACAGCGCATCGACCAGCACAGCCACCGCCACCACCGCCCCCACCAGCACCACCGCCCCCACCAGCACCACGGCGCCCACCAGCACCACCGTTCCGAGCAGC
>CAZHTS010000018.1:64177-66921 GCA_964535315.1 uncultured Anaerolineaceae bacterium
CACCACCGCCCCCACCAGCACCACGGCGCCCACCAGCACCACCGTTCCGAGCAGCACCCCCGAACCCACCGCCGTCCCGACGGCTGCATCCGATGCGGACGCCGCCGTCACCCCGGAAAGCAGCGGCAGTTAAAGAACTCCTTTCGCAAACTCTCCAATTGCACACGACACTTGTACAATGGAGATAAAACGAAAGGAAAATACCCGTCATGATCGAACAAATCACCATCCAGGGCGCCCACCTGCACAACCTCAAAAACATCAACCTGACCGTCCCCAAAAACAAACTGGTCGTGTTCACCGGTCTGTCCGGCTCGGGCAAATCGACCCTGGTATTCGATACCATCCACAAAGAGGGCCAGCGCCAGTACCTCGAATCGCTGGGCATGGTGGTCGATTATCTGAACAAACCCGCCGTCGAACGCATCGAGGGCCTCTCGCCATCGATCAGCGTCGATCAGCACCTGACCAACCGCAGCCCGCGCTCGACCGTCGGCACCGCCACCGAAGTTTTCACCTATCTGCGCGTGTTGTTTGCGCGTCTTGGCCACCGCCCCTGCCCGGTGTGCGGCGCCGACATTCCCCCCGCCCAGGACGTCGGGCAGGAGGAAGACGACGACGGCGCCGGCTTCGATTTCAACGTCGCCTATCCCTGCCCACACTGCGCCAGCCCCGTGCCGCAGCTCGGTATGGCGCATTTCTCTTTCAACAAACCGGCCGGCGCCTGCCCCACCTGCACCGGCATCGGCGCGGTGCAAACCCCCATCGCCGACCGGCTGATCGACACCGGGAAAAGCATCCAGGGCGGCGCGGTGTACGGCTGGGACATCCACTACATCAAACACTACACGCAAACGCTGGCCGCCGCCGCCAAATATTACGGCTTTGCATTTGACCCCGCCATACCGGTCAAAGACTATCCGCTGGCGCTGCGCGACCTGCTGTATTACGGCGTCGAAAGCCCGCAGTTTCGCCGCCACTACCCGGATCACGAGGTGCCCAACGCCGTGCACCGCGGTCGTTTCGAGGGCGTGTTGACCAACATCCTGCGCCGTTACGCCGATCACATCCACGACCCCGAATACCGCGAAAAAATGGCCGAGTTTCTGATCAGCCAGCCCTGCCCCGACTGCCAGGGCACCCGCCTGCGTCCCGAGGCGCGCCAGGTAACCGTCGCCGGGCGCACCATCGTGCAGGTCTCGCAGCTGCCGCTCAGCGAACTGGCGCGCTGGCTGGACGAACTGGATCACAACGCCACCCCCGAGGAGCATCTCATCGCCGACCCCATCCTGGATGACCTGCACGAGCGCGTCCACCGCCTGCTGGATGTGGGCGTCGGTTATCTGACGCTCGAGCGCGCCTCGCCTACCCTCTCGGCCGGTGAAGCGCAGCGCCTGCGCCTGGCCGCACTGCTCGGCTCGGGGCTGACCGGGGTGTTATACGTGCTGGACGAACCGACCATCGGGCTGCACCCGCGCGACAACGAGCGGCTGGTCAACATGCTGCGCCGCCTGCGCGACCTGGGCAACACCGTGCTGGTCATCGAGCACGACCTGGATATGCTGCGCGCCGCCGATTGGGTGGTAGATATCGGCCCGGGCGCCGGGCGCAACGGCGGTCAGGTGGTCGCCGCCGGCGTCCCCGCCAACATCGCCGCCAACCCGGCCTCGCTGACCGGCGCATATCTCTCCGGGCAGCGCGCCATGCCCGTTCCCGCCCGCCGCCGCAACGGCAACGGACGTTACCTGACCATCTACGGCGCCCGCGAGCACAACCTCAAAAACATCACCGTCAGCTTCCCGCTGGGCATGCTCACCGCCGTCACCGGCGCATCGGGGTCGGGCAAATCCTCGCTGATGTTCGACATCCTCGACCGCGCCGCCCGCCAGCGTTATACCCGCAGCGCCGGTGACCTGCCCGGGCTGCACGATCACATCGAAGGCTGGGAAGCCATCGACCGGGTCATCACCATCGACCAGTCTGCCATCGGGCGCATCCCGCGTTCCAACGCCGCCACCTACACCGAAGTTTTCACCGCCATTCGCGAAACCTACGCCGCCCAGGCGCTCGCCCGTGGGCGCGGCCTGACCGCCCGTCATTTCTCCTTCAACACCCCCGGCGGGCGCTGTGAACGCTGCGAGGGCACCGGCGTATTGGCGGTCAAAATGCACTTCCTGCCCGACGTACAGGTGCGCTGCCCGGTTTGCAAGGGCCAGCGTTACCAGCGCTCGGTGCTGGAAGTACGTTACCGCGGCAAAAGCATCGCCGACGTGCTCGCCATGACCATCGAAGAGGCCCTGGCGCTGTTTGCCGGCGAGCCGTCCGTCAGCGCCCGGCTCAAATTACTGGACGAGGTCGGGCTGGGCTATCTGCAACTCGGCCAGCCGGCCACCACGTTGTCGGGCGGCGAGGCGCAGCGCGTCAAACTGGCCCGCGAACTGAGCGCCAACGGCAAGCCCGGCAGCCGCACCCTCTACCTGCTCGACGAGCCCACCACCGGCCTGCACATCGACGACACCGCCCGCCTGCTGCTCGTCTTGCAGCGCCTGGTGGACGCCGGTAACACCGTCATCGTCATCGAGCACAACCTGGACATCATCCGCGCCGCCGATTGGGTCGTAGATCTCGGCCCGGAGGGCGGTGAGGCCGGCGGCTACCTGATCGCCGAGGGCCGCCCCGAGCAAATCGCCGCCGTTCCGGCCTCGCTCACCGGGCATTTCCTGCAGTCGTGACATCCAGGCCCA
>CAZHTS010000019.1:0-65326 GCA_964535315.1 uncultured Anaerolineaceae bacterium
CTTACTTGGGCGTCAGCGGACGGCCGTTGATCTCGCCCACGTAGCGTTTGCGTTCCGACAGGCGCAGCACCTCGACCGCCAGCGGGCTGCTGTCGCCTTTGGTGCGCAGGATATCGCAGTATTCTTCCTTGGTGCCGCTGGACAGGTCGATGCCCTCCATCTGTTCGAGCACGTCGCCGGAACGGATGCCGGCCTTGTCTGCCGGCGAACCCGAGGCGACCGACTTGACCACGATGCCCTTAACCTTGAGCTTGGGGCGGTTCATCGCCTCGCCGTTGATCCCCAGCCACAGCTCGTTCTTGCCCGCCATGAGGCTGTCGAGAATGGGCCGGGCTTCGGCGTAGGTGATGGCGTAATACTGGTCGTACTCAGACGAGCCGGCAAAGTTGACGCCCACCACCTGGCCCTCAGCCGTAATCAACGGCCCGCCCGAGTTGCCGGGGTTGATGATGGCGTCGTGCTCCACCACCGCGCCCACCGAAGCCCAGTTGGTGGCGATATCGGCCGAAACCTTGGAAATGGCGCCGCGATGGCGGGTCAGTTCGGGGTCGCCGAGCGGGTACCCCAGCGAAAAGACATCGAGGCCCAGTTTGATCTCGTCCGTATACCAGGCAAAGTAGGGGTAGTCGCCGTCCAGCTGGATCACCGCCAGATCGGAGCATTCGGAAGCGCCGAGGATGCGGGCGGTGTGCGGCTTGGGGCTCTTGTAAAAATAGACCTTGATGGTGGCGGCGCCGGTGACGACGTGATTGTTGGTCAGAATCAGCCCATCGGGGTCGATAAAGAAGCCGCTGCCCGACCAGCTCGACTGGACGTCGCCGACCACGGGCAGTTCGTAGCCGCCGGCGCCCTCGATGCGCACCACCGCCTGTTCGACGTCGTCCGGGCTGGTAATCAACCCGGGCGGAGCGGCGGGCGGCTCGGTTGGGCGCTGCGCCGGCGGGTCAGCCGGCGCTGTTTCGGTCGGCCCGGCAGGCGGGGGCGGCTCGGTCGGTGGCACGGGCGTGGCGCGCGGGGCCGAAAAATTACAGGCCAGCGACAACAAGAGTATGACAACCACAACGAACAGGGTGCGTTTCATCGTTTTCCCTCCCCAAACAAAACGAATCGGTTGGCTGCTGTCACTGTAGCAAGAAAGGTAAAGCGCTGTCAAGAGGTAAGAGACCGCAACTTTTCGAGCGAGGGTGCGTATATGGTGTTGGCAACCATAAAAAGCCAAAAAATCTTTTGCGGAGTCCCCATGAAAAAACGTATTCTCTTTCCTGTATTCCTCCTGGCGCTGGCGTTAATGGCGTGCAGTTTCAGCATCGACCTGCCCAATACGGTACATGGTTCGGGTAAGACCGCCAGTGAGGAGCGCAGCGTCAGCGGCTTCGAACGCGTGGCGCTGCACACCAGCGGCGAGATGAGCATCGAGCAAGGCGAAAAAGAATCGCTGACGATCGAAGCGGACGACAACGTGCTGCCCTACATCCGCAGCGAAGTGCACGGCGACGAGTTGTCCATCGACTTCAAGGACAACGTGAGCTTCATCGACGCCAGCAAGATTCGCTATCACCTGGTGGTCAAAGACCTGTCGGCGCTCGTCTTGAGCGGTTCGGCCTCGGTCAGTTGCTCGCAGCTCAAAAGTGAAGAGCTGAAAATCATCATCAGCGGCTCGGGAGACGTTTCTCTGCGCAAACTGGAAGCCAAACAGCTCAAGAGCGACATCAGCGGCTCGGGCAAGATCGACCTGGAAGGCAAGACGGAAGAGCAGACCATCGAACTGAGCGGTTCGGGCGATTACCGCGCCGGCGATCTGGAGAGCGAGAAGGCCACCGTGCTGGTCAGCGGTTCGGGCAGGGTGCGGGTCTGGGCCCGCGAGAGCCTCAATGCCAGCATCAGCGGCAGCGGCGACGTTTCCTATTACGGCACGCCCAACATCGCCCAGTCGGTCAGCGGCTCGGGGAAACTGGTCGGCCTGGGAGAAAAGTAATCCGCTCTGGGCGGCTTGCGAAGAGATTCGAGTTCAATCTTACCGCTCGAATCTCTTCGCCCTCGTTTTCAATTTTACGATGATCCATCCCCCCACTGTGCCCTTTGCATGGGCTTCTCCTTTGGTAATTTACCTTGCCCGGAAAGCCCCCCAACGACGCCCCTTAATTCTTAGGCCCCACAGCAAGCATAGCATCCTTGCGGGCCGCTTGCTTCAAGCGGCGCACATGAGCACGCTGCCCTTTCGATAACCGTCTGCGCTCTTTCTTGCTATTTTTGTTTGCCACAAGTATCCATGCCTTATTCTGTCTTTGAACGTATCGGGCCGCCGCCTGTCTCGCAACCGGCGCCCCGATGAATGCGTTGCCGTTTTCAGTTTCCAACCATTTGCGGCAATGCTAACTGCGACCGTGAGAGAGCGCCTGGAACCAGTTCTTGACGCGCTGGCCCAACGTTTTTTGAGCTCTCAACTGGGCCGTAATTTGCCAATAGGTGATCCTTTCTCCACAATCACAAATGATGGATTGTCGATCGGAACCCTGTCCTTTAGCCGCTTCATCGATGATCGGATTATTCGATAGCTGCTTTTTGCAATGTGGACACACAATCTGGTTTTCCATTTTCTCTCCTTTCTTAGCGCTCTGAAATCTTCACCAATAGCATTTAAAGACTGTCCCCTTCTGCTTCATCACCGCCGAGTTCAGGTTCGATATGAGAGCGCAGTACCCAGGCCATCCTTTCATGCAGGCGCATAACCTGTACCAGCAACTCAAAGGTACCCGAGTCATCGTACTCTTCGGTGCACTTCCTGGTGTCCTCACGCAAGAAACGAATGGAAGCCTCGTGGTCGGCCAAAAGGCGCAGGATGTCGGGAACGACCCCAGGCTGTTCCTCCATCCGGGTGTAATCGACAAATTCCTGGAGGCTGCCGATGGCAATCCCGCCCAACATCCGCACCCGCTCTGCAATCTCGTCGGAGATATCGTTGAGTTGTTTGTATTGCGCATCAAACAGGAGATGCAGTTCAAGGAAACCGGCGCCGCTCACGTTCCAATGGGCGCTGCGGGTTTTGACGGTGAGCGCGACCTCATTCGCCAATGTTTTGTTGAGAATGTCCACAACCGAATGGCGGGCATCACCATCCAGCCCGATATTCGGCTGGATAAGCACCTGCAGCTTCAGGTTATGGCCGTCATTACGATTGTGTCCCATATCGCATTTCCTTTCATTTTGAAAGATTTAGCCCTTTCTGGCGCTCTTCTTCCAGTCGGCGGAAGGTTTTGTCCCACTGCCAGTAGAAAGAACTGGCTTGCCAATTTCAAGCGGCTTGACCGGCTGACTTTCGGCGGCCTGCGCGCCGGAAGAAACGCTGCCGGGCAACGGTTTCGATTTTACTTTCTTGGGTTTGCGCTTGCTTACACCTTTGCGTCCCATCGTTTGCTCCTTTACATAGCCTCAAACGGCTACGGATGAATTATGCCCGCTAGTCCCGGCTAGCCTGGCTGATGAAAACAGTCCCGCTGTACAGGCTGTAGCCTGCCCAGTACGTTTTTCCATCCACCTGGTACTCATTAAAGAGTATGGAACGTCCGTAATCGCCAATCTGCTCGATATACACCGTTTTGTAGTCCTGCACGCGTGTGACCTTAACCTGTCCCGCTACCGGCTCGCTCTTCCGGCTGAACTGTTCCACAATTTTGAGCATCTCCATTTCATTCATGATGACCTCTATGTTAAATACAATCCCAAGATGGTTCTTTACTACAAACACCATCTTAGGCGAAAGGGGCTATCGATGTCCCTAATACAACCTATAATTTATCTAAAAAACAGGCCTTCGCCGGCGCAGCCAGGCGCCGGTCAGTAGATTTTCTTCGAGTGCAGGTTGTACCCCATCCCCGGCACCGTCTCGAGGAGATCGCCATATGCCCCCAATTTTTTACGCAAGCGGCCGAGATAGGTGTGCAGGTAGTGATTGGAGCCGCGGTACTCTGGCCCCCAGACCAACGACAGCAGTTCGTCGTGGGTAACAATGGCGTCCAGGCGGTGCGCCAGTTCAGCAAGAATGGCATACTCGGTACGGGTGAGATGCAGATCGCTCCCGCCGACGAAGACCCGGCGCGCTTGCAAGTCGATACAGAGTTCTCCGATCTCAATTTTTGTGTCGTCGGTTTTGGCCGAGACGTAAGAACGGCGCAAGAAGGCGCGCACCCGCGCCAGCAGTTCTTCCTGTCCAAACGGTTTGGTCACGTAGTCGTCTGCCCCGGCGTCGAGGGCGGCGACTTTAAGATCTTCTTCCGAACGAGCGCTCAAGATGATGATGGGCACATCCGAACGCGCCCGAATCCAGGCGCACACATCCACCCCCGAGAGACCGGGCAGCATCAGGTCAAGCAGAACCAGGTCTACCGGGCCCGCTTGAAACAGGGCCATTGCCTGGTGGCTGTCTTCCGCTTCGCAAACGGTATAACCGCGTTTTACCAGATTGACCCGTACCAGTTTGCGGATATTGGCGTCGTCTTCGACAATTAAAATATTTCCCATCGCCTAGCGCTCCTCTACCGCAAACGGGGTCGCCGGGGCCTGTGCAACGAGCGGGATGGTAAAAGAAACCGTCGCGCCTGGGGCGCCTGTTTTCTTGACCCAGATACGACCGCCGTGGGCCTCGACCAGTCCTTTGCAAATCGCCAATCCCAATCCTGCGCCTTGCGTCAGACCGTTCTCCACGTTTACACCCCGCCGGAAGGCCTTAAATACCTTTTTGTGTTCGGCCAACGGAATCCCCGGGCCCTGATCGGCGACGCTAATCTGCACAAAACCTCTGCGCACACTGGCCGAAATATTGATTTCTGTCCCTTTGGGAGCATAGGTTGCGGCGTTGCGCACCAGGTTGACGAGCACCTGGGCGATCCGTTTGGCATCCGCTGAAACTGGCGGCAGGTTGGCAGGCAGATGCAGGGTCAACGTTTGCCCGGCAGTCAAGACGCGCAATTGCGGCAAGGCGTCTTCCACAATTTCATGCAGAGAATGGCTTTGCAGTGAAATCGGCAACATGCCGGCTTCCAGGCGCGAGAGATCCAATAAATGGTCGATGAGCTCCTGGAGACGATCGGCCTCCTGTTGAATGGTCTGGATGAAATCGCGCTGTTCCTCCGGCCCCCAGGCCACATCGTCGGCAAGGAGTGTGGTGGTGAAACCCTTGATCGACGTCAAAGGTGTGCGTAGTTCATGCGAAATCATCGCAAGGAAGCGCGTCTTTATCTCGTTGGCCCGCTCCGCCTCGTGGCGAGATTCCGCTTCGATCTCCAGCAATTTGAGATTGTACAAAGTAATCGTGGCCTGATCGACCAGTACTTTGATGTGGCGCAACGCGACCGGTTCGAAATGCTTTTCCTGAGAAAAAAACACCAACAGACAGCCTAGCCGTTCCCCCAATGCGATCAGGGGGAAAATGGCCACCGTCTGAACGCGCTCCCCCAGAAGCAGATCGCGCACAGCCTGGCTCAGGCGTTGGTCGCTCGAGATTTCTGTGACAAGCAGCGGAGCTGAGGATTGGAAAAGATCCGACCCCGCAAGATCCTCAAACAGGCTGGCTACGTTTAACGCCTCGTTGGGGTTGGTCTGATATGCGGCAACCGGCCAGGAAGCGATGACCTCAAAGCCATGCGGGGGACATTCCGGCGGAGATTCAAAAAATAATACAAAGGCGCATTTTGCAGTGCGCAGTTCGGCAGCAGACATCAACGTTTTGAGCACCACTTCCGGTTTGCGCGCCAGGCTCATGCGCCGGCTGAGGGTAAATTGCTCGCGAGAACGATCCAGCGCCTTGCGCAGGGTCTGCTCCACCTGGTTGTGACTGGTGATATCCTGAGCGATACACACCTGGCACGGTGCGTCCAACATTTCCATACGGAGCGGGAAGGTATGCGCAGAGATCCACCGCTGGCTGCCATCCGGTCGCAGAATGCGGTAAGACTGATCCAGGAACTTATCAGGGTCATCAACGCCGGCAGACATCACCTGCACCCGATCTTCTGGATGGACGCTTTTGATCAGGGTTAGCGGGTCCGCATAAAGGCTGTCACAGGAGCGTCCCCACACGCTCTCGAAAGCCGGATTAACGTAGAGGATATGCCCGGTGCGCAGGTCAAGCAGCCACACAACCTGCTTGATGGTCTGCAATACCTGCCTGAGGGCGGGGTGGCCCTCAAACAATGCTTCTATTGCCTGTCGCAAGTTTTCCTTTTCCGTCATACCGTATTCCTTGAAAGTAGACCTGAACAGGTTAATCGAGCAAAAGATATTATACTACGATTAGATTGCGGCATTTATCGTCGCCCGGTGCGACCATTTTCACATTCCCCCCGAGAAGGGGGCTGCGGTGAGGTAACCATGTTGATCAGATACAAATGCACGGATATGGGGCTGAATTGCTCTTTTGTGGTGAAGGGCGAAACGCTGGAAGCGGTGACAAAGAAAGCGTTGGAACACATTCTGGAAAAGCATACCGGTGACTTCAACAGCATTCACTCACCGGCGGAGATCGAAGAAATGAAAAAGGCGCTGGCGCGCTCCACGCGGGTGGTGCCAGAATAATATAGATATTTTATAGATTTTTGCAGGGACAGGTATAGCTCCTTTTGCGTAAGATGATCCAGGGGGAAAATCTCGAAAAGGAGTGATCGCATCATGTTTAACCGCATCCTGGTGCCGCTGGATGGGTCAACGCTTGCCGAGCGAGCGATCCCGCATGCCGAGCAGTTTGCTCGTATCTTTGGATCAAGTATTATCCTGTTACAGGTGCTCGATCCTACTTCTTATCACGAAAATCCCAACCCCGTCGACCCCTTGAGCTGGCAAATCCGCAAGGCGGAAGCCGAGTTGTATCTGAATGGGATCGCAATACGACTTCAAGACAACTTGCGTGAAAGCGCTCTCGACGAAGACGAACACCCCAAAAAGGATCGGGTAATCTATTCGATTCGAGAGGGGAAAACAGCAGAAAACATCGTCAACTTCGCCCATGCCGAAAATATTGACCTGCTGGTCATCAGCACCCACGGCTCGGGCGGATTGAGCCGCTGGAACATCAGCAGCGTCACGCAGAAAGTGATCAACCTGATCTACCTGCCCGTACTCATCGTGCGCGCCTACAACCAACCCGAGGCAGAGGAGACCAGGATACACTACCGCCGCATTCTCCTCCCGATCGACAGTTCGCGCCGGGCAGAGTGTTCCCTCTCCGCCGGGATCGCTCTATCACGCGGAGAAATGGCCCTGGAGCGCAGCCCCTCAACCCAGCGTACCCGGTCAGATGCTCCCTCTCACCCGGCGAAACTGATCCTCGCCGCGGTGATTAAGCCGCCGGAGCTTCCCATCCCAGAACCTTATCCTGTGGAGATCGGGCAGCTCTCCGAACAACTGTTGTATGTCAGCCGCCAGGCGGTGAACGATTATTTAAACAAGATGAAAGAGCGCTTATCCGGAGAATGCGAGACCTGTGTGCTCGAGAATAACAGCGTATCTTCGGCCATCCAGCAACTGGCCAGCCAGGAGGAAGACATCGATCTGGTTGTGCTGTGCGCACACGGGTATACCGGACAATTCAGCGGGCCCTACGGAAGCGTCGCCCGCAATTATATAGAGCATGGCACCAAACCCGTCCTGGTCATCCAGGATATACCGCGTTCCCAGGTGCGGCCCACCGCAGCAGAGATTGCCGCCGAAAAATCTGGGGGGCGCTAAGGATGCCAGAGGAGCGCCCCCGCCCACCGCAAACGCCCGGCTTCGCCAACAGTACACATTCCGGCATCTCTAAAACAGAACAGATTCAAGAACTGGTCGAGGCCCTGGCAAACGAATACCGGGAAGTCCAAAGTGTTAAGCCGGGCCGGGTATTGCAAGCCGCCTTACCAGGCCGCGACCTGGCAGGGAGCGATCTGGCGTTATACGCAGCCTGGCTGTCCGAGGCCCACAACCATTTTCGCGAAGCCACACACCAAAAGATAGCGCTTACCTACGCCTCTGAATGGGTATTGGACAACTACTATATCATCCGGCAGGCCCTCCAGCAAATCGAAGAGGATCTGCCCCCAGGGTACTACCGGCAATTGCCCCGCCTGACCGGCGGAGCGTTAAAGGGTTTGCCGCGTATCTATGCCCTTGCGCGCGCGGTGCTCGCCCACCAGCATCTCCTGTTAGATCCCATCGACTTGCAGACCATCCTCATTCTATTCCAGAAACGTGTGCCGCTGACAATGGGTGAGTTATGGGCCCTGCCGATCTTCTTGCGGTATGGCCTGATCGAATTCCTGGCGCACGCGCTCGTAGTAGCAATTCACCCACAAAAACCACCCCCTTTACCGGCCGAAGCCTCACGACCGCCGGCAAATGACGACGCATTCGGGAACGCGGCAAGCGATGCAGCCAACAACGACGACGTCGCCAATACCATCCTCAGCCTGAGAACCATCGTTGAACAGAACTGGAGCGACTTCTTCGAAACGGTAAGCTGTTTGGAACGCACTTTGCGCCAGGATCCGGCTGGCGTCTATCCACAGATGGACTTCAAGACCCGCGATCTATACCGCAAGGAAATCGAGGCGCTCGCATTTGCCACCGGCCGGGACGAGAACGAACTTGCCGGGATGCTGCTTGAACTGGCCGGCCACAGCCGGCCGGAAGACGGGGCGGCCTTACACGTCGGCGAAGTTTTGCTTGGCAAGGGCCGCGCCGCATTGGAACAACGGATTGGTTATCGTGCGGACATCAAAACGGCGCTCAAACGTTGGGGCCGCGTGCACGCCAGTGCGCTGTATCTCGCCAGCATCCTGCTGCTGGTCGCGGTGCTCCTCGCGTCGGTCTGGTTCGCTGCACATCGACCGGGGTTTCCCGGCAGCGCCGGCGTCACGCCCGGATGGCCGGTCGTTTTCTTGCTCGCCGCAACGTTGCCCATCCTGGCGCTAACCGTGGCCACCAGCCTGGTCAACTGGCTGATCACTTTACGGGTGCAGCCGCGCATTTTGCCCAAGCTGGACTTCAAGGACAAAATACCCGCCCCATTCCAAACTCTGGTGGTCATTCCGGCCATGATCACCAACCACGAGGAAATCGATTCGCTCGCTCACCAGCTCGAACTGCATTATCTGCGCAACCCTGAGCCCGGCCTGCTCTTTGCCCTGTTGACCGATTTCCGCGACGCAGACGGCGCCTCCTTACCCGAAGATGAAGAACTGGTTCAGTACGCCCTGGCAGCAATCCAGGCATTGAACGGCAAATATGAACGCTCCTCCCCCGGCGGCGAGTACGAGCAAGACGCAGGCGCCGGGCAAGCCGGGAACGCCGGGCGGTTTTACCTGCTGCAGCGGAGGCGGCTGTGGAATCCATCCGAAGGAAAATGGATGGGATGGGAGCGCAAGCGCGGCAAGCTGCATGAGTTGAATCTCCTGTTGCGCGGCGGTGCCGATCGATCGTTCATCACCCCGGACGCCAGCGCGGGCGAACTGCAATGCGTCCGTTTTGTCATCACGTTGGACGCAGACACCATTTTGCCGCGTGGGGCGGCATGCCGTCTGGCCGGCGCGCTGGCCCACCCATTGAACCGGGCAGTATTCGCTGAGTCCAGCGGGCGGGTCGTCTCCGGCTACACCGTTTTGCAACCGCGCATGGAGATCCATCCTAAAAGCGCAAGCCATTCCTGGTTCACACGTTTCTTCGCCGGAGATACGGGGCTGGATCTGTACACCCTGGCCGTTTCGGACGCCTACCAGGATGTCTTTGGAGAAGGCATCTACGTTGGCAAAGGCATTTACGATGTGGACGCATTCGAGCGCAGTGTAGATCGCTACATCCCCGAAAACGCCGTGCTCAGTCACGACCTGTTGGAAGGGCTGATGGGGCGCGCCGGGCTGGTCACCGACATCACCCTGATCGAAGACTACCCGCAGAACTATTTCATCCAGAGCATGCGCCAGCGGCGTTGGATTCGCGGAGATTGGCAACTCCTGCCGTGGTTGTTCCAAAACAACCGTCATAGACCGGTATTTTCGGCGATCGATCGCTGGAAGATTTTCGACAACCTGCGTCGCGCCCTGCTCGCCCCGGCCATGCTGGCGGTCTTCCTCTCAGGTCTGATATTTCTACCCCATCTCGCCTGGCTCTGGACGGCAATCATTCTGATCACGGCCGGCGTCCCCGTGCTGACGGGTATGGCCCGCAGCACACTGCAAATCCTGGGGGGCGAACGGGCCGGAGCGGCCTTACGCCCATCCGGCTGGAACCTGCTACGCGGGCTATTGGCGCTAGCCTTCCTACCCTATGAGGCTTATATTGCCACAGATGCCGTGTTTACCACCTTGTACCGTCTGTTCATCAGCCACCGCAACCTGTTGCAATGGACGACAGCCGCCCAAACCGCCCGGGTATTCGGTCTGCAAGCCCGGCGGAATGTGGCCTGGCAAAAAATGGGGGCATCCACCGTGCTGGCGTTGGTGCTCACGGTCGGGCTGGCGTTCGCCGCGGCCGGGGAAGAAATAGCGCCGGCGCTGACCGCTGCGGCAGGGGTGCTGCTGCTGTGGACGTTCTCGCCTTTGATCGCATGGTGGATTAACCGTCCCATCACCCAGAACACGCTGCCCCTGAACGAAGAACAGACCAATCTCTTACGCCAGGTCACGCGGCGCACCTGGGGGTTCTTTGAACGCTTTGTCGGCCCAGAGGATCACTGGCTGCCGCCGGATCATTACCAGGAGTCGCCGCTTGGAGCGGTGGCCCACCGCACCTCACCCACCAACATCGGCCTGTTGTTCACCGCGAGCGTGGCAGCCTACGACCTGGGCTATCTGGATGCGCTCGAACTGGCCACCCGGTTGGGTACGACGTTGGATACGCTTGACCAGTTGGAGCGCTTCCGCGGACATTTTTTGAACTGGTACGATACCCAAACACTCCGCCCACTCCATCCGCGCTATATCTCCACCGTCGACAGCGGTAACCTGGCCGCCAGTCTGATCGTTACCGCCCAGGCATGCAAAAGCATGCCGGACGAGCCCGTGTTCCGTTGGGATCTATGGCAGGGCTATCTGGACACGCTCGCCAACCTGACCGAGACGCTGACAGGCATTCACAAGACCGAATTTGCACAGCAACTGAAAGAAATTCGCCAGCAAATCGCCGCCGTCCGCGCCGAGATTCTGGCAGCGCGGCTTCACCCGGAGCAATGGTATCCTCTCTATCTGCGTGCGAGTGGGCCGTTCTGGCAAGACATCTCACAACGTCTGCTGGAATTGGTGGAAGTGGGACACTCCGCCTTCAATCTGGAAACGCTGCGCAAACTCCAGGAAGTCGCCGGACAGGTCGAACGCCATCACCTGGCTGTCGGGCGCGCGATTGGTGAACTGGCGCCCTGGATTCCCTTGTTCGAGAGCCTGCCGTTACAATTCCGCGAGCCAAAATTTTCAAAGGCGCTGGCCGCGTTGAAAGCCTGCCTGCCCTACAACCCTGCGCTTGGACGGATTCACGTTCACACCGAGATGGCCATACCCAGAATCGTCGCCCTGCGCGATTTATTGATCCCCGCGCACACGCCTGTGGATGTCACAAAAGAACCCGTCCGGCCACCACAAAACGCGGCATTGGAATGGCTGGCAGAACTGCTTCAGGCCCTCGCCTGCGCCGAAGGAAACTCGCTGGCGTTGATCCAGCGATTTATGCAGATCATGCAACGCGCCGGGCAATACGTGAACGAGATGAATTTCCAGTTCCTCTATCACGCCCGGCGCCGGGTCTTCCACATCGGTTTCAACCTCGACACCGGCCAACTCGATCATAATTACTACGATCTATTGGCATCCGAAGCGCGCATCGCCTCGCTCATTGCCATCGCAAAAGGAGAAGTGCCACAAGCGCATTGGCTGCAACTCGGCCGGCCGGTAACGCGGCTGGAAGGCTCCTACGTGCTGCTCTCGTGGAGCGGGACGATGTTCGAGTATCTGATGCCGCCGCTTTTTTTGCGCTCCTACCCGGGCACGCTGCTGTCCGACAGCGCTCAAGGCGCGGTCTTACACCAGATTGCCTACGCCCGGTCAAAAGGGGTGCCCTGGGGAATCTCCGAATCCGGGTTTTACCGTTTTGACGCCAACCAGAACTACCAATACCGTGCATTTGGCGTGCCGGGGTTGGGCTTTAAGCGCGGCCTGGGAGACGACCTGGTTGTCGCTCCATACGCCTCACTGATGGCGATCGGCTATGCCCCCCATGCAGTGGTTCGCAATCTCACCAGTCTGATTGAGCACAACCTGATCGGGTTATACGGCGTGTACGAATCGATCGATTTCACCGGGGACCGGCTGCTCCTGGATGAAAGATCGGCAATCGTGAGTGAATACATGGCGCACCATCAAGGCATGATCCTGATGGCCATGGCAAATTTTTTCCACAAAGATCGTATGGTGCGGCGAATGCACAGCGACCCACGCATCCAAAGCGTTGAGTTGCTCTTGCAAGAGCAGATTCCCCAAACCATCGCGCTACAGGACCCTTATGCAGAAGACGTCAAGGGCGTGCAGCGGTTAACGGCTGCGCCGGTAGAAATCGTTCCCTGGCAAGTGCCCGTACAAACCCCCATCCCACAGGTACACCTCCTCTCCAACGGCAGCTACAAAGTGCTGCTTTCCAACATGGGCGGCGGATACAGTTCCTGGCGCGAGATCGACCTGACGCGTTGGCAATCCGATGGCGTATTGGACCCGTGGGGGACGTGGATCTACATCCAGGAAATGGAGAACGGCTCACAAAAAGAAGGCCGGCTCTGGTGCGCCGGGCACCAGCCCATTCCCGGCAGAGCGGCAGAGATGCAGGTCACCTACTTTGCCCATATGGCCGTTTTCCGTCGCACAGAAAACGACGTCACCGCGACCCTGCAAGTAACCGTCACACCCGACGACGCGGTCGAGATCCGCCGCGTCCACCTGCACAATAACAGTGATCAGGCCCGCACCCTGCGCCTGACCTCTTATGGCGAGGTAATCCTCGCTCCCCAGGCCAGCGATGTCCGTCACCCGGCCTTCAACAAATTATTTATCGAGAGCGAATTTGTGGCGGAGCTAAATTTGCAAATCTTTATCCGCCGGACCCGTTCTGATCGAGATGTTCCCGTCTTCATGGGACACATGTTGGTGGTCGAAGGCAGCCAGGCGCCGGCATGGCACGAAGCGGATCGCTACCGTTTCATCGGCCGCGGCCACAGCCTGCGCGACCCGGTCGCCCTGACCGGCAGCGAATACCTCAGCGGCACGACGGGGGCGACCCTCGACCCCATCTTCGCTTTGGGCCAGGTGGTCGAAACGGGCGGGCACGCAAGCGCAAACCTGGCCTACCTGACCTTTGCAGCAGAAAGCCGTGAAGCCATCCTGGCGCTGGCCAGACGTTATCGCAGTTGGTCGTTAATCGAGCGCTCTTTCCATCAGGCCGACATCGCCGCCCAAACCTGGTTGGGCAAGCAGGACATTACCGGTTCCGTTTTCAAAGATATCTTGCAGTTGCTCTCGGCGCTCTATTACCCGTTCAAAGCGGTGCGCGCCCCGGCGGAGACGATCGCCGCCAACCGGCTTGGTCAACCCGGGCTGTGGCGTTTTGGCATCTCAGGCGATTATCCCATACTGCTGGTGGAACTGGATAGCCCACAACAGATCGATCTGGTGCGCCAAGCGCTGCTGGTACACAAATACCTGCGCAGCCGCCGATTTATGCTGGATATCGTTATCCTGAATTGCCAGCGAAGCGACTACGGGGCAGAATTAAATGGGGTGATCGGCCGCCTGGTCAGCAAGATGAACGGCGCCGAATGGTGGAACCAGCGCGGCGGAATTTACCTGCTATATGACGACCAGATCCAGGTGGAAGAACGCACTTTGTTACGAACCGCAGCGCGCGTTGTTTTACACGGGGCCAATGGATCGCTGGGCAATCAAATGCCGGGCTATTCGATCCTGGTGCGCCATCTCCCTGAGTTCACACCTACCCGGCAGGCAGAAACGACCGCAGAGGCGGCCCTTACCCCGCAATGCGTTCCGCTGGAGGAGAAAGGGCCGCTGCAATTTCACAACGGCTACGGCGGGTTTAGCGCCGATGGCAGCGAGTACATCATTGAATTGACGCCCGGCAAGAACACCCCCGCCCCGTGGGTGAATGTGATTGGCTACCCGGGGTTTGGGTTTATGGTCAGCGAGGCCGGCAGTCAGTGCACCTGGGCGTTGAACAGCGGCGAAAATCGCCTCACCCCCTGGTCAAATGACCCGCTGCGCGACCCAAGCGGCGAGGCGCTTTACCTGCGCGACGAGGAAACCAGCGAGGTGTGGAGCCCTACGCCGCTCCCCGCCGGGGCAAGCCTGCCATACCGCGTGACCCACGGCGCAGGCTATACCCTCTTTGAACATAATTCACACGGTCTGCGCCAATGGCTGACGCTTTTTGCCAGCCCTGAGGACCCGGTCAAAATTGTGCATCTCAAGGTCGAGAACACCCTGGGCCACGCACGCCGCATTACCGCCACACAATATGTCGAGTGGGTGCTGGGCAGCACCCATTCGGCCAGCATGGCCTACATCGTCCCGGAATATGAACCGGCCCTGGAATGCCTGCTGGCCTCTAACCCCTACAATGCCGAATTCGGCGGGCGCGTGGCGTTCCTGATCGCCAACAAAGCGGTGCATGGCCTGACCGCCGACCGCGCCGAATTTCTCGGGCGCGGCGGGACGCCCGCTTTCCCCGCCGCCCTGCACCGGCTGGGGCTGGAAACCCGCATCACCGCCGGTGAAGACCCGTGCGCCGCCCTGCAATTACACCTCGACCTGTTACCCGGCGCCAGCGAAGAGATTTATTTCGTCCTCGGTCAGGGCAATGACCGCGAACACGCCCTGGCGTTGGCCCGAAAATACCATAACCCTGCCTACGTGGGCGCAGCCTACGAACGCACACATTTATTCTGGGAAAATTTACTGGATACGGTGCAGGTACACACCCCCGAAGCGGCGACCAACCTGCTGCTCAATCGCTGGATGCTCTACCAGACCCTCTCCTGTCGCGTCTGGGGGCGAACGGGTTTTTACCAATCCAGCGGGGCGTTTGGCTTCCGCGATCAGCTTCAGGATGTGTTGGCGCTGCTGCCGATCGACGCAAACATTACCCGCAGCCAGATTCTCAACGCGGCCCAACGTCAGTTTGAGGAAGGCGACGTGATGCACTGGTGGCATCCGCCCTCCGGCCGCGGGGTGCGCACGCGTATATCCGACAATCTGTTATGGCTGCCCTACGTCACGGCGCAGTACATTGAAGCCAGCGGCGACGAACGCCTGCTGGACGAAAAGATATCTTTTCAAAGTGCGCTGCCCCTGAGGCGCGGCGAAGACGAGCGCTACGGCGAATATCCACACACGGCGCAAACGTTCTCCATGCTGGAGCATTGCCTGCGCGCAATCGAGAAGGGCGCCACCGCCGGCCCGCACGGACTGCCATTGATCGGCACCGGGGACTGGAATGATGGCCTGAACCGCATCGGTGAAAAGGGGCGAGGGGAGAGTGTGTGGCTGGCCTGGTTCCTGTGCGACGTACTAAAACGCTTTGCCACAATCTGTGAAAGACGCGGGGATATCAAAACGGCGCAGCATTACCGGCGCCGGGCAGACAACTACGCCGCCGCCGTCGAGCAATCGGGATGGGATGGCGCCTGGTACCAACGGGCCTACGATGACGGCGGGACGCCGCTTGGCTCCATTCAAGATACGGAGTGCCAGATCGACGCCATCGCCCAATCCTGGGCGGTGTTGAGTGGGGCAGGCGACGCACAACGCAGTCGCCAGGCAATGCAGTCGGCGCTGGAACGACTGGTGCGCCCCCCGGAACGGCTGATGCTGCTCTTCACCCCCCCCTTCAATAAAACCCGGCGCTCTCCGGGCTATATCAAGGGCTACCTGCCCGGCACGCGCGAAAACGGCGGACAGTACACGCATGCCGCCGTTTGGACGGCCTGGGCCTTTGCGACCCTCGGAGACGGACGGCAAGCAGGGGCGCTCTTTGATCTGCTCAACCCCATCCTGCAATCCGACAGTGAAGAAAAGGCAAGGGTGTATCGGGCAGAGCCGTACGTGATTTGCGCCGATATCTACAGCCAGCCGCCCTACGTGCGCCGCGGTGGATGGAGCTGGTACACCGGCTCAGCAGCATGGATGTACCGCCTCGGACTGGAGGCCATCCTCGGCTTTCAAAAAATCGGGGATAGCCTGCGCATCGATCCAGTCATCCCACCGGGATGGGACGGGTTTGAGATTCGCTATCAGTTCGGGCAATCTGTGTACCACATCCAGGTGCACAACCCCGAACACGTGACCCGCAACATCCGGCAAAGGTTGTTGGATGGGCAAACGCTAAACGACGATCGCTTCACCCTGATCGATGATGGCCGGGAACACCGGATCGTGGTAAGGATGGGAACGTAGCACACGCCAACAGGTCGGGCAGAACAGGATTGATCCGGGAGAGCGAAAGGTTGCCGGCCAACGCCAATAACCCACAAGCTGGAAATCTCCGCCTTTTTTGCGTTATTTCAGAACGAACTCGACGGTTACGCTGGCGGTGACTGAAATCTGACCGGGCGAGAGGGTGCCCTCGGCCGGCGATGCAGCGGGCTGAGCGCTGTTCTGCACGACGTTTTGCATGGCCGACGCCCCGCGCCCGTACCCCCACCACGAGCCATACCAGCCCCACCAGTTGTTCTGAACCTCCTGGATGGCCAGCGGAGCGCCCAGCGACTGCCCCAACGTCCCGGCCATCGCTTCGGCTTTCTGGCGGGCAGCCTCGAGGGCCAGCTGGCGGGCCTGATCGCGATACTTGCGCAGTTCGGTGGTGTGAAAATCGATGTTGTGAACGTGGGTCACGCCGGCGTCCAGGGCGGCGGCGTAAAATTCCTCAAACTTATCCAGGTCGCGCAGGGTGATGACGATGTTCTTGCGCACGAAATAACCGATGAACTCGGTCCGCTCGCTTTCGTAGCGGTAGCGCGGCTCGACGTTGATATAGTCGGTCTGGACGTATTTCGGGTCGATGCCCTGGGCGGTGCACAATGCCAGGACGCGCTTGACGATCACGTCGTTGGCCGAGCGCGCCACGCTCATCTGGCGATCCCAGGTCTCGACGCCCAGGGTGAGCGTCACTTCGTCGGGGATGACCTTGACCTCGGCGTCGCCGTTGACGCGGATGGTGCGCGGCGGCTGAGCGGGCGACTCAGCGGTCGGAGCAACGGTCGGGGTGGCGGCTGCCGCCAAAGCAGGGGCGGGCGCCCACCGGCCGCCGGCCAGAAAGGCCAGCGCCAACAACAGCGCCGCAGTGCTGATGATCTGTACAGTTTTCATGGCATTCTCCTTGAAGGCGTTGGAAATGGAGCGCAGCGTTCCGCAGAACCGCGCCACAACAACCGTGGAAATAAAATGGGGGAGAAAAGACGCCAGGGGGTACCCGGAATCTTAAAATTCATTTTACACTGCTTCGGTCAATCATCTAACCGAAACATTCCCTGCCTGAATTTCTACGAAATTCGGGCAGGGCCAGGGAGGGGTGCTTACACATAACAGACCTCTTACATTCGACGGTGGCTCATTCACCCCCTCCCGCCTCCCCCATTTTAAAAAGCAAAATGGGGGAGAAAAAACGACATGGTGCACCCGTTACACTTTTCCGGTCAATCGTCTAACCGACACATTCCCTCCCTGAATTTCGTAGAAATTCGGGGAGGGCCAGGGAGGGGTGCTTTTAAAAATCTGCCCACGGTTGCCTCACTCACACGATCAAGCCACATGCTTCACGTATGCGAGCGGTCTACTGAATTTTAGCAGACAAAGCCACCAATTCGCCTTTTACAAGTTTGCCGGGCCGGCGACAGGCCCCAAAGAAACAGCATACCGCCGGCGCTGAAAAAGCCGCCGGCGGCACACCCCAGGAGAAAATACACCACCCATCAGCGCGTCAGCCAGCCGCCGTCCACCGGCAGGATGGCGCCACACAGATAATCCGAAGCAGAGGAAGCCAGAAAAACCGCCGTCCCCTTGAGGTCGTCGGGCAGCCCCCAGCGGCCGGCAGGGATACGGTCGAGAATGGCCGCAGACCGAAGCGGGTCGGCGCGCAGGGCGGCGGTGTTGTCGGTGGCCATGTAACCGGGGGCAATGGCGTTGACGTTCACCCCGTAGCGCGCCCACTCGTTGGCCAGGGCGCGGGTCAGCCCGGCCACGCCGCTTTTGGCGGCGGTGTAAGACGGCACCAGAATCCCGCCCTGAAAAGAGAGCATCGAAGCGATGTTGATGATCTTGCCGCGCTTGCGAGCCACCATTTCAACCCCGGCGGCCTGCGAAAGGAAGAAAACCGCCCGCAGGTTGATCTGCATCACGTCCTCCCAGTCTTGCTCGCTAAACTCGAGCGCCGGGGCGCGGCGGATGATGCCGGCGTTGTTGACGAGAATGTCGATTGCGCCCAATTCGGCCACGGTGCGGGCGACCACCGCCTGCAGGTCGGGGCGCGTGGCGTGCAGCAGATCGCATTGAATTTGCCGGCCGCGCCGCCCCAGGGCGGTCACGGCGGCTACGCTCTCATCGCAGGCGTCGCGATCGAGCGCCATCACGTCGGCGCCGGCTTCGGCCAGCGCCAGCGCCATGCCCCGCCCCAGGCCCCGTCCTGCGCCGGTGACCAGGGCGACCTTGCCATCCAGACGAAACGCATCCAGGATCATGCCGGCCTCCTAATGCCCCAGGCTGCGCAGCATGGGCACCGTGCGTCCCACCCAGGCCAGGTCGGGGTCGTCGGCGGTGGCCTGGATGCGATGATTGCCCGCCAGCGCCCAGAGATAATAGGTCGTGTAACCGGGCGCGCTGACCACGGTATGATAGCCGTCCGGCGCCATGAGGATGCTGTTGTCGCGCACCACATAGCCGCTATCAACCTCGGCGTTATAGTAGCGCGTCAGCGCAAAACCGTCGGCCGGATTGAGCTTGAAGAAATACAATTCTTCGTGATCGGCCTCGCGCGGCAGGTCTTCTTTCTCGTGTTTGTGGGGCGGATAGGTGCTCCAATTGCCCGAGGGCGTATAGGTTTCGCCCACGATCAGGCGCCGGGCGGGCAAATCTGGCTGCCCGGAGAGGGTGAGAATCTGGTGATAGTTGCGGCTGAAATTGGCTGCGCCCCACACCCCGCTGGTGACGCGCTCGGGGGGGATAACATACGGCCCGATGTCCAGGTCGCCGGGCGCGCCGACCAGGGCCACCTCGAGCGACTGGCCGTTGGCGGTGAGGGTATAGGTCGCCCCGCAAGGGATATACACAGCGTGCGGTTTACCGGAAAACACGTTCGGCCGCCCGCCGACGTTGTTGAAAACGCCGCCGTTGATCGTAAAACTCCCCTTGCCGCCCAGAATGACGGCCAGGATTTCACGCTCGCCGCTGGAAGACGAATACGTCTCGGCGGCCGCCAGTTTGAGGTATTCAAACGAAAGCAACTGGAACGGGCTGCTCGCCGGACGGTTGATACCATTGGCGCTGGGAATGCTGTCAAAGTAACGCATGGGAATATCTCCTGATGGTTGAAAGATTACGGTTTCGACTGCCGCGCCGCCCGTATCCAGACCAGGCATTGGGCGGTCTTTGCGGCCAGGGCGTCAAACTCGCCGGATTGAACGACCTGAGAAGAGATCAGTTTGCTGCCCAGTCCCAGGGCAGCGGCCCCGGCGCGGATCCAGGACTGGATGCTGGCCTCGCTGGCGTCCACACCACCGGTGGGCAGCAGGCGATGCCAGGGACAGGGCGCCATGACGGCGCTGATAAAACCGGGGCCGCCGGCGGCCTCGCCGGGGAATATCTTACAAATCTCGGCGCCGAGTTCCTCGGCGTTAGAAATCTCGGTCTCGGTGGCGCAACCGGGGATATAAAGCACCTTGCGGCGATTGCACAGGCGGGCAACCTCAGGGTTGAAACTGGGGGCGACGATGAAGTTGGCGCCGGCCGCCAGGTACAGGGCGGCAGTAGGTGCATCCAACACTGAACCAACGCCCAGGATCACCTCGGGGTTGCTGCGGGCAAAGTGGCGCACCAGGTCGCCAAAAACCGGATAAGCCTGATCGCCGCGGTTGGTGAATTCGATTACACCGGCGCCGCCGCGGGCGCAGGCAGACACCACTTCGACGGCCGCGTCCAACTGGCCGTGGTAAAACAGGGGCAGCAGGCCGGTATCCAGAACGGCCCGGATGACATCCAAACGCATGAAACGCGCCATATTCACTCCTTTGAAAAATCAGCGCGACACCCGGCCGGAGGCGTCGCCCGCCATCAGTTGTTCCACTTCGGCCACACTGACGGCGTTGAAGTCGCCGGGGACGCTGTGTTTGAGACAGGCCGCCGCCGCGGCAAACGCCAGCGCCTTTTGCGGCTGGTCGGGGTAAGCGCCCAGGGCATGGATCAGGCCGCCCATAAAGGCGTCGCCGGCGCCGACGCGATCGACAATCGGCAGGATATCATAGGTCGGCGCGGTATAGAGTTGGCCCTGGCGCCACAGGACGCCCGACCAGGTGTTGTGACTGGCCGAGAGCGAACCGCGCAGGGTAATGGCGACGGTTTCGAGGGCAGGAAAGCGCCGGGCAAGGGTTTCGCACACGAAGCGATATTTCTCGGCGCTGACCTGGCCGGCGGTTACGTCGGTCTCGGGGGCGCGGATGCCAAAGACCTTTTCGGCGTCTTCCTCGTTGCCCAGCGCCAGGTGACAGCCGGACAGCAGTTCGGCCATCACCTCGCCGGGCGGGCGGCCCCACTTCCACAGTTTGGCGCGGTAATTCAGGTCGCACGACACGGTCAACCCCAGGGCGCGGGCGGCGCCAATGGCCTCGGCGCAGGTTTCGGCCGCGCCGGAAGAGACGGCCGGGGTGATGCCCGTCCAGTGAAACCAATCGGCGCCGGCAAACACTGCCGGCCAGTCGATCATGCCCGGCCGGAGCGTGGCAAAGGCAGAACCGGCGCGATCGTAGATCACCTTACTGGCGCGCTGCGCTGCGCCCGCCTCGAGGAAATAGATCCCCAGGCGCTCGCCGCCGCGCAGGATGTGCTGTGTGCCGACGCCGCAGGCGCGCAGCTGCGCCAGGCAGGCGTCGCCCAACTCGTTGGCCGGCAGGCGGGTGACAAACTCGACCGCATCGCCAAAGCTGGCCAGCGAAACGGCCACGTTGGCCTCGCCGCCGCCGTAGGTCGCCTCGAAACCGCGCGCCTGGGTGAAACGCTGGTAACCCGGCGGGGCCAGGCGCAGCATGATTTCACCAAAGGTTACAATTTTCATGAATTCCTCCAATGGGTGGTCTCTGCTTACAACCAGCGGGCGAACCAGTCCAGGCCGGGACCGGGGGCGTAGCTGTGCCCGCCGGGGTGAACGGCCAGGGCGCAGGCTTCGCTGGCATGTAACAGGGCATAGGCGGTGCGCACGCGCTCGAACTCCCCCGTGGCCGCAGCCAGCGGGAAGAGTTCATCCTGAGCGCCGTTCAGGGCGCACAAAGGCCGGGGAGCGAGCAGGGCGGCCAGTTCGCCCATCTCAATCAGGTCGAGGACGCCGGGCACATAATTGCACTCGCAGTGCCGGCGCGCCAGGATGGAAGCGCGGAAAGAACTGAAATAGCCGGAGACGACCAGAACGCGGATGCGCTCGTCGATGGCCGCCAGCCACAACGCCGTGGCGCCGCCGGCCGAGTGACCGGTGCAGCCCAGGCGCCCCGCAACGACATCCGACCGGGCAAGCAAAAAGCTGGCGGCGCACAGGCCATCCCAGCAGCGCTCGCCCAGCAGGGTGCGGCCCTGCAACAGGTAAGAAAAGGCCAGGTGCCGGCACGAACGCTGTGCTGAGGCGTCTTCCACCTGATCGGTCAGGCGTTCGCCGAGGCCGCGCTGCTCGACCACGCCCACCAGGTAGCCGGCCCGGGCGAGACGCTGAGCATAATTGTCTCCCGCGGCGCTTTGCCGCTCGGGAGAATGTCCCAGGCAGGCCCCGGCCGCGCCGGGCTCGTGACCGTGAAAGACGAGCACGGCCCGATAAGGCGGCGGGCGATGCGGAAGCAGCAGGTAAAAGGGTATCTGCACGCCCTCACCGGCCCCCAGCCAGTATTTTTCTTCGGTATAGGCGTCGCACTCGTCAACCTGAACGCGCTCGGCCGCCACCGCCCCCGGCGACCGCCCGGCAAGCCCCAGGCGGCGCAGCAGTTCGCCCCGCAAGGCCGACTGCCAGGCGCTAAATTCTTTGAGCGTCTGGGCGTTTAACGCCAGATGACGGGAGCGCTCGGCGTATAACAGGTCAAGGTGTTTTTGCAGGGCGAAGGGGCTGGATGCCATTCAAACCTCACGAACCGCGGCGGCGGACGCCCCGGCGGTGATGAGCACGCCGCCAACCGCGTTGGACAGTTCATTACCGGCCAATACGATGTGCCGGCTGTCTGCGCCGCTGACCGCGAGGAACACGCCCGTCCCCGACTGCGGGCGGCAGGCGTGCAGATAGGCATGGCTGACGTTGTGCAGGGCGACGAGCGGCGCATCTGCACTCGGGGTATGCGACGTGAAGGCGTTGATCTCGAGATCGTGGCTGTTCAGAACCCGCAGCGCCGGCCCGGCCTGCCCGCTGATTTCCACCCGATCCAGGCGCAGATGCCGGGCGTTGTGGATGTAAAACCCGGCCTGCTGCATGCGCTCAATGCCATCCGCCATCTCCGGGTAACCACCCGGAGCGCCGTCCTGCAAAGCAATCGAAACATCGCTCAAACTGACGTCTTCGATGGGGCGCTCGGCCAGCCCGTAGAAGAAACCGGCGGCATAGCGCACCTGGCGGGCGGTAATGTGGCTGAAATGGATATGCCGGAAACACGGCGTACCGGCGTCCACCGGACGGGGGTTCTTATCGGCGACCAACGGATCGCCCCATGCGCCGCAGCCGTAATACAGGTTCATCGTAAAGGGACAGAGCACGCCGTCCATGATCAGATTGCTGACGCGCACATCTTCCACCAGGCCGCCGCGCCCGCGGCGAGACTTGAGGCGGATGCCGCGATCGGTGCCGATAAAAACACAGTTGCTGATGACCACGTTCTGCACGCCGCCGCTCATCTCACTGCCGATGACCACCCCCCCGTGGCCGCGGGCCAGCGTGCAGTTGGTGATCGAAATGTCGCGGCAGGGCGCCTGGCGCTCGGGATGCTCGCGCTCGGTGCCCGCCTTGAGCGTGATGCAATCATCGCCGACGCTGACGTAACAATCAGAAATGCGCACATGCCGGCAGGAATCGGGGTTGATGCCGTCGGTGTTGGGTGAATCGGGCGGGTTGAGAATGGTAACGCCGCGGATGTTGACGTTATCGCAGCGCACCGGGTTGATCGTCCAACTGGGCGAATTGCGAATGGTGATGTCCTGGATGAGCACGTTCTGGCAATCGCTAAACCCGATCAGGCGCGGGCGCGGGTAGAGCAGGTCAGACTGCCGGAAACGCCGCCACCACGGTTCGCCGCAGCCGTCGATCACCCCACGCCCCAGGATGGCGATGTTTTGCAGATCCACGCCGCCGAGCAGGGGGGCGTGGGTATCGCGCTGTTCGCCTTCCCAGCGGCTCTGGATGATCGGGTAATCGTAGGGTTCGGCGCTGCCCAACAGCGTTGCGCCGGCGTCCAGATAGAGGGAAATATGGCTGCGAAAGAACAGGGCGCCGATACGATACCGCCCGGCAGGTACGAACACTGTGCCGCCGCCGCGCTGGCTGCAAGCATCAATGGCAGCCTGGAAAGCCTGTGTATCAGAAACAAGACCATCCCCCGCCGCACCACACGAGCGCACGTTAAAGAAAAAATCCTGTCCGGAGAAAGAAAATAACGCAGACATCACCGTCACACCGTTGCATCCGCACCGGCCAACGTCTCGAGTTCGAGCGCAGCCAGGATAAACGGCCCCACCCCTTTAAAATCGTTGGGGATGATTTTCTCGCCAATGTAATAGGCATACGAACCGTCACGGTACGGCACCCCACCCAGCCCGGCCGCCCCACAAACGTTCTCGAGGGTCAACCAGCCATCCGCATCGATGCTGAGTTGGTGGTCGAGCAGCCCCTGAAAAGCGCGCCGGGCGGGGTGCAGATAGCACGGTTCGAGCAAGCCCAGGCGTACGCCGCGGGCAAACGCATACACCAGCATGGCCGAAACGGAGCTCTCGCGGTAGTTGCCGGGCTGCCCGGCGCGGTCGATCACCTGGTACCACAGGCCGGTCTCGGCTTCCTGCACCGCCGCCAGGGCCCGCGCCAGGCGCTGTAATACGGTCAGCACATCCGCATAACCGGCCTGGTTCGGCGGCAGGTGAGGCAAAATATCGACCAGCGCCATCGCGTACCAGCCCAGGGCGCGCCCCCAGAAATGGGGCGAGCACCCGCTGAACGGATCGGCCCACGGCTGGCGGCGCGCCTCGTCGCAGGCGTGGTAAAGCAAGCCGCTGTGAGGATCGCGGGTTTGCCGTTCAATCAACAGCACCTGGTGGATGACATCGGCGAACGCCGCCGGTTCGTCGAAACGCCGGGCGAACTCGGCATAAAACGGGCCGGCCATATAGATACCGTCCAGCCACATCTGGTCAGGATAAATCTGCTTGTGCCAGAAACCGCCGCCGGGGGTGCGCGGCTGGCCGGCCAGCTGCCGGCGCAGTTTCAACAACGCCCGGCGATAACGCTCTTCGCCGCTGCGTTCGTATAGCGGGAAAAGCAGTTTCCCCGCGTTGACCTGATCCAGGTTGTACTCTTCCAGCCGGTAAGTGCGGATATCGCCCTGAGGGGTGATGAAATGATCGAGCCAGCTGCGTGCGAAATCGAGATAGCGCGGCTCGCGGCGGGCTGCCCCCAGCGCCCACACGGCCTGCACCAGCAGACCGTGTTCGTAATGCCAGCGCGCCTCAGACAGGGGATAATGACGCAAAATCGAGTCGGCCATACGAACGGACCAGGGGATGAACGAGGGCGAAGACATGCAGTATCTCCGGCAAATGACTACAGATCCCACCCGGGCAAATAGGCGCGGCCGGCCTGGAGCAGGCGGGTGAACATCTCCCAGGCTGCGTCGATGGGCAGGCAGGTGGTAGGGTCGTTGTACACGGCCTGAAAGGCCAGGTCACGGTTGCCGCTCAGGGCGGCGCTGAGGATCATTTCCTGATTGGCGCAATGGCGGGCAAGCAGCGATGCCAGCCCCAGCGGCAGGGCGCCGGCGCTCAAAGGGCGAATCTGGTCGCGGCTGAAATGGGCGTTGGTCTCGACCACCGCGCCCACCGGCAGATTGTTGACCTGGCCGCAGTTCTCGAGGTTGACATTGGTAACCACGTCGCCCAACCCAACCAGGGCCTTAATCTGCCCCACCCCCTCTTCGCCGCTGGCCTTCAGTTCCAACGGCTGGCGGCCGCTCATGCGCTGGCGCAATATCTGGGGGGCGCTGTGCCAGCGCTCGATGCGCCAGGAAACCGGGGTGCGGATGACGCCCCAACGATACAGGGTTTCTTCGGAGGAGATGAAACCGGGCAAGAACTCCACCAGATGGCGGTCGCCGGCGGCGGCCAGCAGGCCAAAGCGCTGAAAAAGGGTGAACTTCACCTGTTCGGCGCTGCGGAACCAGTCACCCCAACCCCGCACCTCTTGCGGCGTGCAGGAGTGCAACACGCCCGGGCGGGCGATGTGCTCGCTCAGCAGGGCCAGCAGGTCGTGCTCGCGGTAGTACGCCCGGTCGATCCAGGTAAAATGGTTGATGCCGAGGACGTTGATCTGGATATCGGTACGGGCTGGAACCTGAGCCGGCTGCAAATACTGGCCGGCCAGCCGGGCAAGCAGTTCCTGCACGGCGTACACCTCGTGACAACAGCCAAACACCTTGAGTTCGGGCGCAACACGGGTCAGGGTACGGGTGCAGATCGACATCGGGTTGGTGTAATTGATGATCCAGGCGTGCGGGCAAATCTCGGCAATGGCGCGCCCAAAACCGGCATAGGCGATGGCCGAACGCAGCCCGCGCACCAACCCGGGCGCCCCGGTGCTGTCGCCAACCGGGAAGAACAACCCGTAACGGGCGGCAATATCCAGTTCCTCGGCCATCAGTTCCAACGGGCCGGGTTGGATAGAAATCACCACGAAGTCCGCGCCGCGTAAAGCATCGTTCAGTTGAGAGACGGTGGTATAACGCCAGTGCGAGAGCACGCCGGGCTGGCGCTGCAGCCAGTTGCCAAACGTTTCGTTGAGACGGGCGGCGGCCTCGTCGATGTCGTACAGCGCCACCACGCCCGATAAATCGGGGCACAACGCCAGGTCATACATCAATTTGGGGGCCCAGCCGCGGCTGCCGCCGCCGATGTAAGCAATTTTGAGGTGCACCGGAGCCATACCACACCGCCTGAAGATTTGCAAAGATGAGCCGGGCAAGGCGGGCGGTGAAGCACAACTGCCCGCCTTGCGCCAAAACAGAGATTACTTGAGGAAACCGGCTTTGGTCAGGGCATCTTTGGCCGTGGCTTCGAGGTCACGGGCGCCAAGATCGTCCAGGCCCTTGAGGTAAGCCGCCCAACCGGCGTCATCCAACGGCTGCTGGCCGAGGACAAACTTGACGATGTTCTCGCTGTAGAAGCGGGTGAAGTCGGCGGCGTTGGACGGCGGGTTGATGATGGAAGCGCCGGTGGCGTCCGTCCAGGGCTGCTGGCTGAAGAACTGCCAGTAGGAGAGCGGATCCATCTGGCGGCCGTTCTTGGTGGTGTGGGTGATGTAGCGAGCCTTGAGCTCGATATCCGAGTTGATATAGACCATGTTGCGCAGCTGGGTCAGGGGTTGGGCCTCCTTTGAGGTCCAGGCCTTGGCGGGGTCGATCCCTTCGACGTTGACGTAGCCCTTATCGTCGCGCTTATAATTGACGCCTTCCTGGCCAAAGGCCATCAGGTAGTAACCTTCCTCGTTGGCCATCCATTCCAGCAAAGCGGCGATGGCCGGGCCCTTGCCCTCATCGATGGCTTTCTGTGAAACGGCGTAGATGCGGGCGGTCTTGAAGGTGACACCTAACGAGCTCTTGCCATCCGGCCCGGTGGGCGGGGCAATGGCGATCCATTCCCCGTCGGGGAAGTTGGCGTCAAAGTCTTTGTAGTTGGACTTGTTGGCCAGGGCGGCAAAGTTTTCGATCATGATGCCATACTTGCCCTGTTTCCAGCGCGCCCGGAATTCGTCTTTCTTCATCGTCGGCCAGTCGGGGTCGATGACCTTGGCGTCCAGCATGTCCTTAATGAACTGGGTGCCCTTCATGAAGTTCGGGTCGCGGGCGTTCAGGCCGAATTTATCGGCGCTGGACACGTTCCAGACGCCGGCCACGCCGTAGGCGCCATAGATGAAGTCAAAGCGGGGGCCCAACCCGGCCTGCAACAGACCGGCGCCATCGATAAAAGCGCCAAAGCCATAGGTGTCGTTCTTGCCGTTCCCGTCGGGGTCCTTGGTGGTGAAGGCCTTGGCCACTTCGAGGAACTCATCCAGGGTCTTGGGCGCCTGGAGGCCCAATTTATCCAGCCAGTCCTTGCGGATGACCAGGCCATCCGTCATGGGCAGGGCGCCGGGATCGGGCAGGCCGTACAGGGCGCCGTCTACCATGGCCAGTTTGTTGCGCACCTCGTCGCTGTAATGGCCTTTGGTACGCACGGGCATTAAGGGCAGCAGATCGTCCACTTTGGCGACCAGGCCGGCCTGGACCAGTTTATACCAGGTGTCGCGGTTGACCATGACCAGATCGGGCAGGGCGTTGCTGGCGGCGGCGGCGTTGATCTTGGTGTCCTGGTCGGTGGAAGTAGACGGCAGGAGCACAACCTTCAAATTGACGTTTAGTTTTTCGCGGACGATCTGGTAGGCAGCCCAATCATCCGGGGGCGGCCCGGCTTCGCTGACGCTGCCGCCTGCCCACAGTTCGACATCCACAGGTTTGACCTCGGTAGGCGCCACGGTAGGCGCCGGCGGCTGGGTGGCCGCCGGGGCGGCCGGCGGTTGGGTGGCCACGGGAGCGGCCGGCGCCTGGGTGGGCGCCGGGGCGCAGGCGCCGAGGATCAGCGACAACGCCACGACCAGCAGCAAAAGTTTATACGGCAATTTGTTCATTCTGGACCTCTCTTGATTTGGATGGGTTGGATACAAACACGACGAAGCTGAGACACAAACGAACAGACGGGTTCTTCTCCTCTCACTAAATTCACCCCTTCCGGGTTACTCCTTCACGCCGCCCAACAAGGTGCCCTTGGTGAAGTGGCGTTGGATCCACGGGTAGATCAATACCATCGGCAGCATGGTGAGGAAAACGCTGGCGGCTTTGATCGACTGGACAGAAGCCGAGCTAAAGGCGTCGTATTCGACGTACTCATTGATGTTGGCCGCCAACAAGATATTGCGCAGCAGCACGGGCAGGGGCATCAACTTGGAGTCGTTCAAATACAGGATGGCCATAAAGAATTCGTTCCAGTGCGCCACGGCGTAAAACAGGCCGATGGTAAGCAGAATGGGTTTCGACAGCGGCAGGATGATATGGAGCAACACCTGCAACTCATTGGCGCCGTCCAACAGGGCCGCCTCTTTCAACTCGTCGGGCAGGCCTTCAAAGAAGTTCTTCATCACCAGCGTGTTGTAAACGTTCACCCCGGTGGGCAGAATGACCGCCAGATAGGTGTCGATCAACCCCAGATTCTTGACCACCAGATAGGTGGGGATCAGACCGGCGTTGAAAAGGAAGGGGATCAGGATGAAGGTGATGAAGAATTTGCGCCCCGGCAGCGAGCGGTTCGAAAGGGCATAGGCCAGCGGCACGGTCAGCAGCATGTTGATCGCAGTGCCCAGCACGGTGATGATGAGGCTGTTGGTGGTGGAACGGATAAAGGCCGGGTGGCTGAGAAGCTGATAGTAGGCTTCAAAAGACCATTTGGATGGCGCCAGCCACAGACCGAACAACTGCTGGCTCATATCGTTGAGCGGGGTGACAGACATTACCAGCACCCGCCAGAGCGGAACGACCACCACCAGCAGGATCCCCAGCAAAAAACCGTTGACCAGGATTTGAAAGAGAACGTCGTCCCAGGATTTTCGTACACCGTTGTTCATCGCCGCACCTGCCTTAATACAACCCCGAACCGGAGACTTTCTTTGCCAGGCGATTGCAGGTGACCACCAGGATCAGGCCAAGTACACCTTTGAAGATACCCACAGCGGTCGCCAGGCTGAATTGAAATTCGAGGATACCCTGACGATAAACCCAGGTATCGACAATGTCGCCAACGCTGTACACTGGCAGAGAATAAAGGACGAAAATCTGGTTGAAACCGGCGTCGAGGATGTTGCCAAGACGCAGCAGGGTGACCACCACCACCACGCTCAAGATACCGGGCAGAGAGATGTACCAGATGCGCTGCAAACGAGAAGCGCCGTCCACCGCCGCCGCCTCGAACAGCGAAGGGTCGATACTCATCAAGGCCGCCAGATAGATGATGGTGCTCCAGCCCGTTTCCTTCCAGATATCGGACGAGATGACCACCTGGCGGAACCACTCCGGCGAAGTGAGGAACGCAATCGGCTCGCCGCCGGCCTTCTTGATCAACTCATTCACCAACCCCTCGCCGGGTGAAAGCAGAACGAGAAGGACGCCAAACATGATCACCCAGGAAAGGAAATGCGGCAGATAGGAAATGGTTTGCACGATCTGGCGGAAGAAGATCAGGCTGGTCTCATACAGGGCGATCGCCAGCAAGATCGCCAGCGGGATACCCAGGATCAGCTTCATGATGCTGAAAAAGACGGTGTTGGTAATGATCTGCGAGAAATAATAGGAATTAAAAAAAGTGGCGAAATGTTTAAAGCCGATGAAAGAGCTGCCCATCACCCCCAGCAGGGGCTTAAAATCTTTAAAGGCAATCTGTGCGTTCCACAATGGAACATAGCGGAAAACAACAAAGTACAACAGGCCTGGCAGCATCATCAAATATAACCAGCCATAACGATACAGGTTCCTGCCAAAATGTCGGGCCTTTTCTGCCAGCGCCCCGCCGCCGCGGGGCAGCCGATGTGGTCGATCAAATGGAATGTCGCGCATGAATTTTTCCTGGATATCCGGGGAAGTCAGGTTTTTGGTACCTTCACCATTATAGAAGGGAAGACCTGGATTTTGGCGCACAGTAGATGAAAAAAAACGATGTCTCCCCCGGCGCTTTTCTTTTTGTATCAAAAAGAGTAAACTCTTGAGAGAGAAGCCTGCGCCTATGCCCGACAACCGCGGATCGAAAAAAACACCCCGAGCGCTCAACCAGCGACCCACGCTGGGTTTTTTGCTGGCCAGCCTGCACACCGGCGCCAGCCGGGTGCTCTGGCCGGGCATCATTGCCGCAGCCGAGAGGCGCGACGCCAACCTGATCTGTTTTCCGGGCGGGCGGCTGGGCGCCAAAGATGCATTTGAAACCCAACGCAACGGCGTCTACGACCTGGTGTCCGCCGCCTGCCTGGATGGGGTCATCACCTGGTCCTCGAGCCTGGGTGGGGTGTTGGGACCGGAGGCCACGGCCGCCTTTCACCAGCGTTACCGGCATCTGCCAATCGTCAGCCTGGCGCAGTTCATGGAGGCCACCCCCACGGTTTCGGTCGACAGCTATCACGGCATGCAGATGTTGATGCGTCACCTGATCGAGACGCACGGCTACCGGCGGCTGGCGTTGATCCGCGGCCCGGAGGGCCACTATTACGCCCAGGAACGCTACCGCGCCTACCTGGACACCTTGCAGGCGTATCAGATCGAATTCGACCCGCAGCTGGTCACCCGCCCGCTGCGTTGGGAAGCCGGCGCCGAGGCAGTGCAGATTTTGCTGGACGAGCGCGGGCTGCGCCCGGGAATCGATTTTCAGGCAATTATGGCGGTCAGTGACATGCTGGCGCTGTGGGCGTTGAAGACGTTACAGGCACGCGGCTACCACGTCCCAGGGGACGTGGCCATCAGTGGTTTTAACAACTCAATCGAAGAGCGGCTGGCCACGCCGCCGCTGACGACGGTCGACATGCCGTTCTTCGACCAGGGCGCCCGTGCGGTGGACGTATTGATGGCGCACCTGGAGGGGCAGAACGTGCCGGCCCTGACCACACTGCCATCGACGGTCATCGTACGGCAGTCGTGCGGCTGCCCTTCGCCGGCGCTGGCGCCGGTGCTGCCGGTCGGGCGCCCCGAAGGCCTGGCCAGCCAGGCGGGCCGCGCCGCCTGCCTGGCCGAGATGGCCGCGGCGGCCGGGGTCGAGGCAGAAAAGATCAGCGCCTGGGTGGAACCGGTGGTCGCCGCCCTGCAAGAAGAAAGCCGTCACAACACCGCTCCGGCGGGGTGTTTCCTGACCGTATTGGAAAACGTACTCAACCGCGCCATCGCCGAACAGCGCGAAATCGCCGTATGGCAAAGCGCCATCTCGGTGCTGCGGCGTTGGGCGCTGGCCGGTGCGCCGCCCGAAACGACCGCCCGGTTGGAGGCGCTTCTCTCACAAGCGCGCCTGGCCGTCAACGAGGCGGCGCAGCAATCCTGGGCTTATTGGAAGTGGCAGGCAGACCGCCAGGCCGAAAAGATCAGCGAAACAAGCCGGGCGCTGCTGACCAGTTTTGAAATCCGGCAGTTGATCAACGTATTGGCCGAACAACTGCCGCGGCTGGGCATCCCCAGCGCCTACCTGGCGCTGTACGACCCGCAGCCGGCCGACGCCCGGCTGGTGCTGGCCTATACCGAACAGGGGCGGGCAGTGCTGGAAAACGGCGGGCGGCGGTTTAAACGCAATGAGATCGTTCCGCCTGATCTGCTGCCCCGCCATCGCCGCTACAGCCTGGTGGTCGAACCGCTGTACTTCCAGGAGAAATCGATCGGGTTTGCGGTATTCGAGATCGGCCCGCGCGACGGCAGCGTGTACGAACTGCTGCGCAGCAACCTGAGCAGCGCCGTGCAGGGAGCGCTGTTGTTCGAAGAAATTCAGCAGGCGCGCCTGACGGCTGAAAAGGCCGACCGCATCAAAACCCGGCTGCTGGCCAACGTCAGCCACGAAATGCGCACGCCGCTCAACATCATCCTCGGCTATACGCAGAACGCCCTGCGCCAGCCAGCACCCGACACCCCCGCCCCGCTGCGCAGCGATCTACAACACATCCAGGCCAACGCCGAACACCAGCTGCGCGTGATCAACGACCTGCTGGATCTGTCGCGGGCAGAGATCGACGAACTGGACCTGTGCCTCGAACTGCTCGACCCCGCCCCCCTGCTGGCCGAAGCGTTTCAGGGCCTGGCCGATCAGGCCGGGCCAGAAGAGCTAAGCTGGCAGTTACAACTGCCCGAACGCCTGCCGTTGATCCGCGCCGACGCCCTGCGCCTGCGCCAGGTGTTCCTCAATCTGCTGAGCAACGCCCGCAAGTTCACCACTCGCGGCCAGGTGATGCTGGGGGCCGAGGTCGCCCCACCCCACCTCCATCTCTGGGTGAGCGATACCGGCGTGGGCATCCCCCCCGAACAACTGGAACACATCTTTGAACCGTTTGTGGTGGGCGACCATCATCAGAACGTGGCCAGCGGCATCGGGTTGGGGCTGTCCATCACCCGCCATCTGGTCATGCTGCACGGCGGCACCCTGCGCCTCGAAAGCCAGCCCGGCCAGGGCAGTACGTTCCACATCTATCTGCCGCTGCCCGGCGCGGAAACACTGCCCGCCGGCGAAACCACCACCGGGCAACAGCCGGCGCTATTCGTGATCTCAAACGGTGAACGCCCGCCCGAAGAAATTGTCACGCTTGGGCAGCGCCAGGGGGTGGCGCTGCGTCTGCTGCACGGGGATGAGGCGCTGGAAACACTGCTGGCCGAGGCCACCCCGGTGGCGCTGGCCTGGGATTTGAGCAGCGCCCGCGCCGCAGACTGGGCCCTGGTACGGCGTCTGCGGCGTTTCCCGCGGCTGTGCCAGACGCCGCTGATCCTCTACGGGCAAAGCAGCCCCGAGGCAGGCGCCGCCCTGTCCAGCGGGCTGACCGGCCTGGTAGAGAAGAACGCCGGGCGGCAAAGCCTGCTGGAGACGCTGGCGGCGCTGTGTCCGCTGGCAGAAGACGGGCCGGTGTTGATTGTGGACGACGACCCGCAGACGCTGGAAATCCACCGCCAGTTGGTGGCAAACCATCTGCCAGGGTACGCCATCCGCACCGCACACAACGGGCTGGAAGCGCTGGCAGACATGGCCGTAGAACGACCGGCGCTGGTGCTGCTCGATATGATGATGCCCGAGATGGACGGCGCCGGCGTGCTGGAACAAATGCGGGCAACCGAACGCTTACGCCTGGTGCCGGTGATCATCCTGAGCAACCAGCCGCTGACGATGGAAGACGTACAGCGTTTTGAACACCACGCCCGGGTCACCTTCCAGAGTAAGGGCCTGTGGAGCGAAGACGAGGCGGCCGCAGCCCTGCACCGCGCCCTGTTCGGCAGCGATGGCCTGCCGGCGCACACCGCCGCACTGGTAAAGCGCGCCGTGGCCTACCTGCACCAGAACTACCCCCGCCCGCTGGCGCGTTGGGAAATCGCCAACGCCGTGGGGGTGAGCGAGGACTATCTGACGCGGGTCTTCAACCGCGAGCTCGGGCTTTCACCCTGGGATTATCTCAACCGCTACCGTGTACTACAGGCGCGCCTGCTGCTGCGCCAGAGCAACGAGAGCATTGGGGCGATCGCTTACCAGGTGGGCTTCAAAGAACAAAGTTACTTCAGCCGGGTGTTCCACAAATTGACCGGCATGTCACCGCAGGCATACCGCGCCACGAGCGAAGAAGACGGAAACGCCGGGTTTCATAAATGAGGCGCACAGTTTAAATACAAAACCCTTTCCCCACAGTCCACAGGTCGGAGCGCAGGGAAAGGGGCGTGAAGGAAAAGATTTTAGCCGTGGTGGCGCGGGTAAGAACCCAAGACACGCAGCATGCTGGTGTATTCGGTCAGATTCTCGAGCGCGTGGGCGACGTGCTTGTCGGCAGCCGCGCCGAGAAAATCGACATAAAAGAGGTAATCCCAGGGTTTGCCCACCAGCGGGCGAGATTCGATCTTGGTCAGGTCAATGTCGCGCAGGGCGAACACGCTCAGAGCGCGGAAGAGCGAGCCGGCGCGATTCTCGAGCGAGAAGACGATGGAGGTCTTGGCGCGGGTATGCGGGCTGACTGGCTCTTTGTGGATGAGCAGGAAACGGGTAAAGTTGGCGGGGTTATCCTCGATATCCTCGGCCAGGATGGACATGCCGTACAGCTCGGCGGCGCGGCGCGAAGCCACCACCGCCATGTTGCGGTCGCCGCTATCGCGCAGCATGCGCACCGCACCGGCCGTATCGTTAACCGGCTCGACGACGGCGCCCAGGGTGCGCAGATACACATCACACTGCGCCAACGCCTGCGGATGGCTGACCACCTTACGAATCTCCGTGATGGCCTGCCCGGCAAATCCCACCAGGCAGTGATGGACGGGCATGTGATACTCCCCCACCACCCACAGCGGGTATTGCATCAAGAGATCGTAATTGCGGTGGATACTGCCGGCCAGCGAATTTTCGATAGGAATGATGCCGTAAGGCGTGACCCCATCTTTGACCGTCTGAAAGACGGCCTCAAAACTGGGACACGGCACGGCGGTAGCCCGCCGGTTGAAATACCCGTTGAGGGCCATTTCGGAATAGGCCCCCGGTTCACCCTGGAAAGCGACTTGTACGGTCATAGATTCACATAATCCAACCATTGCGCCGAACGAGGATGCTCACCATGCACGCTGGCAAAGAAAGCTTCCTGGATCTGGCGAGTAATCGGGCCCATACGCCCCGTGCCAATCGTGCGGAAATCGATCTCGGTCACGGCGATACATTCGGCCGCCGTACCGCATACGAACACTTCATCGGCAATATAGAGCTGATCGCGCGAGACCGGCTGCTGGATGATCTCGTAGCCGAGATCGGCGGCCAGGGTGAAAAGCGCATCGCGGGTGATACCTTCGAGAACGGTGGAGGTGGTAGGACAATACAATTTGCCGCCGCGTACCAGGAAGAGGTTCTCGCCGGTGCATTCCGAAACGTACCCCTGCGGATCGAGCATGATGGCTTCGTCAAAGCCAAGGCGGGTCGACTCGGTTTTGGCCAGGGTGCTGTTGGCATAATTGCCGGTGACCTTGGCCTTGGTCATGGTAACGTTGATATGATGGCGGGTGAATGAAGCAACGTTGGCGCGCACACCCTTCTCGCGGGCCTCTTCGCCCAAATAACTGCCCCAATACCAGGAAGCAATACCCACCCGGGCAAAGCCCAGATCGAGGTTGAGGGTGGGTAACTCGCAATCGAGATAAATCACGGGACGAATATAGCAAGATGTTTGCTCGTTGGCGCGAATGAGCTGGCGCGTAGCCTCCATGAGTTCATCGACGGTGTAGGGCAGGCTGCGAAAACCGAGAATATGAGCCGAATCGATCAGACGCTGCATGTGCTCGCGGTGGCGAAAAACCGCCGGGCCACGCGATGTCTCGTAGCAACGAATGCCTTCAAACACACCCTGGCCAAAATGAAGGGCCGAGTTGAGAAAAGACACGGTTGCCTGAGCCGTTTCAACCAGTTTACCGTCCATCCAGATATATTTACAATCCGGTGCCATGTAAGTGCTCCTTTGCTTTTAAATAAATTAGATTCTCTGACGAATAAATAACGTTCACAGGTGCAGAGAACCCGGCACCATGCTGAGTAATTTTATTTTACATGCAAATGCTCAGCATGGGGGGATTCTCTACACCCGGAAAACTTGTTTTTGATTTTTGAATGGGATTGCGCGCTGCTTTACCCCCAGCCCTCACCGCCAGGCAAGGACGTTCCCACCAAACCAACAAGTTACTCGCTCTGATCTGCGCCGCCGTTGACGGCCTGCCAGGAGCGGCTGTCCTCTTCGCCGGACTTGAACATCTCGGACAGGTCCCAACCGCTGGGGATGGTGCGCGGCTCGGCGAAAGGATCATCTCGCCATTCCATTGAAGCAGTGCTGTTCATTTCAGGTTCGTGAGACATGGTTTCCTCCTTAGGGAAAAAGAAAAAGATTTTTTGGACACCTCCGCCCGCCTACTGGCGATGTAGGGCGGCCGGTAATTGACAACAAGAAGCTAACGGTTGCGGCTCAAGTCGCCGCTGCCGGTCTTAAGGAACAAAAGAGCCACCCTGGGGTTGGGTGGCTCTTGTTTTTACTTCCTTTCGGTGGGTACGATCTTACCCTTTTGAAACCTCGGCCTGCCCAACCCCAAAATGGTTCTCAATAATGAGAACCGCAAGAAGGACCACAATAAACAGGTAGAAGGGCAGGTAGATATTCATGGGATTAAACCGTTCTCAGTATTGTACAGAATCTCACCAGCGTTGTCAATAGGTTTGAGAAAATTTTAAGATTCAATTTGAAAACGGTTAGAACCGCCCCTGCAACGAACGCACATTCCAGCTATGATCTTTCTCGTTCAGCGTGGCGCACAGGATCTTCTGCCCATCGCTGCGCACGTTGACCAGGCCATAGATCAAACCGGCCACGACCAGCAGACGGTCGAGCGTACGCTCCTTTTTACGCGGGCGCAGATCGCCGGCTTTGGTCTCAAGGAAGGTCAGGCTGGCGCGGGCAAGCTCCTGCTCCACACCGCCGGCCAGCAGGCGCGCCGGACGCCCAAGGCTGATGCTGCGGCTCAACTCGGTGGCGTAAATCAACGGCGAACACAGTTCGTCGCCTTCAACCTGCACGAAGCCGGTCAGGGCGCTGGCCGAGACGACCGCCGGGCGGGGATGGTCGTGTCCCTCGTTGTCGCCCGAGGAGATGACGGTAACCGCCGGCTGCATGGCCTGCAAGAAGGCGTAGGAGACGTCGTCGCTGCCGTGATGGCAGCCCTTGGCCACATCACAACGAAACTTATCCAGGCTGGCGGCGTAATCGCGCAGCAGCGCCTGCTGGCTGCGGCGGTTGAGATCGCCGGTCAGCAGGATGCGCACGTGACCAAAGTCAAGCCGCAGCAGCAGGCTGTTGCCATTGGTATTCTGGTCGTCTCCGCCGGACAGGGCGCGCAGGGCCGGTTTACCGTCCAGGCTGCGTTCGACCGGCGCCAGGACGTGCAGCACCGGCTCGCCGCCGGCGTCGCTCTCAAAGCCGGGCAGAAAGGCGCTGGCCGAGCTCAACCGCCGCAGCGTGGTGGGCAGTCCATCCGCCCGGCGCGCCGCCAGCACGCAGCGCATAAAATCACCCCATTCGCCTTGCAGTTCGGGCAGGTCGGCCTCCACCGCCGCCCGGTCGCCCAGCAGTCGGGTGAGAAAGCGCTCGCCGCCCTTACGCACCGCCGGCCCGAGATAGCGCCCCTTGGGCGCCTTGCACCACCAGCCGACACCGGCGTGGTAAAAGTTCTCCACCTGCACCGCCGTGCAGTTGAGCTCGGCGTTCTGGGCAACGTCCAGTAAATCCCACAAACCACCGTAATGATCGGCGTCGCAGTGCGAAGCCAGCATGGCGTCCAGGTGGATCTGATCCAGGCCGTAGTCCTGGTAAAACTTCCAGTCGACGAAATCGGCGGCATTCTTACCCGTGTCCTGTTTGGCGCGGGCGTAACCGCCGTCGATGAGCACGTGGCGGAAGTTGGGCGTCTTGATCAATACCCCATCCCCCTGACCCACGTCGATAAAATACAGTTCGAGCAGCGATTTTCCGCCCAGGTCGCGGTTATCGACATAGCCCACCCGGCTGCGCCCGCGGGCGCGCACCTGGGTGCGTTGCGCCCCGCGCTGCAAAATGTGGACGCCGTCCCCCCACAACAGATGCAGTTGAATTTTATTGCCGCGCTCGGCAGCGTACAGCGGCGCCGTATCTACGCCAATGAAATCGTCAAACATGGCATCCCTCCTGGTCGCTTCAAACGGCAGCAGCCGGCAGAATCCGCCGCTGCCGTGAAATCATTTTTATTATACAACCGGGAAAAACGAAAAGATAGGCGCCTTATCCACCCCTGCGGATCAACCAGAGAAACCCGATGACGAGAAACAGGACAACGATCAGGTACAACCCATTCAGCCCCCAACTTGCCGGGGCAAACGTATAGAATGAAAACCCAAACGCCAGGATAAGCACGAAAAACAACGCCAGCGCCAGCCCGCGCGCCCAGCCCGGCGTAACCAGGGGGAAACCGTGAGCGGCGGCGCGAGCCGGCAGACAGCCCCACGCCGCACCTACCAGCAGGGCCGCCAGACAGGGCGGCCAGACAAAAATGACGATTCCGGCCAGCAGCAGAATATATTCCCGCTTTTCGGATATGTGTGTGCCGGAAGAATAATTTTTCCAGGCAGGCAAATAATGCCGGTTACGATACCACAGTGTAAACGATACACCGATCAGGCCCAAAAAGGCAGCCCCAAAACCCACAAAGCCAAACCCCACCAGTCGAGCAAGCCCATCACACAACAGGGCGGACGAAATGGTGGCCGTCAGCAACAGTGGATAACCGACCAGCGCCTCTACATCACGCCCCAGCACATAGAACGACGGAAGCAGGCCTAGCAGGATAACTACTAGGCCGATAGGGCTCGTCCAGAAAAGCAGCGGGTCGAACGAAATGGGGTCATAGGGCTTCAAGAACGGACCAAAGAGCAGGCACAGGCCCCAGAAAAGGGTCAGGGGCAAGATCCAGGGCGTCTTTTGCCAGCGCTGCCAGCGCTTAAAACGGGTGACAGGCGCAGGGAGCGGGTGTTCGCCTGCGGAGGCATGATGGGCCGCTTCCTCGATTGGGACAAGATACGGCGAAGCCGGCGTCCAACCCAACACTACCTGTCCATCCGTGTAGTTCAGTTCGACCAGCATCTCCTCCGGGGTTTCGAAGGTCCTCGGCGCCCGATTGAGCAGAAAACCATAGGGTCCGCTCTGCGGAGCGAGTGAAAAGGCTTCTGGACGCATCCAGGGCAAACGGAGATCGGCGGTAGGGGAAGCAGACATCGACAAAGCCTCGCAAGACAAGCAGAAAGTTAAATGCTACCCTGCAATTCTATCACCAAACCCTTAGCGCCCAACGGAACAGCCGTGGCGCCAATCCCTGAAACCACGCAACACGCCATCCCACGCTCCGAAGGGCACGGCGGCGGTCAACAGGGAAACGACAGATCACAACATACCCGCCTGGGCGGCGGTAATGCCCGAAAACACCACTGCCAGGCCGAGCAGCGCAAACAACGCCAGCGCCAGCCAGCGCACCCACCCCGGTGTGGTGAGGGGAAAAATATATGCGGTAGAACTGGCCGGCAGACAGCCCCAGGCCGCCCCGACCCATAAAGCGACCAGACAGGGTGGGCAAAGAACCACGATAACACCCCCCAGGATAACGCCTGCCGCCGCCCACAACCGCACCCAGAGCGGGCTATCCCCCAGCGGGAGATCGCGCCGGTAACGGTATGCCAGGGTGATTCCCAGGCCCATCGCCCCCAGACAGGCAGCGCCAAGACCAAAAAAGGTAACACCCACCATCTGGCTGAGCAACCCGCACAGCAGGGCAGACGAAAAAACGGTGGCCATGAGTACCGCATTGCCAGACAGCGCCTCCACCCCGCGCGCCAGAAAATAGAATAACACGAGCACACTCAACACAACACCGAACGCAACGCCCGAACTCGCCCAGAAAAGCAGTGGGCTGGACGAACTCGGATCGCGGTTCATCAAGAACGGGCCGAGCAGCATACTCAAGCCCCAGAACACGGACAGGATCACAGCCCAGGGGGCTTTCTGCCAGCGCAGCCAGCGTCCAAAACGGGCAGCAAGCGTGGGGAGCGGGCGTTTACCCGCGGCGGCATGATAGACCGCCTCCTCAATCGGAACGAGATAAGGCGAAGCCGGCGTCCACCCCAGCGCCGGACGGCGCCCCATGTGGTCCAGTTCGACCAGCATCTCCTCCGGGGTTTCGAAGGCCCTCGGCGCCCGATTGAGCAGAAAACCATAGGGTCCGCTCTGTGGAGCAAGCGGAAAGGCTTCTGGACGCATCCAGGGCAAACGGAGATCGGCGGTAGGGGAAGCAGACATCGACAAAGCCTCACAAGACATGCAGAATACAAAATAATCCCCTACAATTCTATCATCAAAACCTTGCCGCTCAACGGATCAACCCGATCACCAATTTCTGAAACGAATTCAATTTGCTGTACGAATCGACCGACAACGAAAAAAGATAGAGCACAATCCCGGACAAGAAATGCGCCACCAGGGTATAGATCAGGGTGCGATCATACAAAACCAGTTCTTGTTTGGGCGCCAATTGCTCGAGCCAGAACAAAGCCAGCAGCACAAATAAGACGAACAGCATGATCTCGCCGCTCCAATATAAATTGCCGTGGGTATAGGAACCGGCGCTGTTTTCCGCCAGGAAATAGGTATAAAACAACCCGAAGAGGAAACTCAACCATGCTAGGCGCATGCGATCGTCCCGCCGCACCTGAGGCCAATAGAAGCGCGTGACCAACAACGGGAATGCCAGCGAGGCCAGCAATTTAATGATCATGGCGTCTGTATAAAAACGCATCACCAGCAAGGGCGCAAAAAATATACTGGAGCCCTTCGTGTAATTAATGGCGTATTGCCAGCTCAGCACCAATCCCGCAGGCAAAACAATCGCCAGCAAAACCCGCCAATCTAAAGCTGCCCTCTGGCGCCATTTTATAAAGGCCAGGATGCACAATGCTGGCAGTAAGCAAATAATAAAATTCGGTTTCAATAACGTCGACAGGAGCACCAGAACCGCTACCGCCGCCAGGTCAGTTGTTTTAGCCGTACGATCCTCAAATGCCTGGAATGCATAAAACATGATCAACAAGGCAAACGGCTTTAAAGCGTTGTTGGTCGGGCCGTTATAGACGTTAATCCCGATATACCCAAAGTACAATTCACGATCTGCCCAGAATAACACAGGGATTTGAGCCACCAGCAATAAAGCCAGCGTCAGGGCCAGGCATAGCAACTGCGCCCCCCATGCCCCAGGCTGGATCCGCTGCAAAACCTGGCGATAAACAATCCAGCCCAACCACAAATAAAACAAAACAGACACAATTTCCGCCGCCTGGAAGGGCTCCACACCCACCAGCTTCATCACGGCAATTTCAGTCAGTTCCAGCAAAGGGTGCGCCACCGTATAAGCAGGCACCTTCTGCCCGGTCATTATTTTCTGGGCGCCCAACGCGTGACTGCCAAACTCTTGATTTTCGGTCAGCTCATATAATTTGGCGTGCACTACCGGCTGATACAGTGCGAATAACAGCACGAACAGCAACCCATACCCAAAAACATTCCGTTGACGCAATCGTTTCATCACGGATGCCAAGGCCTTCCTCCCGTATTCAACTTTTCAGTCCCATTATAACAAAAACACCCCCCTGATAGACCTTCTTCCGCGGGAAATCCCAAAGAACCTCTATTTTAAAACACTTTGCCAGACAGCCGGGAGCGTTTATAATGGGGACACTCCTATTTCTTGCCAGCATAGCTCCGGCCCGCGGCCCGGTTTGTTTCCAGCTTCCCAGCCGGAGGAAATGATGCACTCATTCGAGTTGTTCGTACTCACCACCAACGCTGAAGACGTCTCCCGGCTGGATGAACTTCTGGCGCGCCATGACATTGTGGCGCGGCTCAGTTACGGCCGGTACCCGTACGAACTGAACGAAGCGCTACAAAGCCAGCGTTGGGATGCGCTGCTGATCGATCAGGCCAGTATCAACGAAACCCTGGCGCAAGTACGGGCGCAACACCCCGAGATACCGGTCATTGTGCTGGCAAACGAGATGGATGAAAATCAGGCGCAGGAACTGATCCTGAAAGGCGCCAGCGATTCCATCGGGCGCGATCGCCTGGCGCACATCGTACCGATCCTCACCCGCGAATTACGCCAGGCGCGCCGGCGGCAAGACGAAGAGCGCATGGCGGTGCGGCAGGCAGCACAGACGATCCCGGAAAGAATCAACGCCGGCTTTTTTGGCCTGGACGAAGATCCGCTGACGGCTTATTTCAATCAGGCAGCCGTACGACTGTTGGAGCGGCGCAGCAGCCAAGAAAAGGAAAGTGCGCCCCCGCCCCCCGCCTCAGACGCCGGGCCGGCGCCGCTGGCTCAGGAACGCGGCCGGCTGCTGCAAATGATGTGGCTGATCCTGGAAAACATGCCCGCCGGCTGTATCGTAGTGGATGCCGAATTGCGCATCACCTACTGGAACGCCGGCGCCGAACACATCTTCGGTTTTCGCCGCCAAGAAGTGTTAGGGCGGCAGACATACGAGTGCATCACACCGGTGGAGGTGCGAACGCTGGTGGACGACATGCGCCAGCGGATGGTCAACGGCGAAAGACAGACGCACAGCATCAACTATAATCACACCAAAGACGGTCGTAAGATCCTGTGCGAATGGTACAACACCCCACTGCTGGACGACAACGGCATCTTTGTGGGCTTTCTGTCGATGATCGAAGATATCACCCAACGCCAACAGGCAGCGGAAGAAATCCGCAAGCTCAACGAGCAGTTGGAACAGCGAGTGGAAGAACGCACCGCCGAACTGCTGGCATCCTACCGCGAGATGGAAATCTTCACCTATTCGGTCTCGCACGATCTCAAGGCCCCGCTGCGCAGCATGGACGGCTTCAGCCATATCCTGCTGGATGAATATGCCGCCAGCCTGGACGAACAGGGGCGATCCTATCTGCATAAGATCCGTGCGGCGGTAGGGCAAATGCACGAATTGATCGAAGACCTGCTTTCATATTCGCAGATGGAGCGCAAACGCCCTTCCAACGTACACTGTAATCCCGAAAAAATTATCCAAACCCTGCTGGAAGAACGAGCCGAAGAGATCCGCGCGCGACAGGTGCGGGTAACGATCAACCTGAACTGCGCCCAGGTGGCCGCCGACGGCGAAGAGTTGACCGTGGTGCTGCGCCATCTGATCGATAACGCCCTGAAATTCACCCGTGATGCCGGCGCGGCGTGTCTGGAAATCGGTGGACAGGAGGGCACAGACACCTGTACCTTATGGGTGCGCGACAACGGCATTGGCTTCGACATGCAGTATCACGACCGCATCTTCACTATCTTTCAACGGCTGAACCGGGCAGAAGATTACCCAGGTACCGGCATCGGTCTGGCGATCGTATACAAGATCGTTCAACGCAGCGGAGGGCGGGTATGGGCCAAAAGCGCTCCAGGGCGAGGCGCCACTTTTTATATTGAATTACCGGTATGCGCAAAAGTATAAAAATAACTCTTGCTTTTTTGCGTTTTATGCTACAATAAAGTTTGCTACGAAGCGATGAGGGATGTTGCAATCATCGGATTCGCCTGCTGATCATTTTTTGTTTGGACCATAAGGAGAAGGAATGGAGTCGAAGCTGTACGTAGGTAACCTGTCGTATCAAACCACAGAGGACGAACTGCGCGAACTGTTTGCTCAGGCAGGCACGGTGGTTGCTGTTGACATGATCAAAGATCGCGAGACGCGCATGCCGAAGGGCTTTGCGTTCGTCACGATGGGGTCGTCGGCAGACGCCGAGAACGCGATTCGCATGTTCAACGGCAAGAGTGTTGGCAATCGCGAGATCAAAGTCAACATCGCTCGTCCCAAAGAAGATCGCCCCATGGGTGGCGGTGGCGGTGGTGGTTATGGCAGTCGCGGTGGTGACCGTGGCGGCGATCGCCGCGGCGGTGGCCCGCGACGCTACTAAATCGGATTATTTGCACCAACGAAACGGCTCGGGAGTTTTCCCGAGCCGTCGTTTTTTTCTGACCTGACGCTATTTGCGATGCCCCTGCGGCACGTAGGCCGGCAATTTCTGGGCGGCAAAGATATGCTCCAGGTGGGCAAAACGCTGGATGCCGTTCACCAGTGGAATGGTGGGCCACTGATCCCCGATCAACGGGCGGGCGTAACGGATGAAATCGTCGGTCACGTCGATGCGATTGGGCGCCAGCCACGCCTTGGGGAAATGGCGTTCGGAATTGGCCACCTGCTCCAGCGGCGCCTTGTCGTAGCGTACGCTGTACAGCGGGCCGGGGTTGCGCAGAATGGTGCTCATGTAACCCGACCCATCCTGAACGGCGATGAGTACCGCCTGCTGGCCGAGTTTATAGGCTTCCTCCAGGTCAACGGTAGAAGCATAAATCATGTTGTGACGCTGGTCGGTGCCGGGGGTGTTGCCGCGCGCCGCGCCGGTAGCCGGCAGCCCCACCCGGTTGAGATAGTTGACCACCGCCTGGGCCGCTCCGATCTGGCTGGAGCCGTACTCGACGTGCCCAAAGCTGTCGCGAAACTCGCCAATATCCCCCACGTCAAAGCCCTCGCTGACCACCACCAGGCAGCGGTGGCTGCGCCGCACCTCGTCGCTGACCAGGTCGGCCATTTCGGGCATGCTCACGCCCGCCTCAGGCATGTAAATCTGCAAGGGAAGCTGGCGGTGCGGGTCGCCCAACCGGGCGGCGGCGGGGATGAAGCCAATCTTGCGCCCCATCGCCTGTAGCACCAGGACGGTATCGGACGGGCAGGAACCGGCGTTCTCCTCGTTGGCGTGCTGGACGGTGAGCGCCCAGTAACGGGCGACGCTGCCATAGCCCGGGGTGTGATCGATCAGCTTGAACTCGCTGTCGCCGACGTCGTTGTCGATGGTCTTGGGCCCACCTACCGCGACCAGTTCCAGGCCGCGTTCGTGGGCCAGCTTCGAGATCTTGTTGGCGGTGTCCATCGAGTCGTTGCCGCCGACATAGAAGAAATAGCCGATATCGTGCGCCTTAAAGATTTCGATGACGCGTTCGAGATCTTCGGTTTGCTTGCTCTTGAGCTTATAGCGGCAGGTGCCAATACTGCCGGCGGCGGGGGTAACGCCGAGCAGGGCAATCTCCTCGTCCTTCTGCGCAGACAGGTCGAGCAATTCCTCTTTTAGCACACCCTCAATGCCATGATAACCGGCGTACAGCGTTCCGAAGCGATCGGGCATCGTCTTACAGGTTTCGATAATACCGCGCAGCGTGCTGTTGATCACCGGCGTCGGGCCGCCGGATTGGGCCACAATCACATTTTTGTTCATGCCGTCCACTCCGTATGGAAGCTGCCTTCCTGGTCGGTACGCCGGTAGGTGTGGGCGCCAAAATAATCGCGCTGCGCCTGGGTCAGGTTGGCCGGCAGGCGGGCGCTGCGATAGGCGTCAAAATAGGCCAGCGAAGCGCTGATCGCCAGTACCGGGATTCCCAGGCCCACCGCGGTCTGCACCACAAAACGCCAGGCCGCCTGGCGGCTTTCAACCGCGGTGCGGAAAGCGTCGTCCAGCAGCAGGTTAACCAGGGCCGGGTCGCGCTGGTAGGCGCTCATGATGTCGTTGAGCAGGCCGGCGCGGATGATGCAGCCGGCGCGCCAGATTTTGGCAATCCTGGCAATGGGCAGATCGTAATGATACTCGTCAGAAGCCAGGCGCAGCAGGCCGAGCCCCTGGGCGTACGAGGTGATCTTGCTGGCGTACAGGGCGGCGCGGGCCGCGTCGATCAACTGCTGGCGGTTGCCGCTGTAGCTGGCCTGCGGGCCGTGCAGCACCTGGCTGGCCGCCATGCGCTGGCCCTTCAACCCGGAAAGGATGCGGCTCTCAACGGCGGCGTTGATGGTGGGGATGGGCGCGCCCACGTCCAGGGCGTTCTGGCTGGTCCATTTGCCCGTGCCCTTCTGCTGCGCCTCGTCCAGAATGCACTCGACCAACGGTTGTCCGGTGAGCGCATCGACCTTCTTGAAGATGTCGGCGGTGATCTCGATCAGGTACGATTGCAGTTCGGCGGCGTTCCACCCGGCGAACACCTCATGCAATTCGGCGGCAGTGAGCCCCAGGCCGCGATGCAGCAGGTCGTAGACCTCGGCGATCAACTGCATGTCGCCGTATTCAATGCCGTTGTGCACCATTTTGACGTAATGACCGGCGCCGCGCGGGCCGATGTATTCGACGCACGGCTCACCGTCGGCGGCTTTGGCGGCCATGGCGCGCAGGATGGGCGCCAGCGCCTGCCAGGCTTCCACCTGCCCGCCGGGCATCATGCTCGGCCCCCACAGAGCGCCCTCTTCACCGCCCGAGACGCCCATGCCGACATAGTTAAACCCTTCGGCGGCCAGTTCCTGGCTGCGTCGTTCAGTGTCGAGGAAGAAAGAATTGCCGCCGTCGATGAGGATGTCCCCCGTCTCGAGGTGGGGCTTGAGGTGGGCAATGGCGCTATCCACCGCCTGGCCGGCCGGCACCATCATCAAAATACGGCGCGGCCGCTCGAGCACGGCCATCAATGCCTGCGGGCTGTCGACGCCGAGGATGCGCTTGCCGGCGGCCTTGCCTTCCAGAAAGGCGCGCGTGCGGGCGGCATCCAGATCGTAACCGGCCACGGTAAAACCGTTGCGTTCCATGTTGAGAGCCAGGTTGTGTCCCATCACACCCAGCCCGATAACACCGATCGAAGCTTTTTCCATAAGATCTACCTCACTTTTCGCATTCCGTTTTCCACGGCGGAACCTCGGGCAAATGGCGTTCGAAGGCGGCAATCAGCCCCTGTTCGTATTCGCCGGCATAACTGCCCTCGAGGAAACGCGGCATGCCCTGGCGATAAAACAGTTCCCACGAGCGCTCCTCTTCACCGGGGGTGATGGGGAAAAACAGGGCGCCGATCGAGCGAGCGGCCTTCAAATCGCCGGGGGCGTCGCCGATCATCAGGATGTGATCGGGGGCGTAGCGGCCGTGGGCGGCCAGCTTGAGGATTTGTTCCTTGGTGCCCATTTCCTGACCGGCGATGAGCCGCACCAGGCGGGCGATGTCGTGCTCCTGCCACTCACGCCCCAGCGCTTCGGTGGGCGTGGCCGAAACGACCACCATGTCCGCTTTCTCCTGCAACGCTTCCAGACTCTCACGCACGAAGGGGAAAGGCGGGACGCCGTGCACCATCTCGGCAATGGTGCGGTTGACCGCCTTGCTCCACGCCAGGGCGCGCTCGAGCTCGGCGTCGGCGTTCCCGGCCATGTAGGCCGACAGACCGGCGTCGCTCAGCGGCTGCCCCGAGGCGATAAAAGCGCGCACCTTTTCGGCGGCAGGGATGGCGGCGCGCCGGGCGAGCACCTCGGGGCGCTCGCGCAGCAGATCGAAGACCTTGACCAGCGCCGGCCAGCGGTTGACGCCCCGCCAGCGAGAATACAGGTTGACGAACTCAAAGGCCTCACGGGCATACTTAGAAACCGGCTGTAAATCCCAATATTGGATGATGTTCGGGCCAAAACACTCTTTGTGTTTGATCTCCATCGTATCAAACGCACAGCCATCCGAATCGATGCCAATAAAAAACGAGGCCTGCGGTTGGAAATCTTGCAGGGGACGGGCAGCTTCAGAAACAGCAGTCATACGATTACACTCCACTAAAAGCAGAAAATCCACCATCGATCGGCACGATCACACCGCTGACAAAGCGCGCCGCCGGCGAGATCAACCACAAAAAGGTACCCAATAAATCATCGGTCTCGCCAAAACGAGCCATCGGGGTGTGGGCGATGATCTGTTTGCCACGGGCGCTGAGTTGTCCGCCGGCGTCATAGAGCAGCGCGCGGTTCTGTTCGCCGACCAGAAAACCAGGGGCAATGGCGTTGACCCGGATGTTGGCAGAGACTTCCTGGGCCATGTAAACCGCCAGCCATTGGGTAAAGTTATCCACGCCGGCCTTGGCGGCGGAATAACCGACGATACGGGTCAACGGGCGCGCGGCGCTCATCGAAGAAATGTTCAGGATGACGCCTTCATCCTGGGCGGCCATACGCCGGCCGAAAACCTGGCTGGCAAGAATGGCGCTGAACAGGTTGAGATCGAAGACCCAATGCAGCACATCCTGGGGGATATCGAAGAAGCTCAGATCCGCGTTGGTGGTGGCCTGCGGGCGGTTGCCGCCGGCGCCGTTGACGAGGATATCCACGCGCCCGTACGCCTGGTCGACCGCCGCGGCGGCCTGTTCGAGGCTGGCCTTATCCAACACGTCGCAGCGCAGCGCCAGCCCTTCGCCGCCGGCGGCGCGAATTTCAGCCACAACCCGTTCGGCCGCCTCGAGCGAGATATCCAACACGGCTACCTTCACCCCCAGTTGCCCGAGGGCGCGCGCCATGGCGCCGCAAATGACGCCGGCGCCACCGGTAATGACGGCCACACGCCCGGTCAGATCAAACAAATTCAACAAATGCTCACGATCCATTCTGTTGTTCATCCTCCTTAAGAAGGTAAAGGGTTTCCCCGGCGTGCGGGACGAGCAGTACACCTTCGGCTTCGCGGCCAGCCCACGCCTCAGGCCGGATGGTGTGCGGGTCACGGTAGCCCAGCCCCAGGCGGGCGCAGCGTTCCGCCGGGATGGCAGTGGCCAGCGTCACACGGATGCGCGCCCGCTCCACCCCATTTTCGTACGTTCCCATGCCACGCAGATGCGTCGAATGCGCCAGGACGCCCCAGGGATAATCTTTGAAACGATCCCACTGGGCAACGAAATAATCGCGTACATGATACCCGATTTCGTCCAGGATACGCCCGTGGGTATACGAAACCTCATCGATGTGTGGGGCGTAAATGATGACCTCGCCGCCATCCGCAACGACCGGTTCGAGCTTGTACATACCCTTGGCGGCCGTCCACAGGTCGTCGTACATCTCAGGCATGACCGAGAGCACCTGCCGGTAGGGAGCCGCAGCGTAAGCCACGTGCAGCCGCGCAGACAGCGCCGCCGCCTGACGCCAGGCGGCCAGCCCATCCCCCATATACAACCCGGCCACGCCCTGCCCGCTAACGACCGGGCAGCAATACAGGCGCGGGGTAGGAATGGCGGCGGCGGCGCGTTCGATCACCGCCCGCACCGGCGTGTCGGCGCGGCCGATGGTGCGATAACTGGTGATGAGCGCCCCCAGCCAGTGGGTGAAGTTGATCACCTCGGAACCGCTGATGCCGGGGAAGAAATACTTGGAACCACCGGAAAAGCCGGCCACCTCGTGCGGAAAGACCGGCCCGCACACGATCAACAGGTCGCACGCCAGCGCCAGGCGGTTGATGCGCACGGGCACGTCCAGCGCCAGGCGGCCGCCGCTGAGCGCCAGCGTCTCGGCCTGGGTGATGGTGTCCAGGGTGACAAAAGTGGCCGGGTCTGACCACTCATGGTTAAACACGGTGACGCCTTGCTCATCGCCGTTCATCCCCAGGTGGGCGCGCAGCGTCTCCTGGCTCATCGGCTGGTGGGTGCCCAACGCCACCAACACATCCAACGACGCCCCGGCGGCGGTCGCCAACTCGTAGAACTGGCGGAAGAAGAGCGGCATGGGCATGGTGCGTGTGCCATCCGGCACCACCAGCAGCACACGCCGGCCGGCCAACGGCAGCGGCGCCAGCGCCTGTTGCAACACGCCGCGCACCTCGGCCGCGTCCAGCAAACGGCCGGCCACGTGGGCGCCGTAGACCTGCGGGGGAACCTGCAAAGTTTCGCTCATTCGCCTCCTGATCGTTCGTCGGTAAGATACGCCTTAGCGTCAGCGCGCCTGTTGAAAAGGCGCCAGGTGACGGTCGAAATGACGGCGCAGGGTGACGGCGTAGAGGTCTTCATTGGCGATCAACGTGGCCTTGATCTCGCCGCCAAAACGGGCCAACACCGAGCCAAAGGCCACATGCAGCACCTGGCGGGCGTCAAACTGATCCAGCAGGCTCGCCAGATCGGCGTCGGCCAACGTATCCAGGGGCGGAACGCGCCCGGCCTCGGCCGAAACGTGGTAACTCTGGCGATCGGTGGTGTAGCGCTCCAGGCTGAACTGCATCACCTGGCGGAAGAGCGCCGGGGCCACGAGGGCCAGGACGCGCAGCGCCTCCAGATAACTGGTGCCGGCGGTCTTGAGGTGCACCCGGCCGGCCGTGGCCGCCGCCGCCTGGGCGTAGATACTGAACTTATCCGATCCCGAGTGCAGGCTGAGTTTGTAGCTGCCAAAATAACGCTGCACGGCGGCGTGACGCGCCAGTTCGGTCTCGAATTCGGCCAGGTCGCCGATATAATCCACGCCCTTCTCGAAACGGCCGACAAAGCGCGGCGCCAGGCTGACCCACACCACCCCCAGGCGGCGCAGTTCGGCGGCGATGATGTAATGCTCCTCGGGCGAGGTCGGCCAGTCGGTCTCATCGACCGAGACCTCGAAGTCAAACGGGCGAGGGCACTGGCCCTGCAATGCCTGGTACATGCTGCGTACATGGGCAATGGCGCCGCCGTATTTGACCAGGGTGCGCAGCAGCGCCGCCTCGTCCAGGGTGAACGGCAGGCCATCCGGCAGCGCGGCGTTCAGATAACGTTCGCAGCAGCCCTCCAGCGTATCGTCCAACGCCGGCCAGGGCAGTCCGGCGGCCAGCAGGCGCAGTTCGTCCAGTGCGGCAGTGGCCGGGACGGCGGCAACGTGCTCGCCAGGGTCGATGGTAAAGAAGGAGTAACCGGCGGCGACAAAAGCGGGCAAATCGGCGGGGGTCTTAAGGTGATCGGCGTCGGCGCCCCACGGCTCACGCCAGCCCTCCTGGAATACGGCCCACATGGCGTCGTCGAGCACCTGCTGCGGGGTGCGCCCGGTGCGGACGTTCTCGCGCACCGATTGCTGGGCAAAGACCGGCGCCACCCCGGTGGCGCGCACGGCGTGAACGTGACCTGGGGTAGCCAGCCCCAGGCGGTCGCCCAGACCGGCCGAAGTGCACAAGCCGAGCGCCGCCGGGTTGAGCCACGGCAGGCGGCGGCGCAGCGCGGCGGCGTTGGCCGGGGTGAGCGGGCAGAGCAGCGGGCCGCCATCCGCCGAAATCTGGCCCTCAAAACCGGCGCCGTCGCCGCTCAGCGCCAGGTATTTCTGCCCCTGAGCGGAACGCACCAGGGCATACGCACTGCCGGCAAACTCGACCGGCGATTCAGGGTAAACGTAAAAACCGGGTAAATCGATATTCATGGCTTACTCCAGGCGATAGGCGCGTTTGGGCAGGCGATAGGCCATATCCACTGCCATCTCGGCTGCCTCTTCCTCAGACAGCATACCGCGCACCACCAGCCCGGCCAGCCAGTTGGCGCTGGCCCGCCGCCAGACGTCGTGGCGGGCGGGGATGGAGGGGAAGGCGCGGGTGTCGTCGTTGAAACCGGCGGTGTTATACAATCCGGCGGTCTCCATGACACGGTCGAAGTAACGGCGCATACCGTTCCAGCTATCGTGGAACCACCAGGGCGGGCCGAGTTTCACTGTTGGGTAATGCCCCGCCAGCGGGGCCAGTTCGCGGCTGTAGGTGTCTTCGTCCAGGGTGAAGAGGATCAACGCCAGGCGCGGGTCGCTGCCGTAACGGGCCAGCAGCGGGCGTAGATTGGCGGTGAATTCGGTCTGCACGGGGATGTCGTCGCCCTTGTCGCGACCGAAACGGGCCAGGATCAGCGGATTGTGGCTGCGCAGCACGCCGGGGTGCAGCTGCATCACCAGACCGTCCTCACAGCTCATGCGCGCCATCTCCATCAGCATGTGCCCGGAAAAGCGGGCGGCGTCGGCGGGGCCGGCCTGGCCGACCAGGGCGCGCTGGAAGATGGCCTCCGCCTCGGCGGGTGAGATCTCGGCGGTGGCAGGGGCGAGCACGGCGTGATCGGTGGCCACCGCGCCGAGCGATTTAAAGTGGGCGCGTTGTTTCTCGAGCGCCTGGATAAAGCTGCGGTAATCGCCAATGGCAATGCCGCTGGTGCGAGACAGGGCCTGAATCTGCGCCGGCCAGTCAGGGGTATCCAGGTTGACGACCTGATCGGGGCGGAAGGTGGGCAGAATGCGCCCGCCCCAGCCCGAGCGGCGCAGCGCCTGGTGGCTTTCGAGCGGATCGCTGGCCGCGTCGGTGGTGGTCAACACCTCGAGATTGAAACGCTCGAACAACCGGCGGGGACGAAATTCGGGCGAGGCCAGCCGCTCGGCGATCTGATCGTAGACATCCTGGGCGTTGGCCGCGGTCAGTTTTTGCTCGATGCCGAGCACAAACTTGAATTCGTAAGCCAGCCACATCCCTGAAGGCGTGCCGCGGAAGAGGTGAAAATTCTCGGCAAACAACTGCCAGATCTTGCGATGATCGCGCTCGATGCCCTGCCAGTTACCGTCGACGGGCGGAACGCCCACTTTTTCCAGGGGGATGCCCTGCGAGTAAAACATGCGGAAGACGTAATGATCGGGGATGATCAACAGATCGGCAGGCGAGCCAAAGGAGGCCTGCTCGTCGACGAACAGGCGCGGGTCGACGTGCCCGTGCGGGCTGACGATGGGCAGCGAGGCCACGCCCTCGTACAGGCGCATGGCAACGGCGCGTTGGGCCGGGTCGGGATCAAAATAACGGTCAGGGGGTAAATACCAGGTAGCAGAAGAAGACATAGATGACTCCTTGTTCAGAATCAGGAATGGGTCTGGGCCCAGTGCTGAGCGGCCCGGATGAGGGCGTCGATATTCTCCGCCGGCGTTTCGGGCGAAACCCCACCGCCAAAGGAAAGAATCATACCACGCCCGTCAACGCCCCGCATACAATCCAGGGCGGCCTGATAAACCTGCTCGGGGGCGCCGCGCACGCCCAGATCGAGCGGGGCGACGTTGCCCATCAACGTCACCCGCTCGCCCATCAGGCGGCGGGCCTCGGCCAGCTCAGTTTTGTGGCTGAAATTAAAGACATCAAAACCGGCCTGCGCCAGGCTGGGGTAAAGATGCTTGCAGGGTGTGTCGTTGTGATACACCCGCACCAGACCATCGAAAGCGGCAAAGATGCGCTGCAGGTGGGGCTGAATGAGGGCCTCGTATTGTTTACGTGAGACCATCCCCACCACGTCGTCCAGGACAAGAATGCCCTCCGGCCGGCTCAGGCTTTCGAGTTGGGCGTTCAGCCAGTCGATCAGGGTGGTGGTCACGACGGTAAGGATGCGGGTGACGGTTTCGGGCGCCTCGGCAAAACCCGCCAACCAGTCGGTGACGCCCATCAACCAGGAGGCGACGGTAACCGGGCCGCGGCAGCACACCATGCGAATGGGCAGCCCCTCGGCGGCGAGGCGAGCGTCCATGCGCTGATACTGGCGCAGGACGAGCGGCATCAATCCGTCCTTACGCGGGTCGGCCGGCTTGAGGTCGGCCCAGAAATCCAGGTTGCGCACCACCGGCTCGACCGAGGGCGGCTGGTCGGGGTGAAACTGCAAACGCACACCGAACCCGGAGGGCTCGGCCGCCATGCCGTATTCCCACCAGAAACCGGGCACCCAGGTAACGCCGGGAAAACGGCCGAGCAGCCCGCGATTGATCTCGAGCCAGCGCTCCTGGTCGAGAAAATAGTCGCGGGTATCGATGCCGGCGTAGCCCGGCAGCCAGGGGCTGTCGACAATGAGCGCCACGGGCGGAACCGTCTGTTCCGCGCCGTGCAAGGCGGCTTGCTTGAACTGATCCCAGGTATCCATTTCAGGCTCCATAACGGCGATAACGCTCGATGACCGCGAACATGGCAAACAGATTTTCATCGGGCGTGCCGTAATCCATGTTGATACAGCAAATGCCGGTCTTTTCCAGCGGACCGGCGGCCTGCAAAAGCGCTTCGGTGTCGGCGGCGATTTCCTGCGGGGTACATTGCAGCATGCGAATGGGGCTGAGGCGCAGGTTGAGGAAGGCGTCCGGCAGCGCCTGGCGGCAGCGGGCCACGTCGGAACCCCAACCCACATCGCAAAAAACGGCCGGGATGCGGGCGTAGTCGCCGGCAAACAGGTGCATGTTGTCGCCGCAGTGGTGCACGCCAAAGGGCGCAATGCGGGCCGCCATACCCTGCTCGATGGGCAGTTGCATGGCGCGATAGCTGCGCGGTGAGATCATCTGCACCGAACAATTGGCGTGCAGGAAAGGACTGGGCGTCAGGCGCGCCACCATGCGGTTGACCGAGACCGAGCTGGTGCCCGTGCGCCGGCGCACGTAAAGCGCCACATCGGCGATCAGATCGCCAATCTGGCGCAGCAGACGCTGCACGCGTTCGGGAGCGTTGTAGAAATCGGCAAACAAATCCTGCCCGTAGAGATGATAGGCGGCGTTGAGCAGCCCATCGGTGTTGAGATCGCCGACCAGAAAACCGTACTGCGCCTCAAGGGCGTCCCAGCCGGCAATCAGTTCGTTCATCGGCCAGCAGGTGTGGAAATCCGGTGGGGTGAAAGCTTCGACCTGTTCCACGCTCCAATGCAGCGGCAGCGGCTGCGGGGCGGCGTCCGCCTCAAAGCGAATCTCGGCGCCGAGCAGGGCAGGGATGACAAAACCACCGGCAACGTAAGGCGAGCCGATGATGGGGCGCGGCTGCGGGTCGGGCTCGCCCTGGCCCATCTGAGCGTAACGCTGGTAGAGCACCTGGCGCATGCGCACATCGTTGGCAGCGCGGGTGGATGAGTCGAAATAAAACGGACGTTCAAAGGAGATACCGGCGGTCTTGTGCCACCAGTTGGGGTTGAACACCAGTTCGAGCGGCAAGAAGGTATCGGCTTGCAGGCCGGTCATGAGACACCTCCGGGCAGGGGATAAACGCCGTACTCCGCCAGGGCGGCGAGCATGGCCTCCAGGTTGGCAGGCGGCACGTCCGCCTGGATGTTGTGAATGGTATTGAAGACAAATCCGCCGCCGGGCGCCAGCGCCTCGATATTGCGGCGCACGTCGTCCCGCACCTCTTGCGGCGTGCCGTAGGGCAGCACGCCCTGCGTATCGACGCCGCCGCCCCAGAAGACCAGGTCGCGGCCGAAATCGCGCTTGAGGGCGGCGGGCTCCATGCCGCGGGCGCGCACGTGCACGGGATTGATGATCTGCACCCCGATTTCGATCAGGTCGGGGATCAGCGGGCGGATGTTGCCGCACGAATGAAAGAAGCACTGCGCCTCGGGCGCCAGGGCATGGATGCGCTCGAAAAGAAGCCTGAGGCGCGGCTTGATCTGCTGGCGGAACATGCGCGGTGAGATCAGCTGTGACTCCTGCGTGCCATAATCGTCCATCTGGGCGACGACGTCGACCACGTCCGCCAGCTGCGGCAGGGCCATCTCCCAGAATGCCAGCTTGAGTTCGACCAGCTTATCGAACAACACTCCCGCCAGGTCGGGCTCGGAGGCCATCAACATCAACAGGTGATCCATACCGGTGACGCGCTGGGCCATCTCGAACACGCCGGCGAAGGCGTCCTTGAGCACCACGGCGTAACCGGCGGCGCGCCAGGCCTCGGCCTGCCGGCGCAGCCCGGCGATGCGCTGCGGGTCGGCCAGGTTGGGCCAGGGATGGGCGGCAATGCTGGCCGGGCTCAGTTTGCCGGCCGGCAGGGGCAGGCTGTAAACCGAGAAATACAGGCCATCCACCTTGGGCTTGCGGTGGGTGATGCCCCATTCATCGTGATAGAGCCAGTACTCGCCGCCGTCTTCGCTGCGAACGTTCCAGTTATGACTGCCGAGCGGGAAGAGCCCGCGCGTGTCCACGCCCAGACGCTGCAACACCCCCTCGGCCGGCTGCGCCAGCCCCTGAACCACGTCGCACAACGGCACACCCTCGGCCGGCAATCCCAACACCTGGAGCAGGCCGGTATAGGCCACCTGGTGGATGCCGGTAACCTGGGTGCTGGCGAGATCGAAGGGCACACGGTCGGCTTCCTGATGATGGAGAGCCGCCAGCAAACGCTGGCGGGAAGTGAACGAGGTCATGAGATTTGTGCTCCTATCACCCAAGATCACTGGTAGACGATGCCGCGCAGCGCCAGTTCCCCGACCCGGTGGCAGGCGACCCAATGATCGCCGCCCAGATCGCGCCAGGTGGGCGTCTCGGTCTGGCACACCGGCTGGGCGTAGCGACAGCGCGGGTGGAACTTGCATCCGGGCGGCGGGTTCGAAGGATTGGGCACGTCGCCCGGCAGGAGGATGCGCTGGGTGGCCTGATCGGGGTCGGAGCGCGGCACGGCCGAGAGCAGGGCCTCGGTGTAGGGATGGGCCGGGTGACGGTAAAGCTCTTCGGCCGAGGCCAGTTCGACCATCGAGCCCAGGTACATGACCGCCACGCGGTCGCTGATGTGCTCGACCACCGAAAGGTCGTGGGCAATAAACAGATAGGTCAGGCCAAATTCGTGCTGCAAATCCTTGAGCAGGTTGACCACCTGGGCCTGAATGGAGACGTCCAGGGCCGAAACGGGCTCGTCGGCCACGATCAGCCGCGGACGCAGGGCCAGGGCGCGGGCGATGCCGATGCGTTGGCGCTGCCCGCCGCTGAAGGCGTAGGGATAACGGTTCATGTGCTGGACGCGCAGCCCAACGCGCTCGAGCAGATCGCGCACCTGAGACTTGAGCTCGGCGCCCTCGGCAATCCCATGAATCCGCAGCGGTTCGCCGACGATGTCCATGACGGTCATGCGCGGGTTGAGCGAGGAGAACGGGTCCTGGAAGATCATCTGGATCTCGCGGCGCAGGTCCTTGAGCTGGCGCCGGTTGGCGGTGACCAGATCCACGGCGTTTTCTTCCTGGGCATAATACAATACCCGCCCGGCGGTGGGGCGGTAGGCGCGCAGGATACAGCGCCCGACGGTCGTCTTGCCGCAGCCCGATTCGCCCACCAGGCCGAGCGTCTCGCCCTGGCGCAGGAAGAAACTGACGCCATCCACGGCCTTGACGTGCCCCACCAGGCGCTTGAGCAGGCCCTTGTAAATGGGAAAATGCATCTTGAGATCGCTGACTTCCAGCAAATTGGGAGCTTGACTGTGCATAGGGCCTCTCACCTCAAACGCAGAGTTCGTGGATCTGATCGTACAGACGATGTTGTTCGTCCACGTCCTGGACGTAGGTCACCACCACCAGCTTCATACCGGGTTTCCACAGACGGCGCACATGATCGAGCACTTCCTGGCGGTCGCCGACCATGCGGGCATGCACGATGACGCCGCTGCCGGCAAAAGCGTCGCGGAATTCCTCACAGACGTTATAGTGCGGGTCGGTTTGCGGGCTGAAAGCGCCGTCCACCATGCGCAGGTTGGCAATCTGGCGCACAGCGGGGATCCACTTGCTCCAGTTGCCGCAGGAATGGATCACCGCCCCGCCGAACGGCTCGCCGGCGCGGGCGTGGCTGGCGAGGCACAGCCGGGCAAAGGTGCGCGGCGAAATCATCACCAGGTCATCGGTGCTCATTCCCAGCCCCTGGCCGCTGTACGAACTGGCAAACGTATGGCCGGGGCGCACCAGCTGCTCGCCGATCAATTCGCTTTGTTTACGGGTAAAAGCCACCAGGGTATCGGCGATGACGTCCAACATGGCCTGGATGCGCTCGACGTAATCGACAAACCCCATGTAAAAAGCGCTGGTCTCCACCAGCCCGCTGGCTACGTTGAGCGGCGACTGGACGTCGCACCAGGAAATGGGCAGCCGGCCGCGGGTCTGTTCGAGGAAGTATTCGATCATGCGCAGGGTGTGCTGCATAACCGGCACCTGAGCGAACGGCAGAGGCTGCAAGTCGGGCACGTCGGCCACATTGCGCCACAGCTTGCGCGTCACCGGCGCCTGACCCTCGGGCCAATCGTAATCGCTGCCAAAGGCGGCGGCAATCGTCCCGATGCCGTACCACGGCTCGAGATAGGTGGGCGCATCGCTGCGATAGACCAGGGAACGCGTCAGCCCGCCCAACTGCCAGCGCAGCGACTGCTGCATATCGGCGCAGCCGTCGCGGAAGACCTCGGCCACGCGCACCCGCTGCCAGACGAGCACACCGCTATCCTGGCGCATGAATTGGGCGTAACGCCGGTCGCAATCCAGGGCGTAGGCCTGGTAACGGTCGAAGTCAAAGGCCGCCGGTTCAAGCGGGGTAACCGGCATGGCCTGGGCATCGGCCAGGGCATAATTAAACGTAGAGGACATGATCAGTGCTCCATCCAACCCAATAAAAAGCCGGCAATCAACGCCGCCTGGCGGGCGCTGACCTGCTCGCTGAAATGAACGTGGTCGACGTACACATCGGGGCCCAGGTTGCGGGTAAACGTATACAGGTCAATTTGCGGCACACCGGCAGGGCGCATGACTTCGCCGGCCGCAGCGTTGTAACGCTGCACGTCGGCGTCCAGGCGGGTAAAACTGGCGTTCAGCCGGCGGTGACGCTCATCATCCACCGGAGTGGTGGCGACCCACACCACATGCTGCGCCATCTGGCGCGCCAGGGCCAGGATTGCTTCCAGATTACGGCGATACTCCTGCACTTCCACCTGGTGGCGTCCGCTGGTCGGGTCGATCTTGATATCGTGCAGCCCGCAGTTGAGCAGCAGGCAGTCAAAACGCAGCCGGTCGCCGACGTCCTGCAAATACGCCAGCGCCATGCCGCTGTCGCCGCCGTTAGCGGCATCCGGCTCTCCGGGCACGAGGAGGGCCTCAAAATCGCCCTTGCGCTGCACCCTGCGGCCGGGCAGCGCCTGGCGCACAAAGGGCGTGTAGTGCACCGAGATGCTGTCGCCAAGGATGAACAGGTTTTGCATCAGCTTACCCCTTCCCGGCGTACAGGCGGCAGCGGACGAAATGACCGGGTTCGACTTCCACCAACGGTACACGCTCGACGCCCTGGCAGGCGTCGCTGGAATTGACCGGACAGCGCGGCGCAAAAGCGCACACCGCCGGCACAGCAAACGGATCGGGAACGCTGCCGGCAATCGGCACCAGGCGTTTCTTGACGTCCTGGCCCATGCGCGGCACCGACTGGAGCAGCCCGATGGTGTAGGGGTGCAGCGGGCGATGGAAGAGGGTGCGGGCGTCGGCAAATTCGATGATACGCCCCATGTACATGACCGCCACCCGGTCGGCCAGTTCGGCGATGACCCCCAGATTGTGGGTGATCATGAGGATGGCGGTGTGGAACTGCTGTTGCAGCCCCTTCATCAGGTCGAGAATCTGCGCCTGGATGGTCACATCCAGAGCGGTGGTGGGCTCGTCGGCGATGAGCAGCGAGGGGTTGCACGAGAGCGCCATGGCGATCATGGCGCGCTGGCGTTGGCCGCCGGACAGCTTGTGCGGGTACGTATCCACGATCTGTTCGGCCATGCCCAGGCCCACCGACTTAAGCATTTCGATGGCTTTCTGGCGGGCCTGCTCCGGGCTGGCTTTCTGGTGAAGTTGAACCGCCTCGCCCAGCTGATCGCCGATGGTGTGCACGGGTGAAAGCGAGGTCATCGGCTCCTGAAAGATCATGGCAATTTCGTTGCCGCGAATGCTGCGGATCAGGTCACCCTGCGGATCGACCTGGGCCAGGTCGATCACCTCACCGCTGCGCCGGCGGAAGAGGATGCTGCCAGAAACGATCTGGCTGCGTTTGGGCGGCAGCAGGCGCAGGATGGAATGAGCGGTCACGCTCTTGCCGCAGCCGGATTCGCCCACCAGGCCGAGCGTCTCGCCCGGCTGGATGTGCAGCGAGACGCCGTCCACGGCGCGCACGGTGCCGTCCATGGTGAAGAAATGGGTTTGCAGATCTTCGATGCGCAACAGAAAGTCGGTTTGAGTATCCATAAGCTACACCGTATAGGGGTCGGCGGCGTCGCGCAGACCGTCGCCCAGGAAGTTGAAGGCCAGGATGGCCACAGCGACAAAGACGCCGGGGATGAGCAGCCAGGGGTAAAGCACCAGCGCCTGGATGTTCTGGGCCTCTTTGAGCAGTACGCCCCAACTGGTCATCGGCGGGCGCAGCCCAAGCCCCAGGAAGCTGAGCGATGACTCGGCCAGGATCATGGAAGGCATAGACAGCGTGGCGATGACGATGATGTGGCTGAGGGTGGCCGGGATGAGATGGCGGAAGATGATCCAGGCGTCGCTGGCGCCGGTCAGGCGGGCGGCGAGGACAAAGTCCTCCTCACGCAGCGAGAGCACCTTGCCGCGCAGCTGGCGCGCCAGCCAGGTCCAGCCGATGAGCGAGAGGATGACGGTGATCACAAAATAGGTCTTGCCGGGCGGCCAATGCTGCGGCAGGGCCGCAGTCAGGGCCATCCACAACGGGATGGCCGGGAAGGAACGTACCACCTCGATGGCGCGCTGGATGAGATCGTCGATCCAGCCGCCGTAATAACCGGAGGCCACCCCCAGTACGGCGCCCAGGATCAGGCTGAAGATCACCCCGACCAGGCCGATGGTCAGCGAAATCTGGCTGCCGAGCAGGATACGAGAAAACATGTCGCGGCCCTGAGTATCGGTGCCCAGGATGGCGATGGTGCCCTCGCTGACGCCGAATAGATGGATGTCGGCCGGGATGAGTTTGAACAGCAGATACGGCTGGCCTTTGGTAAAGAAGCGCACCGGCACGACCTTGCTGGTATCCTCGGCGTATTGTTTGCTGAGGGTGACGGGATCGCGGCTGGATTTGATACCATAAACGAACGGGCCGTAGAAACGCCCCTCGTGGATCCAGTGGATGGGCTGGGGCGGCATAAAGGCGAAGCGGGCGGAACGGGTTTCCAGGTCGTAAGGAGCGATGAAATCACCCAACAAGGCAAACAGGTAAAAGAGCAAAATGACCACCCCACCGATAATGGCGGCCTTGTTGCGGATGAACTTACGCCAGATCAACTGCCACTGCGAGGCGGCGTAATGCTTTTCTTCGGCCGCCAGCATCTCAACCTCCGCCTGGTTGACCCGCTGCAGGTTCTTCTCGTACAATTCGCGAATTGCGTTGGATTGCGCCTGTAAGTCGTTCATTCGTACCGGATCCTCGGGTCTACCCAGGCCAGGGCAACATCGGCCAGGAGATTCCCAACCAGCAAGAGTACGGTCATAAACAGCAGCAATGCACCGGCCAGGTACATATCCTGCGAGGTAAGCGCCCGCAAGAACATGGGCCCGACGGTGGGAATATTCAAAACGACGCCAATGATGATCGAACTGGAGATCATCTTGGGGATCTGCATGCCGAGCACGCTGATCATGGGGTTGATCGCCACGCGCACGGCGTATTTATTGAGCACGATTTTTTCTTTGAGACCCTTGGCGCGGGCAGTGGTGATGAACTGCTGGCCGAGAACGTCCAGCATGCTGCCGCGCATGATGCGGATGAGTTCGGCGGTACCCGCCAGCCCCAGGATGAGCACCGGGGCCCACAGGTGGTTGAGCAGGTCGAGCAGTTTGGCCAGGCTGAAAGGCGCTCCCTCCATGCCCGAGGAATACAGCCCGCTGGCCGACATCCCCACCACCAGGGACATAAAGACCATATAAATCAACGCCAGCAAAAAATCGGGAACGGACAGGCCCAAAAAACCAAACAGGGTAAAGAGATTGTCGCCCCAAGAATACTGGTGAGTGGAGGAATAAATGGCAATCGGAATGGATATCACCCACATCAGCAAAAGCGCCAGCCCGGAAACGGCGATGGTAAACAACAAACGGTCGGCGATCAGATCCCAGACCGGGGCGTTCCACTCGAGCGAGTAGCCAAAATCGCCGACCGCAAAACCGGAAACCCAGCGGAAATATTGCACGATCAAGGGCTGATCGAGACCGTAACGCATCCGCAACGCTTCCATCGCCTGGGCGTCCTGTCCACCCCCGGTGGCGGCCATGTCGGCCTGCAGCGAGGTCATAAAATCGCCGGGGGGAAGCTGGATGATAATGAAGGTGACGATCGACACCACAATCAGGGTCGGGATCATCCCTAAAACGCGCCGGATAATGTAACTGAGCACGAGAGCCTCCGGTATGGAGAGCGGGCAAGGCCCGGCCCAAGACACAGGCCTTGCCCACAACCAACAATCAATACGTTACTGCTCGAAGTAGAAGTGGCACGGATCGAGGGTGCCGGGGGCCATGTAGATCCAGTCGGTGGTGAAGTTCTCTGGAACGTTCTTGAAGTTGTTCTTGACTACCACCACGTTGGGCACCATGCCAACCGTACCCAGGGCCATAGCGTTGTCCATCGACCACTTGACCAGTTCTTTGGCGATCTTGAGCTGTTCTTCGGGATCGGTCGAGGTCTTGAACTTGTCGTAGAGATCCATGGCCTTCTTGATGTCATCCGGCGGTTTCTCGCCCAGCTTGCCGCCGCTCTTGTACCAGGTGCCGTAAGCGGGAGCAGCCCAGGAGCGCTCGTCGAAGGGGAAGACCCAGATTGGGTCGACCATCGGGTCGATGGCGCGGCTTTCCGTCCAGGTGGAAATCTGCACCTCGTTACCGGTGGCGCGCGGCCAGTAGACATCCCGGTTGAGCAGTTTGAGCGAGACGTTGACGCCCACCGCCTTCCAATAGGAGACCACCAGCTGCAATTCGTCGGTGGTGCCCTTTTCCCAATCCATACCTTCCATGGTGATCTCGAGCGGCTTGCCGTTCGGCAGGGTGCGCATACCGTCAGCGCCCTTCTTCAACCCGATCTCATCCAGCAGCGCCTCGGCCTTGGCCGGATTGTACTCGGTGAAGGACTGGGACAGTTCTTCCTGATAGTAAGGAGAATCGGGCACCACGGTGAAGGAGCGCGGCTGGCCCAAGCCCAGGTAAGAGACCTCGTTGATCTCGGTGCGGTCGATGGCCATCGACATGGCCTGGCGGAACTTGAGGTTCTGGAAAACGGCGCGCAGATCCGCGTCGGCGATGGATTGGTTGAAGTAGTAAGCCACCTTCGAGGGGATGGCGTCCGGCCAGAGCAGAATCTTGTAGCCGTTCTTGGCCTCGTTTTCCTTGAAGACCGGGTAGTTGGCCAGGCTCATGCGGCGGAACTGGAAGTCGATCTCGCCGTTGATGGCCGTCAGGTTGAGGGCCTGGGGATCCTCAAACAGGGTGAGGGTGATCTGATCGATGTAAGGAAGCTGGTTGCCTTCCGGATCGGTCTTCCAGTAATACGGGTTGCGGGTGGCGACCAGGCGGGTGGCGCCGGCGCTCCATTCGGTGATCTGCCAGGCGGTCATCACCGGGCGTTCGATGTTGTAATCGAAGGATTTATCTTCGAAGACCTTGTAATCCTTGAGTTCCTTGTTGTACTTGGGGTGGAACTGCTCGAGGTAATGGCGCGGGGCGAAGAAGCCAAAGCGCTCAAAACCCAGCGGCCACTGGTTGCCGTGGAAGGCCAGGCCAACGCGCTCGGCCAGACCGTTGGGGGCGTCGAACTTGAGTTTGATGGTGGTGTCGTCGATCACTTCGAGTTGCATCGGCTTGCCGTTGACCACCCATTCGGTGTGCGGCCCGGCGGGGGTGATGTTCTTGTCGTTTTCGATATCGTCCCACCAGAAGGTGATGTCGGCGGTGGTAAAGGGTTTGCCGTCCGACCACTTCAGACCCTTGCGCAGGTAGAGGGTCAGCTCTTTGCTATCGGCAGACCACTCCCATTTTTCGGCCAGGCCGGGCTGGATGGGATCCTTGGGGGAACGCGGCCAGCGCAGGATGGTCTCGTATACGTAACGGCCAAAGGCGTGGAAGTCCTTGATACCGGTGAAACCACCTCGCCAGTTGCCGCCGTACTTACCGATGCTCTCGATCGGCTGGACAACCAGGGGGTTCTCGGGTAAACGCTGTTCGACAGCCGGCAGCTTTCCGGCCTTGACCATCTCGGCCAGTTGCGGCGCTTCGGCATATTTGGCCGGCTTGGCAGCCGGCTCAGCCGGTTTGGTGGCTTCAGCCGCAGCCGGGGCCTGGGTGGGCTCGGGCGCCTTGGTGGGTTCGGGTGCAGCCGGGGCCTGGGTGGGCTCGGCCGCAGCCGGGGCTTTGGTAGGCTCAGCCGCCGGGGTAGGCGGGACGGCGGGGCCGCAGGCCGTCAACAGCATAGCGGCCAGGATAAAGAGCGACAACAGCACGTGCAATTTTTGTTTCATGTTGACATTTTCTCCTGAGGAATCAAAGGACGAACGACCGGCAACATCTTTGCAACGCCTGAAAAAATTTTGGCAGAAAATCACCTCCTTTGTGGATGAATTGAACCTTACCGGTAATATAGACGGACCCCTAAGAGGAAAGTTTGGCGAGATGGATCAGGCCGCCGCGCCGTCCGGAGCGGCCGTTTCGACGACCCGCTCAACCGGTGCGGTCGAGCCGCGCACCACCAGCGGGCTTTCGACCAGGATGTAACCGCTGCCGGCGACGCCCTCACCGCGCAGCAAGCGGCGCATATTCTGCATGGCCAGTTTGCCCATATACTGTTTGGGCTGGCTGATGGTGGTGAGAGCCGGGACGGTGTAAATCGCCATGCTGATGTCATCGCAACCGACGACGGAGATATCTTCGGGGACGCGCAGACCGTGGGTGCGGATGGCCTGCAAGGCGCCCAGCGCCATGAAATCGTTGTAGACCAGCACGGCGGTCGGCCATTCGGACGGCGGCAGGCTGAGGATGGCGCTCATGGCCTGAAAACCGCCGGCCTCGTTGGGGTAACTGTTGGGGCACCACTCGGGGCGCAGTTCCAGCCCGGCCTTCTCGAGCGCCATTTCGATGCCCTTGCGCCGGCCAAGCGAAGCCACCTGTTTGCCCGGTCCGGCCAGGTAGGCGATGCGGGTATGGTTGAGCGCCAGCAGGTGGTTGGCGGCATTGAACATGGCGTTGGTGTGATCGACCAGGATGCACGGGATATCGGGATGATCGACGGTGCGGTTGAGCACCACCAGCGGCTTGGCGGTGCGCTCGTAGAAGGCCAACAGTTCGGGGGTGGACAGGCGCGAGGCGCACACGATCAACCCGTCCAGCGGGTACGCGGTCAGCGCCCGAAAGATTTGCGCCTCAGATTGCGCATCCTCGGCCGTGTCGTAAATCATGACGCCGAAACCGTCCAGGCGGGCCTCGTCCGTCACCCCACGCACCAGTTCGGCAAAGAAGGGGTTGAGGATATCGGTGATGACCACCCCAATGATGCCGGGCGGCGATCCGGCGGGGCGGGGCGGGGCGGCGTCGTAGCCCAGGTCGCGGGCCACAGCCTGCACCCGCTCACGTACGTCCGGGCTGACGTTGGCGTTCTTGTTCATGACGCGTGAGACGGTGGCCTGTGAAACGCCGGCCTGACGGGCAATATCCTGAATGGTAGGACGCGATTGTCGGGTCATAGATTGTTTGAAAAAGCCTGGGGAAAGTTTGTGAAAGTTTTCAAGATCATTTTACGAAATTTTTCAGAAAAAGTCAACATATTTTTCATGAATTTTCAGAAAACTATGTAACAGAATTCACAAGAATCTGTCACGCCCTGTTTAGCCGCATGCCAATCGCCGGGATAGATCCCCCCCTCACCCAACCTCTCCCCCGCCG
>CAZHTS010000020.1:0-11458 GCA_964535315.1 uncultured Anaerolineaceae bacterium
CGCCCTTTACGCCGAGGGGGGTTCGTGGTATACTCTGGCGTCGCGCCATGCAGTTGACGGCGATTTTTGTTGGATGCGCTTGACGCAATTATATGGGCAAAAACCCTGGTAAGGATTGGTAACAATGGACGAGTTGTTGAAGGCAGTCGAAACCCCTGTAAATCCGAACATCCCCAGCCTTGAGCCGGGCGATACGGTCAGCGTGCACGTGAAAATTAAAGAAGGCAACCGCGAACGTATCCAGGAATTCAAAGGCACGGTGCTGTATGTTCACCAAAATGGCCAGAGCTCGACCTTTACGGTGCGACGTATGGCCAGCAACGGCATCGGCGTGGAGCGCACCTTCCTGATGCGCTCGCCGCGCGTCGATAAGGTGGTGGTCGAGCGCCACAATGTTGTGCGCCGCGCCCGCCTGTACTACCTGCGGGGCCGCACGGGCAAGCAGGCGCGCCTCAAGCAGCGTTTCTCGTAATTCGTCTGGAGCTCAATCCAGTGCTTTGTTGAGGGTGCAACCTGTTGTTGCGCCCTTTTCCCTTTCGTATGAGGTCTCATCATGGCAACTCCCTTGATTGGCATTACGGCCGGGCGCTCGAAGAATGAAAGTCTGACGGTCATTTCGGTCACGGAGGCTTACGTACAATCTGTGCTGCGGGCCGGTGGTCTGCCGGTGGTGCTGCCGGTTGGTCTGTCGACGGCGGACGTGCAGGCGCTGCGTTCACAACTGGACGGTGTGCTGCTGACCGGCGGCGCCGATATCGATCCGGATCGCTTTGGCGGCGTGCACCATCCCAGCGTGTATGACGTCGATGTGCAGCGCGACGATATGGAGATTGAACTGGTGCAGCTGGCGGCGCGCAGCAACTGGCCCTTTATGGGCATCTGCCGCGGCATCCAGGTGGTGAATGTGGCGTTGGGCGGGACGTTGTACACCGACATTGCGGCGCAATGCCCCGGCGCCTTGCGCCACGACTGGTATCCGGACATCCCGCGCGGTTACCTGGCGCATGAGGTCACGCTGGACGCAGACAGCCGCCTGGCCGGCATTCTCGGCACGACCCGCACGCCGGTCAACAGCCTGCATCACCAGGCGGTGGAACGGCCGGGGCCGGATTTGCGGGTGGTGGCGCATGCGCCCGATCAGACGATCGAGGCGGTGGAACTGCCCGGGCACCGGTTTGGCTTTGGGGTGCAGTGGCATCCCGAGTGGCTGCAAGACGACCCGGCCATGCGCGCCCTGTTCCGCGCCTTTGTTGAGGCGGCGGCCGCCAGAGGGTGAGCCGGCAGGATTTGCCGGACGGCGGTTTGCCGGCCGCGGCGATTGGTGTATTTGATTCGGGCGTGGGTGGGCTTTCGGTGCTGCGCGTCTTGCGCCAGCAGCTGCCCGCCCACCCTTTGATTTATCTGGCCGACCAGGCGCACGTGCCTTACGGGGTGCGTTCGCTGCAGGAAGTGCGCCAGTTTTCCGAAGCGGTGACGCGCTATTTGCTGGGCCAGGGGGCCAAATTGATTGTGGTGGCGTGCAACACGGCCTCGGCGGCGGCGCTGCATCATTTGCGCCAGACCTTTCCCAACGTACCTTTTGTCGGCATGGAGCCGGCGGTCAAACCGGCGGTGGAGCACACCCAGAGCGGCGTGGTGGGGGTGCTGGCGACGCCGGCCACCTTTCAGGGGGCGTTGTATGCCTCGGTGGTCGAGCGTTTTGCGCAGGGCGTGGTGGTGCTGCAGCACACCTGTCCCGGGCTGGTGGCGCAGATTGAGGCCGGCCAACTGGATGCCCCCGAGACGCGGCGTATCCTAGAAGATGCCCTGCTGCCGATGCTGGCGCAAAATGTCGATGCGGTGGTGTTGGGCTGCACCCATTATCCTTTTGCCATCCCGTTGATCCGCCAGATCGTGGGCCCGGGCGTGCGGGTGATCGACCCGGCCCCGGCCGTCGTGCGTCAGGCGCAGCGGCTGCTGGCGGAGCGCGACTGGTTGCAGCCGGCAGGCGAGCCGGCGGCGGTGCGTTATATTACCACGGGGGATGCTCAGCTCCTGGCGGAGCGTTTGCCGGCGTTGATGGCGGTACAGGCGCCGGTAGAAGCGGCGTCTTTCTGGTATACTTAAATCAGATGATTTGTTGTCTGATCCGTACGAAACGATGAGGAGTTTAGCCTTATGCCGCAAATTGATTTGGATCTCGATCCGGTAACGTATCTGACCGTGGATGCGATTGGCAAACCTGGGGAGCGGGTGTTCTTTATCCAGGGCTCGAAGGAAGACCAGGTGGTTACCTTACTGGTCGAGAAGATCCAGGTTCAAACCCTGTCGATCGGGATTGAGCAGTTTTTGACCGAGATCCAGCAGCAGTATCCCGATTTGCCCGAGGCTTCGACCGAATACGACGAAGACCTGATGCGCATCCAGCCGCCGGTCGATCCGTTGTTTCGCGTGGGCGAGGTCGGGTTGGGCTATGACGCCGAACACGACAAGATGGTGCTGGTGGCGCGCGAGATTCTGTTGGGCGACCAGCAGGCGGAGGACGCCAATGTGGTGCGTTTCTGGTCGACGCGTTCGCAGATGCGCGCCCTGGGGCGGTGGGGGGTGGAGGTGGCCAATCAGGGGCGCCCGCTTTGCCCACAATGCGGCGAACCCATGGATCCTGCCGGGCATTTCTGCCCGAAGAAGAACGGCCACAAACATTGAGCGGCCCGTGAGGGGTGCATGTCAGAATTTTCCGGGCGGGAACAGGTTTTACAGGCCTTGCGGGAGGGTGAGATTGACCTGCAAGGTCAGTTTTTAAACAGCTCGAACGGGACGTTTCTGGGTGTGCTGACCGGCGCGGCGGATGCTTTGCCGGTGGTGTATAAACCGGTGCGCGGCGAACGCCCGTTGTGGGATTTTCCCACCGGGACGTTGGCGCGGCGTGAGGCGGCAGCCTTTGTGGTCAGCGAGGCGTTGGGCTGGGAACTGGTGCCGCCGACGGTTTTCCGGCGCAAGGGGCCGTTTGGGCCCGGCTCGGTGCAGTTGTTTGTCGAGCACGATCAGGAATATCATTATTTCAACTTCCGCCCGCAAGACCGGGAACGCCTGCGCCCGGTGGCGTTGTTTGACGTGCTGGTTAACAACGCCGACCGCAAGGGCGGGCACATCCTGTGCGGCCCGGATGGCCATTTGTGGTTGATCGACCACGGGATTTGTTTTCACGTGGAGGATAAGCTGCGCACGGTGGTGTGGGATTTCATCGGACAGGCGATCCCGCAGCCGCTGCTGGCAGACGTGCAGCGCCTGGCGGACGGATTGACGCAGCCGGATGGCCGGCTGGCGGGCCTGGGTGCGTTGCTGCGCCAGAGCGAGATAGCGGCGCTGGGGCAGCGCGCCCGGCGTCTGCTCGAGAGTGGTGTTTTCCCCGCCCCGGGCGCGGCCCGGGCGTTCCCCTGGCCGCCGGTGTAGGCGGGCGAGCGCATTTGTGGCCGGGAAACGGAGCGGTATACATCAAGGGAGCCGGAATATGAAAGAAATTGCCATTGCAATGATCGGATTTGGGAATGTGGGGCGGGCGCTGGTGCGCCTGCTGGAGCGGAAAGATGCGCTGCTCAAGAGCCAGTATGGGATCACCTGGCGGGTGACCGGGATCGCCACCGGGCGGCACGGCATGGCCATCGACCCGGACGGGATCGACGTAGGGCGCGCCCTGGAACTGGTGGAGAGCCGCCAGTCGCTGGCGGGTCTGTCGCGCCTGCCGCAGCCGGCCTCGGTGATCGATTTTATCGGCGCCTGCCCGGCGGACGTGCTGTTCGAGAATTCGCCGGTCAACCATCACACCGGCCAGCCGGCCATCGACCACGTGCGCGCCGCGCTGGAACGGGGCATGCACGCCATTACGGCCAACAAGGGCACGGTGGTGCACGCCTTTGACGAATTGAACGCCCTGGCGGCGCACAAGGGGCGGCGCTTCCTGTACGAGTCGACGGTGATGGATGGCGCGCCGATCTTTTCGCTGTTTCGCGGCCCGCTGCCGGCGGCGGAACTGCGCGGGTTTCACGGCATTCTCAATTCCTGCACCAACATGATCCTGGGGCGCATGGACGCCGGGGAGACGCTCGAGCAGGCCATCGCCTACGCCCAATCGATCGGGATTGCCGAGACCGACCCGAGCGCGGATGTGGACGGCTGGGACGCGGCCATCAAGGTGGCGGCGCTGGCGACGGTGTTGATGGGGGCTCCGCTCAAGCCGCAGCAGGTGCAGCGCGAGGGTATCCGCGCCATTACACCGCAGATGCTGGCCGAGGCGCGCCAGGCCGGCGAGCGTTGGAAGCTGGTGTGCAGCGCCCGGCGCAGCGGCGAGACGTTGCAAGCCAGCGTACTGCCGCAGCGGGTCGGCCCGGATTCGCCGCTGTACAGCATCAACGGCACCAGTTCGTACGTGCAGTTCGAACTGGACACCCTGCCGGGGCTGGGGATCGTCGAGAACGACCCGGGCCCGGAAACCACGGCCTACGGGCTGCTGGCGGACATGCTCAATGCTTTGCGGGATCGTTAACCGATGAGCGAGGCCTACTGGATTCACGGCCTGAGTCACACCGGGGCAGCCGGAGCCGCGCTCAACATCCTGCTCAAGGCGAGCGGTGTGCGCACGGATTGGGTGGAGGGGATATACTGGGTCGGAACGGGCGGGGGGCTGCCGCCGCATTTTTCCTGGGCCGGCGACGGCCTGGCCAGCCATCACATGCTGCATGCCGCCGGCTGGGCGCTGGCGGCGGGTGAGCGGCAGCTGCTGGTGCTGGGCAGTGAGCTGGACGGGCAGGTGCACATCTGCCTGCTGGCCGGCCCGTTGGCGGTCGGGCGCTACAACCTGATGCCACACGCCCGCCTGGGGGCGCGCCTGGCCTTTTCGCCGCTGGCGCCGGCGGGTTTCCGGTATGCGCTGGAGAAGACCCTGCGCCCGTTGGGGCTCGCCCTGGCCGACGTGGGTTGTTGGGCGGTGGAGGGCCCGGCGCCGCTGTGTAACGCCCTGCCCGACGCGGCCTTGCCGGGGCAGGGGTTGGCCGTGCCGGCGCTCAATGCCCTGGTGAAAGCGCTGGACGAGTGCCAGCAAACCACCGGCGTATTTTTTTCGGCCGGCGGCACCGGAATGGCATTGGCGAGCGTGGTGGAGCGTCTGTGAGCGCCGGCCATCGTATTTTTCTGGGGCTGGGCACCAATCTGGGCGACCGCCTGGGATTCTTGCAGGCGGCGGTGCAGACGCTGCCGCCGCAGGTGCGTGTGCGCCGGCTTTCGCCGGTGTACGAGACGCCGCCCTGGGGGTACCTCGACCAGCCCGCCTTTCTCAACCAGGTACTGGAGGGAGAAACGGCCCTCGAGCCGCTGGCGCTGCTGGATTATCTCAAGCAGTGTGAGGCGGCAGTTGGGCGGGTTAAGAGCTTTCACTACGGCCCGCGCCAGATCGATCTGGATATCTTGTTTTACGATGATTTGACCCTGGATGACCCGCGCCTGACCCTGCCCCACGCGCTGATCGCACAGCGCGCCTTTGTGCTCGTCCCCCTGGCCGACCTGGCGCCCGAATTGCGCCACCCGCGCTCGGGGCGGACAGTGGCGGCCATGCTGGCCGAAATCGGAAGGGACGGGGTCGCGCCGTATCAACCCGCTGGAGGATAACCATGTCTGCTGCTCCGTTTGCCTGGGGAACGCGTACGTTGGTGATGGGGATTTTGAATGTGACCCCCGATAGTTTTTCGGGGGATGGGTTGTGGGCCCAGGCGGACGTGATTCCGGCGGCGCTGGCCCAGGCGCGCCGTTTTGTGGCCGCCGGCGTGGACGTGCTGGATATCGGCGGCGAGAGCACCCGCCCGGGCAGCGCTCCGGTGACGACCGCAGAGGAGCTGGAACGTGTCTTGCCGGTGGTGCGCGCCCTATCCGCCGCCGACCTGGGGGTGCTGCTCTCGGTGGACACCTACAAGGCGGTTGTGGCCGATGAGGCGCTCAAGGCGGGGGCGCACTGGATCAACGACGTGTGGGGGCTGCGCGCCGACCCGCAGATGGGCGCGGTGATTGCCCGCCACGCCGCCGTGGCCGTCCTGATGCATAACCGCAGCAAACCGGCTCAGGCCGAGCTGCAACAACGCCTGGGCGGGCGCTACGTGGGCGTCAGTTACCAGGATTTGCTGGCGGATGTGCGCGCCGAACTGTTGGAGAGCGCGGCGCTGGCGCGCCAGGCCGGCATCCCCGATGAACGCATCTTGATCGATCCGGGCATCGGTTTTGGCAAGACGGTGGAGCAGAGCCTGGAATTGATCAATCGCCTGGGCGAAATCCGTTCGCTGGGCTACCCGGTGGTGTTGGGGCCGTCGCGCAAATCTTTTATCGGCTATACCCTCAACCTGCCGCCCGAACAGCGCCTGGAGGGCACGGCGGCGGCGGTGGCGGTGGGGATTGTGCGCGGGGCGGATGTGGTGCGCGTGCACGATGTGGAAGCAATGGTGCGTGTGGCGCGCATGACCGACGCCCTGGTGCGGCGGGTCAATCCTTGAAGATCATCTGCTTCTGGATGGCAAAGTTGCACAGATAAAGGACGCCGTCGGCGGCCAGTTTGGCGATCAGGACGTATCCCAGCACCAGCGGGGTGATGGCGTAAATCAACAGGGTGGAGACCAGCCCCGAGAGGGTGACCAGCACGATGTATTTGGGCAGGGTGTCTTTGCTCTGGCATTGAAACACCAGATGCTTATTGAAGTTGTAACTGACCGAGGCGCCGAAGAAACGCGCCGTGTAAGCGCTGAGGAGGACGTTGCGGCTCATCCCGTAGATGATCATAAAGGTGCAATAGTCCACCACCGTGGCGGTGAAGGACGACAGCACGTAGCGCCCTAACTGGATGGCGATTTTCATCACGTCGGAAAAAGGATGTTTGGATGGCATGTGCACGAATACTCCTCTGCGCGACTTAGCGAATTTTGATGAACGTATAGGTGCCGTAACTGCTGTCTTCAAAGATGACCTGGTACTCTCCCCGATCGATGCGTTGGGTGATGTCTTCTTTGATGTCGTCACGAGCGAAGGGGGGCAGCAGGATGTGGGTGATGCCGGCATCCTGCCGGGCGGTGTCGTAGGCCGCAAAATCGTTGAAAAAGAACGAGACCTGCATTTTCTCCAGGCCGGGCAGATAGGCGACCGGGTAATTGGTCAGGATGCGCATCTGCGTCCCGTGTTGTTCGAGGTAATCGTACAATTTTTCGTTCAGGCTGGCGCCAAAGGTTTGTTTTTGCAGCGTGATCTGGCGTTCCACCAGCGCCGGCCCCTTAACCCACCAGGAGGTCGACGCCAGAAGGGCAGCGACGGCGAGCGCCAGGTAAACCAGGCGGAGCCGTCCGGCCTGCAACCGTATTCCCCATTGTACCAGTAAATTGTATATTCTTTCCAGCCCCAGGCCGCACACCAGGGCGATGAAGGGGATGGCCAGCGCCAGGTTGCGGGTCTCGTAGCTGACGAAGGCGGCCCAGATCAGGGTGTAGGGTGCGGCCACCACGAACGCCAGGCGCTTCATTGTCCGGTCGAGCAGCAGCGCCAGGGGGACGAGCAGCAGCACGAAAACGGCGTATTTTTCCAGGGACTGGATGGCGGGCAGGATGCGCTCCAGCGGGTTGGCGATCTTGTGGATGGTGCTGGTCAGATAGACGACGTTGGATTCGTCCAACCCCTGCCAGATGGCGATTTGCTTGTACACGTACCAGGGGACGGCGATGGCCAGGCCCACGGCCAGGGCGAGAAGGATGGTCTGGTTTCTGCTTCTGGCGTCCAACAGCGGGCGTTCGGCGGTCAGCCCCCAGGCCAGCAGCGGCAGGCAGGCGAGCAGGTAGACGCCGGGCTGCTTGGTCACGGCAGCGCCGCCGGCCAGGACGCCCGCCAGCAGGATGCTGGCCTGTAAGTCGGCGGGGCGGGTTGCCCGCCGGGCCTTGAGCAGGGTGTAGACGCTGGCGAAGGCAAAGAACGCCACCGGGATGTCGGCGTAGCCGTCGCTGATGTATTCGCCCAGGAATTTCTTGAGCATGTAGCGGCAGATGACGATGGCGATGAAATAGCCGAAGGATTTGAAATCCCAGCCCAGGTCGAAGAGCAGCGCCAGCAGGAAGAGCATGAACAGCGGCATGATCGCCTTGGCGAAGAACTGTACCTGGAGACTGCCGGTGAAGACGTAGGTCAGCGACCAGTTGGCGGGCAGCAGCTGGGGGTAGTATTGGGTGGAGATGGGCAGGTGGTTCTGGGCCCAATCCAGCGCCCAACGGTTCCAGGAAAGCACCGCGTCCCAGGTGTTGAAGACCGTGCCGAGGTTGTTGGCGAACACCTGCGCCAGCCACAGCAGGGCCGAGAGCGCCAGGGCGGCAAAGACGCCGCCGGCCAGCAGGCGCAGCCAGGCGGCGAGTTGTTCGTCCGGCGTGCCCCGGTTCAGGTTGGCAAGCGCCTGGCGGGCGCGCTCCACCTGCCCGGCCAACGCCGCCGTCAGGCGAGAAGCGCCCTGGGTGAGTGGGGTCTTGAGGTCGGGCCAGCTCAGCCACAGCGCTGCGGCGCATTCGGCGGCAAACAGGATCAGGACCAGCGGGCGCAGATACAGACCGGCGGCGGCCAGCGGGAAGATGACGACGTAATTGGCGGTCAGGCTGAGGGCAAAACCCAGGATCAGCCTTTGCAGCCAGCCGGTTTGCAGGCGCGCCAGGCGCAGGATCAGCCAGCCCGGCAGAAAGGTCATTTGGAGGAAGGCCAACAGGCCCAGGGCAAACATGCGGCTATTATACCTAATGACCTTCAAATGTTGTAAAATGGATTGTATCTGAACGTGAATACCGGTATGGGAATGAAGAAAAGGCGGTTTTGGAAATGAATGGTGTGCAAGAAGCAGTCCTGGCGCTGATTCCAGCGCATAACGAACAGCGCAGCATTGTTCAGGTGGTGAGCGCGGCGCGACGCAGTTTGCCTGTGCTGGTGGTCGATGATGGTTCCGGCGACGATACGGCGGCGCTGGCCGCACGGGCGGGGGCGCAGGTCATCCGCCAGGAGCCCAATCAGGGCAAGGGTGCGGCTTTGCGGGCCGGTTTCCGCTGGGCGCTGGCGCGGGGCTATGGCGCCGTCATCACTCTGGATGCGGATGGACAGCACGACCCGGCCGAGATTCCCGCTTTTTTGCAGGCCTACGCCCACGAGCCGGCCGATTTAATCATCGGCGAGCGCGATTTTCGCCAGATGCCCTGGCTGCGCCGCCTGGGCAATTCGTTGGGAGGGCGTCTGTTCTCCTGGGCGTTGGGCCGCCGGGTGAACGATAATCAGTCCGGCTATCGCCTGATCGCGTCGCGCCTGATGGCGGCGTTGCTGGACAGTCAGGAACAGGGGTTTGAATTTGAGGTGGAGATGCTGGTGGTGTGCGCCCGGCTGGGTTACAGGCTGGCCGGGGTACCCATTCGCACCATTTACGCCGGTGAAGGTAGCCACATCCGTCCCGGGCAGCACACATTGAATTTTTTGCGGGTGGTCTGGCATACCTATCGGGAGATGCGGCGGGCCGCCTGAGGGCGGCAAACGAGGAGGGTGGCGTGAAGACAGGGCGTTCAACAAAATATCGGCAAATCAACCTGACGCGGCGCAGATGGGAGCGGCAGCGCTTTCATGCGAGCCAGGCCGTGGCGGCGATGGCGGCGAGCCTGCATACCGCCACGCTGCCAGAAGAAGTGTATGCGGCGGTGCTGGGGCAATTGTTGGTGTGGTTTCACGCCGATGGGGCGGCGTTGGTGATCCGGGATCCGCTGCTGAACCAGTCGTTGTTGTTTCGTTCGCTGGGTATCTGGAAGCCCTATGAGGATATCCAGCCGGAAGTGGAAGAATTCATGCACCAGTTCGACCTTTTCCCCGGCAAGCCTTTCGTCGATAACACGATCCAGCAGCAGCCCCGGCTGGCGCACAGCCTGTTGCTGGAAGGGGTGGCGGCGGTGGCCTGTATGCCGCTGTACGCGGGCAACGAGCAGGTTGGCGCCGTTTGGGTCGGCAGGAAAAATGCAATTGGAGACCACGAGATCGCTTGCCTGGCGCAAACTGGCGCGGTGGCGGCGTCAGCTATCCAACGCGCTCTGCTGTACGCCCAATCCAGCCAGTATGCCCGGCAACTGGCCACGGCCACCGATATCGGGCGGGCGTTGACCGAGACATTTTCGCTGCACGAAATTTACGCCGGGCTGGCGCGGGCGGTGATCAAGATGCTTCCGGACATTTGTACGGTGTATATTTCGCGCTTTGACCCCGAGACAGAAACGATCACGTGCGCTTTTGCCATTCAAGACGGCGAGGAACTCGATGCGGCCAATTTCCCGCCGCTCAAACTGGAACCGCCGGGTAAGGGGCTGCAAAGCGAGGTCATCCGCCAGCGAACGCCCATGGTGGTCAACGATCTGCGTTCCCGGCTGCGTTTTGTGTCGCGGGTGGTTTATGTTGGCCGGGCAGGCGATGGGTATACCCAATCGGCGGTCTATGCGCCGATGGTCGCCAAAGGCGAGATTTACGGGGTGATCCAGGCGCAGAGCCTGATCATCAACCGTTTTCGCAAACTGGACGCCGAACTGCTGGCATTGGTGGGAAATACGGCGGCGATCGCCATCCAGAACGCCGGGTTGTTCGACCGGCTGCAAGGCGCCCACCGGGAACTCGTCGATGCTTACGACGCCACCATTGAAGGCTGGGGCAAGGCGTTGGAAATGCGCGACCGCGGCACTCACGGGCACACTCGCCGGGTGGTGGATCTGACCCTGCAACTGGCGCGCCGTCTGGGGGTGGTTGAGCCCGATCTCAGCCATATCCGTCGTGGGGCGTTGTTGCACGATATCGGCAAGATGGGCATCCCGGACCGGGTGTTGCTCAAACCGGGCTCGTTGAGCTCTGAGGAATGGGCATTGATGTACCGGCACCCCGAGTTTGCGTACGAGCTATTGAAATCGATCAGTTATCTCAAGCCGGCGCTGGACATTCCGTATTGCCATCACGAGCGTTGGGATGGCACGGGGTATCCGCGCGCTTTGCAGGGGACGCAGATCCCGCTGGCGGCGCGCATTTTTGCGGTGATCGATGTCTGGGATGCGTTGACGTCCGACCGGCCGTACAGCAAGGCCTGGGAGCCGGCGGCGGCCATACAGGCCATTCGCCAGCAGGCCGGGCGGCATTTCGACCCCAGGATCGTCGAGGTGTTTGAAACGATGATAGAATCGATGAGCGGTGATTCTTCTTAAAATTTGCAGGCTATGATGATGATTAGAGGAGCTCTGTAGGATGCGTGCAGATCAACAATCCTGTCCATATTGTGGCTTTCCGAATAAGCCCGGAAATCTGGTGTGCGAAGCGTGCGGCCAGGCGGTGAGTGTTGCATCGCCATCGGCCGGGGAAGCGCCGCGGTCTTCTGTGGCGGAACAATCCCCCGAACCTGAGCGGGCTTACGAACCGAAGC
>CAZHTS010000020.1:11558-18556 GCA_964535315.1 uncultured Anaerolineaceae bacterium
AGCCGGCACACGTACCCGAATGGCTGAGCGAGATGTCTTCTGCCCCGCCGCCGCTGCCGGAAAAACGTTCCAACTGTGTGCGTTATTTAATCGTGGCCGGGGTGTTGCTGCTGCTGGGTTGTTGTATTCTGGGCGCGCTGGCATGGTTGGGCGCCAGCCAGAGGGGAGCGGGCGGTGCATGGCTGCCGCTCATCTGGCCGGCGCTGGCGGCGCTGTGATCAAGGCGTTTGCCTGAGCGGCTAACGCCACGGAATCGGCAGGATGCCTTTCTCGCGCGCCAGTGAGAGGGTGACCCAGCCGTAGTTCTCTTCGCCGGCGTCCAGATGGGGTTGGGTATCTTCCCATTCGGCGTTGCCGGCGGCGATGGCCTCGGCAAAGCTGTTGCGGCCGACCATGGTGCTTTCGATGAAGTAATAGTTGGCGTGGGTCATATCGGTGCGCACGGCCACGTAGGCGTGGCCGGGGATGAGGAGGATGGCGGGCTCCAGGTCCAGCGCTTCGGCGGCGGCGGCAAACAGCAGCGCCAGTTCAATGCAGTTGCCGCTGCGTTGTTCGAGCACTTCGGCCGGCAGGCGGATGCGCTGCACGTCGCCTGGGGCGTAGGAGACCCAGGTACTGATGTAAGTCAGCCCGTAAGTTTCTGCTTCGGCGCGGTAGATGGCTTCCAGACGGTTCCACACCTTGCCTTCCTCGTCATTTTCAACTCCCCCGTAACCGCTGGTCATGATGCCGCTCGGGTTGTAATCGGCGGCGGCGCGCAGCAATTCCTCTACCGCCGGGTCGTGCGGAGTGGATAGCGCCGCAATCAGTTCAAAGACCTCGTCCTGGCTGAAGCCAGAGACCGACCAGGGAAAGTCGCGCCGGGAGTAAACCAACGTTTCGTGCGTCTGGTCGAGCAGTTCGCGTTCCTGACCGTCTTCCAGGTAGAGGACGCGAATGTGAAAATCGGCCGGTTTCATGGCGTTCAACTGATCGATTGCTTCGCTGGTCAGGCGCGGGTTCTGCACGATCTCGGCTTTTTCACCCGGCGCGAGGGTAACGGTATCGATGGCTTTGGTCGTGTAGCCGACGATCTCGCTTTCCACCACCACCTTGACCGGGCCGGCGTTTGTGTTATGTACGCTGACCTCCAGATAATCGTCCAGAATGCTGCCGTACAGATGGTAGATGGCGGTGATCATCTGGCGTGTGTACAGGTAATCGACCTCGATACGGTCACTGGTAGCGCTGTGGACGCTCCCGGTCGGCACCACGGTGGCCTGTTCACCGGCGGATGGGGTGTTGGCCGGCGCCCGGGTGGGGCGTTTGAAATTGAACAGGCGCGCCCGGGTGGGCGCCGGGGCCGGGGCCGGGCTCATGTCGCTGCCGGCCTGGGTGGGCGGCGATTGGGGCAGTGCGGTTGCGGTGGGGCTTTTGGCGGCGCTCGATCCCAGGCAGCCCAGGGTAACGAGGAGACAGGTGACCAGCAGGAAAAACCTTACGATGCGAATGGACATCTTTTCCCTCCGCTGCAACAAACGTATCGGACCGCTTTCTTTGATTATACCCGGCGAGTCTCGAAAAACAATGCACCCCTGGCATACTGCTTGCACCTTACAAACTTTGCGGGCGCCCTATAAAAATGTAAGGTAGGGGCTTAAACGTATAAAAGTGGGTACTTTTATGCTAAACTAATTTTGTCGTAATTGATTAACAATTGATACCGGCGTATTTCCTGTAGAGAGCGAGGAGATTGATCTCATGGTCTGGCCCAGCCCACAGGATGGAATTCGCATCGTAGCCTTCATTAAGTCGTTTTCCATTCCCTGACAGAGGTCGATCACCCGCAGGGAAAATTTCTTTTAACATGTTGTTGGCACATCCCTGGTGAGGAGGCTATGGGCATTCATCCAAACGAATTGAAGTTCCTGCAACCCGATCAGATTGCCATGATCGACGAAGCCCTGGCGGAAATTGGCGAGTACGGTGAGGTGCGCCTGGTGGTCGAGAAAGGCCGCCTGCGTTTCCTGGTGGTGCAGCGCAGTTTTGATGTGCTCAAGCGCCCGGCTGCCAGACAGGAACACCTGGATACGTTCCGTTAACCACAGGGATCATTTTTTAAGAGGTATGTATTATGGTTGAATATACTCCTACCGAACCTGCTCCAGAGCCTTCTTTTATGAACCTGCGCCAGTATGCCATGTTGTTGTGGCACTGGGCCTGGTTGATCGTGCTGGTTGCCGTCCTGGCCGGGGCGGCGGCGTACGTGCAGAGCAGCCGTACTGCGCCGGTGTATCAGGCGTCGACGCGTGTCCTGGTGAATGAGGCGCCCACCACCCGCACCAACGATTACGCCTCGGTGCAGACCAGCCAGGTGATGGCGCGTACCTACGCGGTGATGATGATCGACCGCCCGGTGTTGGAAGGGGTCATCACCCGCCTGGGAATTCCGGCCGACCCGGATGTGCTCAAGCAAGAGATCACCGTGACGCCGCAGCGGGATACGCAGTTGATTACGGTCTACGTCGAAGACACCAACCCGTATCTGGCCTCGGATGTAGCCAACGCCCTGGTGGTGGTCTTCACCGAACGGATTCAGGCGGTACAGGCCTCGCGTTTTGCCCTGTCGAAGGACAGCCTGCAGAAGCAGGTCAACGATATGGAAGCGCAGATCGATAAGACGACCAACGAACTGGCTGCCGCCACTGATAAAGACGATCGCGCCCGGCTGGAGACCAAACTGACCCAGTATCGCCAGATTTATTCGCAGTTGGTGACGAATTACGAGCAGGTACGCCTGGCCGAAGCGCAGGCTACAACCAGCGTGGTGCAGGTCGAACCGGCCATCCCGCCCCTGACGCCCATCCGCCCCAAGGTGATGCAAAATACCATCCTGGCGGTGTTGATCGGCATGCTGCTGGCGGTGGGCGGCGTGTTTGCCCTCGAGGCGCTGGATGACACGGTGAAAAACCCTGACGAAGTCAGCCGCCGCTTTGGACTGCCGGTGCTGGGGGTGATCGCTCATCACCAGTCGGAGGACGGTGCGCCGGTGACGATTAACGAACCCCGTTCGCCGGTTTCGGAGGCCTTCCGCTCGCTGCGCACCAACGTGCAGTATGCCAGCGTCGATCATCCCTTGCGCCGCATCCTGGTGACCAGCCCGACGCCTTCCGAGGGGAAGACCACCGTCATTACCAACCTGGCGGTGGTGATGGCGCAGGGTGGGATGCGGGTGACCATCATGGACGCTGATATGCGCCGGCCGCGGCTGCACCGCCTGCTGGGCGCCACCAACCGTTACGGCCTGAGCTCGTTGTTTGTACGCTCCAGCGACCAGATCAGCGGGACCTTCCAGCCTACCCGCCAGGAAGGTTTACAGGTGATCACCTCGGGACAACTGCCGCCGAACCCGTCTGAGTTGCTCGGTTCGCAGAAGATGTACGATGTACTCGAACACATCCAGGCGCTGGCCGATGTGGTGTTGATCGACACCCCGCCGATTATGTCGGTGACGGATGCGGTGGTGCTCTCGCCGTTTGTGGACGGGTTGATCCTGGTGGTCAAGCCCGGCAAGACCAAGATGACCGCCCTGCAACAGACGGTGGAGCAGCTGCGCCGGGTGAACGCCAATGTGATCGGCGTGGTGATGAACGATCTGGAGTTCAGCCGTTCACGCTACGGTTATTATTACAAGAGCTATTACAGCAGTTACTACTACGTCGAGACGCCCTCCGGCCGGCGGATCAAGAAAAAGGTACAAAAGGCCCCTGGCGCCAATCCTGGCAGTGGGGCACCGGCCGCCTGATCGGGGTATTCCGATGACCGCCTTGCGTTTGAGTCTGCAACCGTTGATCGAGCGGTATCTGCCGCAGGGGTCGCTGCGCCAGCGTTACCTGGGGGGCACCTTCTGGTTTACCCTGGGGGTGGGTGGGGCGCAGGCAGCGACCTTTGTCGCTACCATCGTGGCGGCGCGCCTGTTGGGTACCGAGGCGTTTGGGCGTTTTGGCATCATCCAATCGACGCTGGGAATGTTTGGGTTGGTGGCCGGGTTAGGGATGGGCCTGACCAACAAACGCTACGTCAGCGAATTGCGCGAAAGCGATCCGCTGCGCTGCGGTCAGGTGATTGCTTTTTCGACCTCCATTTCCTGGTTCTCGGCGGGGGCGATGGCTTTGGGTCTGATCCTGTTTGCGCCCTTGCTGGCCGGCAGTGTAATCAACGCCCCCGATCTGGTGCTGGAACTGCGCATCGCCGCCGCGCTGATGCTGCTCAACGGTTTGAACGACGCCCAACTGGGGGCATTGTCGGGCTTCGAGGTTTTCAAACGTATCGCCTTGATTTACGCCCTGCGGGCCGGGCTGACGCTGGTGCTGTTGATCGGTGGAGTCTGGCTGTGGGGACTGCCCGGCCTGGTGGGAGGCATGGCATTGACCGCTGCCTGCGTGTGGGGCTATACCGGCCTGGTGCTGCGCCAGGTGCTGCACGCCGCCGGCGTGCCGGTCAGTTACCAGAATGTGTGGCGCGAGGGCGAGGTCTTTCTCAAATTTACCGCTCCGGCGCTGGCGACCAGTTTTCTGCCGGCCATCTCGTTCTGGGTCATCCGCACTGTGTTGGTTAACTACCCCGATGGGTATGCTCAGTTGGGGCTGTTTACCGCCGCCGAACAGTGGGTGATGATCATGGCGTTTGTGCCGGGGGCGATGAACAACGTCAGCTTACCGATTCTGTCTAACACGTACGCCAGCAAGGACAGGCCGCGTTTTCGGAAAGCGGTGGTCGCCAACCTGACTCTGCCGGTGGCGCTCTCCGTCGTCATGGCAGCGGTGGTGGCGCTGGCGGCGCCGTGGGTGGCGCAGGTGTATGGGCGCTCGTTTGCCGGCATGGCGCCGGTGTTGGCCTGGATGTGCCTGGTGGGCGTCCTGCGCGTCTTCGGCGGGGCGGTCGGCTCGCTGGTGGTGGCGATCAATCGCATGTGGGCCAGCTTTGCGATCAACGTGTTGTGGGGCGCGGTGCTGGTGGCGGCGGCGATTTTCTTTGCCCCGTATGGAGCGTTGGGGTTGGCCTGGGCCAACCTGGTGGCATACACCTTGCAGTCTCTATTGGGGTTGTGGTTGTTTGCCCGTACGGTGTAAGGATATCCGAGGAAAGGAACAGGAAGATGCCAGTTTTAAAAGCCTCTGAATCACGATGGAAGCAGGCCCAGGAGTGGGAACTGGACGTCTGGCGCCGGGAAAACGGGCGGGCAGGCTCGTGGGTGCGGCGGATGGTGCGCCGGTTGAAGCGACGTTTTTCTGGCGGGGATGACTGGAACCACTGGTGGAAGGCTCATTTTGACGATTACACCCTGATCCCCAACACGCTTGAGCACGCCATTGAATTGGGCTGCGGCCCGTATACCAATATGCGTTTGATTTTGCCCGGGCGTCAGGTGCGGCGGGTGTATTGCAGCGATCCATTGGCGTTGGAGTATGTGCATCTGGATGGCTGGCTGGCCCAGGCGTATCGCCGCGGACAGGTGTTGTTGGATAATCACCCGGCCGAAGAGTGCCCGTTTGCCAGCAATTTGTTCGATCTGGTGGTGATGATCAACGTGCTCGATCACGTCTACGACGTATCGGCCTGTTTGCAGCAGGTCATGCGCATCACCCGTCCGGGGGGGCTGCTGGTATTGGGCCAGGATCTGACCAGCCCGGAGGAGGACCTGGATGACGATCAGGATGTCGACATCGGCCACCCGATTCGCTTCACCCACCACGAACTCGATCAGGCTCTGGGCGGGCAGTTCGAACCGTTGTTGTGCCGCGTCCTCGACCGCGCCGCGGGGCGCAACCCGGCGGCCCATTATGGCACGTACATTTATATTGGCAAGAAAAATCCGGTTCTTCAGGGGTAGCGGCAGCAATGGATCTGATGTACTCGCTCTCTCGCATGCAATGGCTGAAGCGCCTGGTACAACTGGGACGGTCGACCGTCCCGGCGGTGGAGTGGTGTTTTGAGCGTGACGCTGGCGGTTGGGCGGGGCAGTTGTACACCCCTCAGGCCGAGCAGGCGGCCGGGATCGGGCGCAAGATTGCCTGGCTGCAAACGTTGGGGCCGGTGACGGTGATTGGCGGTCTGACCACCGGTGTGGGGGATGCCTTGTTTCGCACCCCCTGGCCGCAGGCCCGCCAGCAACTGGCCAGTTACAAGGCGCAGGTGCCCGAGGGCGGCTTCTTGCTGCTGTATGTGCCGCACGCTTTTTGGTCGCCGGTGTTGGCCGGGTACGACTGGCTGCCGTCCTGGCAGGAGTTGTACGCCGATTTCGACGCCGACCTGGAGTGGACGGTGTTTCAGTACAGCACGGCTTTTGATGCCGCCGGTCGGTATTTTTTCATCGCCCGCAAATGCCGCCGGCAGGCGATGCTGGCGCCCGCAGGGCAACTGGCGCGCCGCACTTTCCGCGTATTCTTCCACCCCGGCGGCGCAGACCTGAGCCAGGGCAATTCCAGCCGGGCGCTTTCGGCGCATTTGTGCCGGGCGTTGGTCGGAGCCGGGGCCGGGGTGTCTTCGCATAGTTATCTCGATGAGGACGCAGTGGGGGCCGCCGGCGAGGAAGATGTATTGATCGGGCACGTTGGGCCGTGGGTGAAGCAGGCTTATCAGCACGGTTTGCGCCGCATCGTGCTGTTCAACCCGGCTAACCGCTGGTACCCTACCCGCCACCTGGAACAGATCGAGGCCAACGCCACGATTGCCGAACAGGTGCATCTCAGCCAGCTGGTCATTGCCCAGTCGGGCGAAATCTGGCGCACCGGGGAGGTGTATCCTGACGCCCACAAGTGGCGCTGGATCAACCTGGGGGTAGACCGTGACCGTTTCCCACGCGGTAAGCACAGCTTCAATCTGCCCGGTCGGCGCACCTTTGCCTGTGTGCACCTGTACGACGACCACCAGAAGGGCGCAGACCTGCTCGAAGCGCTGGCGCAGGCGTGCCCAAGAGAGCATTTTACCTGGATCGGCGGACGCCGGCCGAAGGGCGG
>CAZHTS010000020.1:18656-65199 GCA_964535315.1 uncultured Anaerolineaceae bacterium
CGAAGGGCGGCAACATTCGTTTTTACCCGCCGATGCCCAACACCGGCGAACGTTTTCGCAAATTGTTGGGCCAGTGCGATTTTCTATTGATCCCCTCGCGCGAAGATGCTCAACCGGGCACCTTTGTCGAGGGAGCGGCGCTGGGGTTGCTGCCTGTGGCGACGTTGACCTCCGGGTATAGCCTGTCTTTTCCGCGATTGGTCTTGGAGAACACCCCGGCCGAATGGGCCGGGCTGCTCGCACTGCTTCAGGAATTACCCGAGGAGGAACTGTTGCGGGCGCGGGGATTGCTTGACGTTTATCTGCAATGCATGCACGATTGGGCAACGATCGAGGCCCAGATTGTGTTTTATCTGCGCGAACTGGAAAGCGGTCTGATCCGGTCGCCGGAGGTGCAGCCATGAGCCTGCCAGATGTGAGTTTGCAGCGCCTGGACGCCGCCGGGCGGCCGTTGTTGGCGGTTTTTTTTGCGGCCCTGCTGGCCGCCGGGCTGGATCGTTCGTTCCATCCTCATCCGTTTACGGACGAGGCGGCGGCGCTGATCGCAACCTCCACCGGAGAGGACTGGTACGGCGGGGCGTTTGTGCAGAAGAGCGGAGTGAAGTGTGAGATGGCGGGGTACGTCATGCTGCGCGGCTGGGACGCCGGTTACGATATCCCGGCTTTTGGGGTGTGTGTCCTGCCGGCTTACCAATCGCTGGGGCTGGGGCGGCTGCTGCTGGATTGGGCGTTGTTGACCGCCCGGCTGCGCGGCAGCCCGGCCGTACGGTTAAAGGTCTATCCGGACAACCAGCACGCCGTCGCTCTATACGAGCAGCGTGGTTTTCGCTTTACCGAGGGGCTGGAACAGGGGCAACGGGTGGCCTATTTCTATTTTGGGCGTGGGGAGGGGCAAGGATGAGCCAGGAGACACATCTTGTGGCGATTAATGCGCAGTTGTTGCCGGGAGAGGGCAAAGGCGGTATTGAAATGGTGCTCATTGCCCTGATCAGTGCGCTGGGACGTTTGGATGGGCCTGAGCATTACGCCATTGTAGGCCCCTGGCAAAAGCCGGATTGGCTGACGCCTTATCTTGGCCTGAACCAGCATCTGGTTGCCGGCCCGCGCCCCGGTGCGGCGCGCCAGACCTTCTGGTATTTAAAGCAGATCGCCGGGCCCTTGCGCCAGTGGCTGGTGCGCGGTGGGGCGCGCCTGCGTTCGGCGGGGATGCGCCGGGCGGCGCAGCAGGCCGCCGATCCACTGGCGGCTTTGCCGCGTTCGGACGGTTTCTTTGAACGGTTAGGGGCCGAGATTGTACACTTTCCTTTTCAAGAGTACATGCGTGTGAACCTGCCCACCTTGTATAACCCGCACGACCTGCTGCATCTGCATTACCCCGAATTCTTTACCCGCGAGCAACTGGCGTTACGGGCGTTAATGTATGCTCCGGCGGCGCAGGCGGCCTCGCTGGTCGTGGCCGGCTCACACTGGATGAAGCAGGATTTCGTCGAGAAGCTGGATCTCTCACCGGATAAGGTTCAGGTGATCCCCTGGGCCCCGCCTACTCAGGTATACCAGATGCCGGACGAAGATGTGCTGGTCGATCTGCGCGAACGATTGGGGCTGCGCCAGCCGTACGCCTATTACCCTGCCCCGTTGCGTAAGAACAAAAACCACCTGCGGTTGTTAGAGGCCGTGGCTCTGTTGCGGGATCGGGGAGTGGAACTGAACCTGGTCTGTTCGGGGTTTATTGACGCGGCGTTGTGGCCGGAGATCGAAGCGCACATTCATAGCCTGCGCCTGGAGCGCCAGGTGATTTTTACCGGGCATCTGCCGGGCGAACAACTGCGCGCCCTGTATCATCTTTCCCAGTTCGTGGTCATCCCCACCCTGTTTGAAGCGGCCAGCGGGCCCATGTTCGAGGCCTGGCAGGAGGGCGTGCCGGTGTGCTGCTCCAACGTGACCTCGCTGCCCGAACAGGCCGCCGGCGCGGCGTTGATCTTCGACCCGCTGGACGTGCCGGCGATTGCGGATGCGATGGGGCGCATGAGCACAGATGCGGAACTGCGTTCAAACCTGCGCTGGCGCGGTGGGTTGCGCCTGCAAGATTTTAGCTGGGAGCGTACGGCGCGTGCTTACCGGGCGGCTTATCGCCGGGTGGCGGGTTGGCCGTTGAGCGCCGAAGATCACGAACTGCTTGGCTGGGATTGGATGCGCGAAAAAGAGAGGCATGCATGAGTGAGTTTATCCCTGTTTCGGCCCCGGCGCTGGTCGGTAATGAAAAAGCTTACGTGATGGATTGCCTGGAAACTTCGTGGATTTCGTCCAACGGCAAGTATATCGAACTGTTCGAGACGGCCTTCGCCGGTTTCAGCGGCGCCCGGCATGCCCTGTCGTGCTGCAACGGTACGGTGGCGCTGCATCTGGCGCTGCTGGCATTGGGCGTGCAGCCCGGCGACGAAGTCCTGGTGCCCACGCTCACCTACGTTGCCACGGCGAACGCGGTGGCCTACTGCGGCGCCCGGCCAGTTTTGATCGACAGCGAGGCCGAGAGTTGGAACATGGATCCCAGGCGGTTGGAGGAAGCGATCACGGCGCGCACCCGGGGCATTGTGGTCGTCCACCTGTACGGGCATCCGGCCGATATGGACGCCATCCTGGACGTTGCCCGCCGGCACGGTCTGTTTGTGGTGGAGGATGCCGCCGAGGCGCACGGCGCCTGTTACAAGGGCCGCCAGGTGGGCTCGTTTGGTGATATCGCCACGTTTAGTTTTTACGGCAACAAGATCATCAGCACCGGCGAGGGCGGCATGGTGTGCACCAACGACGATGCGCTGGCGCAGCGCGTACGTCTGTTCAAGGGCCAGGGCCAGGACCCTGCCCGGCGCTTCTGGTTCCCACAGATTGGCTACAACTACCGTATGACCAACATCGAGGCGGCCATCGGCCTGGCGCAGCTCGAACAGGTGGACTGGCATATCGCCCGCCGGCGGACTGTGGCGGGCTGGTACCGCCAGCGTGTGCAGGGCTGGCCGGGGATCGTGTTCTCGCCTGAGAGGGCGGACGTGCAGAGTGTGTACTGGTTGAGCAGTGTGCTGCTGCCGCCCGAAGTCGACCGGGATGCGGTCATGCAGCGCATGCTGGCGTTGGGGGTGGAGACACGCCCCTTCTTCTATCCGATGCACGTGATGCCGGTCTATCGCCAGGAGCGGGCGTACCCGGTGGCCGAGCGGCTGGCGCGCAGCGGCATCAATTTGCCTTCATACGCCCTGTTGCAGGAAGAGCAGGTGGCGACGGTGGTCGCAGCGCTGGCAGCGGCGCTGGCGGCCGAGGGCCGGCAGGTCGATTGAGGTTGGAACGTATGACGGCCTTATCTCCCAAGAAGCAATCACTGGCGCCGTACACCCTTGCGCCGCGCCCTGCGGCGAAGGCAATCGTCAGTCTGCGCGGCGCTCTGCTGGCGTTAGGGGTGTCGCTGGTTTATCATCTGGCGCTGCTGGTGATCTACGCCCAGAACGTGCCGTCTGCGGCGATTGAGTTTATTTTCTTCCTGTTTGCCGATGTGCTGGTCTTTGCCGTGGGGTTGGTGCCGGTGGTGGCGCTGTTGCGCGGCCGGCTGAAGTGGTACGATCCGCTGCTCTGGCTGTCGTCGATCACCTTTTTGAGCAGCCTGACGTTTTATTACGTTTATTTGAACGACCCGGCCTTTACGCTTTCGTTGACCTATCGCGGCAGCACGCTGCTTTCTTACCGTACCGAGTATGAGTGGCTGGTCTATTGGGGGCAGGCGCAGTTGATCGTGGCCATCTTCCTGATTGCCTTGTTATGGACCAACGCCCGGCCGCTGGAGTTGCTCTCCGGGTTCGAGCCCCGGCGGGTGGAGTACATGGCTGCTTTTGCCTTAGGGCTGATTTGCATTCCGCTGGGGATGTACGGTTTCAGCCGCCAGTGGACGGGGCTCTCGGCCAACGAGGTTTTTCTGGAAAGCGTTGGCTACCTGTTCTACGATACCTCGTCGGTGGACGTGCGCAGTGTGACGCTGCAAAGCGTTGCCCTGGCGGGCGCACCGTTGGGGTTGGTAGGTTTTATCGGCCTGTTGCGAAAATCCGGCCGGCGGCCGTCGTTCTGGGTTGGGTCGCTGGTGCTGGCGACGATCACCATTCTGATGATCCCGCGTATTGTGGTCGGTTCGCGCATCGCCATTCTGTTCAGCGTGATTTTTATCCTGGCGCTGCTGCGCCATTTTCACTATCGTGTGCCGCGGCGTTTGTTTATCGGCGGGTTTGTCGTGGTTGCCCTGCTGCTGGGTTTCATCTCGTTAATCCGTCTCAACCCCTTCCGCGGCGGCTCGGGTGAGTTTACCGAGTATGCCCTGAGCGGCGATTTGCTCGCCACCTTTCTCGAACGCCAGGAAAGCGACATGCGTGTTTTGATGCAGGTTGACCGGGTGACGATCATCGGCTTTATGCTGGCCAACCTGGATAACGGCGAGCCGTACGTGTATGGGCAATCTTTGCTGGCCGGGCCGGTGAACTTTGGCTGGTTCCTGCTCAACCGCGTGCTGCGCCCGCTGGGACTGGAGCAGACCGCGCAGCAGGTCTGGTGGGAAAGTTTTGACTACGTCAATGCCTGGCGTTATGGCAGCCCGACGCTGCCGTCTGGCATCGGCAGCAACCCGCCTTCCTATCCCGGAGAGTTCTTCCTGCAAGGGGGGTACCCGGCGCTGATATTGTGCTCGGTTCTGTTTGGGTTGTTCATCGCCTGGCTGCGCCGGTCGATTGCCACGGGTAAGACGCTGCTGGCCAGATGGTTTGTCCTGTTTATCGCTTTTCAGATCAGCTTTTATGCGCCGGCGCTGCTTTCGACCAGCATTCGTGTGTTGTACGTGCCGATTCTGCCGGTGGTAGCGTTGTATTTGTTTTTGTTACTGGTATTTTCGATCAACGATCGTAACCGTCTCTGACAAAGTTTTGGCCTTCGTTTTTATTGTTTAGAAGAGGATCAAAGGGATGGCCGTCTGGCATAAGCGATTGTCCTGGTTGGCTTTGCTGGCTTTGCTGCTGCTGAGCGCGGCGGCGGTGGCGCCGGGCGTCTGGCAGCGCACCTGTGTGCTTGCCGCCGGGACGGATGTGGACGCCATCAATGCCTGTATGCGTTCTCCTGGCGTTTTTTTCTTGCCGGATAGGCGCAGTATGGCGATTGCGGCGGCGGTGTTGAGCGAAGGCGGCCTGCCGCAAGGGGGGGCGGAGATATTGGCTCGTGCATCGGGAAACTCGTGGCTTGATTCGGCTGTGCTGGCGCGCGCCTACTGGCGCCAGGGACAACCCGACCAGGCGGCGGCGCTGCTGCGTGAACGCTACCCGGAGCGCTTGTGGCTGTGGGCGGCGGCGCAGATGTCCACGGAACTGGCGGGCGGCCGGCCCGAAGAAGCCGTGCGGTTGTTGGAGCGCTACTTGCCGGAAGAGTTGGACGCCCCGCCTGTGACGGACAAGACATTGTTATACCAGAACGCCTATCAGGCTTACGCCCGCCTGGGGCGGTACGACGCAGCCTTGACCTTCGCTTTACATCTGAGCGGATTGTTCCCGCAGAATGCGGTTTACTGGCGCTGGCTGGCCGAGGCGCAATATCACCAGGGCGACTACGCAGGCGCCGAACGCTCGGCGCGCCAATCGCTGGCGGTGCAGTCTACAGCCGCCGGCTGGTACTGGCTGGGGGCCGTGATGTTCAAGCAGGGCAATCTGGCGCAGGCCGAGGCGCACCTGCAACGCGCTGTGGCGCTTGACCCGACCTGGCATGCGGCTTACCTCGACCTGGCGCGGGTGTACCACCAGCGCCGCGAGGACGAACTCGCCCGGCAGACGCTGGTGTTGGTGCTGCGCAACGCCCCGGATACCGTCTGGGCGGAGCGGGCCGGCGTATTGTTGGCGCAATGGGGGCTGCAACCATGATGGCCGGCGAAGGTTTGCCCGTGATCAGCGTGGTGACGCCTTCCTATAATCAGGCGCAATTCCTGGAGGCGGCGTTACGCAGCGTGCTCGACCAGGACTACCCGGCGCTTGAATACCTGGTGGTCGACGGCGGCTCGAACGATGGATCGCCGGAGATCATTCGCGGTTATGCCGCTCGCCTGGACTGGTGGGTGAGCGAGCCGGACGGCGGGCAGTCTGAGGCGATCAATAAGGGGCTGCGCCGGGCGCGCGGCGAGATATTGGCCTGGCTCAACTCGGACGACTGCTATCTGCCCGGCGCGCTCCAGCGTGTGGCGGAGTATTTCACCCTGCATCCCGAGGTGGACTGCCTGTACGGCGACTTGCAGGTAATGGATCCTTCGGGGCAGCTGCTCTTTACCCGTAAGTGCATTCCGTATGATTATTCCGTGGCTTTGTACAGCGGCTGCATGGTGCCGCAGCCGGCATTTTTCTTCCGCCGCCGGGTGTTGGAGCGGGTGGGGTATCTGGATGAAAGCCTGCACTATAGCATGGACGTGGATTTCTTCATTCGTATTGGCCGGGCAAGGCTGGTGATCCACGCCCTGCCGGTGGCGCTGGCAGGTTTCCGCCTGCAACCCGGCAGCAAGACGATCACCACGCAGCGTTTGCGCCTGGAAAAACAAACGCTGCTGGGGCGTTACCTGTACCCAGGAAAGACAATGAACGCCTGGCGCCGGCGCCGGCTCGCCGCACTCGACAGGCTGTATCGCCTCAAGATGTACCTCTGGCGCCTGGCACTGCGCGGCGACTGGCGTCTCTTTCAGGCCGCTTCCAGCCGTAAACGGATTGCCGGAGCGAAGCCATGAAGATTGTATATATCGGCGACTATCAGGGCCGGGCCGACGAGGGCATGCGCCATCTCTCGCGCACGATCGCCGGGCGTATGGGCGAGCGCCACACGGTGATGATGCTGCACACCCGCCAGGCGTTGCTGCCGGGGGCGCTGGCGGCGGTGCGACGTTTTGCGCCGCAGGTGGTGCATTATATCCCCGGTCCGACGCTGCGCAGCCTGTTTTTGCTGCGCCTGTACCGGCTCTTTTTCCCGGCCTGCCGTACGCTGGTCTCGGCCACGCGCCCGTTTTTCGCCCCGCGCCAGTACGCCTGGCTGCCGTATTTCCGGCCGGATTGCGTGCTCACCCAGGACGAACGTTGGGCGCGATTGTTCCGTTCGGCCGGTATCGCTACCGTCGCTCTGCCCAACGGCGTGGATTTGCAGCGTTTTGCGCCGGCGACAGAGCGGGCGGCGCTGCGCGCCCGTTACGGCTGGGGACCACAGGAGCGGGTGGCATTACACGTCGGCCACCTGCGCGCCAACCGTAACCTGGAAGTGCTGGCCGGATTGAGCCGCGTTCCGGGGCTGCGGGTGTGGGTGGTGGCGAGCACGGCGATGGCCACGGACGCCGCCCTGGCGCAAGAACTGCGGGCGTGCGGCTGCCGGGTGGACATTGGCTACGTGGCGGACATCCAGGAGGTGTACGCCTGCGCCGATGTGTACGTGTTTCCTACCCGGCCGGCAGCGGGGGACGCTTTGCCGCAGCGTTACGCTGAGGTGGGCGCCATCGATATGCCGCTTTCGGTGCTGGAGGCGCTGGCGAGCGGGTTGCCGGTGGTGAGCACCCGTTTTCCGGCGTTGGAACAGATGTTGCATCCGGATGGAACAGGCATTTATTGGTTCGACGGCAGCGCGGCGGACGCACAGCGCGGTGTGGCGGCGCTGGCCGATTGCCCGGCGGAGGATGCGCGCCGGCGGGTGGTGCACCTGGATTGGCCGCTGGTGCTGGAGCGGCTGGATGAAATTTACGGCCAATTGCTTAACGGTGCTGTATTGCAGGGAGTGCAGGGATGAAACTGGTGTACATGGTTGGCATCGATGGCGCAGGAAAAACGACGGTCGCCCGCCGGCTGGTGGAGCAGATGCAGCAGCAGGGCGTGCGCGGGCGTTACTTCTATGCCCAACACGCCAGTGTGCTGCTCGCCCCGCTGCGCTGGCTGAACCGCAAAACCTTTATGCGCAAAACCGACGCCTACCAGGATTACGACAGTTACGCCAGCCGTAAGGCCGGCGCCAGCCAGAAGCACCCGTTACTGGCGCGCGGCTATGCGTTCGTGTGGCTGCTGGATTATTTCCTGTTCACCTATTCACGGCTCTGGTTGCAGGCGCTGGCCGCGCCGCACTGGTTGGTGGTAGATCGCTATTACCTGGACATTGTGGTCAATATCAGCCAGACGTTGGGCCTGGACGAAGCACGCATGCTGGCGCTGGCGCGCCAGGCCAGCCGTTTCTTCTTACGGCCGGCCGTGACCGTTTTTATCGATGTGTCCGAAGAAACCGCCATGCGGCGCAAAGACGATGTGCCGGACATCGCCTATCTCAAGGAACGGCGTGGGCGTTATCTGGCGTTGGAACGCCTGTCTGGCTTTGTGCGTCTGGACGGCGAACAGCCGCTGGAAGCGGTGTTGGCCGGGGCGCAGCGCTGCCTGGGGATGCGGCCGGGGGAGGCGCAATGAAGCGCATCCTGTACGTTCAGGCCAACAACAAAGAGGTGGGCGGTTCGGATTACTGCCTGCTCAAGATGGCGTGCGAGGTCAGCCGGCGGGGGTATGAGGTGCGGGTGGTGTTACGCAGCCCGACCTATCTGCTCGATCTGTACCGTCAGGCGGGGGTTGAGGTGCAGATTGCGCCCATTCTGCGTTTCCGCAAAACGCGTTCTCCGCTGCGCCTGGCGGGCTATTTCTTTCAGACCATTGCTTCGGCGGCCTGGCTGTATCGTTTCATCCGGCGCGAGCGGATCGATCTGGTGCACAGCAACGAACTGCTCGACTGGTACGCCAATCTGGCGGCGCGTCTGGCGGGCGTTCCCTCTTGCCAGCACGTGCGCTGGATCATTCCGCCGGGCCTGGTGCAGGGCGGGATGGTGGCGGCCTCGCTGCGCTTCAGCGACCGGATTGTGTGCGTTTCGCAGGCGGTGCAGGAGCAGATGTACCCGCACCAGACCCCGCCGCGGGTGCAGGTGATGTATGACTGGCTCGATTTGCAGGCGGCGGGACACACCGGCGGCGACTCCAGCCTGCGGGCCGAATTGGGGTTGGCGGAGAGCGTTCCGCTGGTGACCTGTGTCGGCCGGGTGGAGCCGTGGAAGGGGCAGCACGTCTTTCTCCAGGCGGCCGGGCAGGTGGCGGCGCAGCGGACGGATGCGCATTTCCTCGTGGTGGGCGCGCCGACGACCGACAAGGAGGACTACCTGGCGGAACTGCGGGCCGGCGTGCAGACCGCGGCCTGGGGGGCGCGCGTGCACTTTTTGGGGCAGCGTACCGATATGGCCCGCATCATGGGGCAGTCGACCGTGGTGGCGCATACTTCGATTACCCCCGAGCCGTTTGGGTTGGTGGTGATGGAGGCCATGTCGTGCGCTACGGTGGTGGTGGGCGCCAACGCCGGCGGGGTGGTGGAGCAGATTGTGCCGGGCGAGAACGGTTATCTGTACCCGCCGGGCGACGCCTGCGCCCTGGCCGGGTATATCTTGCAGGTGCTGGACGACCCACGGCGTGGTGAAATGGGGCAGCGCGCCCGGGCGTACGTGACTGCCAAATTTGAAAAAGAGAAAAACATTGCTTGCTTGTTGAAAATCTACCAGGAACTCTTACACTAGAAGGTGAAGATGAAAAAGATTCTGCAGTTGATCGGTTCGCCTTTTGCCCCCCAGGCCGAAGGGCCGGCGGTGGACGATGAAACCTTGTTGGCGATCTACGACGAAGCCTTTGTCGACCGTGTGGCCCTCCTGTACCTGGAAAAGTATCGCCGTCCGGGCTGGGCGCCGGAACTGGAACAAAAATATCGTTATCTGGAAGAACGGCGGCTGATGACGCTGTCGGTGATTTCGACGCTGGCAGAGCACCTGGACACGTTGTGCCCTGAGAATTACCTGGTGTTCAAGTCGGTCAAGCCTTACCCGGCCACACCCAACGATACCGACGTGCTCTTTTTGGGAAACCGCAAACAATACCGGCAGGTCTACCAGCAGTTGCTGGCGGCCGGCTATGTTTTTCACGAGTGGGCGCCGCAGCAGAAGACGGTCTACGATCCGCGCGGTGCGGGAAAGATTGGCAAGGGTAAGAAAGGGGGCACCTATTACATCGATCTGTACGAGGAGGTGTCGACCGATTATTTTGCCTACCTGGATAAGCGCGCCCTGCGCCCTTACATCGTGCAGCGTGAGATCAACGGCGTGGTCGTGCCGCTGCTGCGCCCGGAGCCCGAACTGGCGATTGTATTATTCCACAACGTTTTCCCCGAACGCACCTACCAGCTCGAACATTTCTATTTGCCGTTGTACACCTTTGCCCAACCGGATTTCGACCTGGATGTGTTTATTGAGTTTTGCGAACGCAACCACCTGTGGCGGGCGGTGCGCGCCAACCTGAGCCTGGTGGCGGCGCTGCATGAGTTTGAATTTGGCAACGTGCCCGAACCGGTGGCGGCGGTGCTGGCGCGCTGGGGCGAGGACGTCGTCGAAAAACAGCGCTACCAGCGCGGCGAACTCAAGACGCCCTATCTGTTTTCGCCGCGTCTGTTCTGGCAGGCGTTCAGCGGCAAACTGGTGGAGTGGTATTCATTGCGTACGGCGTTGTGGCAACTGGTCAACATGCTCAACCCGCACTTTCTGATGGACGTGATTGGCGCCCTGCGCTTGCGCTTGGGGCCTAAATCGCCGTACAATCTAGAGTAAAACAGTCTTATTTGGAGATGGCGCTTTGCGTGTCCTGATTCACGATTACGGTGGTTACGCCTTCAGCCTGCAATTGGCCCGCCAGCTTGCCCGGCGAGGTTTCCGCGTGCATTATGTCTACAGCGAATCGACGCAGAAGGTGAAACGCGGCGATTTTTCCGGGGCGAGCGTCGTCCCGGGCCTGTCCGTGCAGGGGGTGACCCTGGCGCAGCCGTTCCGCAAGTACAACCTGCTGCAACGCCGCGTGCAGGAAAGCGAGCACGGCCGGCTGCTGGCCGAGGAGATTCGTTCTTTTCACCCTGAGGTGGTGCTTTCGGCCAATACGCCGTTGGACGCCCAGCGCCTGGCCTTGAGCGCCAGCCGGCAGGTCGGGGCGCGGTTTGTCTTCTGGTTTCAGGACGCCATTGGCCTGGCGACCGACAAAATTTTACGCCGCCGTATTCCGCTGTTCGGCGGGCTGGTGGGGCGTTATTATCAGCGCATGGAACGCGACCTGGTGCGCCAGAGCGATGCGGTCATCCTGATCAGCGAAGATTTTTACCCGTTGATGGATGCCTGGGGCGTCGCCCGGCAAAAGCTGCGTCTGGTGCCGAACTGGGCGCCGTACGAGGAGATCAGCCCACAGCCCAAAGATAACCCCTGGGCGCAGGCGCAGGGATTGGATGGGGCGTTCTGTTTTCTTTACGCCGGCATTCTGGGTTGGAAACACAACCCGGAACGTTTGCTCGAACTGGCGCAGACCTGGCGCCAAGCGGAAGACCGGGTGCGGGTGGTGGTGGTCTCGGAAGGCCCGGGCGCCGATTGGCTGGCGCAGCAGCGCCAGGTGCAGGGGTTGGACAACCTCCTGGTGTTGCCTTTCCAACCCCAGGCTGACTTTGCCAACGTGTTGGCGGCGGCGGACGTGCTCGTTTCGGTGTTAGGCCAGGACGCCGGAGTGTATTCGGTACCCTCGAAGGTGCTTTCGTATCTGTGCGCTGCCCGGCCGCTGCTGTTGGCGATCGAGGCGCACAATGCGGCGGCGCGGCTGGTGAGCGAGGCGCAGGCCGGGCTGGTCGTTCCGCCTTACGACCGCCAGGCCTGGTTGCAGGCTGCCCGGCAGTTATATGAAGATGCTGCGCTGCGTCGTTTGTTGGCGGATGGCGCACAGGCCTGCGCCCGCCGTTGTTTTGACATTGACCGGATCACCGCTACCTTTGAGGCGGTCATCGTTGGTGAGTGAAGTTTGTCCTGTTTTATTGTTTTGAGGAGGTTGAGATGCAATCTGTATTAGAAGCTCCTCCTACCCTGGAGACCGTACGCGAGAAGACGCCCAATCAGGTTTTGGGCCGCGTGGGTTTCTTGTGGCAGCACAGCCGGTGGTGGATGACGATCCTGTTGGCTTCGTCTGATCTGCTTGGGCTGTTGCTGTCCGGCTACCTGGCTGTGCAGTTGCGCCTGTTGTTGGGTAACGGGTTTAACAACCCGCAGCCGTATTACGATATGGCGCCGTTGATGCTGGCTTTTCTGGTGGCGTACGCCGTCGGGAACCTGTATCCCGGCATTGGTCTCAACCCGGTTGAGGAATTGCGGCGCCTGAGCATTTCTACCAGCGCCATCTTTCTGGTCTTTGCCACCGCCATGTTCTGGGCCAAAAGCGCCGAAGAATTCTCCCGTTTGTTATTCTCGTTTTGTTGGATGCTGGCACTGGTGATTTTGCCGTTTGGGCGTTGGTTGATTCGCAAACTGGCCATCCGGTTGAAGCTGTGGGGCGAACCGGTAGCGTTGGTCGGTTTTGGGGTGCGCGGTAAAAAGCTGCTCGAGTATCTGCGCACCAACCCGCAGTTGGGTTTCATGCCGGTGGTGGTGGTCGGTGACTACACCCCGGAAGAAGTGGATTTATACGGCATCCCCAAGCTGCGCGGCGAGCGTGTTCTGGAGGATCAGGAGGTGTTCATCCGCGCCGAACTGTCTACCGCCATTCTGGTTCCGCCTGAGGTGCCCGAAGTGTTCCGCAACGCCCTGATCGACGAACGCCGTTTTGGCCTGCGCCGGCTGATCCTCATTTCCAATCAGAACTGGATCGGCGGGGCGGCGGTGGTGTCGCACGACCTGCAGGGAATCCTGGGGCTGGAGGTGCAGCGCAACCTGCTCAACTCGGGCGAGCGTTTTGTCAAACGCAGCATGGAATTGCTGATCATTGCCCTGGGCAGCGTGGTGGCTTTGCCGGTGTTCCTGGTGTGCGCCCTGCTGGTGCATCTCGACTCGCGGGGTGGCATTTTCTACGGGCACAAACGCGTCGGGTCGGGGGGCAAAGAACTCAAGGTATGGAAGTTCCGCACCATGGTGACCAATGCCGACCAGGTTTTGCAGGAATACCTGCGCCACAACCCGGACAAACAGGCGGAGTGGGACGCCAGCCGTAAACTGCGTGACGACCCGCGCGTCACCCGCGTCGGGCGATTGTTGCGCAAGACCAGCCTGGACGAACTGCCGCAGTTGTGGAACGTGCTCAAGGGCGAGATGAGCCTGGTGGGGCCTCGCCCGATCGTGCGCGACGAGATGAATTATTATCGCAGTAGTTTTGCGTTGTATTCGCAGGTGGCGCCGGGCATCACCGGGTTGTGGCAGGTTTCGGGGCGCAGTGATACGTCGTACGAGGAGCGCATTCGCCTGGACGATTACTACATCCGCCACTGGTCGATCTGGATGGATATCTACATCCTGGCGCGTACCGTGCTGGTGGTGCTCAAGCGCACCGGCGCCTATTAAACAGGATTGGCCCGCTGTGTTTTCCTGGAATGAAGGGATTGGGACGCTGTTGTGGGTGGCGGCGCTGGCGCTGGCTGTGGCCCGCCTGGGTTGGGGATACTGGTCGGCGCGGGCGCACGGCGTGTCGTTGCGACAGGTGATCGATGGACGGCTGCTGAATGGGGCAGCGGCCGTCTTTTGCCTGGGGGCCGGCCTCAGCCTGGGCGGGGTCTGGGTGCTGTTCTGGGGCAGTGTGGCGCTGCTCTTTGTGCTGCTTGTTGTGATCTGGCCGCATGGCGCCGCCCCAGGTGGTTAACAGTTATGGGCGGCGCAGCGCGCCGCCCAAACATAAAGGGGGGTATGGGGCGTTATTTACCTACAGTTGCTCTTAAGATCATGACCACGCTGACGCCAAGAATAACCAGCACCAGCATAGCGATGCCTCCAAAAATAAGGGCCGAGGGCAATATCCCTGGCAAAGCGACGCTGCGCGTCGGGGTCGGGATTGGTGTTTCTTCGATTTGTGGTTGTGATGGTGGCTGCTGTGGCTCGACGATGATGTCAGCCGCAGTCGGGGTGGTCTGCGGAGTCTGGGCGATGATGGCTGGGACAGTCTGGTATTCGCTGGCGTGTACGCAGAAGATGACGAAGGTGGTCAAATGATCGACCGAAGCCGTCAGATGGTTGTTGAGCGTGTCTACCTGGGTGTCCACCAGCGTCCATACGCCGTTCAGCAGGGTGTACAGTTTGAGGTTGGGTTCCTCGGCTTCCGGGATGTCTTCGGCGCTATATTGAATGGTAAAGGTCAGCGGTGGGTTGAAGGCGGTGATTGGGTTCCCGTTGACGTCGGTAATCAGAATGGTGAAGGGTTGGCCGAAGACCTCGAACAGCGTGCCGTCCACCTGGGGCAGCGGCTCGGTCACGTCCTGGACACGGATGTAACGGTCATTGCTGGTGGCCGGGAGGTTGACGACCAGGTGGATGGATGGGTTGTTGGGCAGCACGATGGTAATCCTGCTGGCCGACCAGGCGGGGATGTAGACGGCATTGCCAACCGGGACCGGGGTGGCGGTTGGGGCGCCGATGGGGGTGGGGGTGAGCGGGGTAATGTATACGACCGGGATGGCGGTAGGGATGGTTTGATACTCCGTTCCGGCCTGGCCGGTTGTCATGGGGGCGGCAAGCAAGATGAGGGCGAGGATGATAAAAAGTGCTGCGATACGAAAGATAGTTTGTTTCATGATTTACTCCTGAGCCCCTCCGCTGCGGCCGGACTGTACGAATTTGAAAACCCGTCCGTTCCCTGGCCGCCGCTTTTGCGGTTCTCCAGTATCATTATAGCAAAGATAAACCAGACTGCTTCCCTCGAATTTGACGCCTATCGAAAGCGTAATTTGATATGAAATTGAAACGATTGCCCCGTCTGACCGTTCTTGTAGCACTGTTAGGGTTGGCGCTGACCCCTTTGCTGGTGTGGGGGCTGCACGTCAGCTGGCAGCTATACAGTTTGCGCCAGGCGCTCGGGCGTGCCGAGGCGCTGCTCGACCAGCCGGCGGGCAAAGCAACGCCGCAAGAAGCCCTGGCGTTGACACAGGAACTTGCCGGGCACAGCGAGGCGCTGCGCGCCGACTTACAACCGCTGTTCCCGTTGCTGCGCCTGGCGGGACAGGATACGTTGCCCGGTCAGGTGGAACCACTGGTGTGTTACGCCGAGAACCTGGCCCAGGCCGGGCAGGCGCTCTTGTTGGGGGTCGAGCCGTTGTGGGCCGCCCCAGGCGGTGAGGGCGGGCAGGAAGAATTCGGGCAGCGCCTGCTGGCAGTGTTGGAGGCGGGGCGTCCGCAGTTCCAGCGGGCGCGCCAGGAACTGGCGCAGGCGGCGCAGATGCGCACCCGCATCGATGCGCAATTCATCCCCACAACGTATCGGAGCGCTTACCGGCGTCTGGACGAGAATTTCGACCTGCTGGTGCAGGGGGTGGAACTGTTGCAGTTCCTGCCCGATTTGTTGGGCGGCAGCCAGCCGCGGCGTTATCTGGTGCTGGCGCAGAACCGGGACGAACTGCGCCCGACGGGCGGTTTTATCAGCGGGGTGGGCGTGCTGCATCTCGAGCGCGGCGCCATCCGCAATTTTGAGATTGGCGATTCGTACCGGGTGGACGACCTGAGCAAATCTTACCCGCCGCCGCCCGAACCGATGCAGCGCTACATGCGCGCCGGTCTGTGGCTGGTGCGCGACGCCAACTGGTCGCCGGATTTTCCGACGAGCGCCTATCAGGCCCAGCAACTGTACCAGCTTTCGCGCAATCAGGCCACGGATGGCGTGGTGGCCTTCGATCAGCAGGCGCTACGCGCCGTGCTGGAAGTGGTCGGTGCGGTGCAGCTGGAGGGGGTGGCCGCCCCGGTAGACGCCGCCGGCCTGGATCGTTACATGCAGCTGGCCTGGGCGCCGGCAGAGGGACAGGGTTTTGACCGCCAGTGGTGGTCGCAGCGCAAGGATTTTATGTCCGAGTTGGGCCGGGCGGTGCTCAAACGCGTGCTGGCGTTGCGCCAGCCGGGCGAACTGGCTGCCCTGAGCAAGGCGCTGTTCCAACAGGTCAAGAGCGGCCACCTGGCGCTGTACAGCACCCGTCCCGGCGTGCAGGCGGCCCTGGCGCAGGCCGACCTGGACGGGGCGGTGCGGGCGGGGCGAGGCGATTTTTTATTGTGGGTGGATACCAACCTGGGTTTTAACAAGGTGGATGCGGCCATCCAGCGTTCGCTGGCCTACACCGTCGACCTGCGTAACCTGGCCGCACCGCAGGCGGGGGTGCAGATGCGTTATCGCCATTTGCGCCAGGGGCAGGCGCCCTGCAAGCACGAGGCGGTGTACGGCAAGACCTACGCCGAGATGCAGGTTCGTTGTTATTGGGATTACTGGCGGGTGTTGACCGTCCCGGGCAGTCGCCTGCTTTCGGCCCGGGCGGCGGCGGTGCCGGGCGAATGGTTGTTGAGCGGTCAGGGTTGGGATGGAACGGTGGAGACGCTGCCGGTCGAGAATGGCGCCCGCGCCTTTGCCGGGCTGCTGGTTCTGCCGGTCGGACAGAGCCAGGAGGTGGCGCTGAATTTTGCCCTGCCGCCTGAAGTCATCCAACCGTTGGGTGGCACGCGCCTGGTCTATCACCTGCGGGTGCAAAAACAGGCGGGGCTGGGGCATTTGCCGTTGGAAGTGCAGCTGCTTTTGCCGGTGGGCGTCGAACTGGCCGGGCCGCCGGCGGGCTGGCAGGCGCAGGGCGCCGGGCAGTGGCGCTGGCAGGGCGATCTGTTGCAGGCGCAGGAATTCGAACTGGTGTTGGCGCCATGAAAGCTTTTGCGCACCGCTTACGGCGGGCGGCTGCCCGGTTGGACGACTGGCAGATGGGGCTGCTGCTCCTGTCGGCGCCGGTCTATCTGTTGATCACGCCGCGCCTGAGCCCTTTGCTGGTAATTTTACCCCTGCTGTGGTTGGTGACGCTGTTGGCCGGACGCAATCCGTTGCCGGTTACGCCGCTCAACCCGGCGCTGCTGCTGTTGTTGGTCATGCTGGCGGTGAGCGTGCTGGTCACCCCCGACCTGGTTTTCAGTCTGCCGAAGATTGCCGGCGTGCTGTTGGGCATTGGCGTGTATTTTGCCGTGCTGCGGGTGGGGGAACGCGCCCGCGGTTGGTGGTGGGCGCTGGCCGGTTATTTGCTGGCGGGCGGCGGTGTGGCGGCGTTGGGTCTGGCGGGTACACGCTGGTTTGCGGCCAAGATTGCCGGGGTGGGCCGGTTGGCGGCGCAGTTGCCGGCCCTGGTGCGCGGCCTGCCGGGCGCGCCGGAAGGCTTCCATCCCAACGAGGTGGGTGGGGCGCTGTTGTGGGTGGCGCCGGTCTGGTTGGCCGCGCTGGCGGCTGTGGTGTTAGAGCGCCGCGCCCTGGCGCACGCCTGGGGTGTTGGGCGCAGCCGCATCCTGATCGGAATGTGTCTGGCTGCAAATCTCTTTGTGTTCGGGGTGCTGGTGCTCACGCAGTCGCGCTCGGCGTACCTGGGGCTGGCGTTGGCCGGCCTGGCGCTGGCGCTGCTGCCCTTGCGCCGCCGCCGGCGACGCAAATGGCTGGTGTTGGCCTTGCTGGTGTTGCTGGCGGCGGCGGTCTGGTTGGGGCCGTTTGGGGTGCAGGTGCTGCTGCCCGGCGGCGCAGGCGGCGAGCCGGGGGTGATGTTTGATACCCTCGAGGGGCGCGTGGAAATCTGGTCGCGGGCGCTGGCGGCCATCCACGATTTTCCTCTGACCGGGATCGGGATGAACACTTTCCGGCGCCTGGTGCATGTACTCTATCCGCTGTTTCTGGTCAGCCCCGGCACCGATATCGGTCATGCCCACAATGAATTCCTGCAGGCGGCGCTGGATGTGGGGCTGCCGGGGCTGGCGGCCTTCCTGGCGCTGTACGGCGGCGTCTTTGCCATGCTGGTGGCCGCCTGGCTCGGGTTGGGCCGCCGGCGGCGTCTGCCCTTCTGGCGTGCGTACCGGGCGCTGGTGTTGGGGCTGTGTGGAGCGCTGCTGGCGCACCTGGTGTTTGGCCTGAGTGATGCGGTGGCGTTGGGCGCCAAGCCGGGCTTTTTGTGGTGGGCGCTGTTGGGGTTGTCGGCCGGGTTGTTCCGGCTGGTCAACGAGCGCAAGGCCGTTGCGGGGCGGAGCGATGTTCATTGAGGTCTGGAAACGTCACTCTTTGCTGCTGGCGGCGGCGCTGGCGGCCGCCCTGCTGTTGAGCGCTTATCTCGCGCTGGCGCCGCAGCGCCTGACCCGCGCTCATGACGGCGCCGACGGCGGCGACCTGCTGGCGGCGCAGTTGAGCGGCGGGGTGCCGCACCCCAGTGGTTACCCGACCTACCTGCTGTTGGGCCAGTTGTTTCAGGCGCTGCCGTGGGGGACGCCGGTATGGCGGGCGGTGCTGTATTCGGCCAGTGCGGCGGCTCTGGCGGCGCTGCTGGTGGGGCTGCTGGCGGCGTGGGTGCGCCCGGCGGCAGCGGCCGTGTGGGCCGGGACGCTGGCGGCCGGGTTGTCGCCGCTGCTGTGGTCGCAGGCGGTGATTGTTGAGGTCTACGGTCTGTACGCCCTGTTTGTGGCGCTGGCGTTGTGGTGGCTGGCGGCCCTCGACCCGGCGGGAGGGCGTTTGCACCGTCCCGGTGTGTGGGTGTGGCTGGCGCTGGCGTTTGGCCTGGGGCTGGGCGTGCACCTGACCCTGGTGCTGGTCGTTCCGGCATTGGCCCTGGCCTGGGTGCGGGCGCGGCGGGCCGGGGCGGGGTGGGGGGCGCTGGCGGCGCAGGCGGCGGCGTTGGCGCTGGGAACGGTGGTGTACCTGACCCTGCCGCTGCGCGCTGCGGATCAGCCGCCGGTCAACTGGGGGGCGGTGGTGGATGCGCAGCGGCTGGGATGGCTGGTCAGCGGGCGGTTGTATTGGGGGCTGCTGTATTGGGATGCGGCAGACTGGCCGCAGCGCCTGGCCGAAGCCGGGCAGGTGTTGCGGGCGCAGTTTGGGGCGCCGGGGCTGGCGCTGGCCGGGGTGGGGCTGGTGGTGGTGTGGCGCAGGCGGCGTTGGTTGGGGGGTGGGCTGGTGTGGCTGGCGCTGGCCGGCTGCGTCTTTTTTGTGTTGTATCGCGCCCAGGGCGGGCAGGTGTATCTGCTGGTGGTGGTGCTGGCGGCGGCGGTGTGGATCGGGGCGGCGGCCGGCTGGTTGTGGGCGCAGCGCTGGCGGGCGGTTCCGTGGGGGGCGCTGCTGGTGGCGGCCTGGCTGGCATATGCCCTGAGCGCGGCGGCGACGAACTGGCCGCGCATCGACCCGCGCCCCGGTACGGATCTGGCCGGCGCCAGCGAGGCGTATTTACTGGCCGCCCCGCCCGGCGCGCTGCTGCTTGCTGAGGCTGACGCCGACACGTTTGGGCTGTGGTATTATCACTTTGGCCTGGGGTGGCGCCCGGACGTGCGCGTGGTGTGCCTGCCGCTGGCCGGTTTCGACTGGTACCAGTCTACCCTGCGCCACACCTATCCCGATCTGCACGCCGGCGATGTATTGGAGGGGCAGGGCGAGCGCTGGTTGGCCGATTTGCTCGACGCCAACCGCCAGCGCCCGGTATGTCGTTCGCAGCCCGACGCGGCCGCGCCGGGCGGTTTCTCCTGGAGTTGCGCCTATGCCATCGCACCCTGATCGCCGCCGCCTGTTCACGGGCGTCAAAATCCTGTTGGGGCTGGGATTGTTGTATCTCGCCTTGCTGGGGGTGGACTGGGGCGAGCTGGGGCGCAGCCTGGCGCAGGTGCGTTGGGGCTGGCTGGCGGCCGGGGCGGCGACGGTGCTGGTCGGTCTGTTGGTGAAGGTGTGGCGCTGGTGGTTGCTGCTGGCGGCTTACGACGAGCGCCCACCGTTTGTGGCGGTGGGCCGGGCGTTTTTTGTGGGCCAGGCGGGTAACATTCTGCTGCCGGTGCGCGGCGGCGAGGTGCTGCGCCTGGGCTGGTTGAGCGGCGCACGCCAGGCGGCCTGGGGCCCGGCGACGATTTCAATTGTGTTGGAGAAGTACCTGGACGGCGTCTTTTTCGCCCTGGCGGCGACGCTGGTCAGCGCCTGGGCGCCGGACGACCACACAGCGCGCTGGGGCGTATGGCCGGCGCTAGTCAGCGCGGCGGCCACGTTGGGGCTGGTGGTGTTGGTGGCGGCGGGGCCGGCGGTCTGGCGCCGGTTGGCGCCGCTTCTGGAGCGCCGGGCGCCGCCGTTCTGGCGGCGCTGGCTGCGGCGCGGCGGTGAACTGCTGGCTGCCAGCCAGTGGCTGCGCCGCCCTGAGCGCACGCTGCCGCTGCTGGCGTTGACTGCCCTGGCCTGGGGGATCATGGCGTCGACCAACTGGCTGCTCTTCCGGGCGCTCGGCCTGCAAGCCGGCTGGCGCGCCGCCGGGCTGGTGCTGGTGCTGGTCTACGTCGGGCTGCTGCCGGGGTTGATGCCGGGTAACGTCGGGCCGTTTTATTTCTTCGCCCGGCTGGCGCTGCTGCCATTTGGCGTGGATGGCTCGCCGGCGCTGGCCTGCGCCGTCTTGCTGCACGCCGTCGTCACGCTGCCGCCGCTGCTGCTGGCGGCCGTCTTCCTGTTTTTGCCCGGCGGGCGCACGGGAGGGGGCTGATGGATACCGCCGCGCCGTGGGTCTCGGTGATTATCCCGGCCTGGAACGCGGCCGGCATCCTGCCGGACTGCCTGCGGGCCTTGCAGCAGCAGGAAGGCGGGCTGGATTATGAGCTGATCGTGGTCGACGACGGTTCGAGCGACGAGACCGCCGCTGTGGCGGCCGGGCTGGGGGCGCGGGTGATCCGCCAGGCCAACGCCGGCCCGGCGGCGGCGCGCAACGCCGGCGCCCGCCAGGCGCACGGCGCCGTGTTGGCCTTCACCGACGCCGACTGCGCCCCGGCTGGCGACTGGCTGCTGCGCCTGACCGCCCCCTTGGGCGACCCGCAGGTGGTGGGCGTGAAGGGAACGTATCGTACCCGCCAGGGCGAGCGGGTGGCGCGCCTGGTGCAGGCCGAATACGCCGACAAGTACCGGCGCATGGCGCGCCGGACGACCATTGATTTCATCGACACGTATTCGGCCGCCTATCGCCGCGGGGTATTCCTGGAAAATGGCGGTTTTGACGAGCGTTTCCCCGTCCCCTCGGTGGAGGATCAGGAATTTTCTTTTCGCCTGGCGCGCAAGGGCTACCGCCTGGTGTTTGCCCCACAGGCGATCGTCTATCACCGTCACGACCGCACGTGGGGCGAGTACCTGCGCCGGAAATGGGGAATCGGCTACTGGAAGGCGTTCATGCTGCGTTGGCTGCCCGAGAAGACGTTTACCGACGCGCACACCGCCCCCGAACAGCGCATGCAGATCGTGCTGCTGGCCGGGCTGCTGGCGGCCATACTGGCGGCGGCGCTCGTCCCGGCCGCCGCCGGGGTCTTTGCGCTGCTGGCGCTGGCGTGCGCTTTGCTGTTTGTGTTGAGTGCGCTGCCTTTCATGCGTTTTTTGTGGGCAGAAGACGCCGGGCTGGTCTGGCTGGCCCTGCCGTTGCACGTCTGCCGGGCGCTGGCGTTGGGCGCCGGGCTGGCGGCCGGCCTGCTGCTGCCGCCGCGCTGCGCCCCGGCCGGGGGCGGCGGCCTGTCGTTGGGCCAGCGCCTGGCGAAGCGCATGCTGGATGTGGTTGGGGCGGTGCTGGGGCTGGTGTTGTCCGCACCGCTGCTGTTGTTGGCCGCCCTGGCGATCCGGCGCGACGGGCCGGGACCGGTGTTTTTTGTCCAGGAGCGGGCCGGCGAGCACGGCCGGCCGTTCCGCATGTTCAAGCTGCGCACGATGGTGCCGGACGCCGGGCAAAAGCTGGACGAAATTCTGGCGCGCAACCCGTTGAACGGGCCGGTCTACAAACTGCCGGACGACCCGCGCGTCACCCGCGCCGGGCGCTGGCTGCGCCGCTGGAGCCTGGACGAACTGCCGCAGTTCTACAACGTGCTGCGGGGCGAGATGAGCCTGGTGGGGCCGCGCCCCGAGGAGACCTGGGTGGTGGCGCGCTACGACGACCGCCAGCGCCAACGGCTGGCGGTGAAACCCGGCATGACCGGGCCGATGCAGGTCAACGGGCGCGGCGACCTGCATCTGGAAGAACGCCTGGTGTTGGAACTCGATTACATCCGGCATTATTCTTTGCGTAAGGATGTGGAGATTTTATGGAAGACACTGGCAGTGGTGTTCAGCGGGCAGGGGGCGTATTGAAACCCTGGACGGGCGAACGCGCCGGGCTGGGCTGGCTGCGGTTGGGCCTGTTGCTGCTGGCGCTGGGCTGCTGGCTGGCGCAGACCCGGGCGCAGCCGGCGGCGATTACCCAGAAATGCGGCAGCTATGCCGGGCCGCTGCTGCCCTTGCAGACGGCCTCGCCGGCGGCCGAGAACCCGCCGGCGCCGCTGGCGCTGCACACTCGCCTGGGGTTTGGGCTGTCGAACGAGGCCAACGCCGCCTGGTGGGCGCGCCGCCTGGGCGCCGGCTGGTATTTGGACTGGCGCGTGCGTGTGCAGCGCCCCACCGCGCCGCTGGAGCGCTGGCAGATGGTGCGCCTCGGGCCGGAGTGCGTCTATCCGCCGCCGGAATGGATCCGTTGGGCGGCGCAGCGCGTCCCCGGGCAGGTGTGGGTGATCGGCAACGAGCCCGACGTCATCTGGCAGGATAACCTGGCGCCCGAGGCGTACGCCTTGCGCTACGGCGAACTGTACCGGTTGATCAAGAGCGCCGACCCGACCGCCCGGGTGGCGCCGGCGGCTATTTCGCAGGTTACCCCGCTGCGCCTGGCGTATCTGGAGCGTGTTTTGGCCGCCTATGCGGCCGAATACGGACACCCCCTGCCGGCCGACTGGTGGACGGTGCACGCATTTGTGCTGCGCGAACAGCGCGATTCGTGGGGGGTAGGCATCCCGCCGGGGATGGCGGACGTCGAGCGCGGCCAACTGTATGAGATTGGCGACCACGGCCGCCTGGATTTGTTCCAGGCGCAGCTGGTCGAATTCCGGCGCTGGCTGGCGGCGCACGGTTATCAGAACCGCCCGCTGGCGTTGACCGAGTACGGCATCCTGATGCCGGCCGAGTATGGTTATCCGCCCGAGTTGGTCGCCGGCTATTTGCACAACTCGTTTGCCTGGCTGGAGACGGCGCACGGCGCTCACGGTTACCCGCCGGAGGGCGGGCGGCTGGTGCAGCGTTGGGCCTGGTTCAGCCTGTCCGACCGCACCTATCCGGGTTCGGATCTGGTCGATTTGCGCAGCAACCGGCTGACAGCGGTTGGCGAGGCCTTTCGCCGTTACGCCCTTGACTCGAAGTGAGGATATAATAAGGAAAAGGGCTTCCGCTGTGCGCCGTGTTGGCCGGCGGGTTAAGGAGAGTGATGATGAAGAGCGAAACAGGCAATGTCAGTCGATGGCTGGTCTGGGTTGGGGCGGCGCTGGTGATTTTTTCGTTGTTTTCGGTATGGCTGGTTTTACACGAGCCGTTTGAAGTGGGTACGACCATCGTTCAGTTTCGCAACCTGACCCTGCCGGGGCAGGCGCTGGTGATTTTTCGCCAGTTGATCGGGTTGGGGTTGGGGACGTTGTTTGCCCTGTGCTTTTCTCCCGTCCTGTTCTTTGGCGGCGTTTATTTGTTTGTCTATTACCTGCGGGATTGGGTCCAGACGCAAACCCGGCGCGAACGGCTGGGGCGCATGGAACTGGCGCTGCGCCAGATGACGCGTGAGGAGATCGAACAGGAGCGCATCGCCGACGCCCAACAGGAACAAATGGTCGGTCAGCCGGCGCGCCCGCCGGCCCGGGCCGTGCTGGAAAAGCTGGAAGAGATCGAGACGCTGGTGGAGGGTAAACTGCACAACGCTTTTCCCGAGGAAAAGGCCGTGGTGTTGTCCAACCGGCGTATCGAGCAGGTGTATTACGATTTCATCGTGCAGTTCAAGGACGCCAACGATCCCCACCTGTTGGTTGAGGTGGTGTATGCGCCGCGCGGGCTGCGTGAGGGCTGGCTGCGCGAGCTATCCGGGCGGATGCAGCTGCAACTGGATCTGTATCATCGCACGTTGAACTGTCCGGCGCGGGCGCTGGCGCTGTTGGTGACGGCCGAGGAACCCGCCGGGGACGTGGCCCGTTTTGGGCGCGGCGACGTGCGCCTGCATGCCATCAGTGAGACCGCGCTGCGGGCGGCGGGTAAAGAGGATTTGCTTAAGTGGGCCGCTAAACGTTAATCGTCGTTCGGCGCCGGGGGGCGCAAAGTGGCGGCCTCCGCTGGGGGGGCAATGCGGGGTGTGACATCCATTTGCAGGTCGGCGTTGATTTGTTCGCCGACCTGTTTTGCTTCCTGGCGAAACTGGCGCGCCCCATTTTGCAGGTCTTTGAGGCTTTCTTCCATCCCGGCCTCGCGCACGATCTGGCGCGGCAGGTCACGCACTTCTTCCGAGGTTTTCAGCAGGTAGGCCCAGAGGGGCGAACGGACGATACGGTACACCAGGCGACCGGCCTGGCGGGCAGTCTTGAGCGAACCTTCGGGGCCCAGCACGATAAAGGCCAGCAATAAGATGAACAGGAACTCGAGCGGGCCGACGTTAAAGATTTCCATAACGACTTTGGGTGGTAAAGAGATTGTCTGTGTGAAACCAGATCGTTCACCCGATCCAGGTTATGCGCCTTTGCCGGTTTTGTCGTCTTGTGCCTCATCTTTTGACTCGCCGCGCAGCCCATCGCGGAAGGCGCGAATGCCGCTGCCCAACTCGCCGGCAATCTTGCTGATGCGCCCCACGCCAAAGAGCAGCAGGACGATGATCAGGATGATGCCCAGTTCTAACGGTCCTAAACGGAACATGTGATACTCCTTTCGATCAAAAAACGAACCGGTCGTTTGTTACAGTATAACACGCCGCCCTTAAGCCAGGGCTGCCAGAATGATGCTCAGACCGTACAATGCGATCATCGGCAACATGACCAGCAGCATGTTGACCGGGTCGACGGTGGGGCTGATGACGGCGGCGAGGATGGAGATGATCACCACTGCCAGGCGCCATTGCCTGGACAACATCCTGGCGTTAACCAGGCGCAATTTGGCCAGGATGAAGACCAGCAGCGGCATTTCAAAGCTCAACCCGATCCAGAACAGGATATTGGTGGTGAACTCGATGTAGCTCGCCAGGCGCGGGGTGGTGGGGGTCTCGGCAAAGCCGACCAGAAAGGTCACGGCTGCCGGCAGCATGACGAAGAAGGCGAAGGCTGCCCCGCCGGCAAACAGCAGGGTGGCGGCGGGCACGGACAGGTAGATCCACTTGCGCTCTCCCGGCGAGAGGGCCGGGAAGATATAGGCCAACACCTGGTAAAGGATGAAGGGCAGGGCAAGGATGAAACCGCCCAGCAGGGCCACGCGAGTGTAGACACCGATGTTCTCGGTCACCTCGATGGCCTGCAAGACCTGCGGCCCGCCGATGGGTTGGGTGAGCAGGCGGATCAGATCGGCGGCGTAATACAGGGTGACCGCGACGGCGATGCCCAGCGCAACGAGGCTTTTGAGCAGGCGGGAGCGCAGTTCTTCCAGATGGCCCCAGATGGTGAGCAGGTTTTCTTTCGGGTGTGACATAAACGCCTTTAATGCCAGGCCCTATTGTACCTGATTTTGAGGGCAGTGCGCACACGCGTTGTTTGCCGCTAATCTGCCCCGCAGCGTTTCCTTAACGAGAAATAAAAGCGCACCCCGCCGGGCGTCTGCTCAACACCGTAGCTGGAGCGGTGCAGTTCGAGGATGTGCCGCACCACTGCCAGGCCCAGCCCGCTGCCGCCCAGCTCGCGGCTGCGGGATTTTTCCACACGGTAAAAATCGTCCCAGATTCTCGCTAATTCGGCTGCGGATATTGCGGCGCAGTCGTTTTCCATCTGGACGTGAATGTGACCGCCGGAATCGTACGCCGCCAGATGGACGCGCCCACCTTCGGGCGTGTAGCGGCAGGCGTTATTCAGCAGGTTGGCCAGCACCTGCTCGATGCGCAGGCTATCCCCCTCCGCCAGCAGCGGGGTTTCGGGCAGATCGACGGTCAGGGCGATCTTTTTGCTGGCGATCCAGGGCGAGAACTTTTTCACCTCGTAGCGGATCATGCGGTTAATGGAGATTTCCTCCAGCTTTAACTGGTATCTGCCGGTTTCCATTTGCGCCAGGTCGAGCATATCGGAGATGATTTGATTCATCTTTTCGGTTTCGTCCTGGATGATCTGGATGTACTCCCGTTTGATCTCGCCTTTGGCCATACCGTCGATGACGCCTTCGCTATAGCCGCGGATGACGCTGATGGGCGTCTTGAGTTCGTGTGAAACGCCGGCTACAAAGAGCGTGCGCATCTCTTCCAGTTCTTTTTGCCTGGCGATCTCCTGCGCCAGTTTTTCGTTGCTCTCTTTTAAATCGGCGATGGTTTTGCTGAGGTTGGCCGACAGGCGGTTGAGGGTGCGCGCCAGGTTGCCCAGTTCGTCGTTGGATTTCAGCGTGCATTCCTGCGAAAAGTCGAGGTTGGCGATGCTCGCCGCGACCCTGTCCAGGTGGATGAGCGGCCGGGCGACCTGCCGCGAGAAGACGAAAGCCAGTACCAGGATGACGACGAACGCGCCCAGAAAATAGAGCAGGTAATAATCCCGGATGACCGAGGTGGCCTCGTCCACCGGGCGCAGCGAGGCGAAGATGTACAGCAGGCCGCGCGCCTGGCCGTTGCTGACGATGCTGCTGAGGGTGATGATGCTGGTACTGCCGTACTCGTTTTGGGCCGAATAGGTCAGGGTTTTGCCGGCGTCCAGCGCGGCTTTGTCCTTTAGATAGACCTCTTGCCCGTATTTTAACTGGTCGATGTAAAACTGGTTGCTTTGCCGGGGTACGTCTTCGGAGATGGACGAAACGACCGAGGTGTACGTCGTGGCGCTCCCGCCGGCGGCGTCCGTGTTTTGATTCCCCGGGTACTCCTGGATGTAATAAACTTCCAGCCCGTACTGCTGCGAATATTTCGTCACCGTCTCGACCAGGTCGCTGTCCATCAGCGAGGTCGATCTGGCGTAGGCGGCAGCCAGGGCGTGGGTGCTGGCTTCTACAGAAGCCCGTTTGCGGCTCAGGTAATAGCCCTCGAAAAAGATGGATTGAAACAGCAGCATCAACCCGACGAAGACGACTACCGCCAGCGAAGTGAGGGCGAACAATTTAACGGTGATGCTTTTAAACATTAATCCACCTCGAAGCGATATCCTGCGCCGCGGATTGTTTTGATGTATTCGGCCCGCCCGGCGAGCTTTTCGCGCAGGCGCTTGATGTTGGTGTCGACGATGCGATCGTCGCCGAAATAATTCTCGCCCCAGATGTGGTCGAGGATGACGTCGCGGCTGACGACCACGCCGCTATTTTTGACGAGCAGCAGCAGCAGGGAGAACTCGGTTGCCGAGAGGTTGACGCATTCGCCATCGATGATGACCTTATGGGCGGCCTCCTGGATGCAAAAACCGCGGTCGATGCAGTGCTGACCTTCTTTTCGCTCCACGTTGTTTTCCATGCGTTTGAAGATCGCCCCGGCCCTGGCCAGCAGCACTTTGGGGCTGAAGGGTTTGGTGACGTAATCGTCGACGCCCAGCTCAAAACCCTTCAGGTTCGAGGGTTCGTCTGTCCTGGCGGTGAGCATGATGATGGGCACGGCCGAACGCTGGCGGATGACCTTGCAGACCTCCCAGCCATCCAGGACGGGCAGCATGATGTCCAGGATGATCAGATCGATGGGGTGAGCGTCGAACTCGATCAACGCCTGAGCGCCGTTGCCCGCTTCGATCACCCGATACTCTTCGCCGAAGTAATCGCGCAGCAGCCCGGCGATACGCCGGTCGTCTTCAACAATCAGAACGGTCTTTTTCATCGGTTCCACCTGTCCCCTATCTTAGCACAACCAGCCGGTTTCTTGCGCTGCCGGGGCGAACTGTCAACAAATTGACAAACAGGCGACAGGCTCCTGACACCATGAGCCTTGCCGGAGCGCCTATACTGGGCCTGTTCGCATCAACTCAAAGGAGACGACTATGAGAATTGCAATCAAAGATGTTTGCATGACCTATTCAACCGGAAAGCGGGCCCTGAACGCCATCAACCTGGAACTGGAAAGTCCGTGCCTGGTGGGGCTGGTGGGGCCAAACGGGGCGGGTAAGAGCACATTGATGAAACTGCTCACCACGCGTTTGCTGCAAACGGCGGGCAGTATCCATGTGGACGGGTTGAAACTGGCGGAGAACGAGGCCTACGTCAAAAGCCGGCTGGGATACCTGCCGCAAGATTTTGGGCTGTACGACGAGCTTTCGGTGCGCCAGTTTCTGGATTATATGTGCATCCTGAAAGGGATCGGCAAAGATGCGCCGACTGTGGTCGAGAAGATCATCACAGCTACCAACCTGGTGGAAAAGCGCAACGCCCGGATTGGCACGCTTTCCGGCGGGCAGCGCCAGCGGGTGGGCATTGCCCAGGCCCTGCTGGGCAACCCGGAATTGATGATCCTGGACGAGCCCACCGTTGGATTGGATCCTGAGGAGCGGGTCAATTTCCGCAACCTGTTTTCCAGGAACGCCAGAGACAAGATCACCATCCTTTCCACCCACATCGTCGAGGACGTTCAATCCATTTGTAACCGCCTGATCGTGATCCACCAGGGGGCGATCCTGTTTGACGATGAGCCGACCGAATTGATCCGCCGGGCGCAGGGGCACGTGGGTGTATATGAAACGCGCCGCAGTGCGGATACTCCCCCAGAGCCCGATTTGCGGGTTACTGCGCGCGTCTTTACCGCCAGCGGCATTCAATATCGCATCGTGTGCGAGGCGCTGCCCGCCGGGGTGCGCCCGGTCGAACCCTCGCTGGAGGACGCTTACCTGTACCTGATGTCCGGGGAAGGAGCGTGAGGATGGATGGGGTGCAGATGATTTTTAAAGAGACCAGACGGTTGTTTTGCAACCGTATCTTTTTGCTGCTGTTTGCCGTGACCGTCACCGCGCCGCTGGCAGGGCACGTCTTCCCCCTGTTCATCCTGGCAGAATCGGAAACCACGCGGGCCGTGTTGGCGCCGGTCAAGCTGGGCGCCTTGATCGCGGCCATCGCGTATGCTGTATTTACCATTTATGAGGCCGACCGTATGTACCGCAGCAACGTGGCGGGCATCCTCGAGGCGATGGTGGGCATCTTGCGGTTCAATGCGGCGAAAACCGGGGCGCTGATCCTCGCCGCCGTGTGCGCCGTGCTGGCGACCACCCTGCTGCATCTGCCGTGGACGTTGAACGAACTGGAGGGCTTTTTCAACCTGAAGCAATATCTGTTCGCTTATCTGTTGATTCTGCTGCCGGCGGTCGTTTTCAGCATCCTGATTTCTACCGGCTTGTATCTGCTCGTGCGGCGTATGGACGTGAGCCTGCTGTTATACGGCGCCTTGTTTTACCTGAGCTACAATAGCACCGAAAACTACCTGCTTCCCTGGATACAGACCGGCATCCCGGCTTACTCTGACCTGTTTGGCGACGCGCTGGCCTATCGCACCGGGTTGTGGAACCGGCTGGTGTGGCTGTTGATTTCGGGCGGGGTGTTTGTGCTGGGGCTGTGGGGCAGCCGGCGTTATGAGAAGGGCGTGTTGCGCTCGGCGTGGATCAACGCCCGTAGGGCCGGCGTCATCCCGGTGCTCTTTCTGCTGCTGGCGGTCGGTTCGGCGTGCGGTTATGGGTTCGAGCCGTATTACGACGATTCCGCCGACATGCAGTATGAATTGATCTCGAACAAGGACACGAAAACGGCGGTCATGAAAACGGTGATGACCGTCGAGAAGAACGAGGCGGTGAAGCTGACCGGCACCCACCTGACCCTGGAGGTCGACACTGCCCGGGCAGAGGTATGGAGTAAGGGGCGTTATTTGCTGCGCAATACCAGCGGCGTTGCGCAGGAGGTCACTTTCTCGATCCAGCCGGGCCACACCATCCGTTCCTTGCGCATCAACGGCGCACCGGCCGGTTACGAAGATTTGCACGTTACCCAGTACAACGGCCGGATGATGAAGTTTAACCTGCCGGCAGAGGCGGAGAACACCCTGGAGATCGAACTGGGGGGCAGGATCGAAGGCGATCGTTTGTTGCAGAACACGCTGGGGCTCGAGGTGATTGGCGACGAGTATGTGTACCTGGCGGGCAACGCGCTGGGGGCGGATTTGTACGTCGATGCCAGGGGGAACGTGACCAGCGGGCAGGTGACGCTGCCGGCGCACCTGGCTCTCATCGTCCAGGGGCCGCAAAATGAGCAAATTGGCGAAGACGCCGGGCGTGGGACGAAGACCTGGGGGTTCCATACCAGCGGGCGCGGCCCGCTGACGCTCATCGCCGGCAGCTATCAGATGCAGAAAATCTCCGCCGGCGGCATCCAGATTGAGTTCTACTACCACCCCAAACACGCCGAAACGGTGCGCAAGATTCGAGCGGACGAGGTCATCCGCGAGGCGATCGATTATTTCACCGCCACGTTTGGGCCTCTGGATTATAAGAACGTGCCGTTGAAAATTGTCGAGGCGCCGGTGCTGATGATGGGTGGCATCGCCGCCGGGAACATCAGTTTTATCGGCGAGAGCATCCTCATGCCGTCTTCGTTCGCCCGGAGCGATGCAGCCACAGGCAGGAGCGCCGGGGTCGAAGTCCTGGTGCACGAAATCTGTCACCAGTGGTGGGGGATTGGCGTCTATTTCCCGTTCACCGAAGGCGGCGCCTGGTCTTCCGAGGGATTGACGGTCTACTCGACCTACAAGTTTATGAAATACAAATACGGCGAGGCGTTTGCCAACGAGAACGGCCCGCGCTCCTGGAACGCCAACATGGAGATGCTGCGCAGGAGTTTCTATTACCGCCAGCCGCAGTACCTGGACGTCGTCCCTTCTGGCTTTTTGTTCGATATCCTCTCCACGAACAATATGATCGTGATTTACGACAAGATGGCGTTGATGATTCAGAAGGCCGAGACGACCCTGGGCGAGGAGAAGTTTGCGCGGGTGCTGGCGAAACTCTTCCGCCGGTATAAGAACGGGCTGAGTTACGAGGTCTTTCTTTTCAACTGCGGCTTGAGTGAAGCGGAGGTGTCCGTTGATTAAGATTTTGTGCTACGAGACAAAACGTCTGCTGTTTTCAAAGATCTATGCGGCGTTACTGGCCCTGACCCTGGCGTTTGCGTACTACGTGCTGAGCACCCAGACCATCCTGGGAGCGGCTTACACGGCGCCGTTTTCGCAATGGAGCTTTTCGTCCTTTGTGTGTCGCGTCGTTCCTTTTCTGATGGTGTTTGTGTTGTTTTTCTGCACCTATGTTTACTCAAAAAAGGAGATGGCGGTCAGGGCGATCACGTTGACCACGCCGCTTTCGGTACCGCAATACTATTTTTCCAGGATCGTGGCGATTGCCGTGGCCTATCTGATCACGGTCGTGCTGGTGTTGGGGTTGAGTTTTGGGTTTTATGCCGTCGTGTTCCGCTTTTACAATTTTGCGGACTTCGTGCGGCCCGTGCTGCTCTTTCTGGTTGCGCCCTCAATATTTCTGTTGGGGTTGGGGATGGCAGGCGGAGCGCTCAGTAATGGCTTGCAGTACGTGTTGATTTTGTTGACCTTTCTGTTGGGGATGTGGGATGTGGCGCCGTTGGGGGCGGCTGGTCTGTTCAGTAAGGCTTTTGTGGATACCTACCCGCTGCAACTGCTGGCGGATGCGAGCGGCGAGGTGCCGTTTCTCATCCCTGCCGGGCTGACGGCGAGCAGGTATGTGTGGGGGGCGCTGGGCCTGGCCCTGTTGGGGCTGGTTTGTTTTGGCAGGCGTCAGAAATACGAAAGAAGTTAACCCAAAAAGGAGCAAGAATGAAACGAATACAATTCTTTATCATCCTGGTTGTGCTGTTGAGCGCCTGCGTCGGCGGGCCTCAAACGCAGTCGACGCAGACGGCCCCTGCCGGCCCAGGGCTGGAACGCCCGTCGTCTTTTGGGCTGGCGCCGGTTTCCGGCGACAAGGGGTTCAGTGTGATGGGCAGCGCCAGCGTGAAGGCCAACCAGGCGCAGGTGAAAGCCGAGATCGATACGGTTGATCTGGAGAAGATTCGGGTCGGGTACCGGGTTGCCGTGACCAACCCGGACAAGGGTATTTTGAGCCGGGGGGCGGTGGTGGGTTTGCCCGACCCGGCGGCTGTGGCGGGCGACGATACCTGCCAGATCGATGTCTTACTGGCAGATGCGGTTGAGGAGCCGCCTGTTGCGACGCCGACCCCGGTGGTGCAGCCGGCAGAAGATGGCAGCGCCTCTGCGCTAACGTCGGTAATGGTCAGTTCGACGAGCATGGACGGGCTGCCGGCGGTGGATGCGGATGTGATGGTGCGGATTTATCTGCCGGTCAGGGAAAATGTATTGTACGTGGATAACGCCAGCATTTTTGACGGCAAGGACGGCAAAAAGTATGTCTGGGCCTCGGAAAAGGCCATGCTGGAGGTCTCCGAAAAGGATCTGGCGCTGGTGGCGGTGACGACGGGAGCAAGCGACGGCCGTGTCACCGAAATCTTGAGCGGCCTGAGCGCCGGCGGGACGGTCTTGCTGGCGTTCGAATAAGTGCGGGTGGGCTAAAAAGCAAAGACGAAGGTCAGGTCGTTGACGTTGGTCTGGGTCGGGCCGGTGCGGAGCAGGTCGTCGAGCGCCTGAAAGAAGGGATAGGCGTCGTTGTTGGCCAGGGCGGCGTGCGGGTCGAGGCCGAGGGCGCGGGCGCGTTCCCAGGTCTCGCCGCTGGCGACCGCCCCGGCGGCATCGGTGGGGCCGTCGCCGCCGTCGGTGGCCAGGGCCACCACGGCCACCTCGCTCAGTCCGGCCAGGTCGGCCACGGCGCCCAACGCCAACTCCTGGTTGCGTCCGCCGCGGCCGCGGCCGCGCAGGGTGACGGTGGTCTCGCCGCCCAACAGCAGGCAGGCGGGACGGGCGAGCGGGCCATCGCAGCTGGCCATCTGGCGGGCCAGGGCGGCGGCAAAGCGCCCCGCCTGGCTCGCCTCGCCTTGCAGCGAGGTGGTCAACAGCAGGCTGTTCAGGCCCTCGCTGTGCGCCTGGTGCAGGGCGGCGGCGGCGGCGTGACGGTTGCTGGCGACGAGCAGGTTGTGCACCCCGGAAAACAGCGCCTGGTCGGGCTTGGGCGTCTCGGCGATCTGGCCGCGGGCGCCCTGTTGCAGGCGGCGCAGGACGGCGGGGGGCGCGCCGGCGGCGAGCTGGTAACGCTCGAGGATGGCGCAGGCCTGCTTGAAGGTGCTGGCGTCGGCCACGGTTGGGCCGGAGGCGATCACGTCCAGCGGATCGCCGATCACGTCGGAGAGGATAAAGGTGATCATCTCGGCCGGGGCGGCCAGGCGGGCCAGGCCGCCGCCTTTGACCGTGTCGAGGTGTTTGCGCAGGGTGTTGATTTCTTGAATGTTGGCGCCGCAGCGCAGCAGGGCGGTGGTGAGCGCCTGGATATCGCCGAGGTGAACGCCCTCGGCCGGGGCGGCGAGCAGCGCCGAGCCGCCGCCGGAGAGGACGCACAGGATCAGGTCGCCTTCGCCGGCGTCACTCAGCCGTTGGGCCAGGCGGCGGGTGGCCTGCAGGCCGCGCTCGTCGGGGATGGGGTGCCCGGCTTCGAATACTTCAACCGAGGGGGGCAGCGGGTCGCCGCGGGTGGCGGCGTGGCCCTCTTTGGTGATGAGGACGCCGCCGGTCAGGCGCTCGGCCAGGATGCGGGCGACGGCCTGGCCCATGGGCAGGGCGGCCTTGCCGACCCCCACCAGCAGGATGCGCCGGTAACTGCGCAAATTGTAACTGCGGTCGTCCACACACAATTCGTCACCCTGGCGCTGCAGGTGGCGTGCCACCGCCTGGCCGGGTTCGACCGCCTCGAGGGCGGCGGACAGGATGCGCGCTACCGGCTGGCCCCACGGCCGGGCGCGCAGGGTGTGGGTCAACAATCGGGCAGGTGAAAGGATCGCCATCGTCTCCTCACTCTCTGAGCTTGATTGTACGCCTTTTTGAGGGCGACGGGTGGGCTCTGTGGGGGATTTACGCGCACCTGTCCAGAAACTGCTCTACGGTGAGCGCCGGGTGAGAATGAGCGAGCGCCCGGCCCAGGCGCGTGATTTGCGGGGCGACCAGGGCGGCGGTTTGCAACCGCGCTTCCTGGCAGAAGAAGTCTGCGGCGGGAGCGTCCAGGGCGATCTGCCCTTCGTGCATCAGCACCACCCGCTCCAGGTTTTCGGCGACAAAATCCATGTCGTGCGAGATCAACAGCACCGTTTTGTTCGCCTGGCGCAGCAGCGCCAGAACCCGGCTTAACTGCTGCTGTTCGCCGGCGTCCAGGCCGGCGGTGGGTTCGTCCATGACCAGTACCGGCGTTTGCATGGCCAGGGCCGAAGCCAGCGCCACCCGCTTACGCCCGGAGTACCCCAGGTCGCGCGGGTTGAGCTGGGCGCATTCCGCCAGCCCCAACCAGTCCAGCGCCTGGGCGACGTACGCCGATACCTGCGGGCGCGAATAGCCCAGGTTCTGGGCGCCGAAGGCGACCTCGTCCCATACCGTGCGGCGGAACAACTGCTCGTCAGGATTTTGAAAGGCGTAGGCCACCCGGCGGGCCATGTGCGCCGGGCTGTGCGCCCGGGTGGGCCAGTCGCCGATCCACACCTCGCCGGTGTCGGGGTGCAGCAGGCCGTTGAGGTGGCGCGCCAGCGTGGTTTTGCCGGAGCCGTTTGCGCCGACCAGGGCCACCTGCTCGCCGGGCTGGAGGGTCAGCGAAACGCCGCACAGGGCCTGAACGCCATGCGGATAGGTATAATGAACGTTCTCAATACGGATCTGCATGGCTTTGCTCGTCGCTGCGGGCGAAACCGCTCGCAGCCTGCTGTAAGGTGACCGGCCGGCGAAGATGTGCCGGCCAGAGATTGCGCTCCTGGCCGAGCCGGGCGGCGTGGGTGTACCGTGTCCAACCGATGCCTGCCTCGAGGAGGCGGGAAGAGCTGAGCACATCTTCTGGCGCGCCATCCAGAATCATCTCGCCGTTGGACAGGGCAATGACGCGGCCGGCGTATTGGGCGACCCATTCCAGGCGGTGTTCGGCGATGATCACAGTTACGCCGGAGCGGCTCAACTGCTGGACGACCGCAAAGACTTCCTGGCTGCCCTGCGGGTCGAGCATGGCGGTGGGTTCGTCGAGGATGAGGATGGACGGTTCCAGGGTCAAGACGGAGGCCAGCGCCAGGCGCTGCTGCTGTCCGCCGGACAGGGTGTACGGTGAGCGATCGTCCAGGCCCTCCAGGCCGGCCAGTTTCAGGGCGCGGCGGATGCGGGCGGGCATGGCGTGGGGGGCAACCCCCAGGTTCTCAAGGCCGAAAGCCACTTCTTCAAAGACGGTGTAACGCATGCCCGAGAGCTGGTTGGCCGGGTTTTGCAGCACCAGCCCCACCTGCCCGGCGAAGTGCGCCGGGGCGTGCTGGCGGGTGTCGGCGCCCAGGATGGAAACGGCGCCCTGCATCTCGCCGTGGTAAAGCTGCGGGATAAAGCCGGCCAGCGCCAGGCACAGGCTGGACTTACCGGCGTCGTTGGCGCCGAGGAGGGCCACCATCTGCCCGGCTTCGATCTGGAAGGTGATATTTTTCAGGGCCGGGCGCTGGCCGGTGGGGTAAGTGTACGATAACTCGCAGACCTCAATCACCGCCATGCGCCCTCCATACGATGCCGGCAATTACCAGCAGGCCGGACAGCAGGAGCATGCCCCAGCGCCCAGCGCGTTGAGCGGTGGTATCGTGTAATGGGATCAGGCTGGTCTTGCGCAGCGGAGCGCTGAAGCCACGTACATCCAGCGCCAGGGCGCGCTCTTCGACATCGAGCAAGGCGCTGAAGATCAGCGGCGCGACCAGCGGAAAGAGCGCCCGGGCGCGTTGCAGCAGGCTGCCCTGGGTCTCCAGGCCGCGCGCCTGTTGGGCGGCCTGGATGGCGCGGATGCGCCCGGCCATCTGCGGCAGCAGCAGCAGCGGACTGCCCAGCAGGTAGGCCAGGCCAGACGGCAGGCCAATTTCGACCAGGGCCTGGATCAGGTGGGCAGGATGGGTGCTGAGCACCAGCAGCAGCGAGGCGGCCAGGGCGGCCGCCAGCCGGGTGAGGATGAGCGCGGCGTAAGCCAGCCCTTCCTGACCGACGCGCAGCACGCCCGCCCGGAGCAGGAGGGTTTGATTGGCGGGGTTGAACAACCCGTGGATCACGAACAACATGGCGGCCAGCGGGGCAAGAATGCGCAGCCCCACCGCCAGAGCGGGGCGGGCCAGCCCGGCGCGCCACAAGAGCAGCAGGGCCAGCAGACCGGGGAGGGCGGCGGCCCACCAGCCGCCCGGCGCGCCAAAGATGACCAGCAGGGCGGCCAGGCTAAAGGCGAGCCGGGTCAGCGGGTGCAGGCGGTGCAGCCAGGTTGTACCGGGGCGGTACAGGCTGGTGGGCAGCGACATTTTGAAGCGTTATTTTAAGGCGCCGGCGCGAGGAAAGCGCGCCAGGAAGCGGGCGGGCAGGCCCTTGACGATGCCCCAGGCCAACAGGGCGGTGACCACCTTGTCAATCAGGTTGTCGGTGATGACGGTGACGATCACGGCGCTGAACAGGTCACGCCCGGTGGCCAGCAGGTAGGCGGTGATGAAGTCGGCCCCACTGCCGGTTACGCCGCCGAACATGTAGACGCGGATGGGAATGGCGACGATGGACAGGGCCACGGTGATGAGCGCTCCGCTGAGGATGGCCTGCCACCACTGCTTGAACAGCCCGTAGCGGGCGCACAACCCGGCGGCGATGCCGATGATCATCGCCACGGGGGCAAAGGCGGCGGCGACGGGGTCGCTGATCATACCCCAGATCAGGTTGGTCAGCAGGCCGGTCAGCCCGCCGGCCCACGGCCCGGCCAGCAGCGCCACCAGCACGGTGCCGATCGAATCCAGGAAAATGGGCAGTTTGAGCATGGATACGAGTTGTCCCAGAACGATGTTGAGCACGATGGCGACCGCCATCAGGGCCAGAGTCAGGGTGGAAAAATCTTTTTTGAGTTGGGTCTTGAACGACATGGCGATCCCTTTTTTATGGAATGGGTTGAATATCCAGTTCGGGATACCCCGTCTGGGGGTCAAACGTGCGCTCAAAGCGCAGATCATCCAGGGCTGCCAGGACGATCTCGGCGGTGGTATAGACCTCGCTGCCGGCCATCAGGTGCGCGCCATAAGTGCGCCCTTCTCCATCGGCGATGGCGATGTGATAATGCGAACCATGCAGCGAGAACACGCCATTCAGGGCGACGATCTCAAATTTGCCATCCAGGATGGCGGTTTGCTCCTGGTTGGCAAAGCGCAGGGCGGCCTTGCGCAGGCTGCCGACGCAGGCGAGCACGCAGGCGGCCTGCAACTGGCGCGCGTGTGCAAAGGCGTCGAGCGCCAGCAAGGGGTCTTCGCCCGGTCGTAAGCGCAGGGCGTGGGTTTTCATTGTGCGCCGCTCAGATCGAGATGACTTTGCCGGCGCGGCGCTGGGCCTCGAGGATGTCGGTCATGCCGCCGACGATGCCCACCTGCACCTGGTCGGCCAGACCGTAGAAGTTCAGGCAGGTGCTGCACAGGATCAGGCGCACGCCTTTGGCTTCCAGCGAGCGCAGCGCGTCCAGCACCGGCGAGCCGGGCACGACCAGCTGCACGCCCCGGGCGTAAAAGCAGATGACGGCGGGCAGGGTGTTGTTTTCGTCGAGCAGTTTGAAATAGGTGGTGATCAGTTTGTGTTGCAGTTCTGGCTCGGCATCCCCCATGCCATTGCGGGTGATCAAAAGAACGGTTTCTGAATCGGGTACGGACATTTCAGCCTCCTGTAAGATGGTGATCGCGCCGGATGGGCGCGGAATAACCAAAAAACCGCCGCTGGCGTTCCGTCAGCGGCGGTACAGAAGGCGCAAAAACAGCGCTCACCGTCGAGACGTACGCGGCCCTGGCATTGAGCGCAGCCCTGCGCTCAATGGCTCGTTTCATATACGCTGGAAGTGGTTGCCCATAAGGAAATTCCTGTAAAACGGTGAGATGAAAACGTGCGTCTATTGTATCACATCCGGGCGCACGGTGTTGCAAGGCAACCGGCTATGGTATAGTAAGGGCGTTCGAATGCTACAGGGTTGTGAGGTTGTTGATGTCGAGTGGGCTGACCTGTCTCCTGGTGCTGGGACTGCTGGTGGTGGGCGTCGTGATCTGGCTGGTGGCGACGAGCATCTTTCAACGCGTCCGGCGCGAGACGCTGTCGCAAGACGCAGAGGGGCGCTGGTTGGCGAGCGAGAGCTTCGAGGCGCATTTTATCCATGACGCCCGGCGCTATCACAGCCTGGAGGGCAAAGAAACCGCCCCGGTGACGCTCGATGAAGAACGGCCCGTCTTTCAGACGCTGCGTGCAGAGCAGCGCGCCTGGTATTTCTACTGGCGCACGTGCGCACGCAGCGGCGTGTTTCTGCACACCTCGCCCGGTTATCTCTTCCTGTATGTGTTCGAACTGTTGTGCCTGATCGAGATGCCCGACCCGCTCCAGGCCGCCCAACAAATCCGGCTGGTGTGGAGCGCCTGCCGGGCGAGTTATCCGCACCTGGACGCCTGTCTGCCCGAATGGGGCGGCGATTTGCTGGCGGCGCGCGCCGGGGTGTCGCAATGCCTGGACTGGTGGTGGGAGATGATCACCGTCGAGCGGATCCAGGCGCCGGCAGCGGTGGTCAACCTCATCGTGCAGGATGCCGTGGCGGCGGGCAGGGTGGACGCCCTGCCCTACCCGGTCTGGGCGGCGCTCAACCCATACCGCCCGCAGAACAAGTTTTTCCAGCGTTATAACCCGAATGGCGACATCGAACGGGGATACCTGCGGGCCATTCTGGCGGTAGACGCCTATCTGAGCACGCTGCGGGCGCGGCGCGGCCTGCTGGAGCGGTACACCTCGCCGCGCCAGAGCGAGCAGCGCAAGACGGCCTTTCAGGGCGCCGTTGTTCCGGCCGATTTTCCCCGCTTGCTCGAACTGGGCCCGGCGCGCCAGTACGTGGACGCCCCGCGCCTGGGCGCGCTGCTGTCGGCCATCTGCCGCTACAGCGAGAACATTCTGCGCCGGCAGCGGCGCTTTGCGGCGCGCCTGGCAGGGGTCGAACTGGAGGCCCGTTTCCAGGCGGTGTTGGACGCCGCCTTCGCGGATGCGGCGCCGCAAGGCGCGCCCTCTGTCCCGGCGGTCGAGGCCGGGCCGTTGAAGATCAGCCTGGACGCCGGGCGCATCGCCCAACTGCACCAGGAAAGCGAACGGGTGCGGGCGCTGTTGGCGCCCGAGGATGGCGAAGTGGAACCGGTGGTGCGCCTGCGCCCGCTGCCGGCTGAAAATCGCCGGCCGGCGCGCATTGTCGAAGCGGGCCGAGATGCGATAGAATGGGGTACCCGGCAAACGCCGGCGAGCGGACCGCCTGCGCCCGATGGCGGGAATGCCGCCTGGCAGAAGTTTTGTAAGGAACTCACCCCGCTCGAAGCGCAGGTGATCGCCCTGCTGCTCGGCGCAGAGGCGGTGGCGCAGGGGCGCATCGACGAACTGGCCCGTTCGCAGGGCACGATGGGCAGCCTGTTAATGGATGGGCTCAACGAGAAGGCGATTGAATGCCTGGAACGCACGCCTTTCTACGTCGAGGCCGAGGTGTGGTACGTGGAAGAAGAAGATCGAGACGTGTTGCGGGCGCGAACGCGCCTGGGAGGATGTTAACCGCATGGAAATCAGCAAACGTGAAGCCAGGACGATCCTGTCGGCGCTGTCGGCCGGCGTGACGCCGCGCAGCGGGCTGCGCCACATTGCCGTCGGGCGGCTGAAGGAAGTCACTGCTTTGAAGCAAGACCTGGAGCAGATTGCCGCGGGTGGGGCGGCAGTGCGTTTTGTCGTCGGGCGTTATGGCAGCGGCAAGAGTTTTCTGCTGCAACTGGTGCGCGCCCACGCCCTGGAGAGCCGTTTTGTGGTGGCGGACGCCGATTTTTCCCCCGAGCGCCGTCTGTACGGCTCGGGCGACGAGGGCCTGGCGACTTATCGTGAATTGATCCGTAACCTGTCCACCCTGACCCGCCCGGACGGCAACGCCCTGCCCACCCTGATCGAAAAATGGATCTCTTCGCTCCAGGCGGGGGTGATGGCCGAGGGACGGTATGCAGCCGGCACGGCGGAGTTCGTGCAGGCGGTCAACGCTGCCATCTACCACACGCTGAACGAAATGGAAGAACTGGTGCATGGGTTTGATTTTGGGCGGGTGATCGGCGCTTATTATCAGGGCTATCTGGAAGGCAACGATGGTTTGAAGAGCGACGCCATCCGCTGGCTGCGCGGCGAATTCAACAGCCGCAGCGAGGCGCACGCCGCCCTGGGGGTGCGTTCGATCATCGACAGCGATTCGTATTACGATTATCTCAAGGTGCTGGCGCGCTTCGTGCAGTCGATGGGCTACGCCGGGCTGCTGGTTTGCCTGGATGAGGCCGCTTACCTGTATAAGATTTCCAACAGCGTGTCGCGCAAGAATAATTACGAGGCCATCCTGACGATCGTCAACGATTGTTTGCAGGGTAAGGCCGGGGCGATTGGTTTTGTGTTTGGCGGAACACCTGAGTTTATGGAAGACCCGCGCCGCGGTCTGTTCAGCTACGAGGCGCTGCGCTCCCGCCTGGCGTCTAACCGCTTTGCCGCCAGCGGGTTGCAGGACTTTGCCTCGCCGGTGCTATCGCTGGCGGGCCTGACCAATGAAGAAGTGTTCGTGCTGCTGCAAAAGATTCGCACGATCTACAACAGCACCCAATCTGCCCCGCTGGCGATGGACGACGCCGCCCTGACGGCGTTTATGGAACAGTCGCTGCACCGTATGGGGGCGCGCGAGTTTGCGACGCCGCGCGAACTGGTGCGCGATTACGTCAGCCTGTTGAACCTGATGGCGCAGTATCCCGAGCAAAGCTGGGAGACGATTGCCGGGCGCATGCCACGCGTCGAGGCGCAGCCCGAGCCGGGCGGCGGAGAAGCCGACCCGCTGGAACGTTTTAAGGATTTCAAGGTCGGCGGATGAACGGGCAGCAGGCCTTTGACCGCCTGGCGCCGTTCGTACGGGCGTTCGTTTACCGGCAGGGCTGGCAGGAACTGCGCGATTTGCAGGTGGAGGCCATCGCCGCCATCCTGGACGGCGCCGGGGACGTGCTGATTACCACCGGCACAGCCAGCGGCAAGACCGAGGCCGCCTTTTTGCCCATCCTGAGCCGGCTGGCGCAGGAACCGGCGGCAGGGGTGCAGGTGGTGTACGTCGGGCCGTTGAAGGCGCTGATCAACGACCAGTTCCGGCGGTTGGAGCCGTTGTGCGAACAGGGCGGTATCGCCGTGCACCGCTGGCATGGGGACGTGGGCGCCGGGCAGAAGTCCGATCTGCTCGCGCGGCCGGGCGGGGTGTTGCAGATTACGCCCGAGTCGATCGAGAGTCTGTTGATCAACCAGAGCGACAGCCTGCGGCGTTTGTTTGGCGGGCTGCGTTTTATCGTCATCGACGAGGTGCACTCGTTTCTCGAGAGCGACCGCGGCGTGCAGCTGCGCTCGCAAATGGAACGCCTGAGCGCCTATGCCGCCCGCCGGCCGCGGCGGGTGGGGCTGTCGGCCACGGTGGGGGATGTGGACGCCGCCTGCGCCTGGTTGAGCGGGCCGGCGGCCCGTTCGGCGCGGGTCATCTGCCCGCCGGTGGCGACGCCGCCCATCCGCCTGAGCCACATGCATTTTGTGGTGGACGGCGGTGATTTGCCGGAGACGCTCTTGCAGGACCTGTACGTGCTGACCTGCAACCGCAAGACGTTGATTTTTTGCAACAGCCGGCGGCACGTGGAACAGATTACCACCCAACTCAACCTGCGCTGCCGGCGCGAGCAGCTGGCGGAGCGCTATCTGCCGCACCACGGCTCGATCAGCAAAGAGCAGCGCGAAGAGGCCGAGGAACGCATGCGCAGCGACGACCGCCCGCATTCGGTGGTGTGCACCAACACGTTGGAGATGGGCATCGACATCGGGCAGTTGGAACTGACGGCGCAGGTCGACAGCACGCATTCGGTGCAGGCGTTTGTCCAGCGGCTGGGGCGCACCGGGCGCCAGGCCGGCGCGGCGCGCTGCATGCAGATTTACACCTCCGAGACGCCCGGCGACCCCGACGGGGTTTTCTACCGGCGCCTGCCGTTTTCATTGCTCAAGGCGCTGGCGGTGGTCGATCTGTTTGCCGCCGGCTGGGCCGAGCCGCCGCTGGCTCAGGTGCGCCCCTATCACGTGTTGTATCAGCAACTGCTCTCGCGCCTGATCGAGACCAACGGCGCCGCGCCGGACAGGCTGGTGGCGAGTTTCTTCCGTTCGCCGGCCTTTGCCGGCATCGAGCCTGACGATTACGCCGTTTTGCTGCGCCACCTGGCGGCCAGCGACCAGATCGAACAACTGGCGACGGGTGAACTGATCGTGGGGCTGGCGGGCGAGCAGGTGGGGCGCCGGCGCGATTTTTACGCCGTTTTTGCCACGCCGCCCGAGTGGAGCGTGCTGTGCGCCGGGCGAATCGTCGGGCGCATCAGCCCGGCGGCCGATCTGGCGGTGGGGCACAGCCTGCTGTTGAGCGGCCAGGTGTGGCGGGTGTGCGACCTGTTGGCCGAACAGCGCCAGGTGTTGGTGCAGCCCGGCGGCGACGCCCGTAAGGTGATGTTTGCGGGCGGCGGTGCGCCTGAGATGCACGACGGCGTGGCCCAACGCGTGCTGGCTCTGCTGGGCGAGAGCCGGGCGCCCGATTATCTGGACGAGACCGCCGCGGCGCGCCTGGCGGCGAGCCGGCGCCTGTTTGCCGCGTTGGGGCTGGACGCCTGCCGGGTGGTGGCGGGAGAAGATGGGTGGACGCTGCTGCCCTGGGTGGGAACGCGCACGGCGCGCACACTGCAACTGCTGCTGCGCCATGCCGGTTACGAGGCCGTCTTTCCCGCCGGGCTGTTCCCGTGGGTGCTTAACGTCTCGCGCCAGCACAGCCAGCAGACCTGGCCGGAACTGCTGGGCGAGCTGGGTGAAATGGTAGCGCGTCTGCCGGACGGTGCGGCGCTGCTACAGGATGTGCCCGAAACGCTGCTGCGCAGCCATAAGTTTGACGAGTATCTGCCGTTAGACCTGGTCCGCAAGCGCGCTGCCGGCGAATGGATCGATTGGCCGGGACTGCTGTCCTGTTTGCCGCACCTGCATTGAGGGATTGGGCGGCGGATCAGGGCGCCGAGGCTGCGCTTTGCGGCTGGCAGTTGACGCTGACATCTACCCAGCCGTAGCGGCGCTCGTGCTGCACCATATAGCCGACATTGACGCGCCCGTCCTGTTGTAAGCCGGTGTGAATCAATTCCGTGCCGGCCGGGATGGTCTCGAGTGCTGCTCCGCCAGCCTGGTAAGCCGGTGCATCGCTGGAAAGCACGCAATAGCCGCCGCGTTGAACGTCGGCCAGGCTTTTTCCGGCCGAGGTGTTATTACAACCTGCCAGCATCAGAAAAACACACACGAATAACAGGGCCTTCTTATTCATTGAACGGCGCAATATCCTCTACATACTTGGTCGTATTTCAACCGGGTTTTGTGTTGAAATACGGGGTGCAAGAAATATGCCTTAAGAGTCCGAATAAAGCGATACAGGCCCAGTATAACCTGCTTTTGTATCAAAACGGGCGATGTGGCAAGGGCTAATTTTTTCAGCTTGAAAAAATTTGCAACGGCAGCCAGCATCCAGACCCGGAACGACCGCGGTGGCCGCTCCAACGGGGAAACTGGTGAGATGATGGCCTGGACTTGCCGGCATGAGACACGTGTGTACCGACCGGGGCCTGGATGATGAATCACAGGCCGCGGCCGGGCTGGCGTCAGCGGTTAAAAGCTTAACGCAAAGCCACAAAGGCGCAAAGATATGGCGCCGGTGCGGACTGGTCTTGGCGAGGCAGGTGGTCTATCTGGAAGCGGCAGCCGAGAACCGTCAGGGGTTGGCGATGGCCAGGTGCACCATGTATTGCACCTTGAGGCGGTCGGAAAGCAGCCCGATCAGTCGCAGCCGCAGGGGCAGGCGCCGGGCGCGGCGGCCAAAATAATAGTAGCATTTCAGCACGCGGATGCGTTGATCCCAGGCGGCGAGGGTCTGCGGGTCTTTCAGGCCCCATTTGAGGAAGGATTTTTCGTCCAGGCCGCTGCTGCTGATCACCTTTTTGTTGGCGACGCGCACGCCGTAGGGCGAACTGGCGTCGAAGAACAACTCACAGCGCGGGAAGACAGCGGCGAGGCGCAGCAGGAATTGCTTGATCTGGCTTTCTTCAAAGTAGTAAAACACGCCGGCGGCAATCAGCAGCAGACCGTGACCGGCGTCGATGGTTTGCAGCCAGCCTTCCTCCAGGAAGGAGGTGGCGAGATACCGGCGGCGTTCCGTTTCGGGGATGAACTGCCGGCGCAGGCGGATGACGTCTGGCAGGTCGAGATCGTACCAGTTGAGCTGACCGTTGTCGACGCGCTCGAAGGTGGTGTCTAACCCGCAGCCGATGTTGACGATGGTCGCCTGGGGGGAGTGCTGTAAGAAATTGCCGATGACTTCGTCCACGCACTGGCTGCGCATGATCCAGGCGATCTGGCTCAGCGGGCTGAGGTTCTGCGCCAGGGGGGCGAAGTCGTAATCCAGTTTTTCGACGATGGCGAGGGCGGTGCGGTCGACGAGCAGCGGTTTTTCTTTTTGCGTCTCAAAGGCGCGGCCCCACAGGGGCAGGAGCAGCGTTTTCTGAACGTTGCCGAGATCGACGGTGATTTTTTCGGGCATGGTCTGGCTCCTTTTGGGGCAGGGTTACCTGTCGTTGTGTTGTTGATAGTAAGCATACCAACGCGCCTGGGTGGGTTCGACGAACCACTGCGAGCGTTCGTCCACCGGGTAGAGCGCCGGCATCTGGATGGCCTGCGGCGGTTGGCCGGTGCGGATGGCGTGCAGCGTGGCGTCCTTGAGTCGTTCTAAGAAGGCCAGTTGTTTTTCGATCTCGCCTTTATCCGCCAGCGGGCCGTGGCCGGGGACGACGTGCTCGATCTCCAGGTCGAGCCAGCCTCGCAAGGCCGCCATCCAGCGTTCGGGGTCGCAGGTCGGGTCGCCGGCGTAGGGCAGGCGCCCGGAGAAGATCAGGTCGCCGGCAAACAGGGTGCGTTCGCCGGGGTCGTAGGCGTAGACCGAGCAGTCGGTGTGGCCGCCGGCGTGGTGGAACTCGATCCGCCGCTCGTGGTTGGTGATGTCCAGGCGCTCGTGGAACAGCACGGGCGGCAGGATGAGCTCGACTTCGTCGATCCAGGCGTTGGCGAGCGGGTCTTCGGCTTTGAGCGCCGCCAGGGCCTCGGGCGTCCAGTCGCTGCTGGCCCGGCGCTGCAGGTTGGCGGCAAAGGGGTAGGCGGCGAAGAGGGTCACATCTTTAAACGGTTTGAGGCCGAAGATGTGGTCGGAGTGATGATGGGTGACGCACAGATAGCGCACCGGGCGGCGGCAGGTCTCTTCCAGCAGGGTGCGGAACACGCCGGCGGCGTCCGGGCGCAGGGTGGCGTCGACGACGACGATGAAATCGTCCAACAGGATGGCTCCGGCGTTGGAGCGCAGGCGCGGGTCGATGAGGGCGAGGGTGTTGCGGCTGACGGGTTGGATTTCGAGCTGGAGCATGGCGGCCTCGGGTGGAGACACGGGATAAGAACACGGATGACACGGAGAAGGCGCGGATTTTAAGGGATGGTTGGGATGCGTTCAGTATAGCACATTGTTATAATAACCACATGACAGACACAACGGGTGTAGACACAGACGGTGCGGCGATTGCCGCGCGGGTGGGGTTTTACGCGGCCGTGTTGACCGCCGCCCTTACGGTGGTGGCTTTTGCGCTGGCGCTGGCCGCCATCCCGATCTCGGGCGCCAACTGCCCGGGGGAATGCATCCGGTACCCTTACCTGGATACGGTGGCTCAATTTCCCGGAGATTATCGCTGGATGCTGCCGGCAGCGGGGTTGGTGCTGATCTATGTGGTGTTGATGGCGGCGATCCATAGCTGCGCGGCGGGGAGCCGGCGGGTGTTCAGCCTGACCGGGCTGTCGTTTGCGATCATGGCGGCGGTGCTGCTGGCGGGCGATTACTTTGTCCAGTTTTCCGTCGTGCCGGTCAGTCTGATGAACGGTGAGACGCAGGGCGTGGCGCTGCTGACACAGTACAACCCGCACGGGCTTTTCATTGCGCTGGAAGAGTTGGGGTATCTGCTGTTAAGCCTGTCGTTTGTGTGCACGGCGCCGGTGTTTAGCGGTGGGGGCCGCCTGGAAACGGCGGTGCGTTGGGTCTTTGTCGCCGGCGGCGTGCTGGCGTTTGCTGCGCTGGGGGTGATTGCGGCCCGTTACGGGCTGGAGCGCAAGGATCGTTTTGAGGTGGTGGTGCTGTCGCTGGACTGGCTGGTGCTGATTGTGAATGGGG
>CAZHTS010000021.1:0-60961 GCA_964535315.1 uncultured Anaerolineaceae bacterium
TGAGTGTATTATAATGCCTGTTGATTTAGATTACAATAAAACGGTACGTTTTTCAAAGCCGTGTAAGATGATTTTTGAGGAAGACGTGCCTGTTCGAGGGGGACGGACCCCAAAACGCGGTGTGCGGTGATAAAATTTGGCGGCGAATACCCGACGAGAAGGAGTTTGCATTGCATAAACGATTCGTACAAGTGATGATTTGCTGGTTGTGTCTGGCACTGGAAGCCTGCTCGGCGGGGCAGGCGGTTGCACCGCGGCCATCTGTGACTGTTACCCCATCACCGACTCAGAGATTGAGCGCGACCCCGGTCGTTGTGACTGCCACGCTGCCGGATACGCCGGTGTTCACCGCCACGCCGGTGGTTACCCGGACAGTTGCGCTGGAGCCGGCAGACGCTTTGCGGTCTTATCTTCAAAGCGTGATTGCGGAACGCGAAACGGCCGAAAAACTGCTGGCAAAAGATTTGCAGCAAAGCGAGGATGTGTGGGCGGCATTATCCAGATTTGAGACGAGCAATAAAACGACTTCGGAGCAGCTGGCGTTGGTCCGTACTGCCGCCCAGGCCAAAATGGATTTGAGTCAGGAGGAACGGCAGGCGATTGCACCGGCGTTGAGCGATGCTCAGAATGTCCTCTTGGCGGCCTTTGGCGAGGAGATGCATACCCCTACGCCCAAAGGGGTTGCGGAGCTAACCCAAAAGTATAACCGCAGCATCGACGCTCTGCTGGCGATCCAGGCGAAGGCCGGGCAGCCGAAGATCGGCCTGGCTTACCAACAGCTTTTTGTCGTTGACGCAGGTTATTTGAGCGCCCGGTTCATCTACATTTGTGCGGTAACTGGTTTGGAGAGTCGCCAGGACAAGGCCGGACTTGAGGTGGCAAAGACTTGGTTGCGCACTGTGATGGATGGCGAGGCGCGCGTGTGGGCGCAGATTTCGACACTGTATGGGGTTGCTGCTCCATTTGCAAAGCCTTGAGGCAGGCACTGAAAGTGAACAAACGGGCATCTTTGCAGGGGTTATGGCTGATCGTTTTGCTGTTTTTAAGCGCTTGCGTGTTGTCATTGGGTAGAGAGGAAGGCGCTGCCGCCACGGCGGAGGCGGTGGATTGGCAGCAATATGTTCCGACCGCTACGCCGTCGCCGTCGCCAACGGCGGTGTTACCAACACCTACTGCCGCGCTGCCGGGGCGAGCGATACGCCTCATTTCGACTGAGACGCTTTTCTCGGTAGAGAACCCCACCGTACAAGACCGGCGTTACCCGGTATGGAACGGGGCTTTTTATCCTTCGCGCGGGGATACTTATCTTCGCGTCGATGTGGAAGTGCGCCCGGGCGATGCAACGCCGGAAGGGAGTAGCGCCGGGTTTTTTGTCGAAAATGCACCGGCCCCAGGTCGTGACGGAAAAGGCCGGCCTGGGTACCGGGCGCTGTTTGTGGGCCGGCAGAGTGGATTGTGGGTCGTGCAGTTCTGGATGGATGGTGAAGTGCATTCGCTGGATCGATTTTTGACCCAGGACGATTTTCGTGAAGTGTTTGTGCTGCGCCTGGTTGCCGGTGGGCAGCGACTGGAATTGCAGGCGCGGGATGGCGAGGTGCGCAGCCTGGATTTCCCGGCGCCGTTGTACGCCCTGGATCAGCCGGTTTCCATTGTCTTACAGGCGCCAGGACGGGGCGCACTCAGAGTCGCTCATTTTGAAGTGGCGCAGACCGGTGAAATAGCGGCGATCGAAGGGGGGGGCACGAAATCATTGCGCCAGGTCGCCGAAGGCCGCGGAATCAGCATCGGTGTCAACAGCAATGCGTGGTCGTTTGCGGCTGATCCGCGGCATGCGAAATTGATCGGCCGTGAATTCAAATTGTTGTCTCTCACCGAGATGTTTGATTGGCAATCCTTACGTCCGGCGGCAAGCCAGTTTGATTTCTCTCTTGCGGATCAATTGGTGAATTATGGTTTGCAGCAGGATATGCGTTTGCGTGGGGCGCTCTTGCCATCTGCCCGGCAAGAAAATGCTTTCCCGGAATGGGTACAGGCCGGGGCGTTTGACCGGCAGCAGTGGTTGGAGGCGATTAATTATCATAGTGAAGCTGTCCTGTCGCGGTATGCTGGCGAGATAAAGGAATGGGTGGTGGCGAGCGATACGATCTGGCAGGGGCGTTTTGTAAGCACGGATTTATTGTGGAATGCGGCCGGAGAGGATGCGATTGCCCACGCGTTTCGGTATGCACACAAACTGGATCCCCAGGCAACGTTGATTTACGGCTTCGATCGGAACGAACGTAAAGATGGACAATCGAACACGGTTTATTCGTACATCGAGCGCCTGGTGAAACAGGACGTGCCTGTGAATGGGGTCGGGCTAAAGGCTCATTTGTTTTTAAGCAACCCGCCGAAAAAAGAGGTGCTGCTGGCCAACATGCGCCGTTATGCCGATCTGAAAGTGGATATTTACATCCTGGAAGCGGATGTCAATCTATATGATGGCCGGGATGGCGTTTTGCCAGGTGAACTGGAGACACAGGCTCAGATCTATCACGATTTGTTGTGGGCCTGTTTTCGTATCAATCAGGAGCGCGGCGAGCCGGTGTGTAAGAGTTTTACGCTGTGGGATGCCAGCGATGCCAGCGGTAGGCCGCCGTTGTCTGCCGATGTTGGCGGCTGGGAGGCGGCGAACGTTTTTGACGGGCAATACCAACCCAAGCCGGCATACAAAGTCTTGTATCGGCTGTTGGAAAGCGGCCCAGAATAGCCCGAGGAGCAGATTACCAGAACAGCAATAAGATGCCGGCCAGGGCGGCAACCGCGCCGAGAATGGCGCGGGCGTTAAGCTTTTCGCCGGTGGCCAGGGCGATGGGCAAAATGAACAATGGGCTGGTGGAAAGCAACGTTTGCGTAATACCGGCCGGCGCGCTGGACAGAGCGAATTGTTGCAGCCACATACACAAGAAGGTGCCAATAAAAGTGGCCCAGAACAGATTTTGAACGGTTGTGCCCGCCTGGGGGTCTTTTTTCCATGCCAGCAGTTTCTGGCGACTGAAGGCCAGCCCGACCAGGAGCGCCAGGCTGCCGGCGGTCAGACGAAAGAGGGCGCTTTGTAAAGGGGTCACGGCAGTCAGGGTCAATGCGGCGCGCGAAAAGACGACGCCGGTGGCCTGGGAGAGGGTGGCGATTATGCCGAATAACACCCCCCGGAGCGTAACGCGATGAGCGTCGTCGGAGGTGGAGCGTTCGCCGATCACCCAGGCGATGCCGGCGACAGTGATTATGATACCCACCCAGGCAGAGGGAGGGAGTTGTTCATTCAGGGTAAACAGAGCAATCAGCGCCGTTGTGGGTGGGGCCAGGGCGCCAAGGAGCAAGGCTTTGCGCGCCCCTAATCTTGTCAGCGACTCAAAAAAGGCGGTGTCGCCGATGCTGATGCCAATGACGCCGCTCAAAGCCAGCAAAAGCATAGCCTGCAGGCTGATGGCAGAGAATATTTCGCCACGCAACCAGATAGCCGCGAGCAACAAGAGGGAAGCCAACACGCCTTTCCACAAAGTCATTTCGATTGGGCGGATCATTTTTCCTGCCCGATCAAATAATAGCGAGGCGAAAGACCACAAAATAGCGGCGCTGAGCGCGGCCATTTCACCGGCGAATAGCGGGGAAAAAGTTTCAGGCATGATATTTCCTTGTAACCAGCAGGCGTTTACTTTCCGCCGCCGAAGGGCGGGTATAACTCCAGATGGTCATGATCGTTGGTCAGGGTGTTATCGAGGGGCACCAGTTTCCCATTGAGTAAGGCAATGGCGATCTCGCCTGGCGGTATACCCAGTTGTTCGATAACGGTCAGTAATGGGGTGTCCTGGTGGCATTCAATTTCAACCCGGCTGCGGCGTTCGGCCTGATACCAGGCGAGATGGCCTCCCAGATGAACGTACATCACCCGGTTTCCTTTTCAGACGTCCAAGACAGCCCGAGGGCTTCGATGCGTTGGCGGATGGGAATGCCCATCGTTTCATCCCAACCTTTGATCCGATAAAGGGTCTTCATGGCGCGCCCAAATTCCTCTTCGGAAATTCCCTGGCCTTGGAGCACTCCGTTCTCCAGGGGTGCAAAAATGCGTTTGGGCAGGGTATCGTCCTGAGGGCCGAACCCGTGGCGCAGATTAAAGATGCGAGCCATGTTCAAGGCACGTTCGCCGATTTCCAGCAAATCGGCTACGGTGACCTCCCAACCCGACGCCATGTGGATGGCTTCCAGCACGTCTTCGACCTGAATGAAGGAGCGCGGCGCCGGGCCAAAGTAACACAGGCCGATGCTTTTGCCGAAGCTGCTCCACCGTTCAAACAAAAAGTACTGCTCGACCTTTTTGTCGCTGAGGTCGCGCGGCGCCAATCCTTCCAGCGGGCCGATCTTACTTCCGCCTTGAAATGAAACAGAGGCGGGATTGGCAAGCGCGGTGTCGTGAATGGAGGTCAGGTGGTCAGCGCCTGTCTCCGAGATGGCGTATCCCAGCCCTACACTGACTTTGCCGCGCGGGTCGTGCATGGGTAATTCCTGGCCCTTGACCTGAATGGCGTATTCCAGGGCGTTGCCTCCGATGCTTTGGGCGGCGCGGAGCGACCCTTCGGCCAGCAGATTCCCAAACCCCTGTCGTCGGGCAATTCGTTCAACCATTTCAATCATGGCGGCCACGTTGCCGAAACGGAGCTCGATCCCATCGGTGTCTTTGAGCCCGATCAAGCCATTTTCAAAGCATTCCATTGCGAAAGCAATGGTCGCTCCGGTGGAGATTGTATCCAATGTGTAGCGATTGCATAATTCATTGACTTTAGCGACAGCCTGAATATCACATACGCCACAGTCGGAACCAAATGCGGCGATCGTTTCATATTCGGGGCCGCCGTATTCTCCACTGACCTGATATCGATCATTGCTGGCTACTTCGCGTTTACAGCGGATACTGCATGCGTAGCAACTGCGTCGTCCGGTGAAGATCTCTTTTTCATACGTTTCCCAATCGATCAGTTTGGCGTGTTCAAATGAACCCATCCGAAAATTCAGGGTGGGCAGGATGCCGGCGGCATTTAATCCGCCGACCAGCCCCGGCGTCCCACGTTGTTGCATGTCCCAACTGATTGGGTGTTCTTTGGATTCTTTGACCAGGCGGCGCCCAAGCGCTGCCAGACCCTCGGGGTTGGCGGCATATTCGGCGTACCGGGTGTGGCCGCGTACCGCAATAGCTTTCAGGTTCTTTGACCCCATCACCGCTCCCATTCCACTGCGCCCATTGAAATGACGCAGTTCGTTGGTGGCGGCGGCGTAACGTACCAGGTTTTCGCCAGCAATGCCAATTTGCAAAATGCGCACCATCCTGTCATTCAATTCATCGCGGATGGCTTGCTGCACAAAATCTGGATGCTGCCCCCAAAGGTGGCGCGCCGGACGAATTTCTGCCTGTCCATCCTGTATCCAGAGATAGACGGGCTCGGGGGACTTGCCGGTGATGACAATACCTTCAAATCCGGCAAATTTTAGCTCGGGGCCCCAAAATCCACCGGCTTCCGATTCGCCGTAGCCTCCGGTCAGGGGTGAAAGCGCGGCCATCGTGTAGCGTGTGGCGGTGGCGATGGGGGTGCCGGTTAACAACGCGGCGGTGACGACAAGTGCGTTTTCAGGGCCTAGCGGATCACAATGGGGGGGGATTTCATGCAAAAGAAAATAAGAGGCCAGCGCTTTGCCGCCGGGATATTGACGGTAAAAAGTTTCGTCAAATGTTTCGGTGGTAATACTGGCGGAACTCAAATCTACGCGTAGAATTTTTGCCGGGGTACCAAAGCCCATACTCGCCTGCCTTTGTATCGCGTGTTGGTCCAATATATTCATTATAACATTGGCAGCGGTGTTTTCTTTGTGGTGTGGTTTGGGAAAGCACGAGGGTGTTTTTGCAAACACCCTCGTTAAGTTTATGGCAAGATGATTATTGGATTACTCTTTGATGCTGATGGCGCCCTCGGGGCAGTCATCGGCGGCCTGGCGTACAGCGTCCCAATATTTTTCGGGAATGGGATCCAATAATACTTTGGCGACGGCGCCATCAGCCAGACTAAAGACTTCAGGACAATCGCCTTCACAAATACCACAGCCCAGGCAGGTGTCGGGATCTACAACGGCTTTCATCGGTTCCTCCTTTAGAATTTGGTTCTGTCTATTATTGTATTCCCTTTGCAAAGGGATGCTATTGCCGAATTGCGCGGGTCTATATGACAATCGCCATGAGGTTTGTGCGAGTTTAGCGCTGCACCTCTTCGACTTCCTGATACCAGCGAACGCGTGTACCTAACCGCGAACGCATTTTCCAGCCCAATGTTTTTGAGGTTGTTTCAAGGACGCGACGAATTCGTTCGAGCCGGTGATGGATGATCTGGATCTGCTCAGGGGTCAGGTCGACCTTTTTCTCCACAAGCAACGCGTTCAATTTGCGAATGGTAAGCATGGTGGTGGTATACAGCCCCCAATCGCGGGCGCATAAACGAGCGATCCAATCCACGTTGATGGTGTTCTCATCACCATGTCCCACCTCATAATCCAGCAAAAGGGCAAAGATGTCGAGGGCGTCTTTGTGGTTGAGCTCGACGATCTGGGCTTTTGAGAGGAACAAATCCGCCAGCGGCACCGTGACAGTTTCGAGGGCCAGGCGTTTCGAGAGCGGCAACTTGTGGCACATCTCAAAGTCACCGATGAAGATATCGATTTGCCGGCCACGGGTGGCATCGTAGAACAACTGGCGGCGGTCGCCATTCAACGTGTTGAGGGCGCGATCGGGTACGTAGCCCTGAGAAGTCAAGAACTCGGCCAATCGCCGGGCGCCCTTCTTGTCGGTAACAAAATCAATATCCGGATAGTCTCTTTTGAGTGCGAAATGGTTTGCGTTTGGACAACGGACTTTGAAAGCCAGTCCACCGATCAAACGCAGACAGATCCCGCGGTTTTTGGCCTCGGTGATCAACGATTGCATTTCGTCTTCAATGTGAGGTGATGTATGGTTCATGTTCTCCCTTGATTTTGTCTTATTTTACCACCAAACGAAGGTGTATTATTCGGCGGGGATTTCCTGATGAACCTTATCGATGTCGATGCCTTCTTTTTTGCGGTACTGCTTAAAGCCCAGGTAAATTCCCAACGCCAGAGCATACATTACCAACATAAAGATGATCGAGTTCGTATTTTGCAAACCGATGCCATACAGTTTATTGGGGTCGATCAGCCATTGGTAGAGCAGGAAGACGAGGAACCCGCCGAAGATGGCGCCGGCAATCGTTACCATCGGGATCCCCAATACATTGTACTTGGCAATGGGGGAAGCCTTATAGAGATCGGGTTTGCGATAGGGCATGACGGCTGCGGCTATGGTGGTGCCCAGATAGGTTACCGCAATTACCAGTGTCGAATCGAGGGTAAAGGAGCGGAAGCCAAACACATCCCAGGCGAAGAGGGCGGAGATGATCAGGGAGGGGATGACCATTAACAACAGGGCCAGGATAGGGGTGTGGGTCCGTTCGTCGATTTCGGCGACTTTCTCGGGCAGCAGGCGGTCGAACGCCGCGGCGAAGATCACGCGCGTCGAGCTGAGGAAGACGGTACCCGACCAGCCAAACCACCACAGGCTCATGAGCAGGATGACGACGAATTGTAAGACACGGCTGCTGGACATATAGACGGCCAACAAGGCGGGGTAGGGCCAGACGGGGAGCGGCGGGGTCTGGTCGGTGTATCCCCAGGCATAGTTCCACCAGGCGCCATTGGCCTTCATATAGAAATCCCAACTGATGGTCTTGTTAATCAGCAGCAGGAAGATGGCGGCCAGCACAGTGGTAACGATGAGCGCCAACGCCATTCCCCAGAAATTGCGCTTGAAATCGGTGGCGCCGCGCACTTCACCGTAGAGGGTGGTGCCCCAGTTGGGCCACAGGTTGAAGAAAACAATGAAAGGCATAGCCAGGAAGATGGCGCTAAAGCTTCCGCCTGTCAGCGGAGCGACTGCACCGGCCTCTTCACCGGCCTTTAGTGTAGCCGTGAATACATCCGCCGGCGCGCCAAACATTTGTGGGGCGTTGGCTTCCAGTCCGGCGCGGAAGGCTTCCGGGCTGCCAAACAGCAAAAAACCAAATACGATCAGCAGCCCGATCATGCCGACGACGAAGCAAAACTTCTGGATGCGGGCGTACCATTTCATGCCGATGGCGATGTAGAAGGTGACGAAGGCGCACAAAATGATGGCCGTGCTGAACAGGCCGAGAGGCGTTTGCCCGAACCATAGGGCGGCGTCTTTGGCGCCGGCGATCCCCAGCAGGGGGGTCAGGAAGAGGTGGCGCAGCATATCGCTATAGAGGGGAACCCACAGCCATAAGATGAACCACCACCCGGTAACGGCCAGGACAAAGCCAATGCCGCCGCCCAAAATGCGGCTTTGCCAGACGTAATCACCGCCGGAGCGCGGCATGACGGCTACCAGGGCGGCATATACGACCACTTCAAACAGAATGAAGGCTGAACTGATCAACAGTGTAGGGAGCAGGCCGCCTTCGAGGGCATACATCTGGCTGAAAATGTAGAGGCCCAGTGTCACCAGGTTAATGGAAAAGGTGGCATAGATGAAAGCATCAAAGACCGACCAGGACCTGACCAATCCTGTTGCTTTGCGCACAAACAGGTCAGTTTCTAGTGCAACTTTACGAGGCATCGGATAGTTCCTCCTAGGGTACAAAAAATGGATGAGGTGAGTGCGTGTGGTGAACGCGGCGTCAGCCGCGAGTTACCCGGTGGTGAGCACGTAACTTTTGACCTTGTCTCGATCCAGTTTGACCAGTGCGCCCAGGAGGCATCCCTGCTCGTACATGCTTCCCGGGTTGATGCACAATGTGCGCCCCAGGCGGGCGCTGCCTTTCGCTTCGTGGATATGTCCAAACAACCCCAGCAAGGGCTGGTGTTTATCGATTGCGGCGCGCAGAGCCCGGCTGCCAACGGGGATGAGGGCGTTGCCGGCATATTTGGGCTGCAATTTATCGGTCAATTCGGGCGCTTCATCCAGAGAAGATCCGTAAGGGGGAACGTGGATATTGAAGACGCAGTTGCGAACGTTTTTGACCTGGCGGATCATGGCGTCGTAACGTTTCTCGAGCAGTTCTTCGCTCTCTTCGCGGAAAGTGTGCCAGGGGGTGGGATTACTCCAGCCCGAACTGATCATTTCATGATGATGGTCCAGTTCGATGACCCGGCCTTCGGCGAGGTGCACGTGTTTTGCGGTGTTGATCAATTGATCCAGCTCGAACATGTCGTCGTTGCCGGGGGCGACAAAGCAACGAATACCGGTTCCTTCCAGTTTTTTGTCTGCATTGGCCAGCCATTGTTCGGCGGTCTTTAATACTTCGCGAGCAAAAATGTGGCTTACCTGTTCAGGAGTCCGATTGAGCTCCTGGATTTCGTCCGGTGTGGTGCGGTACGGATAGTATCCCCGGCTGCGGATGCGTTTTACCATGTCGGTAACCTCGTCTTCACTGTGCAAGATAAATTCTTGCTCCAGGAGGACGGTGCGGAACGTATTATTGCCCTGGTGAACGATAGGGACAATCGCCTTGCCGGTCATATCTCCCCCCAGGACAATGACATCGGCGCCGTAAAATTTGCCCGCGTTGATAAACTTGTTCCAGCAAATATCCGAGCCGTGGACATCGGTAGCAAAAAATATAGTGGTCAATTTGATCGCTTTCTGAAGAAAAGGGATGAAGGGGCATGCGCCCCAACTTGCGGGGTAAGTCTCGATTGTACTTCACCTTTGATGAAACGACAACCAGAAGATTTACGTTTGCCGCGTGTCTAAACAAGCAGCCGGCGCAATACCGTTGGACGGAGGGCTGCGCGCGGCGATGTGTAAGCCAAAAAGATTTGTCCCAAGAGCAGAGCCAGGTCGGGCTTGTGCGCCAGTTGGTGAAAGACGGCGTTGAGCAGGGCCGGAGGACTGAGCAGGGTGCGCAAGAAGCGTGCGGCGCGCTGGTCGGCGCCATACAATTGTGCGACCGCCTGCGTATAGCCAGAAAGGCCTGCGGCAGAAAAATTGCCTGCGACGTGAGCCTGTAACGCAATCTGGGCGGCCAACTCACCGCTGCGCATGGCCTGAGCAATGCCAACACCGGTGAACGGATTGACCAAGCCAACGGCGTCGCCGGTCACCAAAACCCGATCGGCGTGCCCGATCCCGATTCGGGTCCGCAGCGGTGCTCCCCGGATGGGGGTGGTGGGCTCGGTGTTTTCCAGGCGCCCTTCGAGGATGGGGTCGTGGGCAAAGCGGAGCAATTCCTGGCGAAGCCCAATTTCTTTATGCTGGATGCGCCGCGTGTACGTTCCGGTTCCGACGTTGGCATAGCCGTCGCCGATGGGGAAGACCCAGCTATAGCCGGGAACGATGGTGCTTTGAAAATGGATTTCCAGCCGGTCGGCAGGCCCGCTGTCGCCACTCAGGTATTGCCGGGCGGCGAGCAGTTCACATTCGCCGCTCGCCAGACCCGCCATCCTGGCCAGTGGGGCATTGCTGCCTTCGGCCAGGATGACCATTTGGGTCTGGATATCTGTTGCACCGGCGGACAGCCTGATAGAACCACCTGTTTCTCTGGTGAGTTTTGTAACGTGTGTTCCCTCCAGCAGCCGGGCGCCCGCTTCAATGGCCGTTTGGGCCAGCCGTTCGTCCAGGATGCGGCGTGGAATCAGGCGTCCAACCTGCCGGGTGGGATCCTGTGGGTAGGCGACGTCAATGATCTGCCCATCTGGCGAAGAGAAACGGATGTTTTTCATCAGAGGGAATTGTCTGACCCAAGACCCCAGGCCGCTTCGTTCGAGCACATCCAGGCCTTGAGAGGTAACGCCATCCCCGCAGGTTTTATCGCGTGGAAAAGTGGACTGCTCTACCAGCAGCACCTGAACCCCGGCCCGGGCCAGGCGGTGTGCCGCGATTGTCCCAGCCGGCCCGGCGCCTACAACGGTCACTTCACTCTGGATCATATTCCTTACCGGTACGTGACAGCAGTTTGTGGTGTTTCGTTGACAGAAAGTTGAAAAACGTCGGATCGGGCGTAATGGCCGACAACATCGAGATCCAGTTTGCCGCGCGCAACTTCGCCCAGATCGATCTCGGCGGTGAGGATGCCTTCTTCATCAAAAAGCGGGCCGGCGAGCACTTCACCCAGCGGCGAGACGATAACGCTGCCGCCACGGCACATAATCTCCGGTTGGTTGGATAGATCTTCGATGCCGGGCAGGTCGGAGGGATACATGGATTTGGTGACGAACTGGTTACAGCCAAAGACAAAACACCGGCCCTCGCAGGCAATGTGGCGCAAGGTGGCCTGCCAGGTATCGCGCGAGTCGGCGGTGGGAGCCAGATAAAGCTCGACGCCTTTGCCGTATAATGCCATTCTGGCCAGCGGCATGTAATTTTCCCAGCAGATGAGACCGCCGATGCGGCCGATATCCGTTGCCAGAACGGGGAGGGTGCTGCCATCACCTTCGCCCCAGACCAGGCGCTCGGCCGCAGTGGGTTTGAGTTTGCGATGTTTGCCGAGCAAGCGTCCGTCTGGTCCAAAATAGAGCAGGGTACAGTACAGTGTCCCCCCGCTGGCGGTGCTGTCACGTTCGATCACGCCAATGGCCAGGAAGGCGTTTGCCTGACGTGCGGCTTCCCCCAACGTTTCGGTGGCCGGGCCGGGGACGTCGATGGCGTTGGCCCAATAACGCTCCCAGGTTAACCGACCGGAGGGGCTGCGGCTGCCAACGACGGTGCCAAAACTTAACCCGCGCGGATACGCGGGGATAAACGCCTCGGGAAACAGAATCAGCCTTGCGCCTTGAACTGCGGCCTGCTGGGTGAGTTGCAGCGTTTTTTGGAGGGTGGCTTTCCAATCAAAGAGGACTGGCGCCGCCTGAACAACGGCGGCCTTGAACTTGGGAAGTACGGTGGACATGGGATATACCTCGCGGCCTGGGTGAAATCAAATTGCGTGTGTTTTTCTGAAGTTTATTTTAATCGTGTTTCGGCTTGCGCAGGGGGTAAAAGTGAAAGCAACACGCCGCCTGTCGGGGCGGCGTGTGCCAGGGGAAGATGGGAGATGCGTTATTTGATCTCGTAGGTTACGGTTACATCGACCGTCAGCAAAAGCTGCCCGGCTGAAATGGGTACCTGGTTGAGCTGCGCCGCACCGCCGCCGCCCAGCCCCACCGTGCTGTAGTTCGGCATGGCAGGTGTACTCGGGTTTACCTGAACGGCGATGACTTCACCCAATTTGGCGTTGATGGCTTCGGCCAACTGGTCGGCCTGAACGCGGGCGTTGGCGATGGCCAGCTTGCGCGCCTCGGTTTCGGCTTTGGCCTTGTCTAACACATCAAACTGAATGCCATTGATGCTGTTGGCGCCCGAGCGGACGACTGCGTCGAGCAGTTTACCGAGCTGGTTCAGGTCACGCACGGTTACATACACGGTGTTGTCGACACTGTAGGTGGTGCTCTGGATCTGTCCGTTTTGATCGTATTGATTCTGCGGGTAGATGTTAAAGGAGCTGGTCTGGATGTCCTTGGGGTCAATGCCGAGTTCCTTTAGCGTGTCGGTAACCGCTTTGGCCTGGGTATTGTTTTTGGCCAGGGCATCGGTCACTTTGGCAGCCTGGCTGTTGACGCCAATATAAACGTAGGCGACATCAGGCACCAGGAAGACCTTACCGGTTCCCCATACAGAAATCTGGCGTTTGTCTGGCTGTACGGCCTGATTGCTGGTCTGGAGTGGGGTTTGTGGCAACGCGCCACCGGATGCGCTTTTCTCTTTATCCAAAGCGCCCAGCGAGCCAATTGAGGCGCCCAACATTGGGGCACAGGCGGCCAACAGCATGACGAGCAGCAAGCCAGTGGTGATTAAGGTCAGTTTTGTTTTCATGGTATCCTCCAGGATGAAATATCATAGCCTAGACGATGGGGCCATGATTTTGGTTCCCTAAAAAGGGCAGCAAAGCAAAATGTTTTGTAAGCTTTGCGATACAATAGCGTTTGGGTTTTGCCGTCGGGATGGCTCGCGATTTGGGATTGGTAGGATGTTTCAGTATAATTTTTTTGTCACCCTCGCGCCAATTGCGGCGATCATATCCATCGTGATCGCTGTGTATGCCTGGCGTTACCGGGCTATCCCTGGGACGATGCGTTTGTTCGTCTATACCCTCGTCGGGGTCGGCTTTTTGCTGACCGATTTACTGGCGTTGATTGACCCGACGTTTAGCGGCACCCTGTTTTGGGCAAAGTTTTCTTATCTGTTTATGGCTCTTCTACCTGTGTCCTGGTTCGCTTTTGCGCTCCAGTATGCGGGGCGTCATGACTGGTTGCGCCCTGGACGTTTCTGGCTTTTCCTGATCATCCCGCTGGCCACTTTCATTCTCGTGCAAACGACAGAATTACACGGCCTGGTCTGGAAGCAATATTTTTTTCGCCCGGTGGGGCAGTGGCTGGCAATTCGTGTTACGTATGGGACATGGTTCCTGGTATCCACGCTCTATGCGTACGTTTTGTTTGTTGTTGGCGTGGCTTTAATTTTGCGCGAATACTGGAGTGGATACCGGCTGTACCGGCAGCAGTCGATCTGGATTATCGTCGGTGCGGTGGTGCCGTTGGTTTTTAATCTCGTCTACGTATTTGATTTGATACCCAACTGGCATAAGGATTTTTCTCCGCTTGGATACGCTCTGTCTGGGGTGGCTTTTGCAATTGGGATGTTTAAGTTTCGCCTGTTCGATCTTATGCCGGTTGCCCGCGCCACTTTGTTGGACAGGATGCGGGATGGCGTTCTGGTGTCGGATATGAGTGGACGGCTGGTAGATTTAAATATGGCGGCGCGGCGCATCCTAGGGCTGGCTTCAGAGGGCCTGATCGATCGTCCCATTGCCGAGTGGTTGCCGGGGTGGTACAAAATTGAAGAAGGGCGATTGGCCGAATTCTCAGTTGAGACCGCTGAAATGCCCCGCTTTTATGAGGTGGAACGGACACAACTGGTGGTCGGCAATCATTCTGCCGGGCAGTTGATTGTTTTGCACGATATTACCGAACGCCGTCGTGCACAGTTGATGTTGGAACGGGTTAATGAGGATTTGGAGCGGCGTGTTTTACAGCGCACGCAAGATCTGCGCCAGCGCGCCGGGGAATTGGAGGCGCTGGTCAATTTTTCTACCGCTTTGCGGAAAGCGGTGAGTCTGGACGATACCCTCTCGATCCTGGTCACACAAACGGTGCAGATATTTGGCGCTAAAACCTGTGTTGTTTTTCTTCTCAACAAAGAGGAACTGGTTGTGGCCGGGATCCATGGCTTTGCACAGGACTGTTGGGGAGTGGGGGTGCCCGCGGCGCGTGAGCCCTATTTTTCGTGTATGCAATCCGATCATTCTATCGTGTTAAACGAGACCGAACTGTTGGCTTTGCGTCAGGATGCTGATCTGGGACAATTTTTTGCCGGTGTGGATACGGTCTTGTTTTTCCCTTTGCAGGTGCAAGAGGATCGTTTGGGTATACTTCAGGTGGGTTTTTGTGGCGATAAGCAGATTTATCGTGAATACCGTTATCCATTAACCGGCATTGCCGAGATAGCTGGCAACGCCATCCAGCGTGTAAAAGTGCTTCAGACGTTGGAACAGCTGGTGGGGGCGCGTACCCGCGATTTAACCACCCTGTATGAGATCACTGCTCTGGCGAATGAGTTCCTGGATTTGCGCACCATCCTGGATCGTACGTTGGAGAAGATTGTGGAGGTCTTTGCCAGCCCGGTTGGGATATTGCATTTATGGGAAGAGGAGAATCAAAGATTGGGCCTCGTGGCGCAATGTGGGCTTTCTCCGGATCAGATGACAGCCTTGCAACACTGGGACTCTTCGGAGGCGCTGTGGCGGCGCGTCATGGAGCGCAATCAGATCGTCATGCATTCCAAGTGGCAGCAGGTTATGCCGGATATCCCCCTGAGCGGTTTTGACGTTTTCCCCATGTATATTGGTGTGCCCGTACACGCCAAAGGCAAGGCGCAGGGGGTGTTGAGTGTATTGGTGGAGCAGATTCATAAGTATTCGGCTGAAGATGTAGCTTTGTTGGTGGCGGTGGCCGATCAGGTTGGCAGCGCCGCCGAAAGCGCCCGTTTGCGGCAACAGGCAGAACTGGCGGCTGTGGGCGAAGAACGCCAACGTCTGGCGCGCGAATTGCACGATTCTGTAACCCAATCTTTGTACAGCCTGATGCTATTTGCTGCTGCCGGGCGAGATGCCACCGGGGACGCTGATTTAGAAAGGATCGGTCGTTATTTTGATCGCCTGTCTGATACCGCACAGCAGGCTTTGCGCGAAATGCGGTTGTTGATTTATGAATTGCGTCCGACCGTGCTGCAGGAAGAAGGGCTGATCGGCGCGTTGCGCCGCCGTCTGGAGGTGGTGGAAAAACGCGCCGGTCTGGAGACCGATTTTATCGTCGATGAATTCCCCGAACTGCCTGTGGCGCTTGAGACCGGGTTGTACAATATTGCCCAGGAGGCCTTGAACAACATCATTAAACATTCAGGCGCAACACAAATTGTCTTGCGCCTGGAGAATGAGGCTTCGCTAATTCATCTCATGGTTAAGGATAACGGTGTGGGTTTTTCTCCAGTTGCTGTGTCGCATGGCATTGGGTTAAGCAGCATGCAAGAACGCGCGGCGCGCCTGGGGGGTGTGTTACAGATTGAGTCGTCTGCCGGCCAGGGTACGCGGGTGCACGCTAAAATCCCGTTTTTACCGGTGAGCAATTAGAGCCCGAACATCTCGTCGTAGTCTTGCATGGCGGCCTGGATGACTTCCATGGCGCGGGCGCGGTTATAAACACTATCGATATACGTGGCGCTCTCTTTGCCCGGAACCAGTTTATAGGTGCTGAAGTAGTGGCGCAGCCGTTCCACCAAGACGGTAGGCAGGTCGACGATGTCGTTGGTGTTTTCCCAGAAACTGTCTTTCATCAACACGGCGATAATCTTGTCGTCTGCTTCGCCATTATCAATCATCAACATCCCGCCAATCACGCGGGCGCTTAGCAATATTTCGGATTTGGTGATGGGGCGTTCGCTGATCACGCAGATATCCAGCGGATCACCGTCGCCTTTGGCGACTTTGCCCGATAGTTTGCTTACCCCTGTACCGCAGTAGGTGCGGGGGATGAAGCCGTAAAGGGTTGGCGGTTGTGAAGAACTGCGTTGTGGACGATCTACGCGCAGATAGCCGGTGACTTTATCTACTTCGTACTTAACCAGATCAAACGAAGTAATCTCGATATAGGCATGGACGATTTGGGGTGGGTTGGGGCCAATCTCAAGGCCGTGCCAGGGATGCGGGCGCCAGCGGTAAAAAGGAGTAGGAAATGACAACGCTGATCCTCCTGGGGGAGAAGATTTGTACATTATATCCCATTGCCTGACGTTTTGTTTTATTCGGCCGGGCTAAATATCGAAAGTGACCCCCTCGCGGGCGATAAAGGCGGTCGGCATTATGGCATGCATCTGATATTCGATTTCATCGAGATAACTATCATCGTGGGCATGGTTGTGGTGAATGATGCCCAGACGTTTCACCCCGGTTACGCGGGCGATATCCATTGCCATTCTCCAGGTGGAATGCCCCCAGCCCTGCCGGCTGTAATAAGTGTGGGCGTACTCGTCGTCCTCGTATTCGCCGTCGTGCAACAGGAGGTCGGCGTGGTAAGCAAAGTGAATCAGTTCTTGATTACCGCTAATCACGCCCTCGGTATCGGTGGCTACGACAATGCTTCGGCCCTGGAAATTGACCCGGTACATCATTACGCCGTCGCGGGGATGATTGCGATCATAGTGAGCCTGGATGGTAGGGAATTTGCCGGGTGGACGGCGCGTTTGCGCCACCGGCGGCAGGAGTTGGGGCGGTTGACCGGCCTCTTTGCAGATCAGTATATCACCATCGCCGATGGGCTGAATGGTATGCTGGCTGCGTAATTTTTCGCTCCCCAGCGGCGAATAAGGGGGCTGAATTAATTGGATCAGTTGATCCTCCAGAGGAGGATAGTGTCCAAAGTGGGGGCCATAGATATTAACACAGGACAGCGGATGATAGAGCGGTGCAAAGAAAGGAATGCCTTGTGTGTGATCGTGATGTAAATGCGTTAACAGAAGTGTGCAATGAATCGGCTCGTTGGTCTCATAAAAATGTTGCATTAACTCGTCCCCCAGACTGATGATACCCGTTCCGGCATCGACGATAATCAGAAAATTACCAGCGCGAATTTCATAGCACGAGGTGTTTCCTCCGTACCGTACCGTACTGGATCCTGGTTTTGGATATCCCCCACGGACACCACGAAACGTAATGGTAAAATCTGATGCCGTCATTGTATTTATTATAGACAAAATCGAGCGATATGGGAAATTTTGTGAGCTTTGGGATACAAAACGATGAGTTTTGTCTGTTTCCATTTTTGTGAGGGGTTTGTGAAAGAAAGGCGAGGAATGCTATGAAACCTGCGGCTTTGTTTTGGTAGAGCGAAAAAGTGATATATACTTGTAATATCTTGTGATCCGAGGTTGGAGATGAATATCCTTGTATATGGGGCAGGAGTATTGGGAAGTTTGTATGCGGCACGATTGCAGTTTGTCGGCAATCGCGTCAGCATTCTTGCTAGAGGAAAACGTCTGGCCGATTTGCGAGAACACGGGATTATTTTGCAAGATGCGAACACCGGGCGCCGGAGCGTGTCTCGAGTCAATGTGGTCGAGCGGTTATTGCCGGACGATAGTTATGACTGGATTGTCGTTCTGGTTCGCAAGAATCAGCTTGCTTCTGTCCTCCCGGATCTGGCGGCCAACCAGTATACGCCTAATATCTTGTTCATGGTAAATAATGCTGCCGGGCCAGAAGAATTGGCAGCCGCGGTGGGGCGAGAACGCGTGGTGCTTGGGTTTCCGGGGGCAGGCGGGCAACGTGACGGCGCTGTGATTCGTTATCAAATCGTTTCTGGTTCGACCCAACCCACAACCCTGGGTGAGTTAGACGGCGGCAATAGCGAACGTGTGCAGCAGATTGCCGGACAACTCAAACAAGCGGGTTTTTCGGTCGCGATTTGTGACAACATGGATGCCTGGCTTAAAACGCATGTCGCGCTTGTCAGCCCGGTTGCAGGGGCGCTCTATCTGGCCGGTGGTGATAATTATCGCCTGGCGCGCACCCAGGATGGACTGGTTTTGATGGTGCGTGCAGTGCGAGAGGGGTTGTCAGTACTAAAGGCCCTGGGTATTGCGATCACACCCGGAAAATACCGTCTGTTATCTTGGCTGCCGGAACCATTGTTGGTGCAAGTTTTGCGCCGGGCGATGAATTCAGAGCGAGCCGAACTGGTGCTGGCGCGTCATGCGAATGCTGCCCGCGATGAGATGGCTCAGCTGGCAGAAGAATTTCGTGCGTTGGCCGATCGTACCTCTGTGGCAACTCCGGCGAGTGATGTGCTGTATACATTTTTAAACCCGGAGACCCCATTGGTGGAGGATGGGCGTCATGAACTGCACATGGATTGGCGCAGCGTCTGGCTGGCAATGATTACACTGGCCGGTTTGATTGCTATGGTCTGGTTTGGACGCCGCGGCGGCAAAAAGTGAGGAGCGTATGAGAGACGTAGAAGTTCATTTATCCCCTTTAGAGGAAATGCATTTTATCGAAGATATCGGTCTGTTTTTTGAGCAAATGGGTCTGCCGCGCATGGCGGGACGTATTCTGGGGGTGCTGCTGATATCTGATCCACCGGCGCAATCGATCACCGATATCGGGCAGAAATTAAAGGCCAGCAAAAGCTCGATCAGCATTATGGCGCGTTTGCTGGTGGAAGTGGGATTAATCGAGCGCGTCGCCTCACCCGTACCGCGCCGCGATTATTTTCGTTTTAAGCCGGGCGGCTGGATTCTCTATATGCGCCAATGGCTGCAACTGATGGCGGAATTACATCAGATTACGGAACACGGCCTGGAATTAATCAGCAAGAAGTCGCCCGATCTGCGCGAGCGTTTGCAAGAGGCGCACGATCTGTTTTCTTACATGGAACAAAACTTTCCGCCGCTCATTGATGTTTTTGAAAAGGAGCGGATGGAACAACACAAAGAGTGAAACGCTCAAACCGACTCGGGCGTGGCAGCGGGCACGGGGCTTTTCTCTGGGCTGGCCAGCAGGTATAGTACCAGGATCAATCCGCATATCCCGACAAATTGCATGAGCGTGGGTTGTTCTCCCAGCAACAGAAAACTCAGGGTCAGGCCTGAAACCGGGCCCAATAATTGAATTAAACCGGCAAAGAGCGGGCTGGAGGCTTGTAGTCCTTTATAGAAAAACCAGTTGGCCAGGCCGGAATGGAACATACCCAGAATGAAAAGGATGATTAAATCCTGATTTCTGAGGGTGGGGATGGTTTTGTACAATGCCGGCGCCTGCACCGATGCCAGAATTACGGCCGCGATGGCCATCCGCAACCAGATGAGCAGGATAGGTGATACTTTGTTGAGCATGTCTTTGCCAATGATGGTACTGGCTGCAAACAGGAGCGAGGCAAACAAGATCAGTGCAATGCCGCTCAGTGTGCCGGAGGTAAATTCGCTCCATTGAGCGTTGCCGACGGCAATCAGCGCCGAGCAGAAAATAGCAGTAACGGTGAGCGCCCAGGTGCGTGCCGACGTTTTCTGTTTAAGAAATAGGGCTGCAATGAGGATAATAAAAATTGGCTCCAGGCGGTAGAGCATCAGGGTCATAAAAGCGGGGATGAGCGTCAACGCCTTGAAGTACAACAGGTTGACCAGGATGGTACCGCCAAGCGCCAGGAAGAGTGTTTGCCACCAATCCTTTTTCTTAAACTGGCGTAGAACGGGCAGGTCGTGCATGGCGAAGGGCAAGAGGCACAGCGAGGCGACGATAAACCTGCCGGTCACCAGGGTGGTTGTGTCGATCGTCTGGATGGCAAATCGTTTGGTGATGACGGCATCTGAGGCGCCAATTAATACCGCTAAGATGAAGAAGAGCAGATACATTTCAACTCCTGTTTCTGACACGGCAATTTTTGCGAAGCGGGTGCATATATTCACGCGATTCGATTATACATCGTATACGATATATCGGATAGGCGACAATGTTTTTTATTTCAGGCCGAAGTGCATGCCTTGTTTTTTGAACGTTTCCTGCCGGAATAAACGACTGTAGAGCAAATAAATCCCCAGGCGGTAGAGTGAACTGGCGTTGGTTTTTGGATCCAGGGCGCGCCGCAGGATTGCGCCGGGGCTGTTAAAGGTCGTGCGGCAGTGTAATCCTGCGGCAGTGAGTTCATCAGCCGTCATGTGTTTGGGCTGAAATGCAGCGTGGTTGAAACGGTACTCTGGATGCAGCCACCAACAGCCGTCGTATAGCAACCTGTTTTCATTTTTTAGCCGCCGGTAAAGGGGGGTATTGGGGTAAGGCATAAGGACGTTAAACGCGGCGAAGGTAAAGCGATTCTCGATGGCGAAATGCAGGGTTTCTTGTATGCTTTGTGGGGTGTCGAGATCGTGGCCGAGTGTGAAGGCAGCCCAGGTTTGCAAACCGTACTGGCGCAGTATCTCGATTTGGGGGCGATAGGATTCAAAATGCGCGACCAGGTTGGGTGATTTGTGCATCAGATGCAGGTTGCCGGCAGAAATGGATTCAAAACCAATCACGTTTCCCAGGCAGCCGCTCTCAAGCATGAGATCCATCAGTTCAGGGTCAGTCGTCATATCGATGCTGGCCTGAGACACCCAGTCAATCTTCAGCGGTATCAAGGCGCGAAAAAGGGCCTTGGCGCTGGCAGGGTTGGATATCAGGTTATCATCGACAAAGAAAAGTTGTTTCCGCTCCTGGCTCTGGATTTCTGCGATGACCTCGGCGACCTCACGGCAGTATTGGGTGTGATTAAAATAGGCACTGACCGCACAAAATTCACAGGCAAAGCGACAACCGCGCCCAAATTGTAACAGGGTGATGGGTAGATAACCTTTGCCTTTGAAGATATCGCGCCGGGTGCAGCGCCTGGGGTGAGGTGGGCCAGGTATGCCGCGATATATGGGTTGTAATTTGCCTTTTTGGGCGTCGGCAATGACCTGGGGCCAAAGGGTTTCGGCGTCGCCCAAATAGATCGCATCGGCATATTGGACGGCCTCATCGGGCAGGAGGGTGACATGCATGCCGCCCAATATTACCGGCACACCGCGTTGGCGGTATTCCTGACTGATTTCGTATGAGCGCCGCGCCGTATACGTTTCAACCGTAATGGCTACCAGATCGGTGGGTTCATCAAAAGGAATCGGCTCACAGCGATCATCGTAGAGGACGACTTCGACATCGGCAGGGGTCAGCGCAGCCAGAACGCCCAGTTGCAAAGGTTCCATGCGCGCCTCATCGACAAACAGATTATGTTCGAGGCGCCCAATGTTGGGTTTGATTAATGTCAGTCTGCGCAGCATTGTGTGGCGATTTCAGGGCCCGCTGACTGTTGGGTATCCTTTGTCGCGCCACTGGTTGACGCCACCCTGCATACTGGTGACCTGCTCGAAGCCATTTTGTAGCAGGATGTTGCGGCCAGATTTGCTGCGGTTGCCAGAGCGACACACGACGACAATCTTTTGATCGCGCGGAACCTCTTTCAGACGATTAGGTAATTCGTCCAGGGGGATCAGAGTGGAATCGGGGATATGGATTTCGTTCCATTCTTCTGGTTGGCGAACGTCCAAAATAAAAGCGCCGGCCTCGCGTTCGGAGAGCGCCTGATCAACGCTAATTTCGGAGGGATAGGCGGCAGTAGCACCGCTTGGGCGCGGCCATAACAACGCCACCGCGGCGATCACTGCGACAAGCGCCAGCAAAATAATCCACCGATACGGTTTTTTGGAGGATTGGGGTGTGGTTTTCTTGTGGGGCATCTGTAACTTCCTTTGATTGGTTTATAAGTTTGGATGTGCGATTCTTTGAAATGTTACAAATCTTGGGAGACGTCCTAACGACTGAATTCTGGATTATGATATACGATAATCATAAATTGGGATAGTGGGTAGATTGCCCCGAACACAAATTTGGCATACAATGATGCTGTTGTTTGGGGTTTGAAATCAGATTTTCTGGGAGGGTACTGTGGCAGGCGCGTCATGGATCCAAGATATTGAAGAATTTATCCCGCGTACGCTGGCGGATTTTGCGGTACCTGGATTGGCGATCGCTGTGTTGCGGGATGATGAAGTGCTCTATTGCCGCGGATTTGGCACCCGGCGGCTGGGACAGGCACAGCCTGTTGATGAACATACCTCTTTTGCTATTGCGTCGGTTTCCAAGTCGACGGTGGCAGTTTCGCTGGCTATGTTGGTGGACGAACAGCGTTTGTGTTGGGACGATCCGGTTCGCAAGTATCTGCCCGATTTTGAGTTGTATAACGCCTTTGTCGGCGATGAGCTGCGCGTACGGGATTTGTTGATCCATAATTGCGGCTTGAAATCGGTAAGCGGTGGGACAATCTGGTATGGCTCAGACCTGAGCCGCGAAGAAGTCGTGCAGCGTCTACGTTATCTCAAGCCCGTTTCCAGTTTCCGCAGTCAGTTTGCCTATCAAAACGTTACTTACCTGGTTGCCGGGCAAATCATTCACGCCATTACCGGCGTTAGCTGGGATGATTTTGTCAGGCAGCGGATTTTTGCGCCACTGGGTATGTTATCCAGCACAACTTCGTTGGCGGGGTTGGATGGCAGGACGAATGTGGCCACGCCGCATGCCCGAATCCGGGGTGAAGTACAGCCCATCCCATATCGCAACCACGATAATGTGGGGCCAGCGGCCTCGATTAATTCATCTGCCTGGGATCTGGCGCAATACTTGCGGGTGTTCATCAATGGCGGGGTGGTTGCCGGTCAACGTTTGCTCAGTCAACAGGCGGTGATGGAACTATGGTCTCCGCAGATGATCATTCCTGTTCCGGAATTTGCCCCATCGCTGGAACGTTTGCGCCCCAATTTTTATGCCTACGGGTTGGGGTGGTTCTTGCGTGACTATTGTGGGCGCAAACTGGTCAACCATTCCGGTGGGGTGGATGGGATGCGCTGTCTGCTGTTGGCCGCGCCAGCCGAACGACTTGGCATCGTGGTGTTGACCAATCAAGAAGAGCGCAATGCTTATGCTTCGGTGGTGTATCGAGTATTGGATGCCCTCCTCGGACTGCCGCCATATGACTGGGGTGCGGCGTTTTTGCTTTCGGATGCGGCTGAGCACGAGCAGGAGCAAGAGGTGGAGCAGGCCCGTTGGGCAGGACATCAGTCAGGCACCACGCCTTCTTTGCCTCTCGATCGATATGCAGGGGTGTATCGTGATGTAAAGGTGGACGAGATCTATGTCGAGTTGGTGGAGGGACGCCTGGTGTTGCGTTTCCGGCATACGCCTGCCTTTGTGGCCGATCTGGTACACTGGCATTTCGATACGTTTCGCTTGAACTGGCGGGATGCCTATATTCCCGCGGGTCTGGTTACGTTCAATCTCAATGCCCGCGCCGAAATTACCGGCATGCAACTGGATCAGCCCAGTTTGTTGGATGTCGATTTTTCTGAGCTTGATATTCGCAGAAGCTGAGTCTTGCCTGCTAGGATTTTTTGCGTGGCATCACGGCCGAGATCAATACGTATAACAGGCCGATCAGGCTGACGCCCAACACAATCAGACCAAGCGCCTGTTTCCAATTGCTGATGGCCGGCAACAAATTGATGGCCTGAGGGGTTGGGGCGCGGGTGCTGGTTTGACTGCGGTATGGGGTGGGAGTACGGGTAGGGGCGGGCGTTCGCGAAACGGTCGCTGTTCGCGTCGGCGGCAGCGGCGTATCTGTGATGGTGGGAGAAGTGGTCGGTGTAAATGCGTAACGGATGATCAGACGGTTGCCTGGATAGATGACCGGATTCTGTGGTTTGATATTGTTGTATGAATATAGATCGTCCAGTTTAATCTCGTAGGCGAGCGCAATTTCCAGTGCGGTTTGGCCGGACTGGACGACGTGGATGATCATACCATCCGGACGGGCTGTTGCAGTAACCAACGGCGGGCGAGTTGTAGCGGTCGGTTTGGTGTTTGCCGGGGCAATGGTGCCGGAGGAGGCCGGCTGGGTAATGGTAAACGAACCTGATCCGCGTTTCACTACCAGGGTGTAATAAACTTTATCCTTTTTTACGGCCACGCCAGCGCCCACAGAGCCGGTAGTGGGCCCCAGGATAGTGGAGCGGTGGAGGTCATCGGCCCATTGTGAGTAGACGGCGGCCTGGATGGTCAAGTTTTTGCCACAGGCGATATTCTCAGCAGAGATGCCGTAAGCTTCGGGGCCGCTGCCGTCGGCTCTTTTGTGGGTACAGGTATCAATGGATGCCTGGTATTCCGAATGGCTTTGAGCAACGGCCATCAGATTGGGGTCGACGGTATAGGCTTCTTGCCCGTTGGCGGTACGCATGGCGTTAATTTCGTTGATGAGATCCTGCGCCGTTCCGGCCTGGGCGTGAACCACTGTATTTAATGACAGCAGCGCCGCAAGCATGGTTGCTGCTATGAGCAAATGGATCAAATTGAAATGAAGTTGTTTTTTCACGCCATCGATTATAACAGAAGGTGCAATCTCGTTCTGTTGTTTTTTGCAAGAAAACCCGTGTATACTTATGACAAGTTGATTAAGCAATGGTGCAAAGGGGCAATAAGTATTGTAGAAGGCCAGAGGTAACATGAGAGAGAGATTGGGCTTGATACGGTTGCTGGCAAACTGGATCGTTTTAGCGATAGGCTGGTTATTCTTATCAGGGGCTTTGAGCGGATGTAGTTTAAATGATCCGATTTCGATCGGCTTTGCAGGTGAATTGACGGGAAAAGGGTCAGATCTGGGGGTGTATGGCCGAAATGGGGCGCAACTGGCTGTAGAGGCAATCAACGCTGAGGGCGGAATATATGGCAGGATGTTGAAGCTTATCGTACAGGATGATATGGGCACCACCGTGGGGGCAATGTCGGCCGACCGGAAATTGATTGAGCAGGGGGTGGTGGCGATTGTTGGCCATATGACGAGCACACAGACTCTGGCGGGTTTGCAGGTGACGTTCCCTGCCAATGTGTTGGTAATCAGCCCAACTGCCTCGACGGCGACTCTTGGGGGAAAACCAGATTTGTTTTTCCGCATGGTGCCAGTGAGCAATGCCGAGGCAAAAACATTGGCCATTCACGTCATCAAAGAGCATAAGATCCGTAAATTTGCGATCGTGTACGATGCAACCAATAACTCGTATGTAGAACCCTATCAGCAAGGTTTTGCAGAAGTATTCAGGGTAAACGGAGGGGAGATTACATCGCTGGTCGGTTATTACTCCAATAACAAACAAACTGATTATGCCCAGTTGGTAGAAAAGTTGCAATCGGGAGGGGCTGAAGGCGTATTGATCATTGCTTCTTCCATCGACACGGCATTGGTGGCTCAGAAAATTCGTATGGCGGGCTGGCAGGTGCCGCTGTTTAGCTCAGGTTGGGGGTGGACGCAAATTATGTTACAAAATGGCGGCACGGCGGTAGAAGGAATGGAACAAATCAATCACTTTGTTGAGGATCGTGACTATCCGCCGCTTCAGAAATTTCGCGACGATTATCGCAGACGTTACGGTGAAGAAGCAACCTTTGCGTCTGTCTATTCTTATGAGGCCGTGCAGGTGCTTGCCGCCGCATTACGACGTACCGGCGGGAAAGTTGCAGGGTTGCCCGAGGCATTGTTGCAGCTACGGGATTTCTCTGGGGTCAATGGCAAAATAAGTTTTGATTCCTGCGGAGATGTCGTCCGGCCTTTATATCTGGTATCTGTAAAAAACCGAAAATTTGTGAGTCAAGGTGAATTACAACCCGTTGTACCTTGAGGATAAGTATCTTTGATGAAGGATGCCGCTCCCGAACGTTTGCAGCAGGTGGTTTTGCGTCTATTGTTATGGCGCCTGTTTGTGCCGTTGCTGGCAGTAACCCTTCTGGTAATTGCCGGTATTGCGTTTCAGCAAGACCAAAATATCAAGGCGCGCCAGATACAACTGGTTGACCTGTTGACAAGCCAGGTGAACGATTATCTGGAAAAGGCGCTGGGGGTTTTGTCGGTGATTGGGCAAAATGTCGATACGATGCAGCGACCAGAAGACATTCAGGAAACAATGCGAGTCGCGTTGTTATCGACCGGTAGTTTTAATACGTTGTTTTACCTGGATGAGAATGGCCGGATACTGGTTCATGTACCCAATGATCCATCCTTGTTGGGTATTGATATGTCCAGCCAGCCGTTTTACGCGAGCGCCAGAGGAATCAGCAACTGGGGATTTGTAGCAACGCCGCCATATATTTCCTTAGAGACACATGGACCCACCATGACCGTTGTTCGCCCGCTGAGTGGCGGCAGAATGCTGGTGGGTGAACTGAACTTGAAAGAACTACAGCGCATTACCACTTTGTTGGCGACACAGTTCAATCAAGAAGACGTTTTTATTACCGACGCTCACGGAACCTTGTTGACTTATTCTCAAACCGATCTGGTTTCTCAACGGGTGAATGTTCAAAATTTGGATATCCTTCACCGCGATTTGGAAACCCCTCAGGCCTTGTGGTATATCAACCAGGAAGCTTTAAGTCAGGGGAGTACGCTTGTGTTGGGCGCGGCAAAAAAGACAGATAATACAAACTGGGTTGTAGTGGCCCAGACACCGTTTATGGTGGTATACGGCTCATTATTGGTTGCTATTGGACTGGTTCTTATCATTATCCCGGTTATCTGGCTGGTGTTGTTTTTAACGTTACGCTGGAATTTTAACCAACAGATTGTCAACCCGTTGGCGCGCCTGAGCGCCGCCGTGCGCTCATTGACGCGGGGCGAGGTGCTTCCTGCGGAAACATTACAACCCCGCGGAGTTTTTTTCGCTGAACTTAATGAATTGGCCAGCGACTTCGAACAAATGAACCGGGCCATTTATGAACGGCAGATGGCCTTAACCCGTGAGCGTGATCTGGTACGTAGTATTTTGGAAGCCTCGCCTGAAGCGATCGTTATCAGCACACCGGAGGGCGTCATTTTGGATTGTAATCAGGCCACCTGTCAGGCGACGGGGTACGCCCATAAGGAAGACATTTTCGGACAATCGTTCGATCAGTTTATGGAGGAAGAAGAACGGGAGCGATTCGCCGAAGAGACGGTTCTATTATTGGAACAGGGTCATCACGCCAATCGCGAGTTTACAATCACCACCGTAAATGGTGATCAATACCCCGGTGAAATCTCTGGTGGGGTTGTATATGATACGGTGGGTGATCCCGTAAGTATTGTCCGAGTATTACGTGATATTACAGAGCGAAAAGAATTTGAACAGGCATTGTTGGAAAGCCGCGAGGTCTTGTATCAACGATTAGCGACGGAAGAACTGGCGGCGGAGGTATCGACGCGCTTTGTTAACCTGTCTTCAGTTGAGATTGATACAGAGATTGAAGCTACGTTGGCGGCGATTGGCGCGTTTGTTGGGGCGGACCGGTGTTATCTGGATCTGCTCTCGGCTGACGAAACGCTGGTGATTAAAAATTATCAATGGTGTACAGATGGTATCCATCTGCCGTTTATGACGGAGGGGATATCGTTGTCTGGTCTCGAGTGGTTCTTCAAGCAACTGCGTACAGTTGGATTGGTTAACTTGCGGTCTCTTGATCAATTACCGGATGAAGCCCTTGCAGAGCGCAAACTGTGGACGGAGTTAGGGTGTATTTCTATTGTAGCTCTACCATTAACTGTCGAGAGGGTGCTGATCGGAATCATGGGATTCACCACGGTGCAAAAAGAAAAGGTGTGGCAGCCGGAGGATATTCGTCTGATTGGCGTGATTGGGGAAGTTTTTGTTAACGCTCTGCAGCGTAAGCGATTTGAAGATGAGTTGATCCGTACGCGTGAGTTTACCCAGGCTGTGATCGATGCGGTTCCTAACTTCATTCATGTGCGTTCCCCGCAAGGGATTTTTCAAATGGTCAATCGCGTGGTGGCTGAAAACGCCGGAATGAGTAAGGAGCAGATTATTGGCAAATTAGACAGCGATGTTCTCCCCGAGGTTAATCATACAACACGCGAGTTGGATCGACGTGTACTGGCTTTGCAACAGCCGATCCAGGTTGAGGAGTCGCGTGTCAATGCGGATGGCGCGACCTCCTGGAATTTAATTACGCGCGTGCCGCTTTTTCATTCCAATGGAGCGGCCAGCATTCTGGCAGTAGTGACCGACATTACCGAAATTAAGCGGGCGGGTGAGGAGATTCGCAAAAGCGAGCAAAAGTTCCGCAGTGTGGTCGAGCAATCCTATGATGGCTTTTTGTTGGTAGATGAGATGGGTACCGTGGTTGAGTGGAATGGGGCTCAAGAGCAGATCACCGGGATTAAACGAGAAGATGTGATTGGACGGCTATTTGCAGAAGTGGCTGTGGCGCTTGCGTTACCGGTGGAGAAAGTTGTGCAGGTGCAAGAGTGGTTAATGGGCTCTCGTACAGACAGCTTGAATATAGACTGGCCGGAGTTGAGCGGAAAATTATATGAGCAGGAATTACAGCATCCAGATGGAGTAACCAAAGCAATTCAGATTCTGTTATACCCGATTCATCTGGAGCGTGGCGTTATGGTTTCGGCGATAACTCGTGATGTAACGGAACGTAAACGGGCCGAGGAAGCACTTAAGGCGTCGCTTGCAGAGAAAGAGGTTCTTTTGCGCGAGGTACATCACCGCGTTAAGAATAATCTGCAAACGATGATCGCGTTAATTGCGCTTCAGTCTCGTTCTATTACTGACCCGGTTACTTTGCAGATGTTTAAAGAACTGCAAGACCGGGCGCGCACGATGGCTTTGATACACGAGAGTCTGTATTCCAGTCAGAATCTGGCGCGGGTCGATTTTGCCGATTACTTACACAAGTTAACGACCAATTTGTTGCAGTCGTTTGGTTCTGACCGTCTCATCCGCTTGAACCTGGAAATCGGGGATGTGCCTTCTTTGAGCGTGGATGCAGCAATTCCTTGTGGGCTGGTAATCAATGAATTGATTACTAATTCCTTAAAATATGCTTTCCCGTCCGGATGGAAACAAAATAATGATGTTTGCGAAATCGGGATCTGTCTGCAAAAAGAAGGCGGGGAATATGTATTGCAAGTATGGGATAATGGAATAGGACTTCCTTCTCATGTTGATCCGGCGAACACGGAAACGCTTGGGTTGAAGCTGGTAAGTATTCTGGTTCAACATCAATTGCGCGGTCGATTGATGATTAATACGCAAAAAGGGACAGAGTTCTTTATACGATTTTTGGAAACCAGGAAAAGTCGCGGAGTGTAAAAATGTCTGATCAGATCATCATTGTTGAAGATGATGCGATCATTGCCGTCCATCTACAAGCGATGTTGGGTAATCTGGGGTATGAAGTGGTAGGCATGGCAGCGACGGGTGAAGACGCAATTGTTCAGGTCGCCAATTTGCAGCCTGATCTGGTTTTGATGGATATTGAGCTGGCTGGAGAGATGAACGGTATTCAGGCGGCTCATACTATTCGAGTTCAACGCGGTACACCGGTCGTTTTTTTGACGGCTTATGCAGATAACGAGCGTTTACAACAGGCCAAGATGTCTGAGCCGTATGGTTATCTGGTCAAGCCGGTGCAGATGCGAGAGTTACAGGCCACTCTGGAAATGGCGCTGTATAAATATCGCATGGATGAATTATTGCGCCAGAGCGAATTACGTTACCGTACGGTTGTTTCACAGGCGCTGGAAGGTATTTTGTTGTACGATGTACAAAATCGTGTGATTCTTGAGGTAAATCCTGCTTTTCAACGTTTATTTGATTATACGGAGGAAGAATTTGCTCAATTAACCGTTGAGCAGGTGTTGTCGTATGAAGGGGAAGCCGCCGAGGACATCATCCAGCAAATTCTTGCACAAAAGCAAATGAATGTTGGTGAACGCAGGTACCGCCGGCGCGATGGATCGGTCTTATATGTTGAGGTGAATTCCAGTTTGTTGCATTATCAGGGCCGGGATGTTATTTGTCTGGTGGTTCATAACATCACCCGGCGTAAGCGGGCCGAAGAAGCTTTGCAACACCAATTATTGATGGAGGAGGTTGTCTCCGCAATTTCTGCCAGTTTTATCAATGAAGAGGATTTGGATGCCACCATCCGCAATGCGCTGCGATCCATTGGTTTGTTTACAGATGCCTCTTATTCCTTTGTGTATTGGTTGTCTGAGAATGGTGAATATATCCAGGATACCTGTTTGTGGAAAGCCAGCGATGATACATTTGATGAGCATAGGTCTGGTGAGCGAGTGATTGTTTCAACGCGCTGGATTTTTGAACAATTGAAAAGTTTCCGCTTGCTGGATGTGCCTCGGGTCGTAGATTTGCCCGAAGAAGCTGCTTACGAAAAAAGCATGTGGCTGGCACGGGGTATTGAGTCTTTAATTGCTATTCCGTTGGTTATTGAAGACAGGTTGATCGGTTTTTTAGGTGTTGCTTCCGCAATATCAGAAAAACTATGGGTAAAAGATGATTTTCGTCTGCTAACATTGATCGCCGATGTGATTGTGGGGGCGGTTCAGCGGCGCAGCGCCGAAGAAGAGCGCAGCCGCAGCGAGGAATGGTTCAGGACGATTTATGATGAATCACCCATTGCCATTGCTTTGTTAGATGAGCAGGGGCGCTGTATGGAGGTCAACAAGTCTTTTAAGGGGTTGTTTGGTATCGATATCTATGATATTCGGGATTATTCCATCTACGAGGACCCGTTGATGACGCCAGAATTCAGAGAGGCGTTGAAGGCCGGTCAGTCTATCCGCTCTGAGGTCAGTTATGATTTTGGCCTGGTGACTCCATGCGGCAAGAGTGGTAAGGGCGAGCAGAACATACATGATCTGGAAGTGTTGTTGACGCCCTTGTGCCTGAAGGGTAGTATGCACGGATATCTGGTGCATATCCAGGATATTACTGTACGTAAGCGAGCAGAGATTGAATTGCGGCGTCAGGCATTAATTTTTGACAATATTTACGATGCGGTAATTTTGACGGATTTGCAAGGTTTGATTCTGGCCTGGAATCCGGCAGCAGAGAGAATGTTCGGTTATTCTGCTGACGAGGTCATTGGCAAGAGCCCGGATATTTTGCATCGTCCTGAGGATCGCCCGCTTTTGCAAAATAGGATCTTGCAGGGGTTCTATCGGGATGGTCGCTGGCATGGTGAGGTGGTTCTGGTCGACAAATTGGGGGGGCAGCGCGTCTGTGAGGTGACCGTTGTCTCTTGTCAGGACGAAAAAGGGCAAATTATTGGCACGATTGGCGTCAACCATGATATCACCGAGCGCAAACGTGCCGAACAGGCAGAGTTAGAGCAGCGCTCTCTATCTGATGCATTACGAGATACCGCGGCGGTGTTGACCAGCACTATCAATATTGACGAGGTGATGGATCGAATTTTAGATAATGTGGGACGCGTGGTTCCGCATGATGCATCGAATATTGTTTTGATTGAGACGGAGATGATCCGTATCGCCCGGGTTAAGGATCCAGAGCATCTGGCGTTGGCCGAAGTTACGCAGCGTTTGCATCTTACTTTAAACGACCTTCCGCCCTTAAAACGTATCGTCGACACCGGCAAACCATTGGTTATTTTAGATACCTGGCAGGACTCCTTGTGGGTTGCTCGCCCCACCACGACGTGGATCCGCTCCTATGTTGGCGCCCCCATTCGTGTGAAAGGGGAAATCATCGGGTTTCTTAATCTGGATAGCGCTACCCCCGGCTTTTTTAATCAGGTGCATGCCGAACAATTGCAGGCCTTTGCGGATCAGGCGGCAGTTGCGATTCAAAATGCGAAAATGTTTATTACTGATCCTTTGACCAATGTTTATAACCGGCGCGGGCTATTTGAATTAGGGCAAATGGAACTGGAAAGGACCCGCCGGTTTGGGCGCCCCATGTCGGCGCTGTTTCTGGACATCGATCATTTTGGGGATTTTAATAACACCTATGGGCATATTCTTGGCGATCTTGTTTTGTCCAATGTGGCAGAACGGTGCCGCTCTGGTGTACGTTCGGTGGACGTTGTCGGACGTTATGGGGGGGAGGAGTTTGTTATCTTGCTGTTGGAAACTGCCATCCTGGATGCGGCGGTGATTGCTGAAAGATTGCGCACCAGGATAGAAATGGCGCAGATACCGACCGACGCTGGTAATCTGAGTGTGACGATTAGCATTGGTGTGGCCCAACTCAAAGAGGAGATGGGGACATTACTGGATTTGATTGAGCAGGCAGATTATGCCATGTTATCGGCCAAGCAATTGGGGCGTAATCGTGTGGTGGTTCACTCCATCTGACGATCAGCAGTAGAAAGCGGTAAGACGAGAGATTTTATTTGCAGATCAGCACACACTGAGTGACGCGGTTCAATACGCGATCCACCGTGCTGCCAAATATCATTTCTCGAAGCGGCCCGGCCCCGTAACTTCCCATGAGAATAAGATCGATGGCCCGATCGTTTGCTGTTTTTAGAATCGCTTCGGCTGGCTGGCCTGAGCCGTGCAGATAGTCGGCGGCAATGCCTTGTGATTCGAGATAATCACGGGCCTGCTGGTTATGAGCCTGAGCGTTTCCGGCGTTCTTCATTTGGGTGATGACGGTTAATTTCATCCCCCAACGTCCGCACAGGTAGGCAGCAATGTAAAGCGCTTCTTTCGCTTTGGGGCTACCGTCGTAGGCGAGTAACAGATTTTGAATGGGGGTGGCCGTTTCGGGCACCACCAATACAGGGGTTGAGATGCGGCGGATAATAGTGCGCAGGCCGGACCCTAAACGCGGAAGCAGTTTGAGAGGTGGTGGGTGGGCCAGTCGTAGTACGGCCAGGTCAACCCATTTTGACCGTTCGGTAATGGTGCGAGCAATTTTACCGGTCTCAACAACCAGCTTTCCAGGAACCTGGGCAGCGTTGCATTTTTCGTCAAACCTGGTTTGTAAGTTTTGGATGACGGGGCTCTCTTTTTCCCTGGGATCTGAAACGACATACAGACCGCCGATCCAGGCGCCTTCACGATGAGCGATGTCGATCGCAAAATCGAGGGCATGCCAGCCACTGTTATCGCCGGTTACGGCAATCAGGATATTATCAAAGAGCGATTCGGACTTCCGAATCGTGTGTCTTTCCTGACGCCACAGGCCGGTTTCGGGGCCACTCTCCAGTTCGTCTGGGGTGATGTGGTCGATAACACGCTTCAGCGTGTGTTGAATGTGGTGTAACGGGTTGCGGCTGAAATGGGTCGACAACTGATTGATTGTGGTATCTTCACCGACGACCCAGCCTAATTCGGCGGCAAGGGCCGAGCGATATTCTGTGACCCACAGGTATAAATCTGTAGCAGTGCGATCTGGAAAATCGCGCAGGATGTTGCGTTGGTGAATGATTTCGGTAATGGGCAGGTAATAGCTATCGTACCAATCGATGACCGCTTCTGGATAGTTAATCGGACGATTCTGGTCGATCCCCATATAGTAGCGATGAACGGAGATGTGTTCGAGCAGGGCCTTGTATTGACCCGGTGCACTGACCAGCAAATCGACATCGGGTCGTAAGCGATCGATTTGGGTTTGTTCCAGGAAATTGGCGTACTCGGCCTTAATGATAATGTCGTCCAACCGGTCTTCGGCAGTAAGCGGTATGGCGGTTGAGACCATGGTTACGTAGGCCTGGATGTGGGTGAAACCGTTTTGACGGGCGATAGAGACGCGATGGTGACCATCCCGTACAAAATAAAATTCGCCGATCTGGTAAACGTCAATTGGCGGGAGGCCCTGGAGTTGCTCGGATGCCATTTTTACTTGCGCCCAGCGCTCGCGGTCGGTTTCTTTGAGGGGCAAAAAATTGCGTGAAAAATCGGTGTAGCGTCCCACGCTGCCAATGATGGCGTCGAGAGGGATTTCTTTCAACTGTTCTCGCGCAGATTCGATTCCCTTGAGATGGGCGCGCACTTCACTATATGGCAATAAATCTGTAGATTTGCCGGTAAGGCGGGATAAGACGGCTTCCAGGCCGGCGCGCTGGCGCGCCTGGCGGAAATCGCTGACTGCCTGTTGATAACTGCTGGAAGAAAATTGGGCCATGATGAGTCGCCTGGGCAATATGGGCCCTATTCTATCAAAGAATCGGGATGAAATACAGGTCAATCGGGATAGGGGGCGCGTACGACAAAATTATCGAATTCAAAAATGGCCTGAGCCGGCTGCTCCATCTTGATGGCAAAACCCAGTTCACCGGACTGTTCGTTAATGGGGTAGTCGGCGTTATTGGCCTTGTATCGCCCCTCTGCCTGTCCGTTGATAAATAATTCAATGGTATTGCTGTGAATATTTACGGTTAGCTGGTTGCTGCCGTCGCGTTGAATGGCGTCGGATTTGATCGGCCCGATGAGTTTCTTCCACTCATCGCCACTCATATGCCAGAGGGTGTATTCCTGGCGGCCATTATTGATGCCGTAAAAATACCAGTAAAAAGGAGGGGCGTCCAATGTGTAACCGCGGAAATAAATGCCATAATAGGTGGATTCCGTATCTCCGTCCAATTGTTGGGCGTTAACAGAATAGACCATATCGCTGAAATAGTTATAAAAGCGGTCTTCCCACAGGCTGGGTCTGGCGATATAGAAGATTTCCTGTTTGGCGACAATTTCGGTGTGATAAACACCATTGGTAATTTCCATGTTCTCTTCGAAGGGTTTACTGGCAACTTCTTTAGAGATCCAATATTTGGCGTCATTGTCGAACATATCGCATAATGCTACAGGATAGTCGGTTTCTACGGGCAGTTCGATGGTTTGAGCGCACAGATTGGGATCGGTGATCGGCTCTCCCGTTTGTTCGGGGAGCAGAGGGGCCGCCTGAATGAGGTCTTTGGTAGGCTGCAGGCTGCTTCTGCCGCCAAACAAAAATGAGGCGCCAAAGATGCCCGTGATTGTGGCGAAAGTCAGGATTGAACAGACCAGCAAAGCGAGTGCGATGGGGATCAGGATGGCGCGCCGTTGTTGCTGGGATGCCGGGTGCGGTGGATGATGGGTGATGGGGGGCGCGACCGAGATGGCCGGCGCAGAGGACGAAGTCGCCGAAGAGGAGGCGGTGGATGTGGGAATGCCTGGCCCGGCTGGTGGCGTTGGCGTAACCGTACGTAATTCAGCCGGGACGGACTTGCCTTCGGCCAGTCTTTCCAGGGCGTTGGCAAAGGCCGCCATTGTGTCGTAGCGTTCTTCGGGGTTTTTTGCCAGCGCTTTATAAATCACCTGTTCTACCACGTCCGGCAGGGTGGGATTGATCTGGCGCGGGTTGGGCAGGGGATCAGAAATATGTTTGAGGATTACGGCCATGGGGGTGTCGGCCCGATAGGGTTTCTGCCCGGTAACCAGTTCGAAAAACACTACGCCGAGGGCGTAGATGTCGGCGCGGCAGTCCACCGGTTTGCCGTAGGCCTGTTCTGGCGCCATGTATTCTGGCGTTCCAATTCCTACGCCGCTGCCGGTCAGACCGCCTGACATGTCCGATTCGAGGATTTTGGCGATGCCAAAATCAGAGAGCATGGGTTCACCAGAATCGGTGAGAAGAAAATTGGATGGCTTGAGATCGCGGTGGATGATTTTGTGTTGGTGGGCGTAATCGACGGCGCGGGCAATTGGGATGAGCAGACGCGCCGCATCCTGATAGATCATTGGTTTACCCAGCTTTTCTTTAAGTGTGCCGCCGGGTAGATATTCCATCACCAGATAGGGCGAAAAATTATGCTCGCCGTAATCCAATACCTTGACGATATTCGGATGGGAGAGCTGCGCGAGCGCTTTCGCCTCGCGATGAAAGCGGTGTAAAAAAGTGGAGTCAATGGCAAGTTCAGAACGAATGAACTTAATGGCCACGTATCGCTCAAGACGAACATCGTACGCCTTGAAAACGGTCGCCATGCCACCTTCTCCAAGTTGTTCAATGATGTGGTATCGATTAACAGTCTGTCCTACCAGGGAGTTGGCCATATCGTCCTCCAGCCTTCGGGATATTTACATTATAGACCTTTTGTGTAATTTCGGCAAAAGCGCAATTCGCCTTGATGGATAATTTGTCTGTATAGACATTGTGTGCTATACTTCACCCCAAATGTAAGTCTGTGCTTTAGCCATGAGGATAAAAGGAGAGGAGCGAATGGCTGTTGACCAGGCAGATTCTGCCTCAAATTCGCAAGACCAGTTTCGCCATGAGATTGAGACTGAATTAGACCAGGCGCAGCAAACGCTGCGTGAGGTCACTTTGATGCTAGAGCAGAGTCAGGTAGAACTTACCAAACTGACGCAGCGGAATGCAAACATCACCGGTCATTTGCAACAGGTGCAGGCGCAGTTTGATACGATGCCCCGGGCAGATATCAAAATGGCCTATAACTCTGCGCTGGAGGCCCAACAACGTTTGTTGGTGATGCGCGGGCAGCTTGAGAAATTGCAAAGCGATCATACCAGCTTGCAGCGTTATGTGGCGATGCTGGAAAAAATGCATCAGGCGCTGCCTGAAAGCGAGAATGATGGCGGCAGGCACAGCCGGGGGAGTGGTTCGGCGGTGTTGGAGATGGTGATCAATGCCCAGGAAGCTGAACGCCAACGCCTCTCACGCTTGATGCATGATGGACCGGCGCAGGCATTGTCCAATTTTATCGTTCAGGCTGAGATTGCGGCGCGTTTTCTGGAGTTAGACCCCTCGCGCGCCAAAGAAGAAATTGCCAATCTCAAAAACGCTGCTCTGAGTACGTTCCAGAAAGTACGGACGTTTATCTTCGAATTACGGCCGATGATGCTCGACGATCTAGGGTTGATCCCGACGGTACGCCGCTATGTGGACACCTTCAAGGAGCAAGCGGGGGTAGAGGTCAATCTGACCGTAAAGGGTACCGAACGACGGTTGGAGCCTTATCTGGAGGCGATGATTTTCCGGGCCTTGCAGGAGTTGATGGGGAATACCGTGAAGCACAATCAGGATACGCCGGTTAAGTTACAACTGGGTGTCCAGGTTACATTGGAAGAAACGTTGGTTAAAGTAGTGGTCAGTGATAATGGCAAAGGTTTTAATCCGGCGGCGGCCAAAGATAGTGAGGGCTTTGGTTTGCGCCTGATCCGCGAGCGGGTTGAAATGCTGGGCGGATTTATGGATATCGATGCAGCGGTCGGCCAGGGTAGTCGGGTTTCGTTCCAGGTACCCTGTCTTGATGCGATCGCGCCTGCGACGCAATCTTAATCTTTATGTACGGAGGTGTTTATGTCTAAGACAATTGGTATCTTGACAGGGGGAGGCGATGTCCCGGGACTTAATCCGTGTATGAAAGCGGTGGTCATGGGGGCTCTGGAGCATGGCTGGCGGGTGATTGGTATCCGGCGCGGCTGGGGCGGGTTGCTCAATTACAATCTGGATGAACCATCGACTTTTGATTATTACATCCGTACACTGCAACGCGACGACGTGCGTACCATCGATCGCACGGGTGGTACCTTCTTGCACACCTCACGTACCAATCCTCAGCGGGTCTCGGAGCGAAACATCCCGGTTTTCTTGAAGAACTCTTCCTGGGGCAAGCGGTTGGAAGATGGGCGATACGATTTTACCGATTATGTCACCAAAGTGCTCGATCATCTGAATATTGATGTGTTGGTGCCGATCGGCGGTGATGACACCCTGAGCTATGCTGCACGCCTGCATAAAGATGGATACCCGGTTGTGGCTGTCCCCAAGACCATGGACAATGATGTCTTTGGCACCGATTATTGCATCGGGTTCTCTACCTCTGTAACCCGCAGTGTCGAATTTATTACCAATATGCGCACCTCGGTTGGTTCGCATGAGCGTATCGGTATTGTGGAACTATTTGGGCGCAACTCTGGTGAGACCAGCCTGATCAGCGCTTACCTGGCTTACGTTGATCGTGCGATCATCACCGAAGTGCCGTTTAACGTCAATAAATTGGCCGATTTCCTGATGGAGGATAAGCGCAATAACCCGTCGAATTACGCCATCATGACCATTTCTGAAGGCGCAATCATGGAAGGCGGCGATGTGATTGAAACCGGCGAAGCGGATGCTTACGGGCATCGCAAATTGGGCGGGGTGGGCTCTATGGCGGCCGAGCAGATTAAGCGCCTGACCGGACAGGATATCATGTACCAGCAGGTTGCTTATCTGATGCGTTCTGGCGCCCCCGATTCGCTCGATCGTATGGTGGCGATGTCCTTTGGTAATCTGGCGGTACAGTTGATCCGTCGCAATGAAACCGGCAAGATGGTTGCACTGCATGGCGGCAAATACACCACGGTGCCGATCGATATGATTATGGCCGGCAAGAAGCGGGTCGACGTCCCCAGCTTCTATGATATTGAAACCTACCGGCCCAAGGTGCGCGACTTCATGGGCGTGCCCATGTTCTTGAGCTAAGAGAGAGTTTCCCCTTCTGCAAACGGAAGGGGAAATCTTTTTAAGGGTGATGTCTTATGCCAAAAAGTGAACAGGGCGTATCCGCGGATCGTTATCAGGTGATTCCGCGTACGTTGATTTTTGTAACCTCTGAGAGAGGTGTGCTGTTGCTCAAGGGGGCGGCGACCAAGCGCCTGTGGGCAGGAAAGTACAACGGTATCGGCGGGCATGTGGAACGCGGCGAGGACGTATTATCTTCAGCACGCCGTGAGTTGAAGGAAGAGACGGGGCTTGAAATAGCCGATTTGCGGCTGTGTGGTACGGTGCTGGTGGATGCGAGCGACAAGATTGGCGTCGCAATTTATGTGTTCAGCGGGTGTTATCCTGGCGGAGAAATTTGCCAATCCGATGAGGGGCAACTGGAATGGGTCAACCAGGACGACCTGGATCACTATCCGCTGGTCGAGGATTTAAAGATTTTGCTTCCGCGCGTGTTGGAAATGCGCGCAGAAACTCCGCCATTTGCTGCTCGATCTTATTACGATGCCGGGGAGCAATTGCGGGTTGTTTTCGGTAATTAAATCTGCTATGTTTTACTCTGCTTCTGGTTCTTGGGGCGTGTTCTCGTAAAAAATTAGCAGAGTGCTTCCGTAGCGCCGTTGTTCAAACTCGCGAAAGTTGATAAAGGCCAACGTTTCGTATTCTACCGGGTCGATTTGTACGATCACCCAGGCGTTGGCCGATAACCATCCGGGTTTGGCGTCTAATTCCTGCAACGCACGCTGCCAGAGGGATTTATATTGTGGTGGGGCGATATAGACGTAGTCGAACGAACGGTCGGGGGTCTGACGTAACAAAGCAAAGGCGTCGATGTGTACAATTTCGGCCTGTTCACCCAAGCGTGTGCGTTCCAGGTTGGTTTTGATCGTAGCGATAGCGGCGCGGTGGATGTCTACAAAACGTACGAGGGCGGCTCCGCGGCTGAGCGCTTCGATACCAATGCTGCCGGTTCCTCCGAACAGATCCAACAGGGTGGCTTCCTGGATGTCGACGCCGAGGATGTTAAACAACGCTTCTTTGACCCGGTCAGTGACGGGGCGAGTAATATCGCCGGGGACATCCTGTAAACGGATGCCGCGGGCTTTTCCAGCAATGATGCGAGGGGTACTCATTGCTCTGTCTCCGTTGTGCCGGACTGGCGGACGGCGAGAATGTTGGCGTGAGGGGCTATGATGGGTAAGACACACCCGATTCCCAGGATAAGCCGCCGCCGGTCAGCGGCCCGGGTGGCCTGCTGCGCTTCCGAGCGCATCGGGGTGGGGGCGCCCAATAATACCATCGTCTCCCATTGGGCAATCTGATCAAACATGGTGTTTTCACCGTGGATGTGCGCCGTATTTAGCCAGAGGTCACCGGCACACTCAAGCGTTTGCCAATCGTATGCTTTACCAAAAGTTTCAAATTCTTGTTCGCTCAAGGCGCCGTATTGCGCCTGTTGTACAGCATAAAAGATACCGTCGATTCCGGTTTTAATGGCTTTGGTGATAAGTTGTTGGGTAACCGTGCTAATAATTTTCAACCTTTCTTTCTGTCGGATCAGTTTTTCTTAATCAACGAATCCAGGGTCGAGTTTAATTCGTTCTCTTCTTGCATTTGTTGATTGAAATATTGAACCATATATTGTGAGCGACGCAAACGGAGCGTCATGTTGGCTATGGCGTGCAGGTCGCCCATTGTAACTTCGCTTCTGCTGTCGGCAGCGGCGTAGGCGCGAGCGGCTTCAAAGAGTGTGATTTCGGCTCGCAGCGAATCGATATGCAGGTGTTGAATCAGGCGCACGCCAGCTTCAGCAACCTGTGGAGGAAGCTGCACGTTTTTGATCAACCGGCGAGCGGCTTCAACCTCGACGCGCACCGCTTCCATCTCGTCGGCGTAGGATGCAATCGTCTGGCGGGGATTGGAGCGGTAGGCAACGACGCGGTGGTAAGCTTCCAGACGTTCCTGCGGATCACTTAAACCACGTACAATGATGCGCAACCCAAAGCGGTCCATGATTTGGGGACGCAATTTGCCTTCTTCGGGATTCATCGCGCCGATGAGTGTGAAGCGCGCCTTGTAAGTGGCAGACATTGGGCCGCGCCGGACGGTATATGATCCCAATGCGGCGGCATCCAGAATGGCATCGACGATTTCATCGCTGAGCAAATTGACCTCGTCGATAAACAGGATATTTTGATCGGCCTGTGACAGAATACCGCGTTTTAATCGCAGGCGTTCGTGGACGACGCTGCGCTCATCCAATCCGCCGACGACATCCTCGATGCGAGAATTGAGGGGCAATTCGACCAGATGAACACGATCCATGTATGTCAGTGATTTGCCCTCGCCATACTTGCGGGCGCAGTCGGGACAGATCGCGTCTAATCCACCGGCTTCTACATCCTCAGGCATACAGCCATAGAAGCAGGTGCTTCGCGTTACCTGGGGTAAGAGGTCGATTAAACTACGCACAGCGGTCGTTTTGCCTGTGCCGCGCGGGCCGACAAGTAAAACTCCACCAATCGCCGGGTTGATAAGATTCAGCACGAGCGCCAGTTTCATTTCCGATTGCCCGACCAGTGCCAGGAATGGGTAGGGCAATACTTCGGCAATCCCGGATTCTTCCTGGATGGCATTTAATGCCAGATTGCGCCCGGAGACCATGTCGATTAATTCGCGCAATGAACGGAATGGCGGGGCGCCGGGCGCACCGCCCGAAGAGGTTTCGGGGCGCAATTCTTGCTCGTTCATCCTGTCCTTATTTATTATTGTAGCATTATTTGACGTCGCTGTACGTCCAATACCGGTTTGCCAGGAAATTCCAGAACATGACTACCAGAATGGCCAGCGCTAATACGGTATTGTGTCCCACGGTTTCGGGCGAGATAGTTTGCGCCGGCAGGATTTGTCCCGCAGCCGTGATGAAGGCGATTTCTAACAAGGCGAACATGGCAAGGCGAATCCCCATGCCAATGGCACTGACGACGAAGAATTGCACTACCTGGTGACCGAGGCGTTTGCTGCGCGAATCCGGATAGGTCCAATAGCGATTCCAGATAAAGTTGCTGATTACCGCAGCGATGAACGATATCGCACTGGCCCATATGGCGGCGATATCGCTGGTCGCAGTCAACAGGTTGAAAACACCGAAATCAACCACTGCCCCGATAGTACCGACAACAGCAAATTTTAAGAAGCGTGTGCGTTCTTGTGTATTGGTGAGGATCATGCCAGTTCCATCTTTTTCTTGAAGTAGGGAATTGTGCGTTCGATGCCTTCTTCCAACGAAATTTTTGGCATCCAGCCAAGGATTTCTTGAGCGCGGGTGATATCCGGCTGACGGCGTTGTGGATCGTCTCCAAGACGCTGCGCCGATTTTTGCACGATGCCGGCCGGGTTGTGGCACAGGCGGTTGATGGTGGTTGCAAATTCCATGATACTGATCTCGCTGGGATTGCCGATGTTCACCGGTAAGTGTTCGTCTGAAAGCAGCAATCGATAAAGGCCCTCAATCAAATCGTCGACAAAACAAAAGCTGCGTGTTTGCGAGCCATCTCCGTAAACGGTGAGCGGCTCCTGGCGCAGCGCCTGCTGAATAAAATTGGGCACCACGCGCCCATCGTCCAGGCGCATGCGGGGGCCATAGGTGTTGAAGATGCGCACGATTCGGGTGTTCAATCCATGATAACCATGATAGGCCATCGTCAATGCTTCAGCAAAGCGTTTGGCTTCATCGTATACAGAACGAACCCCGATCGGATCACAGTGGCCCCAGTAGGTTTCTTTTTGAGGGTGTTCGAGCGGATCGCCGTAAATTTCGCTGGTGGAGGCCAATAAGAAACGGGCGTTGTGGACGCGTGCCACGCCCAATGTGTTGTGCGTACCGAGGGCGCCGGCTTTCATGGTTTGAATGGGGAGATTGGTGTACCCATATGGCGAGGCTGGATTGGGGCTGGCCGGTGAAGCAAAATGCATGACGGCGTCCACTTTACCGGGCACAAAGATAAAGTTGGCGACATCGTGGCGGATGAACAAAAACCGCGGATTGCCTGCCAGGTGGGCCAGGTTATCGGGGCTGCCGGTGATGAAATTATCCATGCCGATGACTTCGTGTCCTTCGGCAAGCAGCCGATCGCAAAGGTGGGAGCCGAGGAATCCGGCTGCGCCTGTGATTAAGACTCTCATGGGTTCTCCAATCGAAAGAGGTTTTTATTTCCAGTCAATTTTATTCAGCAATCCGTCTCCGGTTACCTGTTGAGCCTGATTGGTTTCAGGGTTGATTAACCATAAATTGCCTTGATAGAGGGCGGCTAACCAGAGCACATTGTCTTGATCGGTTTCGGGCGCCCAATAAACCTGTTGGGGTTCGAGACCATTGGATCCTTCAGGTGGGAAAATGGCGTGGCGGTTGGACCCATCTCGATCCATAATGGTCAGGCGATAGCGGCTGGTTTCACTTTTATCGGGGAAAATGGCTTGCAGATAGGCCACCTGAAACCTTTTTCCGGCAATAAAAGGCGATGTGGCCGGGTAAGCAAACATGCCGCTGTTGGGTACGATTGAGATGGTTGGCCCGCCGTCTGCTGCGAGGGCGGCGAGGTCGAAACGAGGCGAGGCCTCGTTGTCGCTGACGCCGGGGACGGCAACATGGATGACCGTATAAATCAATTTGTGATCGGCAGACCAGGTTACGCCGGGCACCCAGGCCCAGTCGCTGCGCGTTTGCAGGGGGATGATCTCTACCAGTTGCGTCAACAGACTTTTTTCTACGTCCACCAGACCGATTGTGTCTGGTCGGGCATAGGCGAGTTTCTGGCCGTCGGGTGACCAGAAGTAGCTGGTGCCCCACCATCCGTACACTCCGCCGGAATTGGTGGCGATGATTTCTTTGCGGCGCAAAACTGAACCGCCGGATGTAAAGGTGAGCAAATGAAAGTCGTTGTTGGCCTGCCAGCCTGGAGCGGTAGAACGTGGCTCAACAGTGGTGTATGCGATGGTCAGCGAGGCGCCAGGTACCCAGTTGGCGAAATTGATAACGTTTTTGACCTCCAGGTCATAAGGTTTGGGGGTGTCATCGTTGGTGCGTACGGCCCACAGGGTGTTGATCGTATCTTCCTGGCCTGATGGGCCCTTGCGGGTATAGAGCAGCCAGTTGCCGTCTGGAGAGAGGGCAAAGACGCGCCCATCCAGATCGCCCGAGGTGACCACCGGTTTGCGGTTGCCGGTGGAACCGTTCATCACCCAGGCGTTGCCTGCAACCAGGTAAGCAAGCTTGCCCGGGATCGGCAAAGAAGTAAAGGGCGCCTGTACGCCCACCATCATGATTTCGGGACGAGCCTCACTGATGGTGCTGGTTTTAAAGACCGTACGGCTTACTTCTTTCTCGTTTTCGTAAACGCGCCGGTAGGTGACCTGTTGTTTGCCGTTAACCCCGGGTTGAATGAGTAATGTTTGTCCCTCGGGTAAGGATTCATTGCGTACGGTCTGGCGTTCAAACGGGATGATACTTTCCTCAATTTCAAATTCTTCGCGCACACGGGTGACCTGGATGGTGGTCGTTGTGCTTAATATGGTGTAGCCAGGCGGGTCAACGCGGTCAAGGGCGTTCAGTTGAATTCCAGCCTTCTCCAGCGTGGTTTGGACTGAAGATCCTGGCGGCATCTCGATGGCGGTTTCGCGATTGTCGGCGACAATTTTGATTGCCAGTTGGCCGGGCTGTGTTTGCGCCGGTGAGCATGCGGATAGAACGATCGCCAATGCAACGATCAGGGTAAGGTATTTCAGTGAGGAAGGAGAGCCATTGGGCATAGATTTTCACTAAATCAGGTATAATAAATTCTTTGAGACCGATTGTAGGACAGAGCCAATTATAGCATGACTGACCAACCCCAACTACCCGCTTCTCTAGAACTCGAAGCCTGCCTGGAGGCGCTTTTGTTTGTATCTGGCGCACCGGTGACGGTGGCGCAAATGGCTGAGGCTCTGGGGCTGAGCAATGAGGCCGTTGAGGCCGGCTTAAAAAACCTGGAGGCGTATTATGAGCCGCGGGGATTGCGGTTACAGTGGCATGGTGGGCGGGTGCAATTGACCACATCGCCTTATCTGTCTGAATTGGTTGAAAAATTTTTGGGTCTGGAGGCCACGGCGCGCCTCAGTCGAGCGGCGCTCGAGGCGCTGGCAATTGTGGCGTATCGCCAACCGATCACACGCCCGGGCGTCGACGCGATACGCGGCGTCAACAGCGACGGCGTGATGAAGAGCCTTTTGAATAAGGGCCTGTTGCAAGAGGCGGGTCGGGCGGATGGGCCGGGGCGTCCCATTCTTTATGGGACGACGCCTGAATTTTTGCAACATTTTGGCCTGTCTTCGCTTGGTCAACTGCCACCTTTTGAAGTGGTCGAGGCTGATCAGGCTGTTTCTGGGAATACGCTTTTGAAGGATTGAGAGTTATGGAAGAGCGAATACAAAAGATTTTAGCGCGAGTTGGCTATGGCTCGCGTCGTTCTTGTGAAGAGTTGATCATTGCCCGACGTGTCAAGGTTAACGGGATTGTGGCAGCCTTGGGCTCCAAGGCCGACCAACAGAAAGACGATATCCGCGTGGATGAGCAGCCAATTGCAAAGGGGGAGGAACAGATTTACATCGCCCTGCATAAGCCGCGTGGAGTGCTTTCGGACGTGGATCCTAAAAATGATACGCGCCAGACTGTCCGGGATCTTGTTCCGGTGCCTGGGCATTTATTTGCCGTGGGGCGCCTGGATTTTGACAGCGAGGGTTTGATCCTCCTGACGAACGATGGGGAATTGGCAAACAAACTGACTCACCCGCGTTATGGGCACGAGAAAGAGTATCGGGTACTGGTTGCCACCCATCCGGACGCCATGCAACTGGACACCTGGCGTCGGGGTGTGGTTTTGGAGGATGGCTATAAGACGGCGCCTGCCCGGGTGATTGTGGATGGTGATTTCGGCAAAGGTACCTGGATGCGGGTGATTTTGCGGGAAGGACGTAAACGTCAGATCCGTGAGGTAGGCGCTCGTATTGGCCTGCCCGTGGTGCGCATCATTCGCATTCGTATTGGGAATCTGGTGCTGGGGGCGTTGAAGCCCCGCGAATGGCGCCACCTGACGGCCGATGAGGTAAACAGCTTACGCGGCCCGGAGCAGCCAGGGGAAAGAAAACCGAGGCGCCCTGTGCAAACTGTACGGCGGGCCCCGGCGGAACGCCCGGCAGGTGTGACGCGAAGGCCGCGTTCTGCTCCCCGGCCTACCGGCGCCAACCGTAGTAATGAGCGCCCGACTCGCGACAGCGAGCGCCCAACTGGTGGGCGCCCGCCGCGCAGACCTCTACGAGGCCCAAAATCTAATTGACTTATTCTTGCGGCAGCGCCGCAATGATCTTTTTCACCACATCCAGCGGGAGCCCACTTTGTTTGGCTTTGCGCTGGATGGCTTCTTTTAAGTCTTTGGGGTGAATGGTAGGATTGGGTGCGTCTTTGGCCTCGAGATTGATGCGGGTGTCGGCAAAGACCAGCGCCACATGAACGGGGGGCATTTCGTCGCTGGAGAGAATGGGTTTAAGCATTCGCAGGCCGTCCTCTTGTAAGGCGCGGACTTCTACATCGGGGCGACCGAGCGATTCCTGAGAAAAGATGCGCCAGAAGATGTTGACCGAGCGCTGTTTCCAGCGATTTTTTTCGTAGACGATGGTGCCCCGGCGTTGGTGATAGACCTGGATGGCCCATATGCCTGCGGGACCGACCAGCAGGTGTGAAATGGCGGTTTTGTAATGATACAGGCTGTAGCGGTCGTCTAATGTTTTAAGCGCATGAGAGATGATTTCGTCCTCGCGCGGAGAACGGTCATAACGATTGAGCATGTAAATGCTGACTTGCATGGCGATCAAAACCACCAACAGGATGCCCCAGGCCAGTGCCAGTGAGTTTGTGTCGTTGTTAATGGGCGCCTGAAAGGCGTAAATGGTGGCTATTACCAGGCCAATCAGGGTGACGGCCAGGGTAATACGGCCAATACGACGGTTACGATCAATTTTTTTCTGGTTAATAATCAGTTTCATGTTTACTCTGAGGTTGAAGAAGCGGTTGAATTTTCGGCCTGTGTAAGGCGTTGTTGGATAGATTGGCGGAGTGCGTCCAGCAGGTTTGCCTGAACTGCCCGGCGAGCGCCGCCGATGGCGCTGACCAGGGCGCGCGTGTCCGAACGACCGTGTCCGACGAAAACCAGGCCATCGATCCCCAGTAACAAAATGGCGCCGACTTCGGCCGGGTCGAGCAGTTTTTTAACCTGGAGCAGCGCCGGTTTGGCCAGCAGGGCGCCAATTTTGGTGCGGAAAGAGGAGGATAGACCCTGGCGCAGGTTGTCGATGATCAATTTGCCCACGGCTTCACTGGATTTTAACAGGATATTGCCGGTAAAGCCATCGGTAACGACGACATCGGCGTGCCCGCCGAACAGTTCTTTGCCCTCGACGTTACCGATAAAGTTTACCCCAGATTTTTCGAGCAGTGGATAAGCCTCCTTGGTGAGTTGATTGCCTTTCCCGGCTTCTTCGCCGTTGGAAAGCAGTCCAACGCGCGGAGTTTGTATTCCAAGCATGCTTTGGGCATAGACGCTGCCCATGATGGCAAATTGCTGCAAAAATTCGGGGCGGCAATCGGCATTGGCGCCGATATCCAACACGACACAGCGCCCATTTTTTACCGGGAACAGTGCGGTTAACGCCGGGCGTTGCACACCGCGCAGGCGTCCCAGGGTGCGCAAGGCGTTGAACATGGCGCCGCCGGTGTTGCCGGCAGTGATGAAGGCCTGGCCCTCGCCTTTTTTAACCAGAGCCAGACCGACCGCCATAGAATTGAGCGGTTTTTTGCGGGCGTTTTCGACGGGTTTGTCGCCCATTTCGAGCACATCGGGGGCATGTACGATGCGCACCGGGAGGCCATCGGGGTTGAGTTGTTTGAGACGAGGCGAAAGAATGGCTTCGTCACCCACCAGGATAATTTCTTCCCCGTACTGCCGGGCAGCCTGCACGGCGGCGTTTAGCTCCGGTTCCGGGTATCGATCACTTCCCATTGCGTCCAATATGATACTCATCGATAGATCCTTTCTATAGTGACAAAAATCGAGAAACGAATGACGTGTGACGTTTTCCTTATTCCTTGACAAGGATCAAGAGCAGGTTATAATTGCGTTGTTCCTGCGCTGGTGCTGGAATTGGCAGACAGGCATGGTTGAGGGCCATGTGCCGCAAGGCGTGAGGGTTCAACTCCCTCCCAGCGCACTCGATATAACACAGGGTTACTGCTTCCAGACAGACCATGTGTATAAACCAGAGCGACCAGGATTGTACCACGATTTTCTACGCTCAAATAAGGCACATGGCTTATCCGCACCGATATTAGGTTGTAAAGGTTCCGAATGACAGATAAACTGCAAAAGTTCAACGCCTTTGGTATGGTTACTGTCGGGAATGGACATATCACTGTTTTAGTCTCGGCTTTTAAACCTGATGGGAAATCAATAAACCGAACTATAACGCACGAGTTGGAGCAGCCTGATTTTACGGGATCCGCTTTGATTGCCATTGACGTTGAGCCAACCGGTTATAAGCTGGGTATTCGTGAGATCGGGGAAACTCAGATCATGGAGCACCCAGACGTAAAAAGGATTTTTGAAAGTGCTGTTGATTGGCTGAAAATTTCAGCCGGTATTTGAGGGTATTCGTCAGGGCGTTCACGTTTGTTCCATAACCCGTCTGTGATGGGTTTCTCCTTGTATAGTTCGCCGCTGACATACCAACCGCCCCGCTCGCGGCAACGAGCGGGGCTTTTTATTCTTTTTTCTTTTCTCTGAACAAATCCGCTATAGGAATCTTTAATCCAGAAGCAAGACGAGATAAAGTTGCTAAGCTGATCTGGGTCTGCATATTTTTTGCTATCGCATATGCGGTTGAATAACTCACTCCGCATAATGCAGCCGCTTTCCTGATACTCATCCGTCTTTCTTTGAGAATTTTATCGAGGTTGAATTCATACTCCATCATGCTTCAATGATAACATATTTTCTAACAAGTCATAAGATTTATTGACAAATATACTGAGAGGTTGTATAATTTTTAATAGTAAAGCGTCATTGCCGCGGCGCTTTACCACATCAAACAAGGAGAGCAAAATCATGGAACAAACCCTATCTGACAGGATTACTGTCCTGTCCCCCGTTATCCGTCGTATTGCGCAGTTCTACGCTGCTAGTGACACCCAGGCTGATGATTTATATCAGTCGTCCGTCGAACAGATTTTGAAGCGCTGTCCCCAGGATGCAACCAGATCCTATATTTGTCAGTTGGTTGTCTGGCATTGTAAGAACGTCACCCACGCAGCACGCATCTACACAAAATACGTGACCACGGTTGATGACAAAATGGACGATGAGGGCGAATGGATAGATGCTTTCGAAATCATTTTTGACCCCAACGTCCCCACCCCTGAAGAAATCCTGATTGAGATTGAGACATCCAAAGAAATCTTGAAAATTGTTGAAAAGATCGATCCAGTTAACCAGCAGATCGCATCTCTCTTGTCCGGTGGATTGAACCACCGCGAGATCAGTGAACGCATCGGTCTTTCGCGTCGTGCAGTCTCATTCCGGGTAAAGGAAATTCGCAGGGCCTTTTTGGCATCAGACCTGGCAGCGTACTATCGCTAAAAATTAATTTCCCACACAGGCCCCAGCTTCACCGCTGGGGCTTTTTTGTTTCCCAAAACCACACCACGTTTGTTAAATGCATACGAGGTGCGTAATGTTTGTCTTACCCAAAACACCGACAGAACGAATAGATCAGGCTCTTGCCGGACGCCTATGCACTGCTACAACAGGCGCTTATATCAGCAGGAGTGGTGGCAGACGCAAATCAGGACGCCCAACGAAGTATTTTGTGCATATTTCAGATGACAGGCATTACACCATAACGGCCTGGACAGACGAAGAGGCAATTCAGAAGGCAAACGAACATGAACGAAAATGACATTCTGCAACTGGCGAGGTGGAGCACCCCCAAAGAGGTGCAAACAAAGTACGGGCCGCGCATCTTGCGTAAAGCGGCAGTCACTCCCGAGTTTTCGGAAGCCTGGAAGACCCATAAGGAAGAAATCAAGCGGCTGGGCGCCGGCTTCTCCAAAGATCAAAACGGCCAATGGGAGCTCACCTGGTGGCAGGAATTGTCACCAGAAGAAAAACAACGGCGAGCGGCAGCAGTTGAGGCGAGTCGGGCTGCATCTTCTGATTGCGATTTACCCAGACCGGATGGCCTGGAATATTTGCCCTTCCAGAAGGCCGGTATCCAATACGCCCTGGCACGTCCTAATGTGTTATTCGCTGATGAACCGGGGCTGGGGAAGACCATCCAGGCAATCGGCGTCATTAATGCAGATCAGACGATCAAAAGCGCAATCATCATTTGCCCGAAATCGCTCAAGTTGAACTGGAAACGGGAATTAGAGCGCTGGCTCGTTCGCCGTTTCACGATCGCTGTAATAGATGGGAACTGGGTAAATGCAAATATCGTGATCCTTAATTACGAATCGCTTGGGAAATATATTGAACGGATCAAGGCCCACGGCGCCTATGATGTCTGTATTGTGGATGAGGCCCATAGAATGAAAAATCCCAAAACATTGACATCCAAGAACGTCAAATCAATCCAGGCCCGTCGCCATGTCCGCATTACTGGAACCCCGATCGTAAACAGGCCAGCCGAGTTGTACAACATCATTTGCGATCTTGCGGCTCCTGGGGTTTTTGGATCGTTTTTTCAGTACGCAAAGCGGTATTGCGGCGCCTATAATAACGGTTTCGGATGGGACTTCGGGGGTGCAACCAACCTGGACGAACTGCAAACCAGATTACGACAGGTCTGCATGGTACGCCGGCTGAAGCAAGAAGTTTTGACAGAACTCCCTCGTAAAATTCGGCAGATCATCGAGATTGAACCCGAAGACAGCCGGCAGCGCCTGGCAGTTAGCAGCGAGGCCAGATTTAATTCCAGTAGTGAAGATCGACTGGCAGAATTGCAGGCAGCGGTTGAGCTTTCCAAAGCCGAAAGCGAGGCAGCCTATCAGGATGCCGTAAAACATTTGCGAGAACTGAGTGCAGCGGATTTTACAGAAATTTCTCGTCTTCGGCATGAAACCGCTTTGTCAAAAGTGCCAGCGGTCATCGATCACATTTGCACGATACTGGAAGATGATGAACGGCAAAAAGTCATTGTCGCGGGCCATCATCATGATGTCATTGATCAGATCAAAAACGGGCTTCTAGAGTATCACCCTGTTGTACTGACTGGCGAAACCAGCGCTGAGGATCGTCAACGTTTTGTTGATAGGTTTCAGGAAGACCCAGCCACACGTGTCTTTATTGGCTCAATCACAGCCGCTGGCGTGGGTATTACATTGACGGCCGCCAACATTGTGATATTTGCTGAGCTAGACTGGGTGCCTGGAAACATGTCCCAAATGGAAGACCGGGCTCATCGTATTGGCCAGGTGGACACCGTGCTTGTGCAACACCTGGTCTTATCTGGCAGTATTGACGCCAGCATGGCAAAGGTTTTGGTTGAAAAACAAACCATCATTGATAAGGCCCTGGATACCGTACACCCAGAACGCCATAAGCCAGTAGATAAACCACGTAAGGAAGCTGGCACCAGCGCAGAAACTGTTGAGAGCCTCGCATTAATCGCCGAAGCGCTGTCGCCAGAAGAGATCGAAACAATTCATGCCGGCCTGCGTATTCTGGCTGGAATGGATCAAGACATGGCCTCTGATCTGAACGGGGTTGGCTTTTCAAAGATTGACACACGCATCGGCCACGATCTTGCTCTGCGTACTTTCCTTACCCCCAAACAGGCGGCCCTGGGGTTGAAACTAATCAAGAAGTATAGGCGCCAACTCCCCCAAGAAATCCTGCAAGTTGTGTAGCGAAGAGCCCCGGGCGAACCGGGGCTTTTTGTTACCCAAAATAACGTCTCGTTTGTTAAATGCATATGACGACACATGCGAACACCATCTTAGTGATGTTGCAGGATGAGCTTGATGCTATGACTGCCTATGCCTTACGGGCAGGCATGAATAAACGGCTATACAGGCGCATGAACCGGTTCCAGCGCATTATCAACCATATCAAGATCAGCGATGTAATGCAATGAGGTGAACGAGCCAGAAATCTATCGAATCTCCACGAAGAAAGACTGAACCGACAACAAAGCGAGCAACACAAACTGATCAAAATTTATACCCCACTGAAAGGAAAAGAAAATGACAATCTCTCTGAAACCCGAAACCTCCGCAACCCTCAATGAGGGTATGCAGGCAGTTGGGGCAGCAATTGAGCTGCCATTCCCCGCCCCCGTCTTTTACGTTGTCAATGGCGATCCCCGCCTTAAATCGGCTGGCGGTGCCCAATATTACGGCGGCTGGGCAACCGATGCCGATAAACTGATCGAAGCATCCGTTGTTTGGACGGAAAACGGCACTGTCCCGGATGGCCTGGAACGCACCGAAATGATGTCGGCCGGGAATAAGACGCTTGACGTGTTTACCGCCCGCTCGATTGTTGTGGCGCCTATCGATATGAGGAAGTCATGGTTCACTCAGGATCAGAATGGCAGCATCCAGCGCTCCCCGGATTACTTCCAGGGTGCACGCCAACACATTCAGGCCCTTTGCATGTTGGCCGAAAAGCATGAAGATGGGACTTTCCTGGCATGGGGACCGTGCGTTCTCTCGGCCAAAGGGATGCAGGCGAAACGGTTGCATTACTCCTTCACGGACTGGAGCCGGAAGATCGCCAGCACTCGCAAAAAAATCGCCCCGGATGTGCCTGACTTTTGTTTCTACCTGGCGATCGGCACCTTTGGTAAGGAACGCAAGTCTGAAATGGTTGGACAGCAAGGGGCTCAATCTGCAATCACACCCATTGGCGCCTACCTTCCCGAAACGATCAGCGAGCAATTGCTGGAAAGCCTGTTCGTTGGGCAGGATGTGGCCGATCAGATGGCCTTGATCCGTAACGATGCGGCGGAGTGGTTGACAGCCTGGGGAACGCCTACTCAGAAAAACGGAGGGCAAAAGCATGGTGGGGGCCACATGGCCGGCCCAGCATACCCTGAAGATGAAATCCCATTCTAGTGTCCACCTGGGGCGGCGCTCCCGCCCCAGGATAATTCTTTTATGGAGGTTTGTATGTGGCTCGCATCTAAGGCCATGATTGGCCTCTTCACCCTGACGATCGTTTCTTTGTTGCTCCTTATCTTCAGCGTTGAGCGCTGGCTGATCGCCATTCCAATCGTCCTTGCCTGCGTTTGCGGGGGCATCATCTGGCTCGAATGGCACAACGATTATTAACCCCTGGCGCACTGAACAAAAAGAGGACGGCTTACCGCCCTCTTTTTGTTTCCCAAAAACAGTTTTCGTTTGTTAAATGCCCAGGAGACCAATCACATGTTCAACTTCAAAAATCTATTCCCACAAATTGCCCACAAGCCTCAAGCAGGCATCACTATCGGTGCTGTACCTGGCATGGTGGTGATCATTCACAACAAACGTCCGTTGTATATGACCCCCGAATTGGCGCACAAACTGGCAGATGTATTACCACGCTTCGCCCAACTCGCAAAAGATATGAAGTGAGGTGACATGACTGAGATCGAAAGTATTGTTCTCGAAGCATTAAAAAATGCTGACGGTGCCATTACCAGACCCCACCTGATCAGCCTGGTGTATGGTTGCCAACCCCCAAAGCCGGGGGAGTTGGCAAATGATCGCCGGGATCGCCGTATTCGCCAGGCCATTACCAACTTGCGCAGGCAGGGCATCCTGATCGTCTCAACCTCGGATGGAAGGGGTTATCGGCTGGCAACCACAGAGGCCGAGATCCAGGCATACGTGAATGAGCAAATTAGCCGGGTGGTTGAGATCCAGAAAACGGTGCGGGCAATCAAAAAAGCGTACGGCCTCAAAGATCAGATGAGTTTTTACTTGTAGAGGTAACATGAGCGATCTTATAGAACGTCAGCAAGAAAGCGAGGCTATGCAAAAATTCGCTGCCATATTTGACGCCACGAACAACACGGTTAGCGCGCCTAAGATTTTTATCGATATGACTGACGATTTCGAATCGGCCCTGGTGCTTGATGAGATTTTCTTCTGGACAAAGCCCCAAAATGGGAAATCGTCGCCGCGGGTTTTCAAATACAGCGCGCTATGGCTCGCAATTCCACGAACTGAGTGGTGGGAACGGAAACGCTTAACGAGCAGGCAGGCCGATCGAGCTATTGCAAAGCTTGAAAATTTGGGTTTTGTTGAGAAGCGGGTATTTCTCTATAACGGTAAACCGACAGTACATCTTCGTCTTATCACACAAAACTTTATGCCAGCACTTACAGCACACATAAAAAGAATAGAAGGTGCGTAGAGATGAGCGCAAAAGAGAATACCAATAAAACCGGATATGTTAATCCATCTGTTGTTATTGAGCCGCCACGTAGAGTGATAGAACGCAGGAATGGCGAATTCTTAGAAACCGAAGAACCAGCGTGGGTAAAGCTCTCCACCGGATTTAAGGACGAACTGGCGGTTATTGATGAGAGTGCATTAAAGGTTTGGCTATATATCGCCTTATCAATCAACAGGCACGATGGTAGAGCTCGCCCCGGGGTTCGCACAATTGCAGCAAACACAAATCTTTCCCCCAACACAGTCACTGCCGCGATTAAGCGACTTGAAGAGCAGTATGGCTTGCTAGTTGTAAACCGGGAAGATCGGAAATACAACATCTATGAACCACTTGCTTATATCTCGGCCGGAAAAGGCAATCCTGCATCAAAATTTGCGCCGGATAATGTTGAAACTGTCGCAAATTCTGCGACAGATGGCATTGAAACTGTCGCAAATTTTGCGACAGATAACACTGAAACTGTCGCAAAAAATGGCGAAACTGTCGCAAAAAAAAGGCAAACTGTCGCAAATAGATTGCGACTTAACCAGATTAACCAGATTAACCATAATACGGGTGCTATCGCACCCGATGCGCCAGAATCACCGGCCCTCACGGATGAAGAGAAGATCGCTCGCTTCTACCCGGAAGACGTTCAGGAAGCTCTGCGATGGTTTTGGGAACTCTGGCGGGTACCTGTTCCTGAGCGCTCAAAAAACGGCCGTGGCGGCCAGCACGCTCTCTGGATCAAGGAAATGCGTTTGCTGGTCAAAGTCTGCGGCCCTCATGGGCGGGCTGCCTTTGAGGCAGTTCACAAGACCTGGAAGCGATCCATGTTTACCGTCTCACATCCTGGGGCGATCTATCGTACGCTATCCGCCGAAGTTGGGATACTCAACCAGCGGCAAACAGAGCAACCTGTTCAGGAACAGCCCCCCGTGGTGGAGCCATTGCAATCCCGCAATACACCTCCGCCTGGCTGGAAAGAATTTAAGCGGAGATTAGAGGAGCGCCATGCACAACGATCAACCATGCAATCTTGAAGCTGAGGAGGCTGTTCTCGGATCAGCCTTGATTGACCCGGATTCGATCTCTCAATTCTCTGACGTGGTGAGTGCCAGTGATTTTTACTGGCACCCCCACGGATGGCTATGGCAGGCCATGATCGACCTGGTTGGTCGAGGGATGCAGGTCGATATTGTCACCGTAGCCGACGAACTTAATCGCATGGGACGGCTTGAGGATTATGCCAGTTGCGACTCGACTACAAACGGCACGGCTGCGATTATGCGCCTGATCAACGCCACACCCACAAGCATGCATGCTGCCAGTTACGCATTTCAAGTGCATGATTATGCAGCGAAGCGGAAAATTTTGGCTTTGATGAATCAGGGCGCTGCCTGGGCATTGAATGGCAAACGCTCTGGAGAAATCATTGGCGAGATCGAAAAGGAATTGGGTAGCATTGCAGTTTTCTCTGGGGCGACCACAAATGCCATGCTCACGTCCACAGATGCGGTCAAACTAGCCGTAAAGGCCAATGAAGATGCCATGAGCGGCAAGACCAAATCCATTCTTACTGGTTTGATCGATCTGGATAATACCCTGGGTGGTATGCACCCCGGCGACCTCTTGCTCATTGCCGGCCGGCCAGGCCAGGGTAAAACTGCGTTCATGGGCACGGTTGCCGTAAATGCGGCCGTCAGGAACAACAAGCGTGTAGCAATTTTCAGCATGGAGATGCCCACCGAACAATTTGTAAACCGGATGCTGGCCCAACTAAGTGATATCCCAGGTAACAGGATCAGAGATGGGAGGATCAGGGACGACGAGTGGGCATCTTATTATGGCGCCGTCGAAGCCCTGGATTTGGCAAATATCTATTTTGATGACACCCCGATCCTTTCCTTGCCTATGATGCGGCAAAAAATGCGAAAGATCGCAGACCTGGGAATTGATCTGGTGTTGGTCGATCAGGTCAATATGATGGATGCCCAAATGAACGGGGCAAAGGAACACGAGCGAATCAACCGGCTTTCATATGGCCTGAAGGCCATTGCCAGAGAATTCAAAGTTCCAGTTCTGGCAGCCCACCAGATGAACCGATCTGTTGAGGGCCGTCGAGATGACAGCGAACCGCAACTGTCTGATCTGGAGCAAGCTGGTGAGAAAGCCGCCGATGTGGTTATGTTCATCGTCCATGAAATGAGTGGCGAGCGAATCAAGTCGAGCCGGATCAAGGTTGCAAAACACCGTAACGGCCCGGTTGGATCTGCTAAGGTGGTCTACCTGGCAGATAAGACCCGTTTCGAAAACTCGATTCGCTAGGAAGCCCGTAGAGCGGCCATGTTTCACAAAGACACCCCAAAACACGTCAATGATGAGCAGAGCCGCTCCTGGGCCTGCCTGTTTAGAAAATAGGGCAAATTTTCTATGTTTCCTGAGCTAAATCACCCAATTCTGCCAGATGAGGAGCTGGCAAAGCTGGTCGCAAGTTATCAGGCCGGCGAAACTGCTGTGTTTGATACGATTTTAGCGCATAACGAGCGCCTGATTTATCAGCTTGCCATAAAAACAAAACGCACCTGCGGCGATACACCCCTGGAAGACCTCATGCAATACGGCCGTATGGGGCTTTTGCGTGCTCTACAAACCTATGACCCTGGTCGCGGTGTCAAGTTCACCACCTATGCGGTTTATTGGATCCGCCAGCGCATGATTAGAAACGGACGGCATGACGGATTTACCGTGAGTTTTCCCTGTCATGTCCACGAAAAGCGGGGCAGGGCCATTTACCAACGATCTGTGCTGGCGCTTGAATACCAACGTGAGCCGACCCTGGAAGAAATGCAAGAAAGAACCGGCTTGAAGGAAGTTTATATCCAGAGTTTGAAAATATCCGTGCGCAGCCTGGATACCCCTGTTGGTGAAGAGGATCAAACCACAACTGGCGAAATGATGGCCGACCCATCGATAAATGTTGAGGACAGCGCCTTTCATGCGTTGGAATCCGATCTGCTTCGCAAAGCCATCGATAAAATCAGTGAGCCGAATCGCAAATTGTTGATCCTTCGTTATGGCCTGAATGGCAAGAAGCCAATGTCGTATCAGCAAATCGCCACACGTTTGTCTCTGAAGCGTGGCAAAGTTCAATACATGTGCGATCAGGCTTTGCAAGAGCTTAGAAATACCATGCGAATTACTACCCAAAGATAAACGGCATTTGTTATATGCATGGAACGTTGATAACAAAATATAAAATGTTAGCCCGGGACCTTAGAACAATGGGAGCTCGTCTGGTCTGCATCCAGAAAGTGGCGGTTCGAGTCCGCCAGGTTCCATTACCAATACCACAGGGGTTGACGCCCCAACGTCATGTGGTTGAAGCCCATTGCTGCAAATCCAATGGGAAAAAGGTAGCAGTGACAGCCTGGAATGAGGCAGGCGATGGACGGTGGAGATCACTTCAAAACCGCCCAATTCGGTGCGGCGTCGTAAAAATTCGTTCGTTTCTCCTTGAGGTATTCGGCCAAAGGCGCCGCACCAATTTGACAGATTCCCGCATTTTTACAGGTAGCCTGGCGGGATAAAAAACCGGCCCGATCCCCTGCGGGCCGGCAAGCCCAGGTAACTCAACGAAGAGTAGCTGTACTGTAAACAGCAAGTTGCGGGTTCAAGTCCCGCTCTGGGCTCTGGCGGACGTTCCACCGCCTTGTTTCTCCTGTGGTGTGCCCCATTCAAAGCCGGCCGGTGTCCTCCTCCACCGGCCGGCTGGGGCTTACTCTTCAAAAAGGTGATAATCCCATGCTTTTCCAAACAGCCAATATCAAATCAGTAAAAGCCGATCTTGCCAAAGGTGAGATAACGGTTTCTTTTGTTGTTGACATCGATCAAGAAAATATGGAAACGGCTCATGCCCTGGCTGTATTCGCAGACAATGACGCCGGCGATGTCGAGGTCACAATTCACCCCCGTCAGTTGCGTCTTAACCTCAGCGATATGACAGTCGAGGGCATCAGAGCAGAAGCCCAGGTGGAATGATCATGGAACTTGAGACAGCCAGAAAAATTGCAGAGCGTGTATTGGCCGATCTCTCCCCGTTTATACAGCGAGGGGAGATCAAAGGCTCAATCGCCCGTAATAAGCCCGATGTAAAAGACATCGAGCTTGTTGTTATCCCAAAGACTGAGCAGGCTTGTGATTTGTTCGGCTCTCAGTTTTCCATCATCAATCTGTTTGAAAACGAGATTGGGAACATCTTGGAGCTTAATTATGGCCGTTTTATCAAAAACGGGCCGAGATACAAACAAATCGCGCTGTTCGAGGGAATTAACATTGACCTGTTTATCGTTATTCCACCTGCCCAGTGGGGCCTGATCGCCACATTGCGCACCGGGCCTTCGATTCTGAGTCATCAGTTTGTAACACCCAGACGGTTCATGACAAAACCTGTTGATGGAGTACGTTATCCTGGCCTGCTGCCATCATTTGCAGAGGTGCATGATGGGGCGATCTGGAATTGCCATAACATCGTTTTGATGCCTGAAGAGCATGATTTCTTTGAATTTGTCGGCCTGGACTGGATAGAGCCAGCCAGCCGGCAGCCATTACTTAACCCGAAGTTCAAGGTGGCAGTATGAGAAGTTTTACCGATCGCGTTGTATACGCACTCGAAGGGTGTCGCCGCTTCATAGCCGAGGTAGAGGGACTGTTGGTGGATGTCATTGCTGCAACATCCCCCTGGCTTGCCCCATTGATCCCTGCCTATATGGCCTGGAAAAGCATGGTCGATAGTTTGCGCTTCCCAGATTGGGTGGCGTTTGGTGGCGCTGCCGTGGTCGAACTGTTGGGCCTCAGTGCAGTTACAACGACTTTCCAGTTTTGGGATTATAACGACGCCAGGCGCAAATCAGATCAGCGCGCCCCAGCCGTAGTTGCAGGTGTTACCGCTATTTTTTACCTCGCAGTGGTGATGACCGTGAATGTCATTCTCGACAACGAGCCTACCATGAATAAAATCGCCAAAGCCCTGTTATCCTCGTTATCGGTCTGCGCTGCCGTGGTTCTGGCCCTGCGTTCTTCTCATGCTCGCCGTATGGAGACGATCAGACAAGAAAAGATAGAGCGCCGGGAAGAACGGTTATTTATGCGGACACACGGACAGAGTGATAAACCGGACACTGACCGGACACTGACCGGACAGTCCGACTGGCGGGAATTGCCCGCAGAAGACCGGGCTTTAATCCAGAACATGACGACAGCCGATATTGTTGCAAAATATGGCTGCTCTGATCGTGTTGCCCGGCGCTGGAAAAATTATAGTTTCGCCCAAAATAACGGCCACAATCAGGAAACAGTCCAATGAACCAATTATTTGCTGATGGCGGTGTTATTCGGAAGAACCCATCAATCTTTGGCGGTACCTTTGCCTATCGCATTGTGCAGGATGGCGAGGTTATCCTTGAACATTCCGGCATTATCCGCCCGGCCGCTGCCCGAGTACCCAAGATAACAAACAACCAGGCTGAAATGTGCGCAGTGGTTGCCGGCCTCCTGGCCTTGCAGCCTGACTGGATTGGAACGGTTTATTCTGATAGCAGCATAACCCTCGGCAGGGTTTTTGAAGGGTACAGGTGGGGGGGAATCCCTCAGTGGTTGCACGTAAAATTTAGGGCCGCCCGGCTGCGTCTGGTGAACTGGATGGCAATCGATCATGTCTTATTGTCCGGGCACCCAACCAAAGCCCAACTGGTGATCGGTTTAGGCAAAGGGGGGCGTCAGGTGAGCGAACACCAGGTGTGGTGCGATCTGGCCTGCAAGAAAGTGGCGAAAGAATTTTTGGCCTATAACATCTTGAGTTAAGCGAATATGTAAAGTGAAACAAATAGCCCCGGGATTCAAACCGGGGCCTTTTGTTTCCCAAAACGCCGGCTCGTTTTTTAAATACGCATGGAAGAAAAAGTAATGCAGAAAATCAAGGGTATTCTGGCGCTGATAGAAAATGGGGCCACAGATGGGGAGCGTCAGGCAGCAAGAGCGGCGCTTCAACGCATGATGGCAAAGTATAAACTGACCAATGCAGACCTGGGCCTGGAAACGAACATCGTCAAATTTGATTATCAGAATGAGCACGAAAAGAAACTACTTGTTCAAATAATAGCCACCGTCCTTAATGCGCCCAGCGTTGACTGTTGGTTCTACTCGCCTTACAGCAACAACAGAAGGGCCTCAAAAAGCATCTGGGTGCAGGTGACCAGGGTGCAAGAGATGGAAATCACCGACTTATACAACGCTTACCGTAAAGATATGCGGGCATGGATGGGGGTTTTGGTTGAGGCTTTTATTATGGCAAACAATATTTACCCGAAGGGGGCAAAAGGAAAGAGCAGGCTTTCTAAAAAAGAGATTGAGAGACAGAAGTCGATCGTTGAAATGTCCGGGTATATCAACACTGTGCAAACCAAATAAACCCAGGAAGTTATTTGTATGAACCGTTACGCCCTTAGCATTATTAAACATCTGGAACAAGTCGCCGCCAGTGGGCACAGCCCGTCCCAGGTTTTCGATGACTGGTTGGATCTGACGCAGGCTGCACTGGAGGCTCTGCCGGCTCATTTGCGCTCGACCCAACAGATCCTGCCCCTGACCGACACCCCGGAGACCCAGGCGCTGTGGAACCGGCTGCGCAGCCGCTATCCGCAGCCCTGGTGCTGGGCGGAGTTCAGCACCGCCGTCGGTGTCCTGCTCAATAGCGTAGTTGAGTGGCAGGACACCCTGGGAACAGTTTACATGGACTTCGGCATGCCCAACAAGCACTCCGGCC